>NZ_NBIM01000001.1:1390103-2085155 GCF_002242685.1 Oceanimonas doudoroffii
TTGGCGGTCAGATCCCACAGCGCAATGTCGATGGCCGACTTGGCGTAAACGTGCCCGATCAGGTGCTTGTCCAGCTTACGCATCAGTGCTTCCGGACCAATGGGATCCGCGCCGATCAGCACCTCGGCCATTTCCGAAATGGCAGGAATGACGCCATCGGCATAGGCGGGCAAATAGTGCGGAATGGGACAAACCTCACCCCAGCCACAAATACCGGCATCCGTGTCGATTCTGACGATAATGGACGGTACCGAAAGGCAGACCTTGCCACCGGCCATGTAATAGGGCACATGGCTTTCCAGAGCGATTTTCCACACACTAACTTTGGTAATAGTTGTCATGATGTTCATCCATGAAGGTTGATGTTAGATATCAAGCACCAAAACGTCAGACTTTGCCCGTGACACACAAATACACATGCAATCGCCTTCGGCTTTTTCTTCGTCGTCGAGTACGTTGTCCCTGTGATCTATTTCTCCATCCAGCACATCGGTAATGCAGGAACCGCACAAGCCGGATGAGCAGCCGTAATGAATATCAAACCCCTTGTCCTTGAGCACGGCAAGAATGGTCTGGTCGGAAGGAATTTCTATGTTTTCACCACTTGAATTAATCACCACGGTAAAGGGAGTATTTTCAACATCCCCTTCCGTGGCCGGTGCGGCGAATCGCTCAAAATAAACGGTGCCGCGCTTGTGTTCGGCGCTGACCGTTTGCAGGCGATTAAGCAGGGGCTCGGGGCCGCAGATGTAGTAATGACAGTCTTCGGCTTGAGCCAGTACAAAGGCGTCAAAATCAAGAAAACCGTCTACCTCATCGCAATGCAGGTGGTAATTGTCGCCCAGCTCCAGTTGGTTGAATAAAGCATCAAAGGCGGCATGCTCATGGCTTCTGACCAGGTAATAAACACTGAAGTCACGACCGGCTTTCTTTAATTCACACGCCATGGAGTAAATGGGCGTTACCCCAATGCCGCCGCCTATCAGCACGATGGGCTCATCACTGCTCTGCAACGCAAAGTTATTGCGTGGGCCGCCAATCTCAATTTCAACCCCCAGCTCAAGCTGATGCATCGCCAGCGAGCCGCCCCGGCCATTGTCCTCACGCTTTACCGCGACAGAAAACGATGTTCCGTCGTCCTGCCATTCCCAGACCGAGTAGTTTCTGACCAGATCGGGGCCCAGAAAAACGTCCACATGACATCCGGCTTCAAATGACTCGAACGCGCCATCTATCGCCTCAAAGGTAAAGTTGCAGATTTCATCACTGAGATAATTCTTTTTTGCCAAACGGGCACGAATAGTATCAGCCATGATGTCACTCCTCTTACATCACCAACAATTCAACTCACAATTATCATTTCGGGAGAACATGATGATTGCGCCTCGTTTACTGTTTGTTTTCCCGGGCGGCCACCAGCGCCAGTCGTGCCAGCAGCTTTTCCGCCCGCCGTGCCACCGGCAGATCGATCATTTTGCCGTCCACGGCAATGGCCCCCACGGCATCCCGGCTGGCCTGGGCGAACGCCTCAACAATGCGCCGGGCCAAAACCACTTCTTCCTCGCCGGGAGAAAACACACGGTTAAGCACCTCAACCTGGGCCGGGTGAATGGCAAAACCGCCGGAAAAACCAAGGGGCAACGAGCGGCTGACACTGGCCTCAAAGGCGGCAATGTCGCGAAATTCGGCAATGCTGCCCACGTAACCCAATACCGCAATACCGGCGGCCTTGCAGGCAATGTTCACCTGCATGCTGGGCACCAGCAGGCTGTCCCAGCAGGGGGTCATTTCCATATCAAAAGACAGATCTTCCGTGCCCACGCTCAGCGCCAGCAGGCGGGGGTGTGCTGCCGCGATCTCCGCCGCGTTCAGCAAACCCGCCGGGCTTTCAATCAGGCCGATAATGCCAATGTCCGTTTCGTCCAGGGCGCTGGCCAGGGTTTGCACCTGCAGCGCACTTTCCACCTTGGGCAGCACCACCAGATTGGCGCCGGCGCCGATAACGGCCGGCAGATCCAGGGCCAGCAGATCGTTGGGGGCATTCACCCGCACCGCCGCGTCCTTGCCGGCCTGACGAATTTGTTGGCAGTGCATGGCCAGCGCCTGGCGCGCCTGGGGCTTGGTGGCCGCCGGTACCGCGTCTTCCAGATCCAGTACGATCACATCGGCACTACCCGCTACCGCCTTGCCCACCAGTTTTTCGTTTTGTCCGGGTACATACAAAAGAGAGCGCATGATTCCTGGCGTTTTCATTTGCTTTCTCCCGCCGCCTGCTGAGCGGTCACAAACAGGGAGGTTCGCACCAGCGGCGCCGTTTCATCATCCCGCAGCAGTGCCTTGGCCAGTTCGAAGGGCAGGCCGCAGTCATGTACCTTTTGCAGCAGCTGTGCTTCGGTCATCGGCATATCGGCTCCCCCCGGCACCGCCAGGCCTTCATCCACCAGTTGCTTGCCACTTTCCAGCGTCACCACCAGGGTTTCGGGGCTGGTGGGGCCGATATCACCGGAGTGCCCAGCCGGCAGCTCGTAAAGGTCCAGTTCAACCAGGCCGGTCAACTGGCGCCGCGCCTGATCACGAAACGCCCGTTCGTTAAAGTCATCCGGCGTCACATGACCACAGAGCAGGCCGGCGGCCACGCAATAAGGAATGGAGAAACGGGCCTCGGCATCGTTTTCAGGCAGGCCAAAATGAGCCACCTGATGGAAAGGCCGCGGCATGCGATACTGCACCTGAACGATGGCGTCGCCCGGCGTCAGTTGCGCAGAAATCCGCTCGGCGCTCATGATGGCGCGCTGGGTATAGGCGCAGCTGGGCCACAGCTTGCGAATCACCGGATACAGCCGCACTCCCTGCCCCAGCTCGGCGCGGGCCATGGCCTGAGAAAACCCGGGTGAGTCCGAGGTGCCATAAAGGCTGATAAAGCCGGACGGAATATCCCAGAGTTCGGTATTGGCGGTGGCCCCGGCCTTGGCCATCAGGGCCGCCCGAAGGCCGGCCTGGGCGGCCAGGCCTTCGTGAATGGCCTTGGCGTGAGAGCCGGTCTGGCGCAGGGTGCCTGCCGAGGAGCTGGCCGCCAGCGCCATGGCATGGGCCATGCGTTCGCGGTCAAGCCCCAGGGCACGGCTAACGGCCGCCGCCACGCCCACAGGGCCCAGGGTCAGGGTGGAGTGCCAGCCCTTGTCATAGTGGCCATAACCCAACGCCTGCCCCATTTGCACAATGGCTTCATGGCCGACCAGCCAGGCATCACAGACTTCCCTGATGGACAGCCCACGGGCAGACGCCAGGCTGAACAGGGCACTGAACAGCGGGCCGCTGGCATGGCTGGAGCCGGACAATTCATAATCGTCAAAGTCCAGGGCATGCACACGGGCCCCGTTCAGCAGGGCGGCACCACTCAGGGTATGACCCTGTCCGCCACCGACAGCCACCACGCTGCCACTGTCTCCATCCTCCTGCAGGGCTGCCGCCACCGCCAGGGGCTGGTGCATGTCCTTACCCAGGAACATACAGGCCAGGGTATCTACCAGACTGAAACGGGCGACGGCCCGGGCCTCCTGGCACAGCGCCAGCTCGGGAGCCGTTGCCCAGGTGCAAAACTGTTCGGAAAAAGCGGATAGGGTCATGGGAATACCTTGTTACTGTTCCAGAAAGACGGCTTCAGCCTGCATCGCCAGCGCGTTGTCATGGCGTCGGGCCCAGAGCTTCATCACGTTACCTTCGCGCCGGCCTTCAATCTTGAAGGAATGGTTGGCGGTGATCGGCGCCAATCCCTTGAAGCTGAAGCGGGCGGGCTGACGTCCCATGGTGCGCGTGGCCAGATCAACCAGCAGGGTGGCGGTCAGCGGACCATGGAATACCAGGCCTTCGTAACCTTCTACATCCCGGGAGTAGTCCACATCGTAATGAATACGGTGGCCATTAAAGGTCAGGGCCGAATAGCGATACAGCATCACCTCGGTGGGAGACACCGTCTCGACCACATCGGCGTCGTCGGGCGCCAGTTTGGGAGCGGGCTGCGGCGCATCGGCGGCGGGATCTTCGCGGTAAACAATGTCCTGCTCCTCGGTGAAAGCCAGGTGACTACCGGAATAAATCTCGTGCAGCACGGTCACAAAGCACAGGGCACCGGTGCGGCCTTCCTTGTGGGTAATGTTGCTGATGGTTGACACCTTGCGAACCGGCTCCCCCATGCGCAGCGGCGCCAGAAACTCAAAACGTCCACCCGCCCACATCCGCCGGGGCAGGTCTACCGGGGGCAGAAAACCGCCCTTTTTCGGGTGACCATCCCGGCCCAGCAGGGATGCCGGTTTGGCTTCCAGAAAATACAGCCAGTGCCACAGGGGCGGCAGTTCATCGCCTTTTTTCAGCAGCGCGTCCCGATCCAGGGTGGCTTCCATAAAACGGGCCGGTTGCAGGCGCAGTTCGTCCTCAAAGGTTTCACTGCGGCCCAGCCAGTTCATTACGTTACTTTCAGACATTGAAGGCTTCCTTTTGCTGCTGCTTGGTAAACTCCTGACGCACCCGTTCGGTATCGGCGCCGGTCGCCGGAGCATGGCCTGATTCGTGGTGAGGGATGGCGTCCAGCCAACGAATGGGGGCCGCCGGAATGCTGACGGTAGCGCCGTTGTCGGTACCGACTTCCCGACGGCGCAGGGCCGGATGCTGCCCCAGCTCGGCCACGCTGTTTACCGCGCCAAAGGCGATGCCGGCTTCGCTCAGTCGAGCCTTGAATTCATTCTGGTCAATGGTGCGGGTCACCCCGGTGATCAGCTGTTCCAGCTCCTCACGGTGGCGAACCCGCTCGTTGTTGGACTGAAAACGTTCGTCCTGAGCAATGGCGGCATCACCCAGCACGATCTCGCAGAAACGCGGCCATTCCCGATCGTTTTGAATGGAAATCAGGGTCAGCGCGCCTTCACGGGTTTCAAATGCGCCATACGGAGCCATGCTGGGGTGTTTGAGGCCCACCCGTTTCGGCGCGCCCTTGCCATATTCCTCGTGCATAAGCGGCACACTCATCCAGTCGGCGGCAACGTCAAACAGCGAAACCGCCAGGGCCGAGCCTTCACCGGTACGCTCCCGTTTCATCAGGGCCTCAAGCACGGCGGCATGGGCGGTCATGCCCGCGCCGATATCACAGATGGACACTCCGATGCGGCCCATCTCATTCACCCCGCCGCTGATGCCGGTCAGGCCGGACTCCGCCTGGATCAGAAAGTCGTAGGCCTTGAGGTGGCGTACCGCCTCACTCTCTCCGTAACCGGTAATGTCCAGGGTGATCAGCCGAGGGTAATCGCGGCGCAGCCGCTCGGCGCCAAACCCGGCCCTGGCCATGGCGCCCGGCGCCAGGTTCTGAATAAAGACATCGGCCTCGGCCAGCAACTGCTCAAGCAGCTCGGCATCGTCCTGTTCACGAAAATTAAGGACCACCGACTCTTTGTCCTGGTTGGTCCAGGTGAAATAAGAGCTGGCGCCCTTGGCCGCCCGATCATAGCCGCGGGCAAAATCGCCCTCGGCCCGTTCCACCTTGATGACCCTGGCACCGGCCTCGGCCAGCCTGGCCGTGCACAGTGGGGCCGCCAGGGCCTGTTCAATGGATACAACCAGCAAACCTTCCAGTGGTCGCATAAACCCTCCCGAGGATGTAAATAAACAACCCATAAAGCGCACATTTAGTTAACTAATCGGCTACAGGAGGGACTATAAAGACCACGAAAGGGAAAATAAATTGACTTTTTGTTTGCTTGTTGTAAACGTTTTTTTTACAGTTGGAATCTCACCGACATGCCTGGAATGCTGGATATATTGGCTTAAGCATCAAGGTGTTAGGCTTTATTTTTACAACCAGCCAGACCAACCTGGTTCAAACTCGACCGGGTGGTAACACTCCCATAACCCGCGCCCTTGATGACAAGGCGTCCAACATTCGCCGCTCAGGAGTGATGACAGAATGTACAAGTTTCCACCTCTTTATGCGTTACGGGTATTTGAAGCGGTGGCCCGCCTGGGGGGGGTTCGGCAGGCGGCCCAGGAACTGTGTGTGACTCCTCCGGCGGTGAGCCACCAGCTGGCCAAGCTGGAGGAATACCTGGAGTCCCCCCTTTTTATACGCAAAGGCCGCAATCTGCTGTTGACCGAGGTGGCCCGCGATTACCTGACCGAGATTCGCCCCAGCCTGCAGGCCATCGGCCGCGCCACGGCCATTGCCTCGCAGAAGAAAAACCGTGAAACCCTGACCATAGCCGCGCCCCCTTCATTAACCACCAAGTGGCTGATTCCACGACTGGCCAGCTTCTTTGCCACCTGCCCTCAATACGATGTTCGCCTGCTGGATCGCATGATTCTGGAGCCGGAAGAAAAGGGCATCGATATCGCCATTGAATACCGCTTTGAGGCCGATCCCCATTTCAAGACACACCAGTTGCTTGACGATGAGATCGTCGCCCTGGCGAGCCCCGAGTATGTAGAGAAACACCAGCTGAACAGCATTGAGGGCCTGCGCGGGCTGACACTGATTGAAACCGAACGCCGCCTGAACTCGTGGAAGTCCATTCTGGCGGACTTTCCCTGGGTCAGGGATCAGCCGTTTTTATCGATGGGTTACTCCCTGCATGCCTTTGAAGCGGCGGCCCAGGGGCTTGGCGTGGCCCTGGGCAACCGGGTCAATGCCCAGGGCATGCTGGCCGCCGGCGAGCTTTGTATTCCGTTCGACATTGATGACTCCCAGCTGCCTCCCCTGCCTCGTTACTATCTCAGCATTCCGCCCCATAAGGAGCGGTGGGCTCGTGTGGCCACCTTTGTGGAGTGGCTGGAAAAAACGCTGAAGTCCGAAGGGGTCGACGGTAAGGAAAGTTAACGGACAAACAACGCCTTCAGTCGCTCAAGCATCCATGTATGCAGGGGACTGTGTCGCGTGCGGCTGTGCCAGGCCACAATCACCTCGAACTTGGGAGTCAGGGTGTCCAGCTGCAACGACGCCACCTTGGGATTGGGCAGCAGCCTGGAGGGATAAAATGAAATCATGTCGGTAGCCCCAATAATATCGGGGGCAGCCGAAAAGCTCGGTACCGACATCACGATATTGCGTTTCAGGCCTTGCAGGGCAAACCATTCATCATGAGAGCCGCGCAGGTTGGCCCGAGAGGGCGACACGATAAGCTGCGGCAGCCGCGCCACTTCCTCCAGGGTCCAGGTTTTTTCCAGGCGTTTGGAGTGGCGGGCCGTAATGCAGATATGCTGCTCTTCAAACAACACCAGATAATGAATGGAAGCGGGAATAAAGGGGGGAAAGCTCAATGCCAGATCGATCTCCCCGGTGGCCATCAACTGTTCAAGGTTATCTGACACAAAATCACGTACGATGATTTTCATATTGGGCGCATCGGCCCGCACGCTTTCCAGAAACCGCGGCAAAATGGCCTGTATGGCGTAATCATTGGCGCTGATACAGAAAGTGCCCTGGTAGCGTTCGGGTTCAAACTGCCCTGCGGTCAACAGATCATCAACCTCGCTCAGAATACGCGAAGCCTTGAGCCCCAGCTGCTCGGCCAGCGGAGTCGGCACCATACGGTTGCCCTGGCGTATAAACAGCCGATCGCCAAACAGGGCGCGCATCTTGCGCAACTGCTCGCTGATGGCCTGCTGGGTCAGTCCCATTTTCCCGGCGACCCTGGACACGCTGCGCTCCTGCAGCAATGACTGCAACACCCTGAGTTGCTTCAGATCAAACTCACCACTCACAGTTGTACCTTTAACAAGCCACCCTTGTTTCAAATTGTATCATGGCGTTTGTACCATATCGGCCCACCACCATTCATTAGGGTGAATGTCATGACTTCCTTGTTACAGTCGTTCAATCCTGTCACTGGCGATGTGCTGGGTCAGGTTGCAATAACGCCGGCGTCGGTGATGCCCGAGATCATCGCCAATGCCAAACGGGCGGCGCAGTCCTGGCGCCGTCTGACTACCTCAGAGCGCGTGCGCCTCGTTCAGGCGGCGTTTGCCCCCGTCATCGACAGGGCGGAAGAACTGGCTACACTGCTCGCCCAGGAGATGGGCAAGGATCTGCGCCGGGCCATGTCGGAAGTGACCGGTACCGCCTATGCCGCCGATTACACGGCACAAGAAGCGGGCGCCGCCCTTGCCACACGCACGCTGAACGCAACCACCCGGCTGCAATATCAGCCCCTGGGTGTCGCCGCAGTGATCTCCCCCTGGAATTACCCGCTGGCCATGGCCGGCAACCTTATCGTGCCCGCCCTGGTGGCGGGCAATACCGTGGTGTTCAAGCCTTCGGAAGAGACTCCGCTTATCGCCCAGGCCCTGGTTGATATTCTCAACCAGACCCTGCCCGCACATGTACTGCAGATCGTGCACGGCAACGAAGAGGCCGGCAAGGCACTGGTCAACAGTGACATTAACCTGATCGCCTTTACCGGCTCGGTGGCCGCCGGAAAAGACATTATGGCCAGCGCCTCATCGGGCCTGAAACGCCTGGTGATGGAGCTGGGTGGAAATGACCCCATGATCGTCATGAACAACGCCAACATCGAAACGGCCGCCCACTTCGCGGTCGCCAGCAGCCTTGAGAATACCGGCCAGATGTGCACCTCCACCGAACGCATTTATGTGGCGTCCGAGGTGGCGGATGCCTTCATCGAGCGTGTTGTGCAACTCGCCGCCCGCTATAAGGCGGGCCCCTGGAACGAGCCGGGCGTCAAGCTGGGCCCCCTGGTCAACCAAAGGCAGCACCGGCATGTTATGCACCATCTGCAGGATGCCATCGGCAGGGGGGCCCGGCTGCGGCTGGGCTCCGTCGAGCAGGCGCCGCCTTATATTTCGCCCGCGGTGATCACGAATATCACGCCAGACATGCTGATTGAGCAGGAAGAAACCTTTGGGCCGGTGATAGCCATCGGTACCGTGAAGGGGCTGGATGAGGCAATAGCCCGGGCCAATCACTCCCCCTACGGCTTGGGTGCCGTGGTGTTTGGCGGTGAAGGCGCCGAACAGGTGGCGGAGCAGCTGGAAGCCGGCATGGTCGCCATCAACAGCGGCGTAGGCGGCACCGGCGACAGCCCCTGGGTCGGGGCAAAACACAGTGGTTATGGTTTTCATGGCTCGCCGGACGGCCACAGGCAGTTTGCCCAGGTCAGGGTGCTGAGCCGACGCCGTTAGGAGAATAACATGAACATCAATGATTTCTACGTGGTGGCCAGGGAGCCTGGCGCCGAGCATTCGGCCCTGCCCACCAGGGCAAGTGACCGCACCAACCCGGCCCAGTTACTCGACAAGGTTGACTGGGACATTCAGCGTCGAGAGATACCGGAAGTGCCCGGCGCCTTTCAGATTCTTAACGTGCTTTCCCGGGAAGAGTGCGAGCGCCTGATTCAAATTTCGGAAACCCTTGGTTACCTGGAAGACGCCGCCGTCTCCCTGCCCCGCTCGGTTCGCCATAACCACAGCCTGACCTGGGTGGTGGATGAGGCAACCGACAACATCATCTGGGAACGCAGTCGGCCTTTCATGGGTGACCCCGAGGGCATCTTTAATGGTAAACGGCCGCTGGGTATCAATGCCCGGTTCAGGTTCTACCGCTATGGCGAAGGTGACTTCTTCAAGCCCCATATCGACGGAGACTGGCCGGGCAGCCGCGTCATCGATCGCACCCTGGTCGGCGATGCCTACCCCGATCGCTGGAGCAAAATGACGTTCCTTGTGCTGCTTTCGGACGAGTTTGAAGGAGGCGCTACCGAATTCTGGGTTAACGAGCCGCATTCCCGGCAGACCAGCAAGGTGGGTGTTCGCACGCCGGCGGGCAGCGTGTTATGTTTCCCTCACGGCAGACACCCCATGCACTGCCTGCACAGCTCGGAGACCATCACCAAAGGGGTCAAGTACATCATTCGCTCCGATGTCCTCTTTGAGGTGTGACCCGGTTTAGCACATTTACCTTTGGGAGCATCCATGAATAAGCAACGTCTGCTGGCCGCGGAAAGCGAGTTTTTAACCCTCTACCCCGGCGGATTCTCCCACCCCCTGATGGTTCGTGAAGGAAAAAGCATCAGATAGCTCAACGCACGGCGCAGGCACAGCAGTGTTTTGCGCCCGAATGCTTTTCCCGGCCACAACAGGTGGCCGAAGACATGGTCAAACTGATCAGCCGCTCCTCCATGGTCTCCATGTTTGAAAAACCCAGACTCAGGGACTGGGTCAGGGCCATGACCCATCATGAAAGAGAAAGCTACTCCTTTGCCCTGAATGACATGCTGCACGGGGATCAGAAATACGGCTTTAACATCATGCTGGACCTGCTGCGCCCCGCCCGGCTGGCCAAGTGGTCATTGATGACCATTCTGCCTTATTACTATACGCCCCGGGCGGAGGTCTTTGTTAAACCCACCACCACCAAAGGGGTTATTCGCTTCTTTGAACTGCAGGGGCTGATTTATAACCCAACCCCAAGCTATCCGTTTTACACCGCCTATCGTGAGCAAATCATTTAAATGAGAAACATGGTGGATGCCTCGCTGCAGCAGGATAATGCCGCCTTTACCGGATTCCTGATGATGTCCACCAAAACACTCGGCTAGCCATGTCCCCAGGCTGGGCTTATATGGTGACTCGCCCTGACGAGCCCATGGCACGCGCGGCCGGCTCCATGGCATGTTTTTTGTACATGTACCAGCTCATCAGGCCGGCCAGCACGTTTCCGAATGTGGCCCCGAAAAACAGCCCGCGCAAACCGTACAGCTCGGATCCAAGCCAGATCAGGGGCAGGTAGCAGCCCAACAGGCGCAATGCGGAAATAACCAGCGCCAGCCTGGGCTTGCCCATGGCATTGCACACCGACACCATGATCATGCAAAGCCCCAGGGCACCATAACTTATCGGCACCAGCCAGAGGTATTCAGCCAGAATGGCCGCCGTGGCCCCGTCACTGATCAGCACTCGACTCAGGGGAGCCGACAGGGCGGCCAGCAGCGCGGCCAGGATCAGCTGCCACAGCACCACGAACTTCACCGCCTTGCCCACCAGCAGCCGAATCTGCTCAAGGTCATTGCTGCCACGCAGTCTGCCTATCATGGGCGGCATCGCCATGGTCAGCGCCAGTACCACAATGATGGACATCAGCTCAATACGACTGCCCAGCCCCCAGGCCGCCACCGCGTCCTCGCCATTCACGGCCACAATGGCCGTGGCCAGCATGGCCGACAACGGCGGCACCAGCTGACTCAGGGTGGAAGGCACCACAAAGGAGATGAGACGTGTCAGCCCGGCGCGAATGCGGACCACGCTGCCGGGCAGTTGGACCAACCGCAGGCGCGCCATGCTGACCACGAGAATGAGGCAACCGGCACCATAAGCACAAATGGTGGCCCAGGCCGCACCGGCCAGGCCCATGTCCAGGACAAAGATAAATAATGGGTCCAGCACAATATTCAGCAGGCTGGTCAATACCATCACCATGCCTGGCAGCATGGTTTTGCCATTAGCCCGAAAAATGCTGTAGCCAAAATACAACATCGCCCCCAACCAGCAGCTGCCGAGCCACGGCAGCCAGTATGCCCGCACCAAAGGGTAAAGGGCCTCACTGGCCCCCAGCGCGGAGAGGATCAGTTGCTGGCCAGCCCAGATCAGCAGACAAAGCACAAACACCACTGCGCCGCCGGTTGCCAGCACCAGGCTGCCCAGTTGCCGGGCATTGCCCTGCTTGCCGGCTCCCAGGGCGGTGGAAATAATCGTTGTGGTGGCGATACCCAGGCCAACCTGTATGCCGATGATGAGCTGAAACACAGGAATGGTGAACCCCACCGCCGCCAGGGGCTGGGTGCCCAGCTGGCCAATATAGGCACTGTCTACCAGCTGGCTGCTCATGGTGGCCAGCACGCCAATCAGCATCGGCCAGGTCATGCGATATAACTGTCTGCCCAGTGACTCGCCGGGTTTACTCATGCTCTACCTGTTCAGCTCGCCCAAAAGGGCATACAGTATCAAATTCATCAATGGCTTGCTCCAGTGCCTAACACCAAACAAAAAATGCACCGCTCAGGGTGCATTTTCGTTATTCGGCACTGGTATTCACGCTTAGCCTCGGGCCTTGCGCTGTTCTTCCATGCGCTTTTCGTGTCGATCGATGCCATCGGTACCATTTTGCAGGTGCTGGCTGGAAAGCTCCTGACCTGACTGTACTGCAGTGAACTGTGCCTTTTCGGCCTGGGATGCTCGCAGTTCGGCCATACGTTTCTCATGGCGGTCAATGCCATCGGCATGGGCGGCGCCCATGGCAAACAGGGACAACAGGGCTACGGCGGGCAGGACTTGTTTATGCATAATTATTTCTCTACTCAAGATTTGGTTAACAGGATTTATTGCTACCCCGCTATGATATTTGAACAGAGGTGAGGCTGTGTACCCGCTACCACTTTGGAATTATTGTGACAAAAAGTTGAAACAAACTCAGCCTAGTTATAGCGATGCACTAGTATAAACCTGCCCCATTAAGGTTTATATTCCCAGCATTATCAAGGATGTAAAGGGCTAAGGAGCGCGAAAAAGGTAGCTCCAGGCCGTTAAACCTCTATAACAATTAGAATATCAATACGCAAAGTTTAAACTTTTTGTTTAAATAGCTTTTCCAAATAGTAGATCACTGAAGGAAGGGAACTCTGTCCAGTTTGTGCAATCTGTCAGGCGCCAAACATACACTTCCAGCCGGACTACTTACTTTGGATTAACAAGCATGGTCAATCAGGTGACCCGGTGATCACGCAGGCTACGTTTACTCCTTGAAAGACGCCTCGATACTCTCATACCGATAACGCGTTGCCAGTGCTTCCGGGGTGTCCTGTTCATAGGTTTTCAGTGAGGTATCCGCCCCCGCCTCCAGCAGTACCCTGGCCGATTCCGCATTGCCATGCCAAATGGCATCGTGCAGCGGCGTATAACCATTATTCGGCCCCTGATCATTCAACACCCTGTCGGCGAGGCGGTCATTGACCAGCAGCTTCAAAATTTCGGGGTGCCCCATATAGGCGGCTTTATGCATGGCAATGGCATTCATCGGATAACCGGTAATGGTTTGATCCGCGCCATACTCCAGCAACACCTTGACCACCTCGGTATCGCCTTCACGGGAAGCCACCAGCAATGGTGTATGCCAGTCGTTCCTGTTTGAAAAGACCGGCCGGCGCTGATTAACGTCGGCCCCCTGCTCCAGCAGCACCTTGATACGTGACGCCTTTTCGGCACTCGACAGCGTGGTGTCATCCAGTGTGTTCAGAATGTGCTGTCCTTCCAGCAGTGCCTGTTGCTCATCACGCTTGGCCACAAAACGCTGCTTCAGTTGTTCATAGAGCCTGGCTTCATGGGGCTCAATATTTCTGTCCCAGCCGCCAACCATGTCTTCGGCTTTGGCACCGACACGCGTGGTCAGCTCAATGTTCAGCTCGGGGTAGCCAAACAACACATCAAGGTTCTCGGCTTTGGAATACCAGCTGGCCTTCATCAGGGGAGTAAACCCCGATCTGGGGGTTTGCAGATTGATGAAGGCTCCCTGATCCAGCAGGTATTTAAGGATTTCAGGATGATCGGACTGGGCCGCGATATGGACGGGCGCGTTGCCCATTTTACGGTCCAGCTGATTCACATCAGCCCCACTTTCCACCAGGGTGCGGACCTGCGCCAAGTCTCCCGCGATCACCGCCTGATGCAGTGAAGGCAGCTTGCTCTCAGGGTTCACATCTGCCACCGAGGCGGTCGAAAAGGTGGCAAAGGCCGTTAATATCAGAGGTTTCAGTCGTCTGTTCATGATTATGTCTCGGTATCCAAAAATTACGGCTTCGGCAAGGGCGTGTTCCGGCCGGTCCGGGTATCTTACAGGCTCAGCCAACCGGCACGACCCGATAGTTGTGAATGGTGACTCGGCCCTGTTCGTCGAGCCTGACCTGCCAGATTTCATTTACCAGCAAATCAATCGGCTCCCCCTTGAGATCGGAGTCTGCAAAGGTATCGGCGAGTAACCGAATTCTCAGCTCAACCTGATAATCGTCGCCATCGGGCTGGATGGTTACCTGCTCAACCCGATGATCACAGCCGGGTTTAAAGACCTTTCGCACGATCGCATACCAGTCACGAAAGCCATCGTGCCCCAGAAACCGGCCTTCGGGCATATTCCAGTCTACGTCTGCCGCCAGCCGGGCGGTGAAGTACTCACTGGCCTCGGGCAGCTGATCAAACTGCTCGAACCACTCACTCACAAACCGGCGAATGCGCTCTTCATCGGATTCAAGCACTTCCTGCAGGGCCGCCAGCAACCGCCGAGCATGACTCTCGGCCCGCTCCTGCACCTCTTCCAGCTTGTTGTAAACGCCGGGAATGTAGACCATGCGGTAAGTAGCAATGGGCGGCTGATATGCCATGCCGGCCAGATAGGCGGTCTGTTGCAGCGGCCGCAGCATTTGTTCGATGGTAAAGTGGTTGTACCCCAAAGGCTGATAAGACGCCGCGGGGCCGCCCACGGTCAGCGACAGGAACAGCGCCTTGCCTTTCAGCTTGTCTCCTTTGGAGCCAAATGCAAAGTCGTAGGCCAGCACATCGTCAATCCACTTTTTCAGCAGCGCCGGCACCGAGTACCAGTAAAAGGGAAACTGCAGCACAATGGCATCCGCCGCCAACAGCGCCTGTTGCTCGGCGGCCACGTCAATCTGATAGTCGGGATAAAGGGTGTCCAGGCAACGAACATCCACGCTGTCCAGGGAGCCGGCCAACCGCTCGATGATCAGCTTGTTGGTATTGGATTGCTGAAGGTTCGGGTGACCGGAAATAACAACGACATGACTCATATCAACTCCACCATTGACCAGGTATGAACAAGAAACAGCTGGAGTTTATATATGTCGATTGATAATGTTTAGGCGACCAACACCCACATAACTGTTAGCCAAAAACTAACAGTCAAATTCACCCTTTGGCTGGAACCGATGAAAGGCAGCACCTTCAATCAGTTGAGCATCTTTCAAACCATCGTCAGGGAAGGCAGCATTCGCGGCGCGGCCCGCAAGCTGGAGATGGCCCCCCCGTCCGTCAGCCAGGCCCTCAAGCAGCTCGAAACCGAGCTCAAGTTGCCGCTGTTTACCCGCAGCACTCGCCGCATTGAGCTGACCGAAGCCGGCCAGATGCTCTACGACAACACCGCCGATGCCGTATCAACCCTCGATTTCGCCCTGGAAAGTGTTCAGGATCTGTCGGTTGAACCTTCCGGCAATGTCAGCATCACGCTGCCACGGTTTGTTTTTCAGTTCTTTTTACGCCCGGTTTATGCGGAGTTCTGCCGGCGTTACCCGGATATTCAGCTGGAGATTTCCGTTTCCGATGAATCCGTCAATCTTCTGGGCACCGGCCATGATATCGGTATTCGCTTTGGCGATCGGGTCGAGCCCGGCATGGTGGCACGTCAAGTAACGGCCCCCATGCAGGAAGCTCTGTTTGCCTCAGATGCCTACCTGGAGCGCCATGGCGAGCCGGCCTCCCTGGAGGATCTGCGCCAGCATAAACTGATTCAATATCGCTTTATTGCGTCCAATCAGCTGGCCCCGCTCAAGCTACTCAACGACGGTCAAACCACCACCGTCAATATGCCGGTGGCACTGGTGGTGAATGACACCGACGCCATGGTCGATGCCGCCGAGAAGGGGCTGGGCATTGGCCGAATCGTCACTCCCATGGTGGCCGAGCACTTCGCATCGGGCCGTTTACGCCCGGTACTTCAGCCCCATTGGTACCCTTATTCCGGCCTGTTTCTCTACTTTGTGCGCAACAGCCAAAAAGCCCGCAGGTTGCGGGCTTTGATTGACTTTTTGGTCGAAAAAGGTCGTCTGCTGCACGGCGCCTGAAAAGGCAGGCCCTCAAAGAAGCCTGCCCGGCGCGCCCCATGACTTACAGTGCGGCGTGCAGAATTTCCCGGCTGACGACGGGAGTCAGATCGCCGGTTTCAGACAGCGCCACCATGCCGTGATCGGTCAGGGCCCTGATGACATCATCAATCTGCTCGGCGCTCACACCATAGTCGGACAGTCGGGTCTTGACACCCAGAGACTCAAAAAATGCCTGAGTCCGCTCAATGGCCTGTTCAATGCGCTGCTCGTCGCTGCCTTCACGAATCTCCCATACCCGCTCGGCATATTGCAGCAGTTTGGCACCTTTCTGGCCCTTGCGTACACGCCACAATGACGGCAGCACGATGGCCAGGGTCTGGGCGTGATCGATACCAAACAGCGCGGTCAGCTCGTGGCCGATCATGTGGGTGCTCCAGTCGTGGGGCACACCGGCACCAATAAAGCCGTTCAGGGCGCAGGTGGCACTCCACATCAGGTTGGCCCGGGCGTCGTAGTCGGTGGGGTTTGCCAGGGTTTGAGGACCCACCTCAATCAGGGCACGCAGAATGCCTTCGGCGGTGCGATCCTGAACTTGGGCACCCACCGGAAAGGTCACATACTGCTCCACCACATGGACGAAGGCATCCACAATGCCATTGGCCACCTGGTGCGCGGGCAGGGTGAAGGTCAGGGTCGGATCGAGGAATGAAAACCGCGGAAACAGCAGCGGGCTCATTACCGGAAACTTGCCGCCTTCGTGGCTGACCACGGCACCCATGTTCATTTCCGAGCCGGTGGCCGGCAGGGTGGCCACGGTGGCCAGCGGCAGGGCTTCGCTGATCGGAATCGGGGTGAAGCCGCTCTTCAGCAGATCTGTTTCCTCACCGGCATAGGGCGCCGCGGCGGCCACAAACTTGGTGCCGTCCATCACGGAGCCACCGCCGACCGCCAGCAGAAAATCCACGCCGTCACGGCGCACCATTTCCACCGCCTTCATCAGGGTGTCGAAACGCGGGTTCGGCTCAATGCCGGCAAACTCGGTGACCCGGCGCTGGCCCAGGCCCTGACGCACCTTTTCCAGGGTGCCGTTGCGCTGCACGCTGCCACCGCCATAAAGCACCATGACATGGGCGTCGGCAGGCACCAGTTTATCCAGCTCGGCCAGCCGGTCCTGTCCAAAAACAATGTGGGTCGGGTTGTGATAATCAAACTGTTGCATCAGTAGGCCTCCGTTAAGTGAACGACGGCCATTTTAAGGATGCGAGCAGGGTTTTGAATGGGCATTACTGCCTTTGTCATGCCTAAAACTATCAACCCTGGTTTTTTTTGATATAGTAGAGAACTCAGCTTTCCAGCCCCTGCGAGCATACCGCCGATGAATGAACTGGTTCACTTACTGGATGCCCTCTCCCCTCAAGAAGGCTTAAACGGCACAGCGCTGGCCGGTGTTAGCGTATATCGCGCCAGCAAGTCGGTGCCAAGAGAGCCCATGTGCTATACCCAGGGCATTATTCTGGTGGCACAAGGGGCCAAACAGGTTCATCTTAACGGTCGTGTCTATGACTACAATGCCAACAACTACCTGGTAATGACCCTGCCCATTCCTGTCGAGTGTGAAACCCTGGTCACGCCCGGCGAGCCCTTGCTGGCCCTGCTGCTCGACATTCGCATGGACATGCTGCAACCGCTGATCCGGCTGATGGATGAGCACAACCGGCTGCCGCCCGAGGCCAATGGCACCGCGCAGCCCGGGCTCTATGTCAGCCGGGTCACCGAGGGGCTTTCCGCCGCGGCCGTGAGACTATGCCAGTGCCTTGAGTCTCCCCTGACCGCCTCCGCCCTGGGAGAAGGGGCGCTGCGTGAAATTCTGTATTTGATCCTGACCGGTGAGCACGCCTCCCCGCTGTTCGATCTGGCCCGGCACAACACTCAGCTGGCGAGAATGGAACGGGTGCTGAAACATATGCACGAACATTATCAGGAAAGTCAGGAGGTCGATCAGCTGGCGGTGCTGGCCGGCATGAGCACGTCATCGTTTCACCGCCATTTTCGCCAGGCGACCGGCTCCCCGCCCCTGCAATATCTGAAGAAACTGCGGCTGACCCGGGCTCGGGAGCTGCTGCAAGACAAAGACGTCAAGGTCAAGCAGGCCGCCGCCGAAGTGGGCTATGAAAGCCCCACCCAGTTCAGTCGTGAGTTCAAGCGCTACTTTGGCGTGCCCCCGCAAAGCAGTGCCGGCGTATCACCACCGGTGTGAGGCATTCGAAACCGTGCACGGCGCTTTCGGCGCCGCACACCGGCCATTGTGATTGCAGGCATTCTTGAGCAAGAAATCGTGCGAATTAACCAGCTGTTTCATGGCTAAAATCATAATGTGAACATACATTGGCGTTAAAAAAGCCAGCATTCAATGAATGCTGGCTTTTTCCGTTGAGTTGGTTACCGCAGGCGCCCGGTATGGTTCATTTTTATGGGAGCCTGGTTTGGCGCCTACCCCCTCAGTTGTTTAATACCACATTCGGGCCTGCCGGCACGCTCTCCCGCTGGCGAGACAGTAATTTGGCACTGGCAGCCCAGATAACAAATCCGCCGGCAAACAGAATGGCAGACACATAACCCGACTCATGTATTTCTCCGCCGGCGGCAATGTAAAGACCGCCTACCCAAGGGCCGATGGCATTGGCGGTATTAAATGAACACTGCACTATTGCCCCTATCATGGCCTGCCCGTTTGGCGCGGCTTCCATCAGCAGAGATTGAACAATGGCCGCCAGTCCAATGGTGCAACCAATAAAGAACACCACCACACACAATAGCACCATGCTGCTGCTGACAAACACATACAGCAGGGAAAAGAACGCCGCCAAGGCCAGAACCACCCCTGTGGTCATCACCGGCTGGCGGTTGCCTATTTTACCCAGCACGACATTGCCCACCGTGCTGCCAATACCAAACACCACCATAGCGATGGACACGGCATAGGCGGGTGCCTGGGTGTGTTTTAAAATGGTATCGGCGACATAGGTGTACATACAAAAGATGCCACCGAAGCCGACGATGATCATCGCGATGATCGACCACACCGATTTACTTTTAAAAACCCCCAACTCATTCGCCAGCGTCACTCGGGTTTTATTGGGTTCATTGGGCAGCCTGAACATCAACAACAAGGCGATCAGCGAAATAAATGAAACCAGCGCCAGGCAGTAACGCCAGCTTAAGTTCTGGCCGATAAGAGTGACCAGGGGAACCCCGATAATGGTGGCAATGGTCAGCCCCATAAATACTTTGGATATATAGGAAACCCTTTCATTCCTGGGGGCAATTTCTGCCGCCATAATGGCCGCCGTGCCAAAGTAACAACCATGGGGCAGCCCGCTCAGAAACCGGGAAAGTACCAGTTGTTCAAGTGTTTGTGCCAATGCGCCCAGACCATTGAACACCAGCATCATGGCAACAAATAACATCAATGCCTGGCGCTTTCTGATATTGGCCGTCAACAACATAAACACCGGCGCGCCTACCACCACCCCAAGGGCATAAGCACTGATCGCATAGCTGCTTTGTGCCGGTGTTGAACCGAATGCGTCGGTAAACAGGGGAAGCATTGGCATCATGGCAAATTCGGTCAGGCCCAATATGAAGCCGCCCAGCGCCAGCACAAACAGAATTGATTTCTTTGAATGTAACGAACTCTGGTTCATCAAACGTATCTCTGCAACGACATTAGGTTATTACACCTCAAAAATTTAAACATACCCGCAACAACACCAAAACACCCTTTCGGGAGTCCCATAATCTAGCCCTGTCAGCGTCATTGCCGCGCAAGATACCAGCCTGTAAAGCACAGAGACAACAGGTGCCGAGTGATGATAGCGCATTAGCGCACAAGAAGGTTTCGATTAAATGAAAGGCTGCCATTTTAGGCAGCCGTGCAGCATTTTAAATGGGCATTACTGCCTTTCTCATGCCTATATCTATCAGTCGATATGAACCGCCGTTTTATTGGTGATCAGCCACCGTCCATTCACCTCCAGCATGTTGTGAAAATCAACAAATGAGGCCGCCGGATCGGTCAAATTGTTAAAATTCATGATAACATTCGCCGCACTGCCTACCTGATTAATCGACACGATTTGAGCATCAATGTCCCATCCGGTGCGGGACCAGCTCTCAAAACAGTCTGTCAGCAAATATTTATGCCGCTTGCCACTGGCATCGATGAAGAAGATCCAGGCGTCTTCATCAAACGCCGATTTGAACTTGTCGACATCCCCTTTCCAGCCTTCCACATACAAGTTGATAACATCGATGATTTTTTGATAATCCGGCACGGCAGAAAGACCTTTTTCTGTCATAAATACCCCCTATATTGAGTGCTGACCATAACGAAAAAAAGCCCGCCATAAGGCGGGCAAAGCACTGTCCATAACCATACTTACAATAAATTTATCCAGTGACCGGGAAAGGCCCGCTGCAACTCGCTGAAGGCTTCCAGCAGCCGGCTGTTGGCGTCGATAACGCCGGCCTCGGAGGTCAGCAGATCCCGCTGGGCATCCAGGAAGTCCAGATAGGGAATCATACCCTCTTCATATCTGGACTCGGCCTGTTCATAGGCGCTGCGGGCATATTCCTGCCGGCGCGTCAGCGCCAGCATTTGCTGCTGCTGGGCCTGCCAGTCCTGAACCGAGCGGTCGGCCCGGTTCAGCACACGCAGCCAGGTCTGCTCGAACTCGGCCAGCACGGCCCGCTCTTCCAGCTTCTGGGCATCCAGGCCGTCTTTCAGGGCCGACAGGTTCAGCAGGGACCAGTTCAGTTGCGGGCGAATACCCAGGTTTTCATCGGCGCCCCCCAACCCCAGGCTGGTACTGCTCATCCAGCCCAGCACACCACTCACACTGATGCTCGGAAAGAGCGCCGCCTTGGCCTCGTCAGACAGGGCCACCGCCTCGGCCACTCGAGCTTCGGCCAGCCGTATCTCCGGTGACTGGCGCAATGCCTGCTCGGGCTCGTGGATTTGCAACTGCAGTGATGCCAGTGCCGGCAGACCGGCGGCCGACACCTGCTCCCGCACTTCGGGCAGGGTTATCCCCGTCAGAATGGCCATGGCGTCCTGATACTGGGTTCGAAGCACTTCCAGTTCCGGGCGACGAGCACGATATTCATACCGCAGGGCCTGAGCCCGGCTCAGCTCCAGGGGCGTCGACAGCCCCTCTTCCACCCGCAGTGTCAGCACATCCACGCCTTCATCAAGCAACGTCAGCTGCTTGTCGAGCAAGGCCAGTTGCTCTTCCGCGCCCATCAGCCGGGTATAGGTAGCCACAACGCCGCTGACCACATCGGCCATGGTCTGAGCCTCAAAGGCCTGACGATGTTCAAGGTTTGCCTGGGCCTGTCTCACACGGGCGCGAATGCGGCCAAACAGATCCAGCTGCCAGTCGGCGGCCAGTCCCAGCGTGGCACTTTCCTGACGGACCACATTCAGGCTCTGAGGGTCCTGCTGGCGGGTCAGGGATACGTTGCCGGCAACGCCTCCCTGGGGCCGCAGTTGGTCACGGCTCACCCGCAGGCGTTCCATGCCGGCCTCGAGGCGCAAGGCCGCCGCCTCGAGGTCGTGATTGTTGGCCAGGGCCTGTTCCACCAGGCGGTTCAGTTGTGCATCGCCATAGGCATGCCACCACTGGGCGGCCGCCTCGGCCTGCTCACCGTTCAGGCTCACCTGCTCGGTAATCTGTTGCATCACCTGCTGATTGGGAGCCGAGGGGGCTTCATGCTCTGTGGTCACGGCACACCCCGCCAGCAGTACTGCGATGGCGGTCAGGGTCGGGATTCGACCCAGGGCCACAGTTTTAGTGCGCTTACGCATGCTCGGCCTCCTGACGGCTGGTCTTCTCGGTGTTCTCATTGGTCGCGGGCTTACGCTCCAGGGCGGTCATGGCCATGTAAAATACCGGCGTAAACAGCAGGCCAAAGACGGTCACGCCAATCATGCCCGAGAATACCGCCACACCCATGGCCTGGCGCATCTCGGCACCGGCACCACTGGCCAGTACCAGGGGGACCACACCGGCGGTAAAGGCGATGGAGGTCATCAGTATCGGCCGCAGACGCAGGCGACAGGCTTCCAGAATGGCTTCCAGCCTGGAGTTGCCCTCGTTACGGCTGTCCCGGGCGAATTCCACCATCAGAATGGCGTTCTTACAGGCCAGGGCCACCAGAACAATCAGCGCAATGCGGGTGAAGATATCGTTAGCCCCGTCCATCAGCCAGATACCAGCCAATGCCGACAAGATGGTCATGGGCACGATCAGAATGATCGACAGCGGCAGGGTCAAACTTTCGTACTGCGCCGCCAGCACCATGAACACCAGCAATACCACCAGCGGGAAGATATACACCATGGTGTTGCCCGCCAGGATCTGCTGATAGGTCACCTCGGTCCACTCAAACTCCATGCCCTTGTCGAGCTGTTCGTTCAGAATGCGCTCAATCGCCTGCTGCGCCTGGTCAGAACTGTAACCGGGAGCCGGGTTGCCGTTCAGTTCGGCGGTCGGATAACCGTTATAGTGCATTACCCGATCCGGTCCTATGGTGGACTCCACGGTCAGAACCGAGCCCAGGGGCACCATGTTACCGGCCGCATTGCGCACCTTGAGCCGCAGGATCTGCTCGGGGTCCACACGATACTCGGCATCGGCCTGGGCATTCACCTGGTAGGTTTTGCCAAACAGGTTGAAATCGTTCACATACAGCGAGCCCAGGTAAATTTGCAAGGTGTCGAACACCTGCTCCAGGGGAATGCCCTGCAGCATGGCCTGCTCACGGTCGATCTCGATGTCCATCTGCGGCACCTGAATACGGAAGCTGGAATACAGTCCGGTCAGTGCGGGATCCTGGCGCGCCGCGTCCAGTACCTTTTGCAGGTTGTCGAACAGCGCCTCAAAGCCCAGGCTGGCCCGGTCTTCAATCTGCAGCTTGAATCCACCCGTGGTGCCCAGACCCAGAATGGGCGGCGGCGGGAACACGGCCACAAAGGCCTCGTCAATGCTGGCAAACTGACCATTGAGCTGGCCGGCAATGGCATTGGCAGACTGGCTTGGATCCTTACGCTCGTCAAAGTCCTTCAGGGTAACGAACACGATGCCGCTGTTGGGGCTGTTGGTAAAGCCGTTCACCGACAGTCCGGGGAAGGAGACGGTTTGCATCACACCCGGGGTTTTCAGGGCAATTTGCTCCATTTCCCGCACCACCGACTCGGTTCTGTCCAGGCTGGAGGCGTCGGGCAGCTGCGCTACCGCCACCAGATACTGTTTGTCCTGCAGGGGAATAAAGCCGCCCGGTACCGCATTGAACAGGGTAACGGTTCCGCCCAGCAGGCCGACGTAGACCACGCCCACCACCACACTCAGGCGAATCAGCTTTTTCACCCCTTTCTCGTACATACGACCACCGCGCTCGAACATGCGGTTAAAGGGAGCAAACAACCAGCGTCCAAAGAGGGCATTCATGCCGTGCGTCAGCCAGTCGGGCTTGGCATCGTGGCTACGCAGCAGCAGTGCAGACAGTGCCGGAGACAGCGTCAGCGAGTTAAAGGCCGAAATCAGGGTAGAGATGGTAATAGTCAGCGCAAACTGCTTGTAAAACTGACCACTCAGGCCCTGAATAAACGCCGTGGGAATAAACACCGCACACAGCACCAGTGCAATCGCGATGATGGGACCGGTTACCTCGGTCATGGCCTGACGAGTGGCTTCCACCGGCGACAGCCCGTTGCCGATATTACGCTCCACGTTTTCCACCACCACGATGGCGTCATCCACCACAATGCCGATGGCCAGTACCAGGCCAAACAGCGACAGGGTATTGATGGATACCCCCAGCCACTGCATGACCGCAAAGGTACCAATCAGGGACACCGGCACGGCAATCAGCGGAATGATGGAGGCACGCCAGGTCTGCAGGAACAGGATAACGACCACTACCACCAGTACAATGGCTTCCAGCAGGGTGTCGATAACGGCATCGATAGAGCCACGCACAAACACGGTCGGGTCGTAGGCGATGCGGTATTCCACGCCAGCGGGGAACTGCTCAGACAGTTCATCCATGGTGGCCCGTACCTGATCCGAGAGCTCAATGGCATTGGCGCCGGGGCGCTGGAAGATCGGCATGGCGACGGCGGTCTGCCCATTCAGCAGGGAGCGCAGTGCGTAGGTTTCCAGGCCAAGCTCAATGCGCGCCACATCCTTCAGGCGAGTGATGGCGCCGCTGGGGTCCACCTGCACCACGATATTTTCAAATTCTTCGGTGCTTTCCAGACGACCTTTTACGTTCAGCAAAACCTGGAATTCACTGTCGGTACTGACCGGCTGGGCACCCAGGCTACCGGCGGCAACCTGCTGGTTCTGCGCGCGAACGGCCTGCACCACATCACCCGGCACCAGGCTGCGAGAAGCCAGCGCTTCAGGATCCAGCCACAGGCGCATGGAGTATTTGCCACCACCAAACATCTGCACATCACCCACCCCGGGCAAACGCGCCAGCTGATCCTTGATGTAGATATCGGCGTAGTTGGACAGATAGCTGGTTTCCCGATCCCCTTCAGGTGAGATCAGATGCACCACCATGGTCAGGTTGGGCGAGGATTTTTCCGCCACTACCCCCAGGCGCTGTACTTCCTGCGGCAAACGCGGCAGGGCACTGGTCACCCGGTTTTGTACCTGAACCTGAGCCCGGTCCAGATCCGTGCCCAACGAAAAGGTCAGGGTCAGGGTCATGCGACCGTCTGTGGTGGCCTGGGAGGACATGTACAGCATGTTTTCAATGCCGTTCATTTCCTGCTCCAGCGGTGCCGCCACGGTTTCGGCGATCACCTTGGGGTTGGCGCCCGGGTAGTTTGCCGTTACCACTACGGTGGGCGGCACGACCTCGGGATATTCACTGACCGGCAGCTGGAACAGCGAGATGCTGCCTCCTACCAGGATCAACAGTGACAGCATGGCCGCAAATATCGGCCGGCTGATAAAGAAATGGCTGAATTTCATGACGTCTCTAATCCGATTATGCAGACGGTTCGGCGGCGGACTGGGGCTTGGCCAGGGTCAGGTTCTGGGTCTCAATTTCAACATTCTGCGGCGTGACCGGCATGCCCGGGCCTACGCGGGCCGGTCCGTTGGCGGCAATGCGCTCTCCCGGCTCCAGACCGGCTTCCACCACCCGCAGCGTGCCTTCACGACGACCGAGTTCCACCTGGCGGTACTCGAGCACATTCTCGGCATTCACCACCAGTACAAAGCGGTTTTTCAGATCGGTGCCCACGGCGCGATCCGGCACCATGACGGTGGGGCGGCTGTCGGCGGCCTTGAGGCTGATGCGGGCAAAGGCGCCCGGACGCAGCTGGGCGTCTTTGGCGGTAAAGACCGCACGTACACGCAGGGTGCCGGTCTGTTCATTGATCTGGTTATCAATGAAGTCCAGTGCACCGGTGTGCTGTTCGCCATTGCTGCCGGCCAGGGCCAGGGTTGCCTGGGTTTCGCCATTGTCGGTGACATTGGAAAATGACGCATTCCAGGTACGCTCATCCACGTCGAAATAGGCGTAGAGACGGTCCGTGGCCACCAATGAGGTCAGCACGCTCTGGCCCGCCTGCACATTGTTGCCTTCGGTGATAAAGGCATTGGAAACCTGACCATCGATCGGCGCCCGCACCTCGGTAAATTCCAGGTTCAGACGAGCGGCCTGCAGGGCAGCCTGCACCGAGGCCAGCTCGGCCCGACGCTGACTGGCCAGCGACAGGCGGGATTCGGCCTGCTCTGCCGAGATGGCATTACGGCCTTGCAGGCGCTTGGCGCGCTGAGCCTCGGAGTTGGCCTGATGCAGCGCCGCCTGGGCCCGGTTCAGCTCGGCTTCAAGGCGGGCCACCTCGGCCGCAAAGGGGCGCGGGTCGATGCGAAACAGCAGGTCACCCTGTTTTACATGGCTCCCTTCGCGAAATTCCACCGACTCGATAACGCCGGAGACACGAGGCCGCAGTTCAACCTGCTGGGGCGACTCCAGTCGAGTGGTGAAGGTGTATTCGGGGCTGTATTGGGCGTACAACACGGCGGCAACGTCCACCGGCTGGGCGGCAGGCGTTGCTTTTGCGGTCGACTCCGCTTCGGCGAAGCATCCCGCCAGTACAGCGGTAAACAACAGACAGGACAGTAAACGAAATTGCATGAGCCTCGCTCCGGTTGAGGGTTGGCGATCCAGTAAATTACGGAGCGCAAGTATCCGGAAGTTGGCTTCAACTCTGTAGCGGGTTGTTGGTTAAATTGGCTTAAACAAAAAGTTGAAGCATACCCGTTCGGGACATGGTCATGGCTTCAAATGGAAAGATAACAATGAGGGCGGCCTGCTCAGGGAAGTCTCAAAGGGAGACCATTTCGCCGATTGATGAATAATCATACCGTTTTCCCCTCTCAGGGATTATCAAAAGATTTTATAAAGTTATTCAACGGCGCCCGGCTTTTTATTCTTCGTAATTCAAATAGAATGGCCCCACTCCGCAGCAAACACTGCCATGTCGCCACCGGGCATCGCCCAGGCCGACCTTCACATACCGTATTTTCTGAACATCATTACTCGGGGAGAACCATGTCTCATCAAATCATCAAGGACCTTAACCGTCGCTACACCGTCAAGAAATACGACAGCAGCAAGCGCATTCCGGCCGAGGATCTGAACATTGTGCTGGAGGCGCTGCGCCTGTCTGCCTCCTCCATCAATTCCCAGCCCTGGAAATTCATCGTGATCGAAAGCGATGAAGCCAAGCAGCGCTTTCACGAGACCTTTGCCAACAAGCACCAGTTCAACCAGCCCCATGCCAAAGAAGCGTCACACACCATACTGTTTGCCTATGATCCGCACTTCACCAAAGACAAATACCGCAAGCGGGTGGATGTCGAGGTCTCTTCCGGCCACCTGCCCGAAGAAATGTACGACAAAATGCTGGGGGCCTACGCCTTTGCCGAGGCCAACACCGATGAGAACGGCTTCAACGGCCACTGGACCAAGTCGCAGATGTACCTGGCCCTGGGCAACACCCTGCACACCCTGGCACGCCTGGGTATTGACTCCACCACCATGGAAGGCGTTGACTCCGAGCTGATTGACGAACAGTTCAAGCACGAACTGGACGGCTACGTCTGCGAAGTGGCGCTGGCCATGGGCTATTACAAGCAAGGCGAAGACTTCAATCACGGCCGGCCCAAGGCGCGTCTGGCCGCCAAAGACGTGATTGTGATGCTCTAACCCGGGTTATCAATACTTCCCCCGATCATCGGGGGAAGTTCGCGTTTATCTCATCGTTTCGGCAACCCGTCATTAATGTCTATGATCCTGCGGTCATAGAAAAAATGGGCCGTTGACTCAAAGCCATCGGGCAAAGGGCCCGGGTTGCAGCGCTGGAACAACAGCTGAGACACCAGCTTCCATCCCATGGCATTGGTGTTATACATCACATCGCCACAATGCTTGCAAAAGATGCGCGTCATGCGCTTGCGAGGATGCTGAAATTCAATAACATCCTCCTTGCCTCGCGTAATGGCGACCTGGTCCGCTTGCCAGGCCAGCACCGAGTGGTACGGTACCTGCAGCAGCTCACGGCAATCCTCACAATGACAGTAGCCATGTACCTTCGGCTGCCCCGTCATGGTGACTTCTACCGCCTCACAGTCACAATGGATGGTATGCATGTGGCTCATCATTTTCCCTCCACTCACGGGTTATCGCTGGTTGCTCACACCAAGGCCTTCAGCGCTCGGCCGGATGAGTCCATGCGTAGGGTTGCATTGCCGCATCCACCTCGGTGTGCGTCAGCGCATTGGTAAAGTTGGAAATCAGCTTTGAGGCCAGTCCGGTCAGGACTTCAAGCGCCTGCCGACGGGTGAAGCCGGCGTCCAGAAATGCCTGCAGTTGCTCGTCCCCGATATGCCCGCGTTGATCCAGCAGCGCTTTGGTAAAGTCATGCAGCGCCTGCAAACGCGCATCGGGAATACGGGTGCCTTCGCGCAACGCCTCAATCACCTCTTCCGGCATGCCTGCCGATTTCATCATCCAGGTATGGCCGGGCACGCAATAGTGGCAGTTGTTTTCAAAGTTGGAGGTCATAAAGACCACCTGCTGCTCCAGGGGAGTCAGGGTGGTCTTTTTCATAAACAATGAAAAAGTCGTGTTGTAGGCCTCATAGGTCGCCGGCGCTTCCGCCAGAATTTTGTGCAGGTTGGGGATCATGCCGAATCCTTTTTTTGACTCTTCCATCAGTGGCTTGGACTCTGCCGGCGCGGTATCAATTTCATAGTACTCAAACATAACAACACCTCTACTGATAACAGACGTTTATAACGGTTGCACAACCACGATATTGTTCAGTGCTTTTCTTCCACTATGATGGCCACAACGGGGGTATCGCCCACGTTCGTTACCTGATGAACCCAGGCTTGATGCCACATCACGTGACCGTCCGGGATCTCCGCCTCAAACACCTCCCCTTGCTCATCGATTCGAATTTTTCCACCGGACTGAAAGTAGACGGTTTCATTATTGTGTCGATGAATGGTGTCGGCTTCCCCAGGCTCCAGCTCCATCCTGAGCACCATGACACTGTCATTTTCAAATATCAGTTCATACTGCTCCGGCGAGGCGATATGGGCCGCCTCCTGGGCGCCGGCCACCGAAACGAGGCCGGCCAGCGCGATGGCTCCAACGATAACTCTGCTCAATACCTTGTTCATGGCTTTTGCCTCTCGTTTATCAGAAGTGCGCGTCAATGTGCTGCTGGAAACGCTCAAAGTCTTGTTCGACACTGGCATTCTTCATCACGTCGAAACAGGCAAAGGTCGGCAGCGGCTCCATGGCAAAGAAGCGGAAGTTCATGTGCATCGGGAAAAACAGATCATCCACACTCTTGCCCTGGAACAGGTACTCGCTTTCGTCGTTAAAGGATTCTGCGGGCGCGTTGAAGGTCAGTGACAACATGTATTTCTTGCCCTGCAGCGTGCCGCCGGCACCGTAGTTTTCCTTGGGCGCATCCTGGTGGCGGCCATCCCCGTTGCACAGGGCCCCGCCCATGCCGGCGGTGTAGACCTCATCCATGTATTTCTTGAAGGACCAGGGCACCATCATCCAGTTAACCGGGGACTGCAGCAAAATGATGTCGGCCCACTGATGATTTTCCAGCTCCAGCTCTACCTGCCACTCATCGTCCACAGTCACAATGCGGGTACTATGGCCCTTGGCACGGATCAGTTCGTCGGCCAGTTGGGTCAGGGAGCGGTTCAATCGGCCCTGTGCAAAGGGATAGTGGCGGTGGGCATTGATGATCAGCACATTACTCATGGTGTCGTCTCCTGGGTAAGTTTATGGTAACTTTTGCTTACCAGGTGTATTATGGTTACCTTGAAGCTCGGTTCAATTAGTTAACTTTTGGTAACCTGGCGGGCTCAAAGGGGGTTAAATTGGAAAGCATTGTAGAAACAGATGGTTATGGCAGAAAAAAAGTTATCAATCCCTGCATGGAGCCCTGCGCCATCGAGAAAGGCATGCGCCTGATCGGAGGAAAGTGGACGGGATCCATCATCTACCACCTCAAGGATGGCCCGGTGCGCTTCAACGATCTGAACCGCATGCTGGGCGGCGCCAGCAAGAAGATGATTGATCAGCGCCTGAAGGAGCTGGAAAGCAGAGGCATGGTGGTCAGGCAGGTCTTGAGCGAACGCCCGCTGGCGGTGACCTACTCACTGACGGCGTTTGGACACAGTGCCCTGGACCTTCTTGAGCAATTACGCGTGTGGTCGGAAGTGCACGAGCTGTAATGCCGCAGATAAAAAAGGCCGGTGATGAATAATGATTCATCACCGGCCTTTGCACAGCCATCACTAGAAAGCGTTAAGCGCTTGCCCCCAGTACCTTGATGCTGACCTCTTCCACCAGGGAGCTGACCGCCTCCTGATAGCTTTTCATGTGTGGGGTTGCCAGGTGCGCATCCAGGTGCGCCACCGACGCCCATTGCTCCATCACGACAAGGGTGTCTTTACCAAGTGTTTCCTGAATCGGAATGTCGGTGGCAACATGCTCGACCGGCGCATATTCAAGGCAACCCTCTTCATCCAGCACCGCGGGCCGAATGCGCAGCAGCTCACTCAGCACCTTTTCCCGTTGCCCCGCCTTTGCATTGATGGTGGCAATGACATAAATCATGTTATTCGTCTCCTTGGCACAAGCAGCTTGTGCATCACAACCAACAGGAGCCGAAGCTCCCGCCTTGATATCAGGCTTCCGCCAGCGCTTCCAGGGTGGGGTAATCGTTATAACCCTCGGCCCCCTGGCTGTAAAAGGTGGTCGGGTCGGGCTCATTGAGCTCGGCACCGGCCTGCAGACGCTCCACCAGATCCGGGTTGGCAATAAAGGGCACGCCAAAGGCAATACCCTGTGCCTGACCGGATTGAACGGCGGCATTGGCTTCCTCGCCGTCATAACCCATGTTCAGGATCAGGTTGCCCCGATAGTGTTCACGGGCGGGGGTGACCACATCGCCTTGCTGCTCGCCAAGCACGTCGCCGCGCATCAGGTGCAGATAGGCCAGGTTGTAGTCATTCAGGCGCTGCGCCATCCAGGTGATCAAGCCGACCGGATCGCTGTCTTTCATGCTGTTGAAGCTGTTCAGCGGCGACAGACGCACACCCACCCGCTCACTGCCCCAGACGCCCACGACGGCATCCAGCACTTCCAGCAGCAGTCGGGCACGATTTTCTATCGGACCACCATAAGGGCCGGTGCGCTGATTGCCGCCGTCACGCAGGAACTGATCCAGCAGATACCCATTGGCACCGTGCACTTCCACGCCATCAAAACCGGCGCGTTTGGCATTTTCGGCGGCGATTTTAAACCCTTCAACAATGGCCGGAATCTCGTCATCGCGCAGTTCACGGGGCACGGTGTAGGCCTTTTTCCCTTCCGGGGTATGCACTTCATCATTGGTGATGGCTACCGCACTGGGGGCCACCGGCACCCGGCCTTCATTGAGCAGCGGGTGACAGGCACGACCACCGTGCCAGATTTGCAGAAAAATCTTGCCGCCGCGGGCGTGCACGGCGTCGGTAACCTTTTTCCAGCCGGCCACCTGGGCGTCAGAATAGATGCCCGGCTCACGCCAGAACGCCGAGTTGCCTTCCATCACCATGGTCGCTTCGGCAATCAGCAGGCCGGCGGACGCACGCTGGGCATAATGCTCCACGATCAGGTCGGTAGGAACATGGTCGGCATCGGCGCGAATACGGGTCAGCGGGGCCATCAGCACCCGGTTGTTCAGTTCAACGGCACCAAGCCGAATCGGCGTAAAGAGATCTGTCATTGGAATCCTCGCTATCGTTACAGGCAGGTTCTGCCTGCCAAAGGCACGGCCATATTGCGCCAGAACCTGCCTCGACTGTGTAGTCATGTCGGCTTTGGAACCATCATGAATGAAAGTTGAAGCCAAAGCCGATGTTACTTAGCCCAGCTCAATACCGTATTTCAGGGCCTTGCGATGGCTCTTGAACTCCAACAGGGCAGCATCAAGGCGCTCAAAAGGTTCAACCAGCATGTCGGGGCCTTTCAGGCCGCCCTGATACTGCTGGTGCAGCAGTCGCTCGCCTTCACGGGCAAAGCGTTGCCACTGGGCCTCGGAGCCGGTGCCATGAAGGGCATTGAGCGCCACTTCGTGCTGTGAAATCGCCGTGGAGAACAACGGCACCACGGCCTTTTCCAATCGACCCATAATGCAGATGAGGTGGCCATTGGCTTCAACGTAAGAGGCCAGTGTTTCGGCATGGGCCGCTCCCACGGTGTCGAATACCGCGAAATAGCGCGCTTCAAGCTGGCTGGCCGACTCCACACAACGATGGGCGCCCAGCTCCATCAGGCTGTCATGTCTGGCACCGGAGGCGATGACGGTGATATGAAAGCCACGGGCCCTGGCCAGCTGGACCAATATACGACCAACGGCGCCAGAGGCGCCGGTAATCAGGATCTCTGCATCCAGTGGTGTTGGAATTTTCTCAATGGCCTGCCAGGCCGTCATCACCGGGCAGGGAAAGGCAGCGGCCTCACTCCAGGACATCCGTTCGGGCATGCGCATGATGGTGCGGGCATCAATGGCGGTATATTCGGCAAAGCTGCCATTTCGAAGCAGGGACTGGTGGTAACACACCGGTACTCCCAGCCAGTGGCGCAGCGATTCATCGCCAACCGCCACGACCACACCGGCGCCATCAACGCCGGGAATGTGCCCGTCGGACCACTGCTCTCCCAGTGCGGCATCAATGAATTTCCAGTCGACCGGGTTCAGGCCGATCGCCTTGTTGGCGATCAGAACGTCCCCCGGACCAGGATCGGGCATGGCCTGAGTGGCAAGGGAGATGGCACGTTCGGATTTGGCCCAGATCCAGGCCTGCATGCTGTCGGGCAAGGATTCCATCGTGATCATGTGATTCAGTCCCATTGCGGTGCAAAGTCAGGGTTGGCAATGCGCTCGCCTTGCTCAAGGGAAGCGATGTCGGCCATGTCGTCGTCGTTCAGCTCCAGGCGCAGGGCGTTCAGGTTGGTTTCCAGATTCACCCGCTTGGTGGAGGAAGGAATGGTGACCAGCCCCTGCTGCAGTTGCCAGGCCAGCACCACCTCGGCCACCGACACCTCATGGCGCTCGGCAATGCGTTGCAGCACGTCGTCTTTCATTACCTTGCCAACGGCCAGGGGCATATAGCCGGTCACCTGAATGTTGCGGGACTGGCAGTGCTCGATAACACGGCGGTTTTGCAGGTAGGGGTGCACCTCGACCTGGTTGGTCAGAATGCTGCCCTCGCCCAGGATCTCAATGGCCTGATCCAGCTGTGCATTGGTAAAGTTGGACACACCGATAAACCGGGTCAGCCCGCGGCGCTGGGCCTCGGCCAGCTGCGGCAGATAAGTGTCCATGGCCACCTTGCCGCTGACTTCCGGCCAGTGGATCAGCAACAGATCAACGGCCTCTACCTGAAGCTTGCGCAGGCTTTCTTCCACGCTGGGAATAAAAGCATCTTCACCCAGGTTTTCCAGCCACACCTTGGTGGTCAGGAAGAGCTCATTCCGGGCAATGCCGCTGTCGGCAATCGCCTGGCCCACTTCGGCTTCATTACCGTAAATCTGTGCGGTATCGATATGACGAAACCCGGTCTCCAGCGCCATGCTGACCGCGTTGTAGGCATCATCCCCTTCCAGACGAAAGGTTCCCATTCCCAGAGAAGGCATCATATTCATTACGGGCAACTCCTGTTATTGCGAGTGAAACAGCGGCAAAACACGCTCGCCGATGTCGTGAAAAGTGTTATCCAGTGGTCGTTGATTGCGGCGCACATGCAGACCGATGTGATCCACCCCGGCGGATTTCATGTCTTCCAGTTCCTTGATCAGGCCGTTAATGCCGGTGCTGATGCCGAAGTGGTGTCGCCGTATGGGGGCGTCCACATCCCCGACCAGATCCAGGTGAATAAAGCTGATGTAGGGCTTGTCTCCCGCAACGCGGCGCCAGAGCTCAACCCGTTTGACGTGATCCTGCGGCGTGCCCGGATAGGCCAGCCAGCCCTGCATATGCTCACCCACCCAGGCGGGGCTTTGTTGTGCCAGTCCGGCCACCAGCAAGGGCGGCTGGGGCGCCCTGGGCAGCACCTCCATGCCGCTTGCCAGCGCGCCGTCCTGGTCGCCACGAAGCACGCTCACGGCGTCGCGAAAGCGCTCACCCCGGCCGGGAAAGTCCACCCCGAAAATCGGGTATTCACTGGGGCGGTCACCGCTGGCCACCCCCAGCAACAGGCGATCGCCGCTCAGTGCCTGGACTGTGGCGGCGGCCTTGCGTACCAGCCAGGGCTGGCGCAGCGGCAGCACCACGGCGGCGGTGCCCAGCAGAATCTGCTGCGTGTGTGAGGCCAGGTAGCCCAGGTAGGTAAAGGTTTCGAACACCTGGGCGGCATCACCGAATTTCGGGTCGTACAGGGGCACATCGCGCACCCAGGCCGCTCTAAATCCCAGTTGATCGGCCAGCCGAATCAGTTCGGCGTGTCGTTGCATGTCCGGCACACCAAAAGGGCGGCCATCCTGCCGACGGCGCGTGTCGCCCTCGGCAGACCAGTCATTGTCGAGGGGCAGTTCCAGTCCGATGGAAAAACCGCCTTGGGTCAGTTTTTCAATGCTCATTATAAAAACTCCCGGGCGAAGCCTGGCTTCGCCCTTGTTTACATTTCAGTCTCAGGCGGCTCGTGCCTCGGCACGCTTGTCGAGGGAGCCGGAAAAGCGGGTCAGCACCAGTGCCAGCAGCACGATCAGGGCGCCAATCCAGGCGGTGTCCATCAGCGACATGCCTTCGATAATCACGCCACCCAGTACCGAACCAAAGGCAATACCCACGTTAAAGGCGGCGATGTTCAGGCCGGATGCCACATCCACTGCCTCGGGGGTGTATTTTTCGGCCAGTTGCACCACATACACCTGAAGCCCGGGCACATTACCGAAGGCGAACGCGCCCCAGACCAGAATGGTCAGCACCGCGGCCACCGGGTGTACGGCGGTAAAGGTGAAGACCAGCAGGATCAGCGCCAGCGCCGCAAAAATAATGTTCAGTGCCTTGATGGGGCCCAGGCGATCCGCCAGACGACCACCCCAGATATTGCCGATGGCCACCGATACGCCGTATACCAGCATGATGAGGCCGATGGCACCGGACTCGAAACCGGACACCTGCTCCAAAATCGGCGCCAAAAAGGTGAAGGCAGTAAAGGTGCCGCCATAGCCCACGGCGGTCATGGCATACACCAGCAGCAGGCGCGGCTGAGTCAGCACCTTAAGTTGCTGGGAAATACGCGCCGGCGGTGCCTGCTTGAGGTTTTTCGGTACCAGCAGGGCGCTGCCGATAAGGGCAATCAGGCCCAGTGCCGCCACCACCATGAAGGTGGCGCGCCAGCCGAAGCTTTGGCCGATCCAGGTGCCCAGGGGCACGCCGGTCACCAGGGCCACGGTCAGGCCGGTAAACATGATGGCAATGGCGCTGGCTTCCTTGTCTTTGCTCACCAGGCTGGTGGCAATGGTGGAGCCAATCGAGAAAAACACCCCGTGAGCCAGGCCGGTAAGAATGCGCGCCATGATCAGGGAGTTATAGCCCGGTGCCATCCATGCCAGCAGGTTGCCGATCACAAACAGCGACATAATGACCATCAATACGTTTTTACGTTGCCAGCGTCCGGTCAGTGCGGTCAGCACAGGTGCGCCCACGGCCACACCAAGGGCATAAAGGCTGACCAGCAGGCCGGCCGATGGCAGGGATACACCCAGATCCTGGGCAATGGTGGGTACCAGTCCGACAATCACAAATTCGGTGGTACCGATTGCAAATGCGCTTAGGGTCAGCGCAAGAAGAGCAATAGGCATAACAGTCTCCGCTATGAGTTAGGTTGCTGCGAAGTATGCCCACTGGTATCTTTTACAAAAACAGCACCATCAACAAAATACCTTTGCAAAAATGGCAATAGTCTCTCGTACCGAAGATCTGGAAATTTTACTGACCGTGATCGACAGCGGCAGCCTGTCGGCGGCGGCCCGCATTCTCGACATTCAGGTGGCCCGCGTATCCCGAGCCCTGAGCCGGCTGGAAAAGGAACTGGACTGCACCCTGCTGAACCGCACCACGCGCAAACTGGAGCTGACCGAAGAAGGCCGCCTGTTCAGTGATGAGGTCAGGCAGGGACTGGATCGGCTGGCCAAGGCCGAAGAAAACCTGAAGGCGTTGCGGGGCATTCCGGCGGGGCGACTGCGGGTGGATGCGGTCACGCCCTTTATTCTGCATCAGCTGGTGCCACTGGTGCCGGGCTTTCGCGAGTGCTTTCCGCAGATTGAACTGGAGCTGGTCGCCAGCGAAAACATCATCGACCTGATTGAACGCCGCACCGATCTCGCCATTCGCATCGGCGCCCTGCAGGACTCCAACCTGCATGCCCGTTTTCTGGGGCGCAGCCCGCTGCATATGGTGGCCTCGCCGGCCTACCTGGAACAACACGGCACACCCCAGACCCTGGATGCACTGTTTCACCACCAGATCATCGGCTTTGCCGATGCACCCCACCTCAACCGCTGGCCACTGTCGCCCCCGGTTACCGTGGTGCCCAACCTGTCCAGCAGCAGCGGCGAGACCATTCGCCAGCTTTGCCTGGCCGGACAGGGCCTGGCATTACTGTCCGACTTCATGATCTGTGACGCGCTGGCCAGTGGCCGACTGGTCAAGGTACTGGACGGCTACATCGTTACCCCCAATGACCGTGAGCTGATTCATGCCGTTTATTACCGCAATACCACCCTGTCCAGCCGCATCACCGCGTTTCTCGACTATATTGCCCCTCGCCTGAAGCTGAAATAAGCGGTGTAGCAAGGGGCAGTGGACTCAGCCCGAAATGGTCGCGACAATCTTGCCCACGGTACGTTGCTGACGCATTTCCATCAGGGCATCCCCTATGTCCGATAGCTCGATCACTTGCAGTCGAGGGCAAATAATCTGCCCGGCTTCCAGCAGGGACGAAAAGGCCTTGCCGGCCTGAACAATGGTATTGCGGCCGTGTTCACCATTTACATGGCCGGAGCCCAGGCTAAGCTGGTGAAAGCTCAATCCTTTTCCGAACGCATCGGAAAAGGCTTGGCCGTTGATGGTATCCACCAGCTCCACCATGTGCCCTTCATAGCCGAGCACATCGGCAGCCAACGCGGCATTGGCTCCGCCCACCGCATCCAGTGATGCTTCCATCCCTTCCGGGCCGGCAACCTGTAGTACGCGCTCCAGCAAATTACTCTGCCGGTAATCCAGCGGATGGGTCGCTCCGAGCGAACGCAGGTAGTCATGATTGGCCGCCGATGCGGTGGCGACAATGGTGTCGATGCCAAAGTACCTGGCCAGCTGAATGGCAAAACCCCCAACCCCGCCAGCGCCACCGGCCACAAAGAGATTTTTGCGCTCGGCAATGTTCAGTTTGTCGACCAGGGCACGATACGCCGTCCAGCCCGCACAGGGAGTGGCTGCCGCCTGCACCGGATCCACCGCGGGGTGAGTCACCAAGGTACGGGCGTCCTGCAGGGCATATTCGGCAAAACCACCATGATGGCGTCGCATGTTGCCGTGATAGAGCACTCTGTCTCCCACCTTCCAGCCCGTTACCTTGCTGCCGACGGCACAAATCTCTCCCGACACATCCAGGCCACCCACAAACTGGTCATCCATCTGCTCCACCATGGCATGCCAGAGGTTCACCTTGGCATCGACCGGATTCAGGCCCACGGCATAAACCTTGATCAATACGTCATAGTCCGTTTGCAGCCTGGGCACGGCCAGCTCATCAAGACGAAATTGATCCTGTTGTTTTTGGTAGGTAATCGCTTTCATGCCTGTTCCTGTTTTCCCGTAAATCATGCGCCACCCGTCCGATCGCCTGACGACGCACGATGATGGCAAAGGTTATGCCTAAAAACGGTACCGCCGAGCGGGCCACATCAAAAGCGGCGCTTACCGAACTTTGCGGAAAAACTGTTTCAACCGTTTTTTTCATCCTGCAACACATCACGTATTTGCTGCCTCAGCCAACCACGAAGGGGATCCTCATGAGTTCGCCGATGCCAGGTCTGCAATATATCGACCGTCGGCATGGGCACAGGACAAGGGTGGCTCACCAGATCGGGCGCCCTGCGGCAGGCCTGCTGTGCCACCGAATTCAGGCAGGTGATCAGCAGGTTGCTGCCCTCTATCATGGATGCCGGTGACAAAAAGCTTGACAGCCCTGCCACCACCCGGCGCCGGTGCCCCATTCCCTGCAATACCCGGTCTACCACACCGTCAAGATCACCGGTCAGGGTGGTGACCAGATGATCGCAGGCCAGAAAGGCCGGCAGGTCCAGTGCGCCTTTGATGGCGCTGTTGCTGCGACTGGCCAGCACCGAGAAGCCTTCCTGGTGGATTTTTTGCTGATAAAAGGTGTCGGGTAATTGCTCAAAAAAGCCCGCGATGGCGATATCACAGGCGCCGGTTTCCAGCTCGTTTCGAGGCAGCTTGCCCCGCGTGTGATGAAATACCAGCTGAAGGTTGGGAGCCTGCTTCCTGACTCGTGGCAGCAACACGGGCATCAGCAGTTGTTCTATGTAGTCGGTGCTGAAAATATGCACCCTGTCTTCACGCAGCAGGAAGCTGTCTTCGTCGCAATAGTCATAGAACGACTCCAGTGACTGAACCAGTTGCTGAACCAGTGGCGCCAATTGATGGGCCCGGGGCGTGGGCGTCAGCCCCCTGGGAGCACGGGCAAAGAGGGGATCGTCAAACTCGCTGCGCAACTTGACCAACTTGTGGCTCAGTGCCGGCTGACTCAGGTTCATGCGCTCCGCGGCCAGGGAGACACTGCGCTCCTCATACAGAACCTGAAACAGCTTGAGTAAATTAAGATCCTTGCCAGTGATATTCATTTTTTGAATCACCGATATTAAAACAACAAATTTAATTTATATCACTCATCCTCCTAGCATGACCAGCCATGGATAGCGGCCAACCCTCGCGGTTTGCCGAGTGCGACTCAATTTCCCCCTTTACTCACCAAAAGGAAAACACCATGCGTAAATTCTTCACGCTGTTGGCGACACTGTTTTTTGTGTCTTATACCACCCTGGCCTCTGCCGCGCCTCGCGTACTGATAGTGGTGACCAGTCATGATCAGATGGGTAATACCGATGAAAAAACCGGCCTGTGGCTGGCGGAAATGACCCACCCCTATCACGAGCTCAAGCAGGCCGGCATTGACGTTGACATTGCCAGCATCAAGGGCGGCGCGGCCCCCATCGATCCCCGCAGCCTGGCCGATGACGACGCCATCAACCATGAATTCATGGCCAGCCCCGCAACCCGTACCCTGCTGGACAACACCCTGGCGCTGGCCGATGTTAACCCCGAGCAATATCAGGCCATTCTGTTTGCCGGCGGGCATGGCAGCGTGTGGGATTTTCCCAAGAGTGACGCCGTCAATCGTATTGGCGCCGCCATCTATGAGCAGGGTGGTTATGTCGCCGCCGTGTGTCACGGCCCCGCCGCCCTGCTCAACATTGTTGACCAGGATGGAAACCCGATAATCGCGGGCAAAAAAGTGGCCGGCTTCAGCAACGTAGAAGAAGCAGCCATTGAACTGACAGAGGTTGTGCCTTATCTGCTGCAGGATGAACTGTCACGCCTGGGTGGCATTTATCAGGAAGGCGGCAAGTTTGAGCCCTTCGTGGTGCAGGATGGCCGCCTGATCACCGGCCAGAACCCCCAGTCTGCAGCCAAGCTGGGCCAGGTAATGGCGCAGGCGTTGTCCGCTAATATGTAAATGCCCGGTGCATGCCGGAGTCAGGATCTCTGGCCCCGGCATGCCGTTACAGGCCATGCATTGCCCCAAATGGTATCAACTTTTCGTTACAGCCGATTAAACCGGCACTGGGGTACACACTTAAAAAGTGCTCCCTATGATGAGTCGGATTACCCTTATATTTATCATGACACGGGATCCGATCACCAAGGCAGCTCGAGTCGCTTAAACTTCAGGTTGAAGCCATTTTAAACACCAACCCGCTACACGAGCCCTGCCCTCTTATCCTACGCTGTCTTCGAAATATGGAGACCAATGTATGAAAGTTTTAATCGTCTACTGGCATCCGGAGCCGGCCAGCTTCAACGCCGCCATGCTGCGCACCGCCAGTCGAGTACTGACCGCCGAAGGGCAAGAGGTACAGATTTCCGACCTGAACGAGATGGCGTTCAACCCGGTCTCGGGCCGTCATAATTTTATCACCACGGCCAATCCGGATTACTTCAAGCAGCAGGACGAAGAGGCCCATGCCGCCAGACATGATGGCTTTGCGGAAGATTGTCAGAGCGAGCGTCAAAAACTGGCATGGTGCGATCTGCTGATTTTTCAGTTCCCCCTGTGGTGGTGTGGCATGCCCGCCATGATGAAGGGTTGGGTAGACCGTGTGTTTACCTGTCAGCACGACGACGAAACCAAATATCGTTGTGATGCGGCCCCCTTCAGGGAAAAACGCGCCATGCTGTCGTTGACCACGGGAGGCCCGGCCTCACAGTACTCCGCCGACGGCCCCCTGGGCGCCATGCCGGAAGTCTTAAGCCCCATACACAAGGGCATGCTGGCCCTGGCCGGCTTTCAGGTACTGGAACCCTTTGTCGCCTATCAGCCAGCCTGCCTGTGTGAGCATGGCCGCATAGCGTTGCTTGAACAATACACGCACCGGCTGCAAGGGCTCGAACAGGAAGCGGCCATTCCCTTTCCCTCTTTATGTGATTGAACCATCAGGAGACTGCCATAATGACGACCCCTTACACTCCGCCCACGGTCTGGACCTGGGACAGCAGCAACGGCGGCGAGTTTGCCCATATCAACCGCCCCGTGGCCGGGGCCACCCATGAGAAAACCCTGCCGGTGGGCAAACACCCGCTGCAGCTGTATTCCCTGGCCACGCCCAACGGCGTCAAGGTGACCATAATGCTGGAAGAGCTGCTGGCCCTGGGCCACAGCGGCGCCGAATATGACGCCTGGCTGATTCGCATCGGTGAGGGAGACCAGTTTTCCTCCGGCTTTGTGGACGTGAACCCCAACTCCAAGATTCCGGCACTGGTGGATAGCAGCACCGACCAGCCGGTACGCGTGTTTGAGTCCGGCTCCATTCTGCTTTACCTCGCCGAGAAGTTCGGCGCCCTGCTGCCCACAGATCCGGCGCAGAAAACAGAGGTCATGAACTGGCTGTTCTGGCAAATGGGCTCGGCCCCCTATCTGGGTGGCGGTTTTGGCCATTTTTATGCCTATGCACCGGAGAAACTGGAATATCCGATAAATCGCTTTAGCATGGAAACCAAGCGCCAGCTGGATGTGCTCGATCGCCAACTGGCCGACCGGCCCTATATTGCCGGTGACGACTACAGCATTGCCGATATTGCCATCTGGCCCTGGTATGGTGCCCTGGTGCGGGGTGATCTGTATAATGCGGCTGAGTTTCTTTCCGTCTCTGACTATAAAAACGTGCAACGCTGGGCCAACCGCATTGCCGAACGGCCGGCGGTGCAACGCGGTCGCCGGGTTAACCGGGTCTGGGGCGATGAGTCAGAGCAACTGGCCGAACGGCACGGTGCGGATGATTTCAACCCCGCCTGACATTCACCCTGGCGCCCTGCTTTTGGCGGGGCGCTGAATAACCGGAGAACACCCAGCCCGTCATGATCCCCAACCAGCTCAACATTTTTCTTGCCGTGGTCAAGAACGGTAACTTCTCTTCCGCGGCCCGGCACCTGGGGGTAACCTCGGCGGCCGTCAGCAAGGCCGTGGCCCAACTGGAAAAATCGCTGGAGTTGCGGTTGTTTCACCGCACCACGCACTCGCTCACCCTGACCGAAGATGGCCATGAACTGTACAAGAGAACCGAGCCCCTGGTTGAGCAGCTGGAAGATCAGATTCGGCGCAGCAAAGACAAGAAAAAGCAGCCTCACGGCCGCCTGAAGATCAACCTGCCCGACAGCTTCGGGCGCATGGTGGTGCTGCCCCTGCTGCCCGCCTTTATCGAAAAATACCCGGACATTGAACTGGATTTGCAATTCGATGACCGTATCGGCGATCTGGTCAAGGAAGGTGCCGACGTGGGCATTGGCGTCATGCTCAATCAGGACAGCCGCCTGATCGCCCGTGACTTCTACAAACTGCAGCCGGTACTGGTGGCCAACAGTGACTACATTGAGAAGTTTGGCGAGCCCAAAACACCGGATGATCTGTCTCAGCACAACTGCATTGCCTATCGCTCTTCCACTACCGGCCGTAAGAAGACCTGGGATTTTCGTGTGAATGGCGAGGTAATTCACCGGGAGCCTCAGGGCAACCTGACCGTCAACAGCCTGTCGGCCGCCATCAAGGCCGTGGAAATGGGGGTGGGTATTGCGGCCGTGGGCATTGGTCATGCCCAGACCTGTATCGAGCAGGGCTGCTTTCGCCGCGTGTTGCGTGAATACGAGGCCGATCCCATTCAGGTGAAAATTTACTATTCCTCTCGCAACTACCTGCCGGCGAAAACCCGGTTGTTTATCGATCACATGATGGAGCATGTGCACGATGAGCGAACGGCCGATCTGGACGCCATCGTGCACGAACTGTAAGGTTTCTCAGCCGGGCTGAAGCGCCCGGCGCCCGGGCAGGCGAAAAGGCCCCCGGCCCGTCTGCACCAGCATGGAGACAATAATCAGCCCCATGCCGAACCAGCCCAGCAGCAAAAATCGCTCCCCCACCACCACGACCGCCAGTAACATGGCCACCACCGGCTCCAGCAGGGTCAGCAGGGTTGCCTGGCTCACATCCACATGCCTGAGCCCGTAGCTGAAACAGAGATAACCGAGGAACATCGGCACCACCGCCATGTACAAGGCCACGCCGGTATTGGTGGCGGTGGCAAACAGATTACTGCCGGTAAAGGCCAGTGACGGCAACAACACCAGGGCGGCCACCCCAAACATGCCCGCCATGGCCGAGCTGGAGTGCACGCCCCTGGCGATCATGCCCCTGGCCACCCAGGAATAAGTGGCGTAGGTCAGCCCAGCCAGCAGCCCCAGGGCCATGCCCGCATACCGCGCCAGCTCACCGCCGGACGGCATCACTTCCTGCTGCTTGCCCAGGGCCAGCAGCAGCACCCCCACCATGCCAAAGACAAAGCTGAGGCACCATTGGGCGGATGGCTTTTTCCTGCCAATCAGGCACTCCATGATCACCGCAAACAGGGGGGCACTGGCAATGGAGATCACGGTGCCAATGGCAACCCCGGCCAGTTGCATGGCACTGTAAAACGCCAGCGGATACGCCGCCACCGACAGCCCCCCCAGGGCCAGTGCGCCCGGGCTGGCCCACAGTTTCGCCCGGTCTTTCCGCAGCGCCTTGCCGGCATTCAGCGCCAGCAATATGCCTCCCACTCCCATGGCAAAGGCCCCGGTGGCCAGTGCACTGACATTTTCGGCAAAACTGGCCACGGTGCCCGTGGTTCCCCACAGCACACTGGCCACCACTATGGTCAGTATGCCCATCATTACTTCCCGAGACTGTGCCATGACAATCCGCTCCCTCATCAAACAATGGCTGTCATGGTATGTCAGCAAACAAGGTTTGTTTGTGCCGAAAGGACGCTTTGCCATGCCGCAAAGACGGAAAGTTACTGCGAGAAACGAGTGGGCGTCATGCCAAAATGCTGGGAAAACCGCCGGCTGAAGGCCGACAGGTCGGTATATCCCACCAGCTCGGCAACCAGCTGAATGGAATAGTCGGTGTGCTGAATCAGCGCCCTGGCCTTGTCCATGCGCTTTTGCGTGACATATTGCATCACGGTGAGCCCCACTTGCTGGCGAAACAATTTTTTTAGCTGGGTCTCACTGAGGCAGGCCACCCCGGCCAGCCGCTGCAGGGTCATTTTCTCCGTCAGGTGGCGTTCAATATGCGAGAGCACCTGCCGAATACGCGCATCCAGGCGCGGGCTCAGCCGTTGCTCGGCCACCAATACCGCAAAGGTAGCCACCATGGCACGCTCGATGTCGGCATTCACCTGATGTTCCAGCTGCGCCTCGATAAATTCCAGGTAACGACTCAGGGGCGGGCTGACGGCAAATACCAGCCGTTCGCCGCCGAGCAGGTTGGGTGGCAGCGCATCCAGATCCGCCACCACAAACCGGGCCTCGGTGTCGGCGGTAAAATGATGCTGCTCACCCCGCCGTATTACCGCGCATTCTCCCGGGGCCACCTTGCCGCCAAAGCCCGCCATTTCAAGCTGGATCACTCCGCGCAAGGGCAGCACCAGCTGATGGAAGTCGTGGGCATGACTGCGGCGCTGACGAGTATAGGAACGAAGCGACAACTGGTTTGGCATGGGTCCTCCTTACAGCAGGCCGCGTTCATTGAGCCGGCTTAGCAGGGCGCCGCATTTTTCCTGCATAAAGTCTCGCAACAGCCGCATGGCCGGCGTAATGGAGTGACGGCTGGGGCACACCAGCCACAGCTCCGACACCCGCGCTCGATAGCCCGGCATCAGCGGCTGCACGCGCCCGGCCAGCAGATCCTCGGCCATGTCGAGGCAGGACTTGACCGCCACCCCCCGGCCCGCCACGCACCAGCGCCGCACCAGATCGCCGTCGTTGGAAGCCCGGTTGCCGCTCATTTTGACCCGGTGGCTCTGGCCGTCCCGAGTGAAGGTCCAGACATCGTGCAATATGTCGTGCAACTGATAAAACAGGCCGTTATGGGTGGCCAGCTCCTGCGGGTGCGCCGGGCTGCCGTGTTGTTGCAGATAAGGCTCGGCCGCGCACAGAATGCCCTGCACATCGCAGATTTTAAAGCCGTACAGGTTGGTCTCTTTGGGTGAGCCATAGCGCAGCGCCATGTCGACCTCGTCCCGGTAAAAGTCGATATTGCTGTCGCTGACATTGATCCGTAGCCGAATATCGGGGTGCTTGGCCATGAATTCATCCAGCCAGGGCAGCACCAGGTTGCGCCCCAGATCCGACGACACCGCCAACCGCAGCTCTCCGGTCAGTTGCTCGCTGTCGTGACGAATATTGGTTCGCGCCAGCTCCAGCAGCTGCAGTGCCTGCTCGCACTGGGGCAGAAAGCGCTCCCCGGCGCTCGACAGCCGCAATTTGCGGGTGGTGCGCACAAACAACTCGGCGCCCAGGGTGCTTTCCACCCGTTTTACCGCGGCACTGGCGGTGGCGGTGCGCATGTCCAGGCTGGCCGCCGCCGCCGTGATGCTGCGAAACTGGGCCACCTTGAGGATCACCTGCAAGTCTTCGATCTGCATATTTTCAAATAGTTTTTGAATATGTTTATCTGATTATGCTGTTTTTCCTGAAAGCTGCAATGCACACAATGATGATCAAGCCGATACCAAATCACGCTTTGACGCTTAAAGGAGTCTGTTATGAAAGCCATTGGATACCAACACCCCGCCCCCATCAGCGAAGCCAGTGCCCTGGTGGATATTGAACTGCCGCAACCGGTGGCCACCGGCCGTGATCTGCTGGTGAAGGTGCACGCCATTGCCGTGAACCCGGTGGATTACAAGGTGCGCCAGCGCGCGGCGGCCGAGCCCGGTCAGTACAAGGTGCTGGGCTGGGATGCCGTGGGCGAAGTGGTGGCCACCGGTGCAGAGGTTAGCCTGTTCCAGCCGGGAGACCGCGTGTATTACGCCGGCGATCTGACCCGTCCGGGCAGCAATGCCGAATATCAGCTGGTGGATGAACGCCTGGTGGGCCACAAGCCCAGCAGCCTGTCCGATGCCGAGGCGGCCGCGCTGCCGCTGACCAGCATTACCGCCTGGGAGCTGCTGTTTGAACACCTGCAGCTGGCCCGTACCGAGCCCAACGGCGGCCAAACGTCAAATGAAGTACTGCTGGTGGTGGGCGCCGCCGGTGGTGTGGGCTCCATTTTGCTGCAACTGGCCAGGGTGCTGACCGGCGCCACCATTATCGCCACGGCTTCTCGCGAGGCATCGCGCCATTGGGTAAACGAGCTGGGAGCCGATTATGTCGTGGATCACCGGCAACCGCTGAAGCCCCAGATTGATGCCCTGATAGCGCAGCACAACCTGGGTCCGGTCACCCATATTGCCAGCCTGAACGCCACCGAAGACTATTTCGAGACCTATGTCGACCTGCTGGCGCCCTTTGGCCGCATTGGCATGATTGACGATCCCGACACCCTGGATGTGATGAAGCTCAAGCCCAAAAGCCTGTCGCTGCACATTGAGTTCATGTTTGCCCGCTCCATGCACCAGGCTCGCGACATGGGCGCCCAGCATGAATTGCTGCAGCAGGTGGCGCAACTGATCGATCAGGGGCATATTCGCACCACCCTGGGCAAGCAGCTGGGCGTCATTAACGCCGCCAATCTCAGGGCCGCCCATGCCGAGCTGGAATCGGGCCGCGCCGTGGGCAAGCTGGTGCTTGAAGGGTTTGAGCCGTAATTCATTACCACACCCTGGCTTTACCAACGCCAGAAGTGAGTTTTGACAACACGGCAGCATAATGAAGGCCGGTGCCTTTCGGCACCGGCCTTGCCGTTATGACTCCGCTACCGTCAGCACCAGCTTGCCGGCCAGCTGCTTGGTCATAAAATCCTGCTGGGCCTGGTGTACTTCCGCCAACGCATAGGTTTTTGCCACCTGGGGCCGAATTTCTCCTCGCTCTATGTAGCGGATCAGGTTTTCGAACACATGTCTGGGCTGCCAGGTTGAGCCCAGCAGGCTCAGATCTTTCAAGTAGAGCGTGCGCACGTCCAGCTCCACCAAGGGCCCGGCAATGGCACCGGAAGCCACATAGCGCCCGCCCCGGCACAACAGCTCCGGCAGCTCGGGCCACTGCGGTCCAGCCACCAGATCCACCACCACCTGCACGCTGTCTGCCCCCACGACCTCAAGCAGCGAGGTGCCCCGGGCCACCAGCCGATCGGCCCCCAGGGCGCGCACGGCATCAAACTTATGCTCTCCGCATACCGCAATCACCTCCGCGCCCCGGCGCTTGGCAAGCTGCACCGCCGCCGAGCCGACACCACCGGAGGCGCCGGTGATCAGCACCCGCTCACCGGCCTTGAGTTCCGCCCGCTCCAGCATGCCTTCCGCCGTGGAATAGGCGCAGGGAAAAGACGCCAGCTCGGCATCGGTGAGCGAACTCTCTACGGCAAAGGTTTCGTGCGCCGGGGCCACGGCGTATTGCGCATAGCCGCCGTCACATTCGGAGCCAAAGGTCACCAGCTCGTAGGGCCTGGAGGTGGTCGAGGGTGCATGCATGGGCCGCACCAGCACCCGCTCTCCAATGCGCCCCTCGTCCACGCCCTGCCCCACTGCCACTATGGTGCCGCAACAATCCGCCCCCTGAATGCGGGGAAACGCAATGGGGCTGCCCGACCAGCTGGCGTCTTCATGCCGGGCCGATGCCAGTCCGCTGCTGGTGGCGGCATCGGTGCCCGTGGTCACTCCCTTGGAGTACCAGCCGATACGGGTGTTGATGTCGGTGTTGTTGATCGCCGTGGCGCCCACTTGCATCAACACCTCGCCGGCGCCGGGCCGGGGCACGGGAAGATCGTTTCGATACACCAGTTTGTCAGGCCCGCCATGCCCCGTGAGCACCACGCCTGCCATGGTCTTTGGAATCTTGTCTACCGTCATGCCTGCCACCTTTGCGTAGGGTTTAAAAGGATCACCACTCGGTGGTGATGTGGCTGTCAGCATAAAAAGCCGACTATAATTCAGTCAAACGAATAGATACAATGAAGTAATTAAGAAAAAGTGAACCACCGTTAACAAACAGGAGCCGCCCAATGAAACCCCTGCTGGACCTTGAGTTACTCAACACCTTCACGGTGGTCGTGGCCGAGGGGGGATTCAAGGACGCCGCCGCCAGGCTGTTTCGTTCTCAGGCGGCGGTGAGCATGCAGATAAAACGCCTTGAAGAGCAGGCCGGCGCCTGTCTGCTGCAACGAAGCAACCAGGGCATCTCCCTCACGACGGCGGGCAGCACCCTGCTGCGCTATGCCGAACAGTTCCAGCGACTGAACAACGAGGCCCTGAGCGCGCTGAGTGACAGCCCACTGCGGGGGCGGGTGCACTTTGGTGTGCCCACCGATTACGCCCAGGCGTTTTTGCAGCATTTTATTCCCCGGCTGCGCGTGTCGTTTCCCGAGCTTCAGCCCAGGGTGACCTGTGCCCGCAGCCGTGCCTTGCGGGACATGGTGAAGCGCTCCGAGCTGGATATTGCCATCGTGACCGGCGAGCCCCGCTTTCCGCAGGAAGAAGTGCTGTGGACGGAGCGGCTGCAGTGGTCGGCCGCCGCCGGCCTGGCCCCCGAGCCGGGCTCGCCGCTGCCGGTGGCGCTGTTTACCGGTGACTGCATTTTGCGGGAACTTAGCCTTAACGATCTGAAACAGGCCGGAATAAGTCATGATCCCGTGATGACCAGCACCGATCTGGAAAACATCTGCGCGGCGGTGAACAGCGGCCTGGCGGCCGCCCTGTTGCCCGAGTCCAGCCTGGTGGCCTGCACCACGCCCCTGCAGGGCGTTGACGGCCTGCCCCGGCATCATGTGTTCAGCATGAATCTGGTGTATGCCCCCACCCTGGAGAGCAGCTTTCACACGCCCCTGGCCAACTGCATGCGCGAAACCGCGCAATCGGTGATGAAGCTGGAAAACTGACCAAATCACTTTGCTCGGTTACCCTATTCGTTGCAAAGCCGGTAAAGATAAACACACCAGATCAGAAAAAACGATTTGCCGCGCATGCTTAGATATAATCCTGCTTCAAGACGGCTTTAATCCAAGAGTAACCTTTATGCGTTCATTACCGGCACTGACCTCTCTACGCGTGTTCGAAACCACAGGCAAGTGCCTGAGCTTTACGCAGGCGGCAACCCAGTTGCATGTCACCCAGAGCGCGGTCAGCCGGCAGATCAAGCAACTGGAAGACTACCTTGGGGTAGCGCTGTTCATTCGCCGCCATCACCACCTGGAGCTGACCGAGTCCGGAAAACAACTGCTTGCCAAGCTGGAACAGTCCTTCAACCTGATGGAAAGTGCGGTACAGGAGCTGCGGGATCCCAAACAACGGCAAAAATTGGCCCTGCTGGTGCCCCCTACCTTTGCCACCCGCTGGCTGGCGCCCCGGCTGGCGAGCCTGCACCGGCACTCGCCGGAGCTGGAGTTATCCATTCACAACAGCGATGTGGACAGCAAATTATTCGACTGCTGTATTCGCTTCGGGCGCACGGCCAAACCAAGCCATTACAGTGAGCTGATCATGCTGGAGCAGCACGTCGCCGTCTGCTCGCCGGAACTGCTTGAACAGGCACACGATCTGGAACACGCCGATGGCAGCCTGCTGCATATTCTGCACAAGGGTGAACGGCTGCCGGTGTGGCAAAACTGGCTGCAGGCCGCCGGCCTCACCGATCAGGTGGATGCCAGCCGCGGCATGGAGTTCAGCACCCTGGATCAGGTGACCAATGCCGCCATTAATGGCGCTGGCTTTGCCATCATTGACAAGCACATGATCAGCCGCGAACTGCAGTCTGGCGCCCTGGTTCCCTTCAGCGAGATTGAAGTCAGTGGCCCCTATGGCTACTGGCTAGATATCAACGCCGAACGCCAGGGGCTGGCCAAGGTCATTCGCTTTACTCAGTGGTTGCGTGAGATCAGCCCGGACTAAATCCCTGCAATTTGCACAGGCACCGCCTTCTCCAGCGAGATGCAATAAAAAAGCCCCGCCAAGCGGGGCAAAAGAGACCTGAAGCATAACAACGTACTACGAGTGCTGTCGGCCGGTTATCAGTCAATAAAGGGTGCCTGAGCGGGGCGCGCGCTGCGCGCAATACGCTTGCCGGCGGTATAGTCGTTGATCAGATCGCAGGGCGTGTAATTACGCTCAATCTCGTAAAGCTCTTCCGCGGTCAGCTGCATTTCAAGGGCGGCCAGCGCACTGTCAAACTGGGCCGGGCTGTCGGCACCCACCAGCATGGAAGACACTTCCGGCTTCTGCAGTACCCAGGCCTGGGCCACCTGTGCCGGCAGGCAACCGCGAGCGTCGGCCACCTTGGCCACGGAGTGTGCGATATCCCTGGAGGCCTGATCGTTATACATCTCGGCGGTAAAGAAGTCGGTCTGGTTACGGGTGGACTGCAGATCGCTGGTCAGAATGCCCCGGGCCAGCGGACTGAAGACCGACACGCCAATGCCCTGATCCATGCAGAAGGGAATCATCTCCCGCTCTTCTTCACGGTAGGCACAGTTCAGCTGCAGCTGCATGTTGATCGGGCGGGCCCAGCCATTCTTGTCACACACCTGCAGGATCTTCGCCAGCTGCCAGGTGTACATGGTAGATACCCCGATATAGCGGGCCTTGCCGGCCAGCACGATGTCGTTGAGGGCACCCATGGTCTCTTCCACCGGGGTTTCGGTATCGAAATAATGCAGCATGTAGATATCGACATAATCCATGCCCATGCGCTTGAGCGAGGCGTCGATGGCATCAAAGATATGCTTGCGCGAGTGCCCTTGCGCATTGATGTCATCGCTCATGGCATAGCCCACCTTGGTGGTGATAACCAGCTCATCGCGACGGGCAATGCGGCGCAGCACGTTGCACACTACCTCTTCACCGGCACCGGTGGAGTAAAAGTCTGCCAGATCGATGAAGTTGACTCCCATATCCAGGGCATGTGCGATAATGGGCTCACTTTCTTTTTCATTAAAGATCCAGGGTTTCCATTCCTTCGAGCCCATGTTCATGGTGCCGAGGCAGAGACGGGATACTTTCAGGCCGGACTGGCCAAGTCTTACGTATTGCATGTTAAATCCTCAAAGGTAATGGTGGAGCCGAGTCAGCCCGACTCCATGTGTTACAAGGTTGAATCGTTTATTTCTGTCCCAGTCCTGCCAGCGGACTAACACGCTCGGTTTCAGAGCCGGCTTCCATCTCGGCCAGTACGCTCGGCTTCAGCTCCACGGTCTGGCCGTTAACCTGGACCCGTTGCGCCAATTTCAGAAAGGCAAAGCCCGCTCCCAGCACAATCAACATGCCCGGTACGCCCGACAGGTTGAACAGCATCTTGATCGCATCGACCCCGATATAACTCGCGCTGATCCAGGCGACAAAGGCGATGGCACAACCCCAGGTGGCCTTGACCCACAAGGGTGATTTCAGGTTTTCGGCATCCACGCCCTTGATGCAAAGGCCACCGATGGCATCGGTATTGGAGTCGGCCGCGGTAATGAAGGTGATGAAACAGGCAAAGATGAACAATGCGCTGAGCAGGGTGCTGCCGGGCAGCTGCTCGAACAGCACATAAATGACCGAGGCAAAACCATGATCCTGATAGGCCTGGTACATGATGCCGCCGAGGGTGGTATCGAAATACAGCGAAGAGCCGCTGAAGATGCTGAACCACAGGAAACCGAACAGCGACGGCAGCAACAGGTTAACAATGATGAACTGACGCACCGTGTAGCCACGGGCAATCTTGCCGAGGAACAGGCAGCTAAGCGGTGCCCAGGCAAACCAGCTGGCAAAGAAGGCCACGGTCCACCAACCCGGCCACTGGTCGTTACCGGAGGCGCCGGTTACCAGGTTACGGGCGAAAAAGTCGGACAGATAAACCCCGAGTGACTCCACGCCCAAAGACAGGATGAACACGGTGGGCCCCACGATAAAGATGAACAAAGCACCGATGAAGTAGAGCCAGGTGTTGATGCGCGCCAGGGTCTGAATGCCGCGGTACAGGCCTGACGCGGCCGACATGATGGCGGAGCCGATAATGGCAATGGCGATAATCGCGTATCCGGCCACGCTTTTCTCGATGCCCAGTACCGACTCCATGCCATCGCCGATCACCAGCAGGCCGGAGGTCAGGGTGGCGGACATGCCCAGCACCACCGAAAACAGCGCCAGACCGTCAATGACCTGGCCGCCGGTGCCATCCACCCGGCGGCCCAGCAGCGGACGCAGCATGGAGCCGATGGAAAAGGGCAGCTTGAGGTTGTGGAATGCCAGCGCAAAGGCCAGGCCAGCAACGGTATAGATGCTGTATGGGGTAATGGTCCAGTGCACGAAGATGGTGGACATGGCAAAGCGCATTGACTCGGCGCTCTCGGGCATCACTCCCAGGTACTTGGGGGGTTCATGGTAGTGCAGCACCGGCTCGGCCACCGACCAGAACAGGATGCCCATGGCAATGACGGTGGTTAAGGAAACCGCAAACCAGCGGAACGGCGTTAGCATGGGAGCGGCCTTTTCGCCGCCAATGCGCACTCGACCGATAGGCGCGCAAAACGCATAGGCGGCGATAAACACCATCAACAAGGCACTGAGATTAAACAGCCAGGAGAGGTTGGCCATGATCACGCTATTCAGCGTTGAGGTACCGGCAATGAAGTTCTGCTTGTCGATGATGGTGTAGATAACCGTCAGGGCAAGGCAGGCAAATGCCGGCCAGAAGGTAATGGGTCTGATGTTTTTCATATAAATCCCTACGTAATGATTCACCTGTGTAGTGAATCTTCCTTCAACTATTCCAATCGCCGCTCAGCATGCTTCAGCGGAAAAGAAACTCAAAATGACATAAATGCGATCAACCATGAAAAAATGTCATAACAAAAAACAAACAAAAATCTGTTTTTCTACCAAGCACTTAGATTACAAAGGGGTGGATGCAGGTCAGCTAGACGAGCATGAGCCAGACGAGCCACATGTCGTGTTCCTTTATATCCGAACATAAAAAAGCCCCGACAAGCGGGGCAAAAGAGACCTAAAACAACGTGCTATGAAAATGCCAACAGGTGATCAGTCAATAAAGGGCGCCTGAGCGGGGCGCGCGCTGCGCGCAATACGCTTGCCGGCGGTATAGTCGTTGATCAGATCGCAGGGCGTGTAATTACGCTCAATCTCGTAAAGCTCTTCCGCGGTCAACTGCATTTCAAGGGCGGCCAGCGCACTGTCAAACTGGGCCGGGCTGTCGGCACCCACCAGCATGGAAGACACTTCCGGTTTCTGCAGTACCCAGGCCTGGGCCACCTGTGCCGGCAGGCAACCGCGAGCGTCGGCCACCTTGGCCACGGAGTGGGCGATATCCCTGGAGGCCTGATCGTTATACATCTCGGCGGTAAAGAAGTCGGTCTGGTTGCGGGTGGACTGCAGATCGCTGGTCAGAATGCCCCGGGCCAGCGGACTGAAGACCGACACGCCAATGCCCTGATCCATGCAGAAGGGAATCATCTCCCGCTCTTCTTCACGGTAGGCACAGTTCAGCTGCAGCTGCATGTTGATCGGGCGGGCCCAGCCATTCTTGTCACACACCTGCAGGATCTTCGCCAGCTGCCAGGTGTACATGGTAGATACCCCGATATAGCGGGCCTTGCCGGCCAGCACGATGTCGTTGAGGGCACCCATGGTCTCTTCCACCGGGGTTTCGGTATCGAAATAATGCAGCATGTAGATATCGACATAATCCATGCCCATGCGCTTGAGCGAGGCGTCGATGGCATCAAAGATATGCTTGCGTGAGTGCCCCTGCGCATTGATGTCATCGCTCATGGCGTAGCCCACCTTGGTGGTGATAACCAGCTCATCGCGACGGGCAATGCGGCGCAGCACGTTGCACACTACCTCTTCACCGGCACCGGTGGAGTAAAAGTCTGCCAAATCGATGAAGTTGACCCCCTTATCCAGGGCATGCGCGATAATGGGCTCACTTTCTTTTTCATCAAAGATCCAGGGTTTCCATTCTTTCGAGCCCATGTTCATGGTGCCGAGGCAGAGACGGGATACTTTCAGGCCGGACTGGCCAAGGCGTACATATTCCATGTTTCACTCCCAAATATTAAGACAGCATTTAAAACACAATAATGATCATCCCATAGTTAAAAGACGAAACGCCTATTAACCCAAGCGGAATAAAACTGACAAATTAATTAGATAACAAAGCACCATTCGCCCAGGCTGAGTGTCTTATAACGAAACAAATAAAAGACACTCAGCTTGGCTAACAAATCAAGTCTTAACACAATGACTTATTAACTTACCCAAGTTGGCTAAACCTAGGTACCTCTTGCTGGGGTTTGGTATCGAGACTGGGAGTATGGCTATTCGGCTCATCCACTTGACTTCCCAAGCTCCCCTTCTTTTCAGCATTAAGTTCTAAAGCTATGGACTTGACAAAACCAAAGCACATAATGGTCACCAAAAGTGCAAATGGAAAGCCAAGCACAACAAGAACTGATTGAATGGCACTCATCCCCCCAACAGCCAGCAATACGCCTGTAATACCCGACACGAGCACCACCCAGAATACGCGTTCTAATTTAGGTGCCTTGTCTTCATGACGAGAAGTTAGAATGTTTATTACCATGGTCCCCGAGTCAGCCGTGGTTATAAAAAATACAAATATGCACAACAACACTACATAACCAATGACAGTCCAGCCGGAAAACATGTCGAAAAACTTGAAGAGTGCGGTAGATGAGTCGGCCATAACAGCGGCACCCAGCTCACTCATACCTTGGTTATGAATCATATCCAACGCCGTATTACCAAAAATGGAAAACCAGGCAAAAGAGAAACCAACGGGGATGATCAACACACCAAGAATAAATTCGCGAATGGTTCTTCCTTTTGAAATCCTGGCAATAAACAGTCCTGTCGGGGCAGCAAACGCGATCCACCAGGCCCAGTAAAGCAGGGTCCATCCCTGAAACCACTGAGGGTTGGAAAGTGAATAGGTTTCAAATGTGAGGGGTATCAAATTTGCCAGGTAATCACCAACATTTTCAACAGTCGCGTTTAAAATGTAAGATGTTTCACCCACTACAAAAACAAACAACATCAGAGAGATAGCGATACAGATATTAAAAACAGACAGCCTTTTAATACCCTTTTCCAACCCCAAAATCAGAGATGCACATGTCACAAGGCTGATAAAAAGGATCAAAACCAGTTGGACCGACAGACTCTGCGGTACATCCATGACGTAGTTAAGGCCCGAGTTTATTTGCATCACACCAAAGCCAAGCGGTGTTACAATGCCTACCACGGTTGCCAACACGGCAAAAGTATCAACAAAATCCCCAATCCAGCCATCTACTCTGTTGCCAATTAAAGGATACAGAGCGGAACGCATTTCAATGGGCCTGCCTTTTCTATATGCCGCATAGGAGATCAGCAGAGCAACAATACAATAGATTGCCCAGGCATTGATTCCCCAGTGAAAGTACGAAATATTTATCGCCTTCCGCACGGCCTCATCTGTACCTCCTTCCAGCACAGGGGGAGAAAGGTAGTGCATAACGGGTTCAGCGACACCGAAAAACACCAGGCCAATCCCCATGCCGGTGCAAAACAGCATGGCGCCCCAGGCAAAAAAGTTATGCTCTGGTCGCTCGTTATCTTTCCCCAGCCTAAGGTTTCCGGCGCGTCCGAATCCGCAATAAGCAAGTATCAGCATGAAAAATGCCACACTTGACATATAAAACCATCCGAACTTCTCACCAATCCAACTTTGAAAGAATTTGAACAACTCTCCCGTCTTTTCAGGTAAGGCAAACAAAAAAGCAATGAAAATAGCCAATATCAATATTGACTTTATTGCAACTCTTTTCTTGTGGGCATTAAATGACTGTTCCATGTAAATCCACCTTCCTCGATATATTCAACAACAACTGGCAAACTCGCATCAACATTATTTACATTCAAACAAGCCTACTTATAAAATCACAAACAACCTTAGCATCGCTGTGAAATAGGCAAAGTCATACAAATTCAACTTTGCCTATCCAAACCCATTAAAAGTCAGACAACAAAACTAAACTCAATCACCCAACAAGCTGTCTTCAAATGGGTAATTAGTCAGGTTTTCAAAGCCTGTCTCTGTAATAATAACTTGATCTTCGAGCTTGACACCGTCTTTGCCACCGACTCGACCTACATAAGCCTCCACACACAGCGCCATGCCGGGCTCCAGCACCCCATCATAACCATGGCATTCAAGATCTTCGGGGTAACGAATTGATGGGTATTCATCACAAAGGCCCACACCATGCATCATTACACCATATCTCTGTGGACGGTATTCTTCGGGTAGCAGCAGGCCTGCCTCCGTTACCTCTCTGAATGTCATTCCCGGCTTTAAGATATTCATATTATGCTGGATATGATCATAGGCAACCCGATAAAGATGCTTCTGCTCAGCGGTTGGCTCCCGATCACCGATCATCCAGGTTCGAGATAAATCAGCGCAGATTCCATAGGGACCAATAAGATCAGTATCAAAAGCCAGTAGCTCGCCTTCTTGCACAACCCGAGGACCACACTCCTGGAACCAGGGGTTAGTTCTTGGGCCCGATGAAAGAATACGACACTCTATCCACTCGCCTCCGCGGCGAATATTTTCTGCATGGAGAACAGACCAGATATCGTTCTCGGTTACACCGGGCACAGTGGCCTCCTGCATTGCTTTCATTGCAATTTCGGTTGATGCAATGGAGCAACGCATGGCATTGATTTCGTCTTCATTCTTGACGGCCCGAGCAAGCTCCATGACTTCTTGACCATCAAAAATCTCTATTCCTAACTGCGTCAGTTTACTGAAACCTGCAATTTCGATTTTATCAATCGCCAGCCTTTTATTTTCTCCAGCATGCTCATGCAGAATGGACTTTATTTCCGAAGCAAATCGAGCCGCGTGCTCGTCAGTTCTATTTCCCGTTTCGAAATAAAAGAAGGAAGCACCACCCCTAACCTCTTTTACCAAGGGAAGGTGGGCAGACAAATGATCACAGTTGTGAAAATCCCACAGAATAATATGTCCGGAAGCAGATACGAAACAGGCTCTGGCATGATTGTGAGTGACCCAAACTTGCATGTTGGTTGAGTCGGTCGCATATCGAATGTTGAGCGGGTCAAACAACAGCACACCAGCGAGATCTCTTTTCTGCAACTCTTTTACAATTCTCTGAAGGCGATACTCTCGCATGCGAGCAAGGTTAGGAGGTGTTAACCCCAACTCTTCCCATTCTTGAAATGCAAGCTCTGTTGGTCCAATTTCAACACGATCATTGTCGTTGACAGAGCCATCTGCCTTGAACTGACCACCCCGCCGGCGAGAAGGATCTATCTTTCGATTCGAAGATGAAACTGAGAATGGATTCATGCTTTTCATTATTAAACCTTCCTGAAAGTAGTAATTGCGCCCAGTAACAATAAATACGGATAACGGGAGCCCTGCTCGAGTTGTTCCGGATATGTTACAGATTGTCACAAAAGCACAACAGGAGGAAGTGAGTTAAACTAGAGGGGCCATGAGATAAAGTCATGCTCTTTATATAACAGAGCACGACTAAATGGAGACTCATACATCCCCAATTACTCATGGTTATAAGTAGAGTTCACAGTGGTGTTGTTTCTCAAAACAGAGCCGGGACGGCCCGACCCGACTGGGTTTGAGACTCCGACTGCTCGGCCGACGAACAGAAATACCGGATAATGTTAATCACCGTCACGGCGCTACGCGCCAGGCATGGCGCATAACGTAAAAAGGGGGCCTGATGGCCCCCCTTGCATTTCTATTTCAGGTATCAGGCGTCGCCGTAATATACCCAGACGCCCTTGGTCTTGGTGTAGGAAGACAGGGAGTGAATTGCCATCTCCTTGCCCCAGCCACTCTGGCGGAAACCACCGAAGGGGGCGGCCAGGCCATAGCAACCGTAGCGGTTGATAAACAGCATGCCGGCGTCGATTTGTTCCGCTACCCGGTGGGCACGGGATACGTCTGCGGTATAAATGCCGGCCGCCAGGCCGTAGGCAGTGGCATTGGCCATTTGCACGGCTTCTTCGGTGGTGTGGAAACGGGTACAGCACAGCACGGGGCCAAAAATCTCTTCCTGGGCGATGCGGGCATTCTGGTCCACCTCGGAGAAGATGGTGGGGCGAATGAAATAGCCGTTGGCATTGTCACCCTCGGTATCGGCGCAGCCGCCGGCCACCAGTTTGGCCTCGCCCTTGCCGATTTCAATGTACTCCAGGATCTTGTTGAACTGGGCCTCGTTGCACTGGGGTCCCTGGTCGACGTTTTCATCAAAGGGATTGCCGCACTTCACCGCGTTGGCCTTGGCAATCAGCTTTTCAAGCACCTGATCGTAAATACTGTCGTGGATCAGGAAGCGGGTCGGCTCCGAGCACTTCTCCCCCTTGTGGGAGAACATTACGGTAAAGGCCCGATCGATGGCACCGTCCAGATCCGGCGTGTCTTCAAAGAAGATGCAGGGTGACTTGCCGCCCAGCTCCAGGGTGGCCGCCTTGAGGTTGGACAGGCCGGAGTTTTGCACTATTTTGCGCCCTACCCCGGTGCTGCCGGTAAAGGACACCTTGTGCACATTGTTGCTCAGGGTCAACTGGTTGGCCATCTCGCCGTTGGTCAACAGCATGTTGATCACGCCCTTCGGAAACTCGAGCTCGCTGTCGATCAGCTCCATCAGGTAGATGGTGGTCAGCGGCGTGTATTCCGACGGTTTGATGATCACGGTATTGCCCATGGCCAGCGCCGCCGCCACCTTGAGGCTGGTCTGGTACAGGGGGAAGTTCCAGGGGGCGATCAGCGCGCAGACCCCAATGGGCTCTTTCAGGGTGTAGTTCAGAAAGCCGTCTTCAACCGGCGAGGTTTCACCATAGAACTTGTCGGTCCAGCCGGCGTAGTATTCAAAAATATCAGCGCAGGTGGGAATGTCGTCGGCCATGGACTCGGCGAACAGCTTGCCATTGGGCAGAGATTCAAGCACCGCCAGCTCTTCGGTATGCTCACGGATCAGCCGGGCTACCTGACGCAGCATTTCTGCCCGCTGGGTGCGGCTGACCTTGGACCAGGCACCGGACTCGTGCCGCTGGTTGGCAATGTGAGCGGCGTATTCCACCTGCTCCGCATCGGCCATCACGAATTCGCACAGCGCTTCGCGATTGGCCGGGTTGGTCACTATCCACTTGTCCTGACCGGTGCCGTCTACCCACTGGCCATCGATATATTGCCGCTTGGGTTGCTGCAGCCAGTCATGGGCCCAGGACAGGGGAATGTTTTTTACAGAATCCATTTGATACTCCATTTCTCTTGCGACGACGGTGACATCCTGTGAGGACGTGTGCTGTAACGGTTGCTAACGAGAGTAGAAGGATGGCTTTTCGAGCACAATTGACATTAGGGTATGGCGCCGTGCAAAAAACTCATCCTTATTCCCTGATGCTTATTCCTTCAGGTAACGCCGAATTTGCTCCAGATCTCCGCCGCTTTCCTTGTAAACGCGGGCAGCGAACGAATAGCCGCGTTGCTGCTTAAGCCGAATTAATGTGGGAATCAGCGTATTAACGTTATGGGCATTTCGCGCCAGATCGGGCTCCATACCGGCCAGGCAGTGCTGCCTAAATGCCTCCATGCCGCTGGTCAAAACCGAGATGGCGTCGAGCAGATTGCTGATCACCACAGACTGCCAGGGGGTGTAGTCGAGCTCACCATGATCCTGGGTCATCTGCACCGAGTAACAGCGCCCGCAGGCCTGCATGCAGCACTGGATCAGGTATTCGGGAATGGTCGGGTTGACCTTGCCCGGCATGGCCGAGGAGCCGGGTTGCACCGCGGGCAGGCGAATTTCGCCAAGCCCGGTTTCAGGCCCCGACGCCATCAGGCGAAAGTCCTTGGCAATGCGCAGCAGGGCCCTCGCCAGCTGGTCCAGTCCGGCAGCCACTCGGGCAAGATCGTCATGACTCTGGGACGCATCAAACAGGTTGTCGCTGTGCGCGAACCGCTTCTCTCCCGTCATTTGATTCAGCCCATCGATAACCTGATTGAAGAAGGCCTCGGAGCAATCCCCCTTGCGCCCGATGATATTGCCCCCCAGGTTGACCCGGTACAGCTCATCGGTGTCTCTCTCCAAGCGTTCCCGGTGACGTTCAAGCTGTGAAGCATAACCACCAAACAGATCGGCAAAACTGATCTCGACTGCGTCCTGCAGGCAGGTGCGGGAAATTTTCAGCACATGCCGCCATCGCTGCCCCTGCTCATCGAAGGTACCGAGCAAGGCCGCCAGCTCGCCGTCCAATTGCTTCATCTTGTCAATCACCGCCAGGTGGCAGGCGGTGTTCAACGCATCACTGGTCGAGTTGTTCAGGTTGACGTGATCATTGGGGTGCACCGGCTGGTAGCTTCCCAGCGGACGCTCAAAGGCATGGTGGTTGGCCAGGTTGGCCACCACCTCATTAACGTTCATGTTGCTGGAGATCCCTCCGCCGCCATGAAAGGCATGCACCGGAAAAGCATCGGCAGGCATTTCTGCAAGCAGCAGGTCCACCGCCGACACTATGGCCTGCCCAACCTCGGGCTCAAGTTCTCCAGTATTGAGATTGGTCTGGGCCGCCAGCTTTTTAACCAGCAACAAGCCACGCAGCAACTCTGGATAGGCCGACAGGGGTTTCTCGCCATTGAGCGGATACAAGTCGATTGCCCTTTGCGTTTGCACTCCAAAAAGCGCCTGTGCCGGCACCTCCAGTTCGCCTATCAAGTCCTCTTCAATACGGTATTGCCGCTGTGTTGTGGCCATGGATTTCTCTCTCCCTGTACTAAACGCTGAGAGTTATCAGAACCAAATACCTGAGCAAGCGCCAGTGATACTTTCACACAGAGGAATACGAAAAACTCATGGTAGCCGCTGCTTCAAGAAGGCCGCCTCACTCAGTGACAAGGGGTGAGTGAAAAATGGGAAAGGATGAGAATTAGAAAAGCAAAAAAACCCGACTCGTAATAAGTCAGGGCTTTTTTAAATGTGGCGGAGCGGACGGGACTCGAACCCGCGACCACAGATATGTTGTAAGGTCAGGACTAGTACAACTTACAAACGGCGCGGCCGCACACACCGGTGAGGAGTCAGTTTAAAATTTCCTCCAGGCCCTCTTGTGGTGTAAGAGGGTCACTAAAGTCGACCACAATCTGTGATTTGCTTGTGATCCAACCGCTGCCTGTCACCATGGCCTCAAAGCCGTCTTTTCCGTGATAGTCGAGTTTTCTGGTGATGTTAGCTTGCAAGCTTGTTCCAAAGATCGACACCGTCCTTACACATTCACCAAGATCCAAAAGCCCCTTGTTGACTAAGTTCACCAGCACCGACGTACTCGGTACGCCAGCAGGTGCCCGGCAAACGCTGTTACGAGGTGACTCATAGCAACAGACGCGGCAACTGCTGCTATCGTCTTCACCTGTCTGAAGTTCCCCAGCATAAACGACGAAGGAAATGGGGCCTTCCTCGCCAAAAACAGGATGAACTGGGCGCGGCAACTGATTGACAGCCTCAATGAAAGACTTGGAGAAACTCACGATGTCCTCCTCCTCTTCCCTGATTAAATCGAAACCAACGTCTGCAGCCCGAATAACGGGATAGAATGCTCCAGACCACACTATGTCATAGCGCACAACTCCCCTTGACGGCATATCGACCACGAGGTCAGATGCCGCTACAAAAGTAGGGGTATTAGCCTTGTAGGTAACCGACGTCACTTTTCCGTTTTCGCATTCAGCCGTGACGTCGATCAACCCGCCCGGCGCCTCCAGCACAACCTGGTTTGTGCCTTCGGTCATCGTAAGTCGGCCGGTCTCAAGTAAAGCTATTACCGTACTCATGGTGTTAGTGCCGGAGATCAATGGATAGCCCATCAACTCCATGATAATGAACCCGGCATCTGCTCCTGGTGTTCCTGGCTGAACCACCAGATCAGCAAATAACGAGGGATGTCCGCCACGAGGTTCATGCAACAGAATTCTCCGTAGGCCATCCGCATGAGCCCGGAGGTAACTCATTTTTTCCAGAACGGAAGAGCCTGGCAGTTCTGCTATCCCGCCCAGGACGATGCGATGCAAATCGCCTCCCACATGTACATCCACCACTTCGATATGTTTCATGAACAGCAATCTCTTACTTTGAGTTATCAGCCGAGCGGCATGAGCTTCAGAATGGTGCCCCGCCAGCTAACGGGCGGAGCAATCAAGGGCTCGCCTTGTCTCCGCCCTTGCCGTGTTCAGGACGGGAAGGCGAACTGCACTCCTTCACGCACCCCGGCCGAAGGCCAGCGCTGAGTGACCGTCTTACGCCGGGTATAGAAGCGCACCGCATCAGGACCGTAGGCGGCCAGATCGCCGAACAAGGAGCGCTTCCAGCCGCCGAAGCTGTGGTAGGCCACCGGGACCGGCAGTGGCACGTTAATGCCGACCATACCCACCTGGATGTTGTCGCTGAAGTAACGGGCCGCCTCGCCATCGCGGGTGAAGATGCAGGTGCCATTGCCGTATTCGTGGGCGTCGATCAGATCCATCGCCTGTTGCATAGTTTCCACTCGCACCACCAGCAGTACCGGGCCAAAAATTTCTTCCTGGTAGCAGAGCATATCCGGAGTAGCCCGGTCGATCAGGGTGCCACCCACGAAGAAGCCACTTTCATAGCCGGGGACGTTCGGGTTGCGGCCGTCCACCACTATCTCGGCGCCCTGCTCTTCTGCGCTGTTAATGTAGCCCACTACCTTTTCCATGTGCGCCCGAGTGATCACAGGCCCGAAGTCGTTCTGCCGCTCGCTGAAGGCACCGACCTTGAGGCTTTGCATCTGCGCCTGCATCTTGCTGATCAGTGCCTCGGCGGCTTCATCACCGACGGCCACCGCCACCGACAGCGCCATGCAACGCTCGCCGGAAGAGCCGAAGGCCGCGCCGGTCAAGGCATTGACGGCGTTGTCCATATCGGCATCGGGCATCACGATGGCATGGTTCTTGGCTCCGCCCAGCGCCTGGCAACGCTTGCCGTTGGCACTGGCCTTGCTGTAGATGTATTCGGCGATCGGGGTTGAGCCGACGAAACTCACCGCCTGCACCCGCGGGTCTTCAAGCAGGGTATCGACCGCTTCCTTGTCGCCGTTAACCACGTTGATGACCCCTGCTGGCAGGCCCGCATCCATTAGCAACTGGGCGATAAACAGGGTCGAGCTCGGGTCACGCTCTGAAGGTTTCAGGATGAAGCAGTTGCCACAGGCGATGGCCATGGGATACATCCACAGCGGCACCATGGCGGGGAAGTTAAACGGCGTGATGCCAGCCACCACGCCCAAAGGCTGAAACTCGCTCCAGGAGTCGATGGCAGGGCCCACATTCTTGCTGTGCTCACCCTTGAGCAGCTCGGGCACGCCACAGGCGTATTCGACGTTTTCGATACCGCGCAGCAGTTCACCCATGGCGTCGTGCGCTATCTTGCCGTGCTCTTCGCCGATCAGCCGGCAGATTTCCTCGGCGTTTTCTTCCAGCAGTTGCTTGAAGCGATACATGACCCGCGCCCGCTTCAGCGGCGGCGTGTTGCGCCAGGCGGGAAAGGCGGCCTGGGCGGCGGCGATGGCTTCCTCGACGGTGGCCTTGCTGGCCAGGGCCACCTGCTTGGCGACCTCGCCGGTGGAGGGGTTGTAAACGTCCTGGGTGCGGGTGCCGTCGGAGACGATAGCGCCGTTGATCAAGTGGCCGATGGTTTTCATGCTTCTACCTCTTCTTTTTTTGAAACATCATTCAGCAACCCCGTCGGGCGTTGCTGGCGATATATAATCAATACCGCAGCCAAGCAACGTCAGCGTCGCCCGGAACTGCAGATTGGCATGGTTATCGATTCCGATAACCATACGGCTTCGTCAACGCATAAGTCGCGACAGTGCGTTACTGACGTTATTCGCTACGGATTTGCTAAAAGCCGACCCTTTTATCTTCAGGTACAGGTTTTCTTCCCAGGTAAATGCCTTGACGATAGTCTTTGAGGTCAGCCATCGGAAAGGCTCCGGTTCCCACTTCCGCAGCGCTTGGTGGTGAGACGCGTTGTTGAAAACCCAGGGCATCCGGGTGAGTTCGGTTTCGCGGCCAAGAATCATATCCGCCAGAGTTCTTCCAAATAAGTGGGAAGGGCCGACGCCTTGGCCGCCATATCCGCCCGCGGTCGCGATTCCCGCTTCCAGGTCGAAGATGGCATGGGGAGCGAAATTGCGCGGCATGCCCAGCGATCCGCCCCAGCCGTGTGTAATCTTCACGCCTCTCAACATGGGGAAGAGGTCGTACATCAGTTCTTCCCGGACGCGGAATTCGTCATTGGCCAATGAGAAGTGGCTTCGTGGTTTGCCTCCGTAGACATAACCGCCCCTCGCACCAAAGATCATTCGGCCATCAGCCGACTTCTGGCCGTAGCTCACCATCCGGCTGCCATCGCAGAAAGCCTCGCGGCCTTCCAAGCCAATTTCTTTCCAGAGCGATTCCGATAACGGTTCAGTTGCAACGATCAGGCTCTGCACCGGGATGATATAGCGGCCGAAGCCGCCGACACTGGATGAATATCCTTCCAGCGCTGGAACGACAACAGGAGCACGAACGACACCATGCTCGGTAGTAACTTCCCCGGACCGGAAAGAGGTAACCCGTGTTTTTTCGTATATCCTAACGCCTTTCTTTTCGACGGCTGCAGCCAATCCTCTGGCCATTCGGGCAGGGTTAACAGTGGCACAGTGACTCTTGTAAACCGCGCCGAGACCATTACGCAGCCGTACTTTTTCCGCCAGCTCGCGGGCATTAAGCCACCGGCAGTCCTCTTCGGTGTGTCCGGCCTCATAAAGTTGCGCCAACATTTTCCGTTGCATGGCTTCCTGTTCGGGGTAGCGAGCCGCAGCATACAGCACCCCTCCTTTATGGAAGTGTGCATCGATACCCTCTGCTTCGAGCCTACTGCCAATGTTGTCAACATTCTCGAACAGGATGCGGCAGCACTCTCTGCGTTTCTCCATGGGTAATGGAGCAACATACTTATCCAGACCTGCAATGTAGCCCGCCACCCAGCCACCGTTACGTCCAGATGCACCATATCCGGCGATATCGGCTTCCAACACGACCACATTAAGGGCCGGATCCTGTTCCTTTAGATAGTAGGCGGTCCATAAACCGGTATACCCGGCACCGATGATCGCTACGTCAGCGTCGATATTGCCTGGTAAAGAGGGGCGTACGGTAGGTTTATGATCCATAGTATTGAACCAAAAACTCGTATCATTGTAGTTGCTCATCGCTGCGTCCAATATGACAATGGGCTTCTGCCATGGTATGAGAGAAGATCATAGGCGCCGAGACTGGCAATGGCTGAGTAACTAGAACTCTCAAAAGCTGACAGACTTCCACAGAAGGAACCTCTTATGTAGAAGTCGTTTGATTACTCTGTCCACTCTTTCATTGCCATAGTCGTACGGGCTTGTGAAACACCTCTCGCTAGATTAACGGCATTTAGCAATCACGAAATATTTACGAACCGGGATAACTGATTCCCAAATGCCATCGAAGCCGGGCTCGACCACGAAGGATTCACCTGCCGAAAATTCACTACTGTTGCCATTTTTGTCGGTTAGTTTGACCTTGCCCTCAATCAGATAGCAGAACTCCATTTCATCGGGGTGAGATTTTTTCTTGCTGAATGGCTCAGACATCCAAATACCACTGATGACTGTGGCATCGGAAGATTTAAAGGGAATGCTGGCAAGCGTATCACCATTCCCACTAAGGAGAATATCTTCAGGTGTTGAGCTTGTAATGCCGGGGTAATCTGCAGTGATTTCAATTGGTCTAATAAATTGAGCAGCCATGAAAAGTCTCCTGTATGGGCAAGGGGCATAGGACGAAAATATTTTTTCAGCCCTGGTAACAGCCAGTCTGTTACAGGAGGTATGATACTTAAATCCAATTATCCAAATGTTTGCGTAAACAAAAGGTTACCAAAACAAAACATATGAACTTTTACTTACATTTCAGTCAGTTATGCTTAACCACCAACCGTTATCAATATTCGACAGATGGTCATGTAGTGAGCTCTACCTGGATTCATAAGCTTCACGATTGAGCCCTAAACTTGCTCTCGTTACGTACATCAACTCCGGTACCTCTCACTTTTTCGAAGTGAGTCAGAACAAAACTAAAGCAATACAACAGAGCTGCCTGTCCCAATTGCTCTACCATTAGTTCATGGTTGGCCGTGGCCTGATTAAAGAACTGGCTTGGTGTGTAAGCAACTAAGCTCTAATACCTATAGGTGCCTACCACCAAGCTCAAGCCGAGAATCGCTCAAATTGACTATCCGGTATAAGTTGACCAGAATACTCACTCCTGCTGATTAGGAAACTGCTCCAATAACCAAGTTATAAAATCCTGCACCTTGGCGCTAACCTCAAGTCCCTCGCAATACGTCATATAGTGCTTTCTATCTTCCAGTATAATATCGCCATCGCAGACAGGTCGAACCAACTTGCCGCTACTTTCAAGATCCTTGACTAAGTGATTCCATCCCAAAGCGATACCTTGGCCATCCAGAGCCATCTGGATCAATAATTGATAACTATTTGCCGTCAGATCATGGTCTCGCTCATAAAGTGCCTTATCAAGCTCAACACCTTTAAATTCAAACCATAAATCCCAGTCGAAAATCTCTAGAGTATGGGATCGAAACATTGGGTTAAGGTGTAGAAGCTGTGCAGAAAGTAAATCCGATGATCGCTTGAGGTCTGGGTGCTTCTCTAGATATGCAGGAGAGCAGACTGGATATGCTTTTTCCACAAATAAAGGTGTAGATTTACAGCCATTTTTTTTGATAGCGCCAGGAGTAATGTAAATATCGATATTGATCATTTCATCGATATCCTGGAAATTATCGGTAGTAATCAGGCAAACATCGATATCAGGGTATTTGGTTCTAAAATCGGCAAGTCGCGCAGCCATCCACAGCAGAGAGAATGCGGATGTCATACAGATCGAAAGCTGCGAACTATGCTCTCGTGCAACGGCTGTCTTAATGCGATTCAATGTATGAGCAATATTGGAGAATGACACACTTACTGAGTCATAAAGAATTCGGCCAAAGTTCGTCAGTTCAACCCGTCGACCAGTGCGGTTGAACAGCTCACAACCAAGATGAGCCTCTAACTCTCTCACCTGCCGGCTAACTGCCGACTGGGTGACACACAATGCATCTGCCGCACGAGTAAAGTTCTGATACTTGGCTGCAGCCAGAAAAAATTTGAGTCCTGTCAACGGTGGCGTTCTCGTCAGAACCCTGTCCGTAAGGGGGGCGGTAGTCACTAACCAACCTCTATAACTATGACTAAATGACATCATTAGATCATGATATTTATCGTTTTTACAAGCCTGATAAGCCACTTACCATAACTTCATGTAAGGCTGCGCCTACAAATCAGTTGACCTGCTTGGCATTCAGCTCGACTGAGCGGTGCTTTTATTCGTCTTACTGCTAAATAGCTGTTCCGAATAGCAGATCACTGCCGACAGCGAACGGAGACTGATAACAGCCCCTTCGCGCCAGTGATGGCGCGCCGGAGTCCTTAGGGGTAGATTCTGCGTTCGGAGCCAGGCCCATTTAGCACTATTTAGGGAAGATATTTAGATATTCAACTGTAATGATTGTATTCACCATCAAACAACGACAGGAAACCCTATATGAAAGATTTCTCCCTTAAGGGCAAAACCATCTTTATAACCGGCTCAACGCGAGGACTAGGTTGGGCTATGGCCCAAGCATGCACAACGGCAGGTGCCAATGTGATACTTCACGGACGCTCTGAAAGATCCTTACGGGCAAGGGTCGATGAACTTAAAAGTAAAGGAGGTAATGCGGATTATTTAGCCTTTGATGTTCGTGATCGCGAGAAGGTTGAAAGCGCCATTGCCACCATAGAGGAAAAACACGGCGCCATCTGGGGGCTAATCAATAATGCAGGCCTATTGAATCACGGATTCGTTACAGACCAAACTGCGGAAGATTATGAAGGGATTCTGGACGTTCATTTGGTATCACCCTTCATCCTCACTCGCGAGGCAGCTAAAAGAATGATGAACAACGAAGGTCCAGATCGAGGTCGCATCCTCAATATTGCTTCTATTGCCGTCAACAACCCTCGCCCCGGTATCGGTAATTACACTACGGCAAAAAGCGCCATCATCGGATTTACCCGCTCCATGAGTGCAGATCTGGGAGAATACGGTATACGCTGCAATGCTATCGCCCCCGGCTACTTCCTGACGGATATCAACAAAGAACGGCTTAATGATCAGAGCTTCGTCGACAAGATCAACAGTCGCACACCGGCCAAGCGATGGGGTGAGCCGGAAGAGTTGGGAGGTCCAGCTGTATTCCTAATGTCTTCAGCCTCTTCCTATGTCAATGGGCAGACCCTGTTCGTGGACGGTGGCATGAGTCACTTTTCCTAATTCATTTATCAACATAATAGGTACGCAATTATGGCACGACTGGACGGCAAAGTAGCAATCGTATCGGGTGCAGGATCAATGGGTCCTGGATGGGGCAACGGCAAAGCGACGGCGGTACTTTTTGCACGTGAAGGCGCGAAGGTTTTTGCGCTTGACAGAAATAGGGCTGCTGCAGAGGAGACCTGTGCCATTATCCGGGAAGAAGGAGGCATCGCAGAACCCTATGTGGTGGATGTCACCCAAGAAGAGCAAGTGAAGCTGGCGGTGTCCGCTTGTATCGAGGCCTTTGGTCGCGTCGACATTCTGCATAATAATGTTGGTATTCTCAAACCAGGCGGTGCAGAAGATACTCTCGTCGAGGATTGGGATCTTTTGATCGAAGTCAATATGAAAAGCGTTTTCCTAACCTGTAAGCATGTGCTTCCCCATATGGTTGCTCAGGGTGAAGGGAGCATCATTAATGTTTCTTCTATCTCCGGCTTTCGTAATCTGGGTGCAGCCTATCTTGGCTACAACACCTCAAAGGGCTCTATTGTCTCCTTCACCCGTAATCTCGCGGCGGAATACGCAGACCGAAATATTCGCGCTAACAGCATTCTGCCAGGCATCATCGAAACCCCGATGGCAAAAGATGCTGTTATCCAAACTTCGGGGCAATCCGAAACCGATCTGGACTTTGATGCCATAGCCAAACAGCGAGCCGCCCGTATCCCCATGAAGCGGGTAGGTACTGCTTGGGACATCGCAAAGTCCGCCCTGTTTTTTGCCAGCGACGGTTCAGCTTATGTAACCGGTACCGAGATGATCGTTGACGGCGGCTTAACTGTGGTCGGATAGCATCTCAATTCTTGCAAGAATTGAGGAGAGGGGGAGTCGGCAAGACTCCCTTTGTTTTTTCTCAGACCAATGGAATAGTTCCTCCTTCCAAACCGATACCCCGAGTCGGCTTAAGCTTCATATTATTTCCCTTAACTAGAAGGAGAGTGTATAACATTCCCAATAATGAATGGAAAGCCGAACATTGCCTATTCGCTTTCAACGGGGGGCGTCATTCGAACAAACCAAGTGATGTTGATATAACGCATCCAATCAGTGCCATCTAAAGTAAATTGGTCACAGAGCTATCATCTTGACTAACACAGCGATTTATAAAATTGTACCTCGCAAAAGTAAACGCTGCAGTCAGAGCGAGTAACACTTCACTTTTAAACACGCCAACCCCAGGGAAAAGAATTATAAAAGCACCAATAAAACCGACTCAAAAAAATAAGCTACACCAGCATCTTTTCATCAACCAAAGGATAAGAAAAAGATATTACCAGCAAAAAAAAAGCACCATCGAAAAATAAATTACTTAAAGGATCACATATCGAAAAAACCGATAACACACTAGTCTACGTAGTTATTTTTTGAAGGCGGAATGATGCTAATTTTCACGAATATATACAACAAAAAATAATTAACATCCAATATCACACTATGGTAAGTTGATATTCATCAAGATTCATAATTAATATTTTTGGCGCAACATCATGAATGGAAAATCTAGCATTGATAACTAGAGAGCAGAACACCACTATTAAAGAAATTGCTCTTTGCTTTAAAAAGGTCACATTATCAGTTACTTTTACAAACAGGGATATGCGTGTGAATATTTCCTAGAATAGGCTAAGACACATAAAAAAGCGGACCTGCAAGAATCACTTTGAAACACCAAGCCCGCAAAAAAATTATCAAATCAACTGGTTAACGCAATATGAAACAAGCCTCCAGAATTTTCCACACTGGCTTTCACCGCATCCTCGATCTCATCAATGCTGTATGTTTCAACCCGAAGCAAAGACAGATCTAGCACTCCAGTTGCAACTAGAGAAAGTACCCTGGCGGCTGTCTCTCGAGGGAACCAGAATGAGCCGATAAGCGAATTTCCATTACGCATCAATATACTGGCATCGATGCTCAATGGAGCAGTCAGTGCTCCGATAAATACCGCATTACCAAAACGTCGAAGGCGTCCAATTAATTGCTCCGTGAGTGCTGTGTTATCCCCACCGGCACAGTCAATCAAAAGATCTATTGGACGAGAATCTTCGCACTTTCCGATCTTGCATCGGGGTGAGATTGATTGAATCTCCTCAAGCACTGGCTCGCGTCGCCCAAAAAGTTGAACTTCCCCGGCACCAAGCGCGAGTGCCATCATCGCCGCGCTCGTCCCCAGTAGTCCAGATGCACCATTGACCGCAACCGTCATTCCTGGTTTAAAGCCTCCCCGTTCAAGCCCAGCGTAAGCCGTTCCAAACCACCCAAGGCGGCAAAGCACTTCAGGAGTGGCCTGAACCTCTTCGGGAACCGGAGTAAAACACTCGGTAGGTGCGCAGATATATTCACCGAAACTGCCGTCAGGCCACTCGGCCAAGTGTTTAGCCGCGCCTTCTGCAACACCAAAGCAACCAATAAAGCCATGATCTGCTTCGTTTTTCGCACCGTGTGACTCGATATACATGTCACAATACACGCGCTGCCCAACTTTCAGTTGAGATGCGCGATCATCAACAGCTTCAACAACGCCTATTGCGCATTGCCCCGGGGTAAAGGGACGGGGCGGTGTCGGCCACCCCCCCCCCGGTAGATGCTCCATATATGGAGGCAGAAAGGCTGCCTCCATCCGTACCAGCGCCGAATTAGCCTTCAGCTTCGGTTTCTCAATTGAGCATATCTCAAAGTGGTTTACATCTTCACATACACGCACTGTTCTCACAAACTTATCCTCCAAAAATTCAATTCATACGGTTAAGTCAATCCAAATTGTTTTCAGTTCGGTATATTGATCGTGGGCATGAATTCCGTTATCACGGCCACCAAAGCCAGATTGCTTGAAGCCACCAAAAGGAGTGGACCTATCACCTTCACCGTAGCAGTTAATAGTGACAGTGCCGGCATTAAGCTGACGTGAAATCTTATGAGCCTTACTGATATCCGAGGTGTGTAGGGAAGCAGTAAGACCATACTCACTGTCATTGGCGATGCGGATGGCTTCCTCTTCATCCGTAAAAGAAATTACGGCTAAAACCGGTCCAAAGATCTCTTCTTTGGCAATGGTCATATCAGGAGTCACATCGTCAAACACGGTCGGCTGAATGAAGTACCCTTTACCTTCGATACGGTTTCCGCCGCAACGTAGCGTGGCACCTTCAGCTTTCCCTTTCTCGATGTATTCCCAGATGCTGTCATAATGCGTACGGCCAATCGTTGCCCCAAGCTGGGTGTCGCTCTCCAGTGGGTTACCCAATTTCCAAGAGTTACAACGTTCTACAATTTTAGCCACCAGCTTATCTTTCACAGATTCATGAACGATTAAGCGACTATTTGATGCACAGTTCTGCCCCATATTAGTCATTATGCTGAATGCCTGATGGTCTGCGACAACATCCAGGTTACGGGCATCTTCAAGCACAACACATGGATTCTTACCACCGCATTCGAGAATAATCCGTTTCATATTACTTCGGCCGGAATATTCAAGAAACTTCTTGCCCACCTCGGTTGATCCCGTGAATGTCACAACATTTACATCTGGGTGTAGACCAATAGCCTCTCCCAAACAACTACCGCGGCCGGTTACGACATTGAACACACCATCTGGAAGACCTGCTTCAGTTGCGAGCTGTGCCAAACGAATGACGGACATACTCGTCAGCATCGAAGGCTTCACGATAACAGAGTTACCGGTAGCCAATACCGGCCCCAGTTTCCAGGCTGCCATCAGCAATGGAAAGTTCCATGGTAATACAGCGGCTACAACACCCAGAGGCTCACGAACAATCATGCTAACAGTATCACTGCCGGTAGGAGCGACCTGATCGTATAATTTATCCTGCGCTTCTGCATGCCATGCAATAACAGCGGCAGACTCTTCAACATCTACAGCCAGACAATCAGAGATAGGCTTGCCGGAGTCAAGGCTTTCCAGCAATGCCAACTCCACTGAATTGTCACGAATCAACTGCGCAAAATTTAGCAAAACAGCTTTACGTTCGGAAGGGTGTATGCGTGACCAGACTCCACGGTTAAAAGCCTCACGTGCACTTCTAACAGCATTATCCAAATCTGCCGGACCACCCTCGGCAACCTCGGCAATAACTTCACCAGTTGCAGGATTTTCTGTTTTGAATACATGACCACTGACCGAGGGCGTGGATTTACCATTGATCCAAAGCTCGGTTGGCAAATTTAAACTGCTGACCATTTCGACAGCTTCGTTATAACTTAAATCGTTCATGTTCAAGCCCGCCAATATTAAACCTTGTAGTCTGGCTCATCTTCATCAAGAATGGCCATCAACGCATTAAAGTGTCCATCGGAGAAGCCCGGGAACTCATCCCATTGCTGCTTGGTAATGGCGGCGACATCATCTGTTAACCTACGCACGGGTTTCCCTGTACTGTATGCCAGCATCAGGTTCATTGCTGCACGTTCAAGGTGATATAGTGTATCGAAAACATACGCTATGCTCGGTCCCACAACCATTGCACCATGGCCACCGAGTAACATCACATCCTTGTCACCCAGCAGAGACACAACCCGTTTAGGCTCATCTTCACTGAGAAACATTCCACCGTATTCTTTGTCGTAAGCTATGTTGTTGTAGAAACGTGCCGAGTTCTGACAAACCGGTACCAGTGTTGGATCTTCCAGGGTTGATAACGCAGTGGCATAGGGCATATGAGTATGCATAATACAGCGCGCGCGGGGCACATTGGCATGGATATAGGAATGCAGACTCCAAGCCGTCGGGTCTGGCGCTCCTGGCTGCGATAGTGTATCTCTATCATCTGCATCCAGCAGTACCAGATCGCTGGCTTTAATCTTAGAGAAATGGGCCATGAACGGATTCATCAGAAACGTCTTGCCACTTTCGTCTACGGCAACAGAATGATGATTCGCGGTAGATTCATGAAGATTAAGTCGTGCAGTCCAGCGAAATGCCGCTGCCAGCTCTTTACGTAGCGTTTTTTCGTCTTTATACATACTTATCCTCAAAATTTCTAAAATTTTGGTTTCGAGTGTGATGACGAGTGTTACGTGAAGTCCAGTAATTACCAGATCTCCACGCATCTATTTGTGATATTACTAATAAAAACCTTAGTTCTTCAGGAAAGAAAGTGCTGCTTTCAGCTTTTCTTTTTCTTGATCATTAATTTCACAAACTGGTGCGCGAACTGGGCCACCATCAAATCCAGTCATACGAGCACCAGCCTTTACCGCAGGAATATAATCATTGTTCCAGATATACTCAATTGCCGGGAACATTTTTTCCCAAAGCTTGAGAGCGTTATCATAGTGGCCAAGCTTAACAAGTTCGTACAATTCAACCGCTTCACGAGGCATGAAGTTTGCCCCGCCCCAGATTGAACCTACCGCACCAGCCATAAAGGCATATGGCGCCAGTGGATCTGCACCATTCAGCACTTTACCGCCAGAAACCTTCAATAGAGCCTGGGTTTTACAGAAGTCACCTGAGCTGTCTTTAATGTAGTTAACATTACCCAGCTGGATCAAACGGGAAAATAGCGCAGGAGATATCTCAATTCCGGTAGCACTGGGAATGCTGTATGCAATAACATCAATGTCTACGGATTTTCCGATAAGTTCATAGAACGCAAATACGCCATCATCATGTTTAGGCCCTTCGAAAAATGGAGGTAATACCATCAGCGCTTGAGCACCTAAATCCTGCGCTGTTTTCGCTCGACGTACGGCCTCATCCAGGTTCAGTGCTGAACTTTGTGCGATGATATTAGCTCGACCATTAATTCGTTTAGCACCTATTTCAAAAAGCTTGTTACACTCGTCTTCGGTCAAGTATGCATGCTGACCTGTACCTGAACTCAGAACGAAGCCATGTATACCTGCGTCAAGATACATTTCTATAAGTTCTTCAAAACGAGCATAATTTACTTTCCCTTCACTATCAAAAGGGGTTTGCATAGCAAGATTGATTCCATTTAACTCACTCATGTTTACTCTCCTTTTACATATGTTTTATCAGACTTCTTTACCTGCCATTAGCAGGCGATAACTTGTATTCATATTTACTCCCGGCTCTAGAATAACTCTAGGTAATGAACGGCCAGGTTTGGCTCGGGAAGATAGAATGCTGATAGCTTTTGATGATTGACCAGAAGCTAACTCTGCAATGGCTTTACCATAAATTGCACCACGGGATACGCCTGTTCCATTCAGGAATGCAGCCCCATAAACACGCTCGGAAATTTCACCGAATACCGTTCCTCCATTCATAGACAAACTACAACCTCCGCCCCATGAATGTTCAAATCCTATATTTGAAATTTCAGAAAAACGTACATCAAATGATTTTTGATGCCGCGCTCTGGCCTTTTCAATCATGCTTAATGAAGTTTGACAATTATGAGCGTATTTATAGATATTTCTAATAAATAAGCGGTTATCCACAGTACGGCGCACTGTAGTACCAAATGGATCTGCAGGGATCAACCCAAATGTATTTTGCCCACCTATTTCCTTCTGTTCCGGTTTAGTCAGAGGCCTGGTTAGGCTGCCATAGGTATAAACCTGGATGTTTCTTCCTTCGAAGAAACCGAAATAGGAGATAAACCCATTATTGGCCATTACGATTTTGTGGGCACTAATTTCGCCTTCCGGAGTAATGCACTTATGCATGGGACTGCCGTAAGTAATCTCAATAACCGGGCTGTTTTCATAAACAACCGCATTTTCTGGAAGCTTTTCTGCAATCCCCCGGAGCATAGCAGCAGGTTGCAGTAAAACAGTTCCAGGAGCGAATAAGCCTCTTCTATAATATGATGTGCCAACAATTTCTTTTAACTTATCAAACTCATACCACTCATAGGGTTCATTAATGCGATCCATGGCACGGGCAAATTCTTTGAGACAATTATCACCACGATCACTGCAAGAGACATGTATCTTTCCCTGAGGACTCCAGTCACAGTCGACACCGAGCTCATCAACAGCGCTTTTCAGATAGGCAATACCCTCTCTGTTGATATACGACTCCTGAATATTATCCTGTTCGCTTTCGGCAAAGTTTTTTTTGCGCGGATTGTGTGCCAAATCAATAGCATAACCCGCACAACGACCGCCGGTACTATTACCTATCCGACCAGCATCAAGAAGCGCCACCTTTTTATCAGGATTAAGCTCTGCCAATCGTCTCGCGGCGTTAACACCTACCCAGCCTGCGCCAATGACAAGAAAATCAACATTTACTGATTTTTTCAGGATATTAGGCTCGCTTACCTTATCAAGGGTTGCAAACCAACCACTATCAGTGACCTCCCTAGGAAGGACATCAATTTTTTTAGTTACCGACTTCATAAAAACCTTCGTTTAACAGGGAAAAGTTCAGACTTAATGCTATAATCCATATAATAATTTGAAAAGAAACCTTTTCTGTCATCAGAACAACCTGAAGTTATGAAAAATATGATTGGTCCAGATAGAACTTTGGTACAAATGCCATCTCTTACTGCCTTAAAGGCTTTTTCGGCGGCGGCAAAGTACAGTAGCTTTACGCGTGCGGCTGAAGCATTATGTGTCAGCCAAGCAGCAATAAGTCGTCAAGTTAGAGATCTTGAAGAGAACCTTAATACTCAGTTATTTAATCGGCTTGGGAAAGCACTAGAACTTACTATTGACGGCGAAATTCTTTACAAAACCGTCGAATATGCCTTCAATTCAATTTCATATACAAGCAATCAAATAAAGTCAAAAAATTCAAAAAAGAATACAAATCAATTGGTTATATGCACGACACCATCTTTCTCGACACTCTGGATGGCAAACAACTTGCCGGACTTTAGAAGCAGGCATCCAGATGTCGATATATGTTTAATTTCCATTGATGACTTCAACTCAATTGACGAGAGTGTGTATGTCGATGCTTTCATTTCCCCAGGAATGATTAATAACCCTGACTTTAATAATATCGCGCTTTTTTACGACACTATTTACCCTGTTTGCAGCCCAGAATATATCGAAGAACATCCTGGTATAAATACACTGTCTGATTTATGTAGTCATCCACTGATTCATCTCAACTCTATCTATAGAGTTCACGCCATGGAAGAGTTTGACTGGAGTTCCTGGTTTAAATATTTCGATGTGAACTTTTTACAGAATGACTTAGGCAGAGCAAATGATCTCACCAGCAACAGCTATCAGTTTGTTATCCAGATGGCATTAGATTCACACGGCATTGCACTTGGCTGGAAACATCTCACAGAAAACCTTGAAAGTCGAGGCAAGCTAATCAGGCCATTAAACAATGAAATTATTTTTCCAGAGCGAAAGCATTACTTAAGTTACTCGTCGAAGAGCTTGCCCTCTCAAGCACTGAAAAAGTTTGAAGATTGGGTTTTAGATAAATTTTATTAGTTGTGGTGATAAACCATCCGCAACCCGCTCTTTGCGCCCATGCTCGCTACTCTCGACTGCACCGACACCGCTCAATATGTTCAGGTAAATGGCCGTTGCGCACTACAGCTTGACGGTCATCGGGGCGCCGGTGCCGAAGGCGGATCCAGAGGCACCCGAAGCTCGGCCTCTATGGCTTAAGCGATCCGTTCGTGGGCCCCTGATCTGTGGCTAACTGCCTGTTCCCCCCGGGTGTCAACGAGCTCAGCGCACGTAGTCTGCACCGGTGATATCGATTGTGGATCCTGTGGCATGTCGACAGAGACCGCTGGCAAGAAAAGTGGCCATAGCGGCGACATCCGAGGGCGGCGTTACTTCACGTAGCGGCAAGTGCTCGGCGACCTTATCTTCTCCTACGGCCGCGATATGGTCTTCGGCCATGGCAGTTCGGACCCAACCCGGCGCGAGCACATAGGCGAGAACCCCCTGGTGCCCATAACCACGTGCGATGCCTTTCGTCAGTGCCATCAGGCCGCCCTTGGCTGCGCCGTAGGCAAGGTGGTCAGGCCCGTCACCTCGATGCGACGAACGGCTAGCCATATTGACAATAATCCCTCCGCCGTTATTCTCGAAATGCTTGATAGCATGTCGGCAAAGGTCGGCCGGCGCACGTAGATTGACCTGAAGGTTGGTCTCCCAGCCGGATTGCCACTTGTCGGTTTTGTCGAGTGGGGTCTCTACATAGATTCCGGCATTGTTGACTAGCACATCCACCTTGCCGATCAAGTTAAGGGTTTCTGCCCATAGCCTGTCTGCCCCGTCGGATTTCGCCAGATCTTGCCGGATCAGGTAGAGTCGCTTGGGATATTCTGCGAGCAATGCATCTGCACTGGCTTTGTCATTGCCGTAATGTCCCACGATAGAGGCACCCGCAGCATGAAGTGACCTGACGATCTCAGCCCCGATGCCTTTTGTAGCACCAGTAACCAGGATTGTTTTTCCTGTAAGGTCGATCATTTTCTTTCCATCCCGATAAATAGCTATTAGCTGATGATAAAGTGAAACAACTGCTCCTGATTGCGGTAACGCCTCCGCAGCTAAGCACTTTGTACCTCTTGGCGTGGAGGGGCAGTTTAGCCGTCCCCCCGCTGTCTTGATTGATCTACTATTTGGAACAGCTGTTTAGTAATATTCGGTTAGTAAAATACGTCCATGATTCGTCCGCTTGCAATGCCCTATATTTCTTGTGTTACATAATATCCCTAAGAGGAATAGACAGTATTGAACAGCATGAACAAATATACTTTTACTGATGCTCCACTGATGAAAATTAGGAAGAGAGATCGATCCAGATAGTCTTTTTCTCTGAATATTGATCATGAGCATCAACGCCGTTGTCTTTGCCACCAAAACCTGACAATTTATAGCCACCAAAAGGAGTGGATATATCCCCTTCACTATAACAGTTGACTGATACGGTACCGGCCTGAATTTTCCGCGACAACCGGTGGGTGCGAGTAAGGTCATTAGTAAATAGTGATGCGGCCAAGCCATACTCTGTATCATTAGCCAGTGAAATGGCTTGCTCTTCAGTGTCAAATGACAGCACCGATAAAACCGGACCAAAAATCTCCTCGCGGGATACGGTCATGTTGCTATTCACATTATCGAAAATAATCGGTGACAAGAAGTACCCAGTATCCACGGCAAGGTCTCCGCCAAAGATTACCTCGGCACCCTCATCCCTTCCTTTTTGGATAAGGCTGGTAACCTTTGAAAGGTGCTCTTTGCTGACCAGTGGCCCCAAACGTGTCTGTGGATCAAGGGGATCACCAATTTTCCACTTGTCACATTCTACTTTCAGTCGGGATAGTAGAGCCTCTTTACAGGAATTGTGCACTATCAGACGTGTGTTGGCGGTACAGGTTTGCCCCATATTACCCAGGAAACTACAGGCCAGGTGCTCCGCGACACGATCCAGATCGGCATCTTCAAATACAACACAAGGGCTTTTACCCCCAGTTTCCAGCACAACGCGTTTCATATTGCTTTGAGCTGAATACTCAAGAAATCGGCGGCCGGTTGCTGTTGAGCCAGTGAAGGAGATTGCATCAACATCATGGTGCAGACCCAGTGCGCTCCCCACGGCAGCCCCGGTTCCGGTCACCACATTGAATACGCCAGGGGGAATGCCTGCTTCCAACGCCAGCTCAGCCAGCCTCAGCGTTGAGAGGCTAGTCATTTCTGATGGTTTAACTACCACAGAGTTTCCGGTTGCAAGTGCTGGGCCTAATTTCCAGGCCGTCATTAGTAGCGGAAAGTTCCAAGGTAAGACGGCACCAACAACACCAATCGGTTCTCTAACAATCATCCCCAGAGCATCGTTCCCAGAGGGGGAGATCTGATCGTATAATTTATCCTGTGCCTCGCCATGCCAGGCGATACAGTTGGCGGTTTCAGGTACATCAACATTCAAGCAGTCAGCAATAGGCTTACCACTGTCAAGACTCTCCAATACGGCCAGCTCTTCCAGGTTCTCTCGGATTAGGTGGGAGAAGTGTAACAGTATGGACTTTCTCTTGGATGGATGGAGTTCGGACCACACACCACTATTAAATACTTCGCGAGCATTGGCGACGGCTGCATTTACATCGAACTCGTTGCTTGCAGCAATCGTCGTGAGGACCTTATTAGTAGCAGGATTGATCGTTGCCAGTGTCTCTCCTGACTGTGCAGACATGTAGGAACCATTTATAAAGTTTCCTGCAGGATATTTTAATTTTTTGGTAAGGATGTGATAATATTCTCTATCTTTCATCTTTTAGCTCCCTCATTAATCTTTTAATCCCTTAAGGTTTCCTTAGGATATAGACAGCTCAATTAAATTAACCAATATAAACAAAGTGGTCTGATATCTAGCTTTCAGACCACTGGGTTTTTTATTTCAAGTGAGCCAGTGCTTGTATTAAGGAAGCTTCGGACTCTTTAGATATTTCGGTCAAAGGTGCTCGAACAGTACCGCCATCAAAGCCCATATTCCGGCATGCTGCCTTGACTGCGGGAATATAGTCGTTATCCCAGATGTAAGCCAGCGAAGGGAACATCTTCGCCCAGAGCGTCATCGCTTTTTGATACTCATTGGCTTTGACCAAATCATATAACTCGACACATTCTCTAGGCATGAAATTTGCCCCACCCCAGATTGCACCAACAGCACCGGCCATAAATGCAAACGGAGCTATGGTGTCAGCCCCATTAAGCACTCGCCCACCTACCGCTATCAATTGCTGGGTTTTTGCTAGGTCACCACCACTATCCTTGATATAGTTGAAATTCTCGAGCTCCAACAATTGTCTATAAAGTGAAGGTGATACTTCTACTTGAGTTGCCGCGGGAATATTGTAACCAATAATATCGATACTGACAGCTTTATCAATTGTCTCATAAAACTTCAGAATGCCTGCATCGTGACTGGGACCCTCGAAGAAAGGTGGCAGAATCATCAACGCCTCAGCGCCAAGACTCTGTGCAGCAACAGATCGCCGAATCACTTCGTCTTGATTAAGGGCTGAAGTCTGCATGATGACAGAGGCCCTGCCATCTATTCTTTTCACAGCAATAGCAAGTAGTTTATTACATTCATCCTCAGTCAGATAAGGGTGCTGTCCAGACCCTGAGCTGACGACCATTCCATGCACACCTGCCTCAATATAACCATCGATAAGCTCGGCAAATCGATCATAGTTGATACTACCGTTATTATTGAACGGGGTCTGCAGTGCCAAGCATACGCCATGTAAGTTCGCCATATTTAAGTTCTCCATGCAATTACGTTGCTAAGTTAATTAGACTAGGCTTCTGGGCCAGCCTTATGAAAACGGTACGCTGTATTGATACGCACGCCTGCTTCAAGAATAAAACGAGGCAGGGTTGGGCCTGGTTTTACTCTAGAGTTAAGAATGTCAATTGTTCTTGAGCTCTTTCCGGATGCCAACTCCGCTATTGCTTTTCCGTATATAGCACCTTTAGCCAGTCCAGTGCCATTACAGAAACCTGCGCCGAACACGCCTGAGGCCAACTCGCCGAAAACAGTACCACCACTGTTCTGTGAAAGGCAAAGAGCACCACCCCATGTGTATTGAAAACCAATATTTGATATTGCGGGAAAACGCGCATCAAAAGATATTTGGTGTCTTTCCTTTGCTCCTGCGACATCACTCTCTGTGGTTATAAAATCACGAACATACCTGTAAACATTTCGTATAAAAAGTCGGTTGTCAGCAGTTTTTCTCACAGTTGTGCCAAAGGGATCTGCAGGGATGAGACCGAAGGTTTTACGTCCACCTAGCCGTGATAACTCCTCAGCAGTCAGCTGACGTGTCATGCTTGCGTAAGTGTATATAGGAATAGCCCGGCCAGTAAAAAAGCCAAAGTACGAAAGCCAGCCATTGTTGGCTAAAATTACTTTTTTAGTTTTTATCTTTCCAGACTTCGTAAGGCAAACATGCGAGTCTTTACCATAATTTACTTCTATTATCGGTGTATTCTCATAAACGGTGACATTTTCTGGCAGGTTGTCCTGTAAGCCACGAAGCAAAGCAGCCGGCTGCATGAGAATGGTTCCAGGTGCAAAAAGACCTAAATGATAGTGATGGCTGCCGGTTATTTCCTGCATCTTCGCAGCGTTATACCACTCGTAGGATTCTCCGATACGATCCAGAGCGTTTGCAAAACTTTTCAGGCAAGCTTCGCCATGGGATGTCGCTGCTGAATGGATTTTACCCTCAGGACTCCAGTCACACTCAATATTATATTCTTCAACAGCATCTGTAAGGTAGCGTATTCCTTCCCGATTTACCAAGCTTTCTTCGATATTGCCTTTTTCATTGTCTGCAAAGTTTTTGGCTCGTGGATTATGCGCTAAATCTATCGCAAAGCCAGCGCAACGTCCTGCGGCATTATTACCAATTCGGCCAGCGTCCACTAAAACAACGCGGTCCTCATGGTTTAACTCTGCCAGTCGGCGAGCAGCACTAATACCGACCCATCCACCGCCAATAACAAGCCATTCTGTTTCTATATCAGTATTGAGGACACGCGGTTCTGGTACTTTATTAAGTGTTGCAAACCATCCGCCGTCTGATATTTCTTTGGGGGTGACGTTAACTTTCATAGTTGGGATCCGTGGTTAAAGGTTTCATCATGTAGTAACATGGAGCATACATCGGCATAACAGATTGCACTAGCGACAAAATATCATTAAAAAGAGGGACTTTAAGTAATGAAAAGTGACATTAAACCCGACCCATTTTTCAATGGTTTACCTTCGCTAACTGCCCTGAAAGCCTTTGCGGCCTCGGCACACTATAAAAGCTTTACTGATGCCTCTAAAGCCTTATGTGTGACACAGTCAGCAGTTAGCCGCCAAGTAAGAGAGTTGGAAGAACATCTGAATGTCAGTTTGTTTGCTCGTGTTGGCCGATCAATTGAGTTAACGGAGGAGGGCAGAAAGTTATATGAAACTGCTTACATATGCTTTTCTCATATATATCAGACCGTCGAAGAAATTAGCGAATGTCGAAAAAATAATAACACCACTCATCGTAAAAAATTAACAATTGCCATGACTCACGCTTTTTCGGTGCTGTGGATGGCTAAAAAAATGAGCAACTTTATAAAAGAATTTCCTGATATAGACCTAACCATATACTCAATAGATGACAGCAAGTCGATGGCTGACGATACCAGTATTGACGGATACATTAGCCTGGAACCATCACGTTGTGATGATTATGTATCAACGGCTCTTTTTTGTGATAAGGTTTTCCCCGTATGTAGCCCTAAATATTTAAGTGAACATCCTGAAATTACTGATGTTAACCACCTGAAAGACGCGGATCTTCTTCATCTTCAGGGCTCTCAAGCCAACCAAGGTTTCGGATGGAAGCAGTGGCTTGAGTTTTGCGGTATTGATAACAATCAAGATAACCATAAGGGTGAGAAGCTACTGACCGCAAGTAGCTATCAGTTCTTGATTCAGATGGCTCTTGATCATCAGGGCATTGCACTAGGCTGGGCTCATCTGATTGAAGATCTATTAAAACGCGGAGAATTAGTGAGGCCAGTGAGCAAATCTGTAACACTGGGTAACTATGTTCATTACTTTACGCATAAGAAACATTCAGATAAAGAGTACGAGCTATTGAAACTGAAAGGCTGGCTTCTAACGCACCTTTAGTTTAAAGACTTCGACCCTTAGGGTCGAAGTCTTATTTTCATTTACTGCAAGTATCCCAACAATTTGGGCAGGTACAACGCAAGAGGTGACCAATAGGTTGTGATCAACATCACCGGGAGAGCTGTGAATACCATCAAGCTCAGCGCCGGGCGCAATACTTGTGACATACCCACATTGCCCACTCTGCAGGACATAAAAAGAATGGGGGCCATAGGCGGGCTATTACAGCCAATTACCACACTTGTACCAATAATTGCGGCAAAGTGAACCGGATGGATTCCCATCTCCACCATCACCGGCAACAGCAGCGGGCTGGCGATGGCAATCACGCTTATATCGTCCATGATCATGCCGAGTAAGATAAGAAAAATATTAATAACCAGCAATATCATAAGTTTGTTATCGAATAGATCGATAAGAAGATCCGTTAACTGCTCAGGAACGCCCTCAAAGGTCAAAATGCGGCTTGATACAAAGGAGAAGATCAGTATGACTAGAATAACGCCGGTAGTTGCAGCCGCTTCAATCAGGCAGCGAAATATCTTCTTGTAGTCTAGTTCACGATAGATAAACAGTCCCACCGGAATCGCATAGGCAACTGCAACCGCAGCAGCTTCGGTTGGTGTGAAGATACCACCGTAGATACCACCAAGAATAATGATTGGTAGGAAAAGTGCCGGCAGAGCTTTCCAGCCACTGTTACCCAATTCCTGCAAGCGTTCATTAACAGTCATTTTTTCCGGGCTGGGATCCAGATGCAGGCGCATACGAATCTTATTATAGACGCAAAGAAAAAATATTAGCAGAATGCCAGGACCTAACGTAGCCAAGAAACAGGCGGCAACGGATTGACGGGTTACCACTGCGTATAAAATCATCGTAATACTAGGCGGGATCAATAACCCCAGCAACGAGGAGATACCTAGAAGCGAGCTAGTATAAGGGCGATCATACCCGTGCTTCTCCATTGGGCCAATCATGATCGAACCGATGGATGCCACTGCAGCAGATGCGGTGCCTGAGATAGCACCGAAGATACCGCAGGCAACAACCATTGAAGAGCCCATGCCGGATCTTGAACGTCCTACCAGTATTTCTACAAAATGAACCAATCTTGCTGCCATACCTCCAGCCTGCATCAGGTAACCAGTCATGATAAACAATGGCAGCGCTATTAGAATAATGGAATTGATTGACCAAAATCCCGTAGTCATCAATGTTGATACTTCAATATCATAAATAATCGAAAGTGCAACCGTCATCCCAATGAATGAGAACACGACTGGCACACCAATTGTCATCAGTAAGATGACAATGCCAATGGCTATTAAAGCGCCCATATCTATTTCCTTAAAAATTACCGTTTTTACAAACAGACACCTGGGTTGTTGATTTCTTTCTAATAGCTAGAAAATTTTTTATATCAGCAAAAAGATCCCTGAGAAGGTATAACACCATTAGCGATGAAGCAACCAGAAGGCTTGCCTGAGAGACATACCAAGGAATGGAAAACACCGGCGTTGATTGTTTCTTCACCACCCCCCATTCAACAAGATCATAGCTCCAATTGACGAACAAGAAAGCCATCACAATAGAAATAATGGTGGATAAAATCTGGAAAGAACATATGACGATTTCACTTTTAAATATAATGGGAATAAAATCCGCCTGAAGGTGAGATCGCTCCTGAGATGCAATGGATGCTCCCAGCATGTAGAACCAAATTACTGACAATAGAATCAGTTCTTCCAGCCCGAAAAGACCTTCACCAAATAGGGCTCTGGATACGATACCTATGACAAAGGAAACAGCGATAAAAAGTCCAATCAACACAACAAGTGGTTTAAACAAGATATCAATAAGTTTATCAGTAAACCTAAATAACCAATCCATGATCTTGTACTCCTGTAATAAAGACCAGAGCCGCTTCTCAGCGACTCCCTTAAATTCACTTATTGACTATCTGGTGCATTATCTCGAATGCGTTGCATGAGTTGAGTTCCAAACTCTTTCTCTGCCTCACGCCAAACTATCTCACGAACAGGTTCCATCCAGCTCTTCAGCTCTTCGGCAGATGGCTCGAAATACTCCATGCCATCGTTCTGAGCTTTTTCGATCCACATTTCGTCTTCAGCCTTGGCATCTTTAAACTGCTTGGCGATAACTTCCTGCGCAGCAGAGGCTATGATCTGCTGATCCTCCTCATCCAGCATGTCCCAAGTATCCTTGTTCATCATAAGAGATGAGAAGGAAAATAAGTGCTTTGTATGAACGAAGTAATCGAGCTGATCGCCGAAGTACTCATAATCCCAGTAGATGATATTACCGGAGTCACCATCTACCACTCCCGTCTGAATCGAGGTATAGACTTCGTTCCAGTCCAGCGGTACGGAGTGGAAGCCCATGGCCTGGACAGTTTGTGGATTTGGGAACGTTGGAATTGTACGCACCTTCAGGTTCATTTCCTGAGCCTGCTCATAGTTGCGGGCATACCGACCCTTAGTGGCAACACCGCCAAAACCAAAGGGATAGGGACCAAAGTGTTTGATTCCTATATCAGCAAAGAGAGGATCCACAATTTTCGTCATCCATCCATCTTTCTCAAAAGCGTCTGCAGCCTGCTCCAAATTAGAAAACAGATAGGGTAGGCTCATCACCCCGACACGCTTATCATATGACGTAAGGGGCTGAGATAGGATCATGTCCACATTACCCTTGATCATGTGGTCAAAAACTTCTCCAATGCTTCCCAGCTGACCTTGGTGGTAAACCTTTGTTTTCATACGACCATTTGATTTTTTTTTCAGAAGTTCAGCCCAGAGCTGGACAGACTTTCCAACAGGGGAATCTTCATTACCGTCAGTGTTAACGATTTTAAAGCGAAAACTCTCGTTGCTTGCCATAGAGGTCGAGGGAATGGTCAAGGCAATCATACAAGTGGCGATAATACTCTTAACAAACTTTTTTGTTTTTAATGATAATGAAATCATATTAACTCTCCTTTTTTAATATAGATTTTTACTCGAAGTGAGTATGAATTTTTTGGCATATCCTTATTGGAGGCCTGTTCGATTTGACCTCAGCCATATATTTTACAACTGGAAAAACAGTCCCCATTTGAACCTTACTTTGTGAGCAGACCATATTTTTAATAACCCATACTCTTCTCTTTCGTAAGGTAACTAAGAATGGCTTTCCGTTTATCCACCACCAATAATGTAAACATATATAAAACACTTATTTAACACAAGCGACGATATGTTTCGATAATCCATGAGTTTATGTTGCAAAACCGTATCAATCCTCGTCCTGACCTACCGCTTGATACTTGCGATTCCAGCAACAAGAGCCTTCAAGGGGGTCAAGCCAATCCAATAAGTATCGCAACAAAAGGAAGGCTGGGAGCAGGATGAACAGCTACCCAGATTTGGTAAGATATGATGACGAGTTGAGGATGTGCTCAAAAACGTGGATATATTCTGCTCTCTCAAGCTAACCAAAGCGAAATCCGCATGTTTGCATGTTTGGTTAGCTCTTGAGCTCAGTAGTGCCGTTACAAGGCTTCAGGACACTCTTCCTAAGAACAAACAGAGGCTGTATTAGCGGAACATCCTACCGTATAAACGTTAGTCCGTAACTCACGAGCCTACTCGTGCTTCGGAGGCTTGGGTGCCACCCCGCCATGCACAATAATTAGTGCTCCACGACAACCATTTAATACTCGGTGCCATGCAATGCGGTCAGGTAACTATTAAGTACAAGGTCGCTATGATTCCCGCTCTTGGTGATAGCTGTATACTTAATTGAATAATCGAACTCCCTGGGAAGCAGTCGGCGAAATGAGTTTTCCCTAACCCAATTTTCTGCATAATGAGTTGGAAGATAGCCAATAAAACAACCGGTCATCAACAAAAAAGCAGCACCTTCCCTATCACTCACTGTGGCTGCTATTTTATGCTTACGATAAATGTGTTGCATGTACTCTGGCTGAGCATAGGCTGGGACTATAGTATCATGTTCAAGAATCGATTTTGGTGTGAGTTCAATTTCAGGGGTGTTGAATAGAGGATGCTGCTCACCGCAGTACAGCCCCAGCTTTTCATCGTACATAGGAATGTATTCCAGTCCAGCATGCTCACGCGCCGTCGGGACAATCCCTATATGAAAGAAACCATTGAGCACGCCTTTTTCAATCTCATTCGGCGGCATCATCCTGATATTTATCTTCACATCCGGAGCTTCTCGCTTAAGACGTTGCAGCGAATTCACAATTCGCATTTGACGAACAGTGATTAGGTTATCAGTAATACCGATACTTAAATCTCCTTTCAATGATGAATGAATAGCATTGACCTGATCACGAAAGGTATCAAGCGAATCCAGCAACTGTTGCATGTTTTCATAAATTTGCCGACCAGCATCGGTCAGGGAAAACCCCGAACGTCCACGCTCACAGAGTTTGAAGCCCAGCCTGTGTTCCAAGTCCAGCATACTGGCACTAACGGCTGATCTGCTGACATTCAACTCGACGCCAGCAGCAGTAAAACTATTTGACTCCACCACAACCTTGAAAACCCTAAGGAGGCGTAGATCAAAATCACTTATTTGACCGGTAAAGTGCATTTTGGACGTAGCCATCAGTCTAACGCTCCCTCAAACATTTCAGTCCCTAATATCGATACGCGAATGTTGCAACTTTCTTAAACTTCCTAAAACTGGATTGTGCCATTAGATGGCATAAATTGTAAGTTGCTTGCAGAGCTGCCAAGTGGTGGTTTCTCTCCGCTGCGGTTGTCGTGCGTTAATGAGCCCAGGTACTTGCTCAAGCAGCTATAGTAAGAGCACGGCGGCATCGAACCTGTCGACAAGGTACTCCCCCCGGAGCAGCTGCGGAGGAGGCCCGCATCAACTGGCTGGAGCCAGAGAATAACATACTAAAAGAGGCCACCGCTGACGAACTCAAACGTACGCGCAGATAGACCAGTTGAGGGGGCAGGAATCGGTCGAGCTTTGGCTGTTCAAAGCCTGATAGTCACGAATCAAAAAACATCAGCTGTCGGGCTAGGGCTGAATTACTACAACGAAGTCAAGGAGCTAGCTGTTTTCTTTACATTCCGCCTATCAACAGGCAATCATGATTGAGAACACCCCAGTATTTTCGTTAATGAGCAACAGCCGCTAATTCAAATTATTGGTGGGACCCCATATCCTTCAGACACTAGTTTAGTAGCAGAACCGAGCCTACAGGAGCAAAGACGAACGGACTGCTAGGGCAGACATACCAAGCCCCCGCTAAAGTATTCCTGTCAATTCAGTCCGCTTACGACCATTACTTCCCGTCATCCCGGCCCATCCCTCCAGATACCAGGCCCCATGTTATGTTGCGGCTTACTTGATGAAGCGGACCTGCTCGTAAATTTTTTCCAATACCGGTTTTTTCTTCTCGTTGAAGCGGGCCTTGTTCTGCTCAAAGATGTTGTTGCCCTTGGTGTCGATGGAGATGATCAGCGGGCCGAATTCCTTGACGCGATTGACCCACAGCGTTTCCGGCATACCCAGATCCTGCCATTCGGCACGCTCAATGGCCTCGACCTTAGTGGCCGCCACCACGGCACAGCCACCAGGGAACACCGCATGCACCGCCTTGTGCTCAAGGCAACCCTGGGCCGTCTCCTCACCCATGCCACCCTTGCCGACAATCAGCTTAACGCCGGTCTGCTCGATAAAGGCCTTCTCGAACTTCTCCATGCGCATGCTGGTGGTGGGGCCAATGGACACCATTTCGAAGCCGCCGTCTTCTTTTTCTCGGACAATGGGGCCGGCATGGAAAATGGCGCCGCCCTTCAGATCGACCGGCAGTTCGCGCTTGAGCTCGATCAGCCGCCGGTGCGCCACATCACGGCAGGTGACCAACTGCCCGGTCAGGTACACCACGTCACCCACGTTGAGGGACTCGAGATCTTCGTCTCTGATGGGGGTAGTCAGTACTTTTTTCATAACACAACTCCTTGATGTGACAAGACTTCATACGACAGATCGGCATTAAAGCGGATGGTGCCGCGGCGGTGCGCCCAGCAGCCGGTGGACACCGCCACCCCGATGGTGGAAGGATGGCGAGCGGAGGACTCGATATTGACCCCCATGACGCTGGTGTTGCCGGTCAGGCCCTGGGGACCGATGCCGATCTCGTTGAGGCCATCGGTCAGCAGCTCTTCCATCAGGGCGGCGTTGTCGTTGGCATTCTTGCTGCCCACCGGGCGCAGTATGGCCTTCTTGGACAAACGTGCCGCCGTTTCCACCGAGGTGGAAACCCCAACACCGACCAGCAAGGGCGGGCAGGCATTGATGCCGCGGGAGGTGATCACATCGAACACAAACTCGGCCACGCCTTCATATCCCTGGCCGGGCATCAATACCTTGGCAGAGCCGGGAAGGGTACAACCACCGCCGGCCATATAAACCTCGATGGTGGCGCAATCGTCGCCGGGGACGATATCCCAGTCCAGCCACGGGATCTTGGAGCCTGCGTTGGTGCCGGTATTCTTTTCGTCGAAGGTTTCCACCGCGTTGTGCCGCAGGGGGCCGATACGGGTGGCTTCAATGGTGGCATTGCGCAGTATTTCTTCCAGCTCACCCAAATAGGGAAACTGGGCGCCGACGGTAAGAAAATATTGAATCACACCGGTATCCTGACAACTGGGTCTATTCAGCTTGTCGGCGGAATCTTGGTTCTCCGCCATGGTATCGAAAATAGCGATGGCCAGCGGGTTGGTTTCTTTTTTTCTCAGCTCGGCCTGTTTTTCTTTGACATCCGTCGGCAGTCGCTTACCGATATAACTGGTAAATTTGGCAATAACATCGGTCAATTTACCTACGGCTTCGTCATGATTTAAGCTCATTACAGCTATCCTCTTCTTGTTCAGAAATCGGAATTCCCTGTCGACTTGTCTAAAATAAAGACAAGAGGCACGTTATTTGAATTGGTTCCAGGTTAAAACCCGATGCCCTATTGCTGCATCCATCCAATATCCATGTGATTAACCCCTTTTTTGGAAGGGATATTTATATGGTACAATTGCATTGTAAGCTGTTAATCAAATGTTGAGGTTGATTAGGGCTCACTTCATTCTTTCCTTGAGGTTAATAATGAACCAAGTTTCCGAGCTGGGCTTCTTCGTCCTGCTGGCCAAGGTCGGCAGCCTGGCCGCCGCCGCCCGGGAGATGAACGTTACTCCCTCCGCCGTAACCAAGCGTCTGTCGAGCCTCGAAGACCGGCTGGGAGTGCGGCTGCTGAACCGGACCACCCGCAGGATCAGCCTGACCAACGAAGGTGAGATCTATCTGCACCACGCCCAGCGGATACTGACGGATATCGCGGACATGGAAGGGTTGATCACCAACAGCCGCACCACCCCCAAAGGCTTGCTGCGCATCAATGCCCCGCTCGGCTTCGGCCGCTCCTATATCGCCCCAGTGGCGTCCGAATTCATGCAGCTTTATCCCGAGGTGGAAATACAGCTGACACTGACCGACAGGCCCATCAGCCTGCCCGACGAGGCCATCGACATTGCCATCCGCTTCGGCGAGATCCCCGACTCCCGGCTGTTCGCCAGGAAAATCGCCGCCAACCGTCGCTTGCTGTGCGCCGCCCCCGGCTACCTCAAGCGACACGGCCGGCCGGCCACGGCCGCCGAGCTGTCCGGACACCAGTGCATCGTGCTCCGACAGAACGACGCCACCTACGGCCTGTGGCGCCTGTCTAAGGATGGCAAGACCGAAAACATACGGGTCAGCGGCAAGGCCAGCACCAACGATGGCGAAGTGGCGCTCAAGTGGGCCCTGGACGGCCACGGGATCCTGATGAGGGCGGAATGGGATCTCGCCTGCTACCTGCGCAGCGGTAGGCTGGAGCTGGTACTGGAGGACTACGCCACCCCGCCGGCGGACATTTACGCGGTTTACTTGGAAAAACTGAACATCTCGGCCAAGGTCGTGGCCTTTCTTGATTATTTGCAGGAATCTTTCTTGTCGGAAAGGCAACAGCGGGATGACAGTCCTTCCATCTGGTAGACAATGAAAAAAGGCGGCATCCCTTGCCGCCCTTCATCATTTCATGTCCCCGCCCCTAGGCTCAGAGCATACCGCCGAAGATAAGCGGCACCAGGTACGAGATGATGATTACCGAGAACACCACGCCGAGCAGGTTCAGCCATATCCCGGCCCTGACCATGGTACTGATCTTCAAATAACCGGTCGCGAACACAATGGCGTTAGGCGGCGCGGCAACCGGCGACATAAAGGCGAAGGTCGCCCCCATGCAGGCCGCCACCATCAGGATGATGGGATCCATGCTCAGGGCGGCCGCCCCGGCGGCCACGATGGGATACACCATGGTGGCGGTGGCGGTGTTGGAGGTGAACTCAGTGAGCAAGGTGATCACGCCCACGATCAGTGCTATGGTCAGCCACAGCGGCACCTCAGTGAAGTTGACCAGTTGCCCGCCTATCCACTGATCCAGGCCGGAGCTGGTGATACCGCCGGCAATGGCCAGGCCGCCGCCGAACAGCCACAGTATTCCCCAAGGCAACTTCTTCACCGTGTCCCAGTCCAGGATAGTGCCGGCAGCATTCCTGGCCGGCAGGATAAACAGCACGGAGGCGCCACACAGGGCAATGATGGTGTCGTCGATGCCGGGGATCAGGGCCTTGAGCACGAAGCTGCGGGTTATCCATGCCAGGGCGACCAGCGAGAACACCGCCAGCACCACGGCTTCCTCGAAGCTCATTTTGCCTAGTTCCTGCTTCTCCTTTTTAATCACCTCCACACCACCGGGGAGATGGCTGACTTTCATCGGAAAGGCAATTTTGACCAGGTATAGCCAGATCAGCGGGATCAGAATGGCCACCAGCGGAATGCCGAACAGCAGCCACTGGGCAAAGGAGATCTCGACGTCATATAACTTCTTGACGGTGGCCGCCAGTATGGTGTTGGCGGGGGCGCCGATCAGGGAACCGAAGCCGCCCAGGGTGGCGGCATAGGCGGTGCCCAGCATCATCGCCGTGCCGAAGGGAAAGCTGCCGGGCGCAGTGTCCACTCCGGGGTGGTGTTTATGGATGGCGTCGGCAATGTGTTTGGTGACCGCCAGGCTCATCGGCACCATCATCATGGTGGTCGCGGTGTTGGAAATCCACATCGATAGAAAGGCGGTGGCCGTCATGAACCCGAGAATAATCATGTTCGGGTTGGTGCCGATGAAGGAAATGATGCCGAGTGCGACCCGGCGGTGCAAGTTCCATTTTTCCATGGCCAGCGCCATCATGAAGCTGCCCACGAACAGAAAGATCAAGGGATCACCGTAGGAGGCGGACACCTCGCCCGTCTTCATCACGCCCATCAGCGGGAACAGGATCAGCGGCAATAGGGAAGTGAGCGGAATGGGAATGGCTTCCGTGATCCACCAGGTCGCCACCCAGGCCACGATGGCCAATACCGCCACCGCCTCGGCCGACATGCCTGCCGGCGCGAAAAAGGAATTGAGAATAAAGAACAGGGCCGGCCCCATCAGCAGCCCCATATATTGCGCGTTACTGTAACTCCTCGATTTTTTATTATCCGAGATCGAATCCTGATTACCCGGACTCAACCCCAGTGTAAGAATAAACCTCAGCGTTTTTTTCGCTTGGCCGTTCCAAGCCCACATTTGATTCCAGAATATCCTGACGGATGACATGGCCGATAACTCCCTTTTCTGTTTGGGCCGGTAAAAGCCCTTTCAGCTATTTCCATTGGCATATAAATAGGGGCGCATCTGTTTATTACATCCGGGATGGATGCAATCATAATCCTTATATACCCTGTCTGGCGTTAACCTCAGGACTCAATCGCCACAATACGTTAACGCCTTGTTAATATAACTCCCTGCAAGATGTAATGGATTAACGTGTATTCACTTCATTATTGAAATTAATTCAACAATTCATACCTGGTAGTACTTCATTTTCAGAGCAGGAATTTTATGAAGTGAATTCATTATTCTGAAGGGCTGACCGTGCCGCTCGGAGGACGACGGGCTCGAATAAGACCAGAATATAATAATCCCCTTGACCAGCTTTAACTGAAGGATCATGGGCATAAGTGCGATGCGGGAGCCGAAAGGCAGCATTAGTTTAAAGGTAATGGGGAGGTGCCGGTGGCAAAGAACATGCCTGTAGCTACCTGACACTACGACCCTGTAAGCTTACGATTTAACCTCCGGTCAAAGCAGGGCTCGGGTCACAGAATGGTCACGAAGGATGACTTGACGGGTTAAGTGAGGATGATTCTACTGAGGACAGAAAAGCAAAAAGCCCTTATCTATCAACTAGCTAAGGGCTTCTTAAATGTGGCGGAGCGGACGGGACTCGAACCCGCGACCCCCGGCGTGACAGGCCGGTATTCTAACCAACTGAACTACCGCTCCGGCGCTTGGCTTTCGCTGCAAGCGGGGCGAATATTAGGGGCACCGGGCGCGGGCGTCAAGCAGAAAAATGGCAACTTTAATGCGTTAGGTCGTTTTTTAAACTTAACGCTTCAAAAGTTTATTTTTCATTCACGTTGGCGGCGTTGATACGCTTTCTTCGCCACCACCAGAATCCGCCCCCCGCCGGCAGCAGGGTCAGGCCGGCCACGCCGGCCCACAATGGCCAGCCCTGCCACCAGGGCGGTGGTGGCGCGGCCTTGGGAGCTTCCCTGACCAGCGGCGGCGCCACCCGCACCAGTTGCTCTTTCATGTTCAGCTGAATTTCCCGGCCATCCACCGTGGTGGCAAACACTCGCCCCTGCCAGTGGTAATTGCCGGGCTGGCGCGCCGGGGGTAATTCAATCTGCCGCCCCTGACCGGATATTGGCAGGCGCTGCTCCAGCGGTGTCAGCAACTGCCCGGTCACCACCAGGCTGTCGTCGAGAATGTCACTGTCGGTTTCCAGCTCTATGCGCCACTGCCGCTGAGAGTCGGGCGTGGTAACACGGGCATGGACCGGCATGGGATAAAGGGTGATTTCCTGCTCGGCGTAACGGGCCAGTACGCCATTGGAGACTTCGGCCTGAAACAGGTAATTGCCGGGCGCGGCATCAAACACCACCTCTGCCGTCAATTGGCCGTCTTCGGCCACGGCATCCAGTCCGGTGCCGTCGTCCACAAACTCGGCCAGCCGCAGGGGTGGTTGCGGATAAGCCTGGTCGTTTTCTTCGTCGCCGCGGGAATACAACTGCGCCAGCAGCCTCAACCCCTCAAGGTAATAATTGGCGTCGAGCCGGGTGTCACCGTGCATCAGCTGGCCATTGAGCCGAATCACTTCGTTCTGATAGACACGGGCAGGCAACTCGTCGATGCTCAGCCGAAACACGCTGAGCAGGGTAATGCCATGCTCACCGGCCAGCTTGCCGGTGGCTTGCCAGGGCCCCGGCTCCGGCCGCCACAGGGTAATTACATCGCGGGTGTCGGTAGAGGCCCAATTAATATGATCCGGGTGACGCTGATAGTAATACTTGCTGCCATCGGGCTTTATCAGCACCACCGGCGTCGAGGGTGAGGTCCGCTCGATGATCAGGGTCAGTTCTTCGATTGAAGGGTCAATGCGAAAGGTATTGCCCAGCCAGCGCGAACGCTGCTCTTCGCCCTGAGCACTCAGCGCCGCCAGCCCCAGCAGCAGCCCCAGCGCACGCACCATCAGGGGCGCCACAGGCAACTGCCGCCCTTCTGTTCAATAATATTGAGCCGGTTTTCATGGGCCTGCAGCTCGTCGCTGCCGGCCCGAATCACCCGCAACGGCGCTCGCCCGGCCGGCAGCCGGCGAATTTCTCCGCCATTGCTGTCGCCTTGCTGGCCGGCATCGCTATACAGGTTCAGCTTGGTTTGCCCGCCGGTCATCAGCAGGTAGACGTCGGCGAGTATCTCGGCATCCAGCAAGGCCCCGTGCAGGGTACGGTGACTGTTGTCGATGCCGTAACGATCGCAGAGCACGTCCAGGTTGTTGCGCTTGCCCGGGTAGAGCTGCCGGGCCAGGGCCAGGGTATCGGTTACCTTGCACAGCTCGGCCATGCGTTCGGGCCGCCCCAGTAACTCCATTTCATAGTCGAGAAAGCCCACGTCAAAGGGCGCATTGTGGGCGACCATCTCGGCGCCGCGAATAAAGTCGAGAAATTCGTCAACCTTGCTGGAAAACTCGGGCTTGTCGGCGAGAAAGTCATCGGTAATGCCGTGAACGCGAATCGCTTCTTCGTCCACCTGACGATCCGGCTTCAGATACAGGTGCAGGTGACGGCCGGTCAGCCGACGGTTCACCACCTCAACACAGCCGATCTCAATCACCCGGTGCCCGATGTAGTGAGGGCCGGTGTCCATGTTCATACCGGTGGTTTCGGTATCGAGCACCACTTGCCGTTGGTAGCCAGATTCGATGATCACTGTGTTCTCCTTCGCAAATTCAGCACCAAGTATATAGCGACAGCGTCGTCATGATAAAGGCCGCCATGCTGGCCCGGCCTTGGCCCCTGTGGCAGACTGCGTGCTTTTATCCTAGTTATTCACGGGCAATACCATGAAACAGGTTCAGCTTTTTACCGATGGCTCCTGCCTCGGCAATCCGGGCCCCGGCGGTTACGGCGCCGTGCTGATCTACAAGCAGCACCGCAAGGAGCTCAGCGGCGGCTATCGCCTGACGACCAATAACCGCATGGAGCTGCTGGCCGCCATCAAGGGGCTGGAAACCCTCAGCAGCCCCTGCGCCGTGGATCTGACCACCGACAGCCAGTATGTGCGTCAGGGCATCACCCAGTGGATTCATGGCTGGAAGCGCAATAACTGGCGCACCGCCGCCAAAACCCCGGTTAAAAACGCCGACCTGTGGCAGCGGCTCGACGAACTCTGCCAGCACCACCAGGTGGAGTGGCACTGGGTACGTGGCCACACCGGTCATCCGGAAAACGAACGCTGCGACGATCTGGCGCGGGAGGCCGCGCTGAACGACGCCGAACGCGACGACGAAGGCTACTCCCGCTGACGGGCCATCTCCGGCCGCCCCACCGGCGCCGGCGCCGGCCGGCGCTCGCGCACCGGCGTGAGCGGAAAACGCCGCTTGCGCGCCAGCAAAATGTATACCGCCGCCGGTGACGGCAGCACCGCCGGGCAATAACGCTGCTGCCAGCGGTCGAGCCAGGGCATAAACCCGGTAAAACCGATATAGTCCCGCTCAATCACGTCAAATCCCAACAACTTCAGCCAGTCTTCCACTCGGGCCGGCGCCAGCATACGCCGCCAGGGCGGCAGGCGCTGGCGCCAGCCCGGCAGCAGCCGGGCCAGGCCGGCGCTGCCATAGGGGTTAAAGCCGGTCAGTACCAGCCAGCCGTCGTCCCGTAATACCACCTCGGTTTCCCGCAGAATGGCATGGGGATGTTCACTGTAGTCGAGCACATGGGCCAGCAGGCAGGCATCCAGGCTGCCCGGAGCAAAGGGCATGGCGGTGGCATCCCCCAGCAGATCCATGCCGTCCAGCTCCTGCTGGGCCATGACCACATCCTGGCGCAAGCGGCTGCGAGACAATGACAGCGCCGTGCTCAGGGCATCCACCTTGAGCAGGCTGAAGCCATACAGGCCCGGTGCCCAGGCATCGAGTCGTTGCTGCAATTGGTCGGCGAGGTAGGCTCCCCGGGGCAGATCGCGCCAGTGTTGCGGCGCCGGCTGGCTGGCTGTGGTCATGATCCCTCTGGTAAGCTTTGGCATTATATCGGGTCGGCCTGCCGCCCCTCTCTGTTTTCAGCTCAAGGATGTCAAATGAACGTAACACCGCTTCATGCCTTTAACGATAACTATATCTGGCTGATTGGCAATGGTCGCCAGGCCGTTGTGGTCGATCCGGGCGATGCGGCTCCGGTGCAGGCCGCACTGGCCGAGCGCCACCTTGAGCTGGCCGCCATTCTCATTACCCATCACCACCATGATCACACCGGCGGCGTATCCGCCCTGTTGGCCGACTGGCCCGACGCCCCGGTCTATGCGCCTGCCGGCGAGCGCCTGCCCTGCCCCGGCGCCATTGCCGTGACGGACGGCGACAACGTGGCGCTGCCCATAGTGGGTCTGGAGCTTGAAGTCATCGCCGTGCCCGGCCATACCCTGGGCCACATTGCCTATTACGGCCAGGAATTGCTGTTTTGCGGTGACACCCTGTTTTCCGGCGGCTGTGGCCGACTATTTGAAGGCACACCGGAGCAGATGCATCACTCACTGCAGCGACTGGCCGCCCTGCCCGAACACACCAGGGTGTATTGCGCCCACGAATACACCCAGTCCAACCTGGCCTTCTGCCATGCGGTAGAGCCCGGCAATGCCGCCCTGCTGGGCTACATGAAAGAAGTGGCCAAGTTGCGCCAGCAGGGCGTGCCCACCCTGCCGTCCAGCATCGGCCGTGAAAAGGCCATCAATGTGTTTCTGCGCACCGCCGAGCCTGCGGTCCGGGCCGCCGCCCAAGTGCACGCCATGGCGGAGTTAAATGAAGACTGTCAAGTGTTCGCCGCACTTCGCCGCTGGAAAGACCATTTTTAACGAACTTGATTAAGTTGCTCACAAAGCATACACTGGCCGCCGTTTTTTTGAGACGCAGACACCATGATAAGACTTTGCATTTTATCCAGTGCCTTGCTCCTGGCCGGCTGCCAGATGGCGGCGACCGATTCGGCGCGCCAGCCTCATGGCCACCAGGATACCGCTGGAGAGCGAGCAAACGCGCCGCTCTACCCCAAAGCATCGGAACATACCGTGCTGAAAAGTACACGGAACGACGGCAAAAACAGCCGGCATTCCTCGGATGAACGCCCGACCCGGCAGCAGCAGCAGGATGTGCAGCAAACGGATCTGTGGCAGGCCATCGCCGACGACATGACGCTGGACATTCCGGCTCATCATCCGCGCGTGGTGGCCCAGCGTAACTGGTACCTGAAACAACCGGCATACATGCGCTCCGTTTCCGAGCGCGCCAGACCGTTTCTCTATCTCATCAAGGAAGAGATAGAGAAACGGAACATGCCGATGGAGCTGGCGCTGCTGCCGGTGGTGGAGAGCACCTTTAATCCCAAGGCCTATTCCCACGGTCATGCCGCCGGCCTGTGGCAAATGCTGCAGGGCACCGGCAAGAACTTTGGCCTGCATTACGACAGCTGGTACGACGGCCGCTATGACATCATGGCCTCGACCCGGGCGGCGCTCGATTATCTGGAGTATCTGCACAACTTCTTTGACGGCAACTGGACTCACGCCCTGGCCGCCTACAACTCGGGTGAAGGCCGGGTTCAGCGCGCCATTCGCGCCAACCGCCGCCAGGGCAAGCCCACCGACTACTGGTCGCTGTCGCTGCCCAAGGAAACCCAGAACTATGTGCCCAAGCTGATGGCCCTGGCCGATATTCTCAAGCAGCCGGGTCACTACGGCATGGAGATCCCGGACATTCCCAACCGACCCCAGGTTACCGCCGTGGCGGTGGAAGGCCAGGTGGATCTGAACATGGCGGCGGATCTGGCCGGCGTTAGCCGTAGCCAGCTCAAGGCCCTGAACCCGGCCTACAAGCACACCGCCACCTCGCCGCTGATCGACGCCGAAATTTTGGTGCCGGTGCGCCATGCCGAAACCTTTGAACTGGCCATGGCCGATCTGCCCGCCGAAGAGCGCATGCATTACCAGCGCTACCGGGTCAAGGGCGGCGACAGCCTGGGCGTAATCGCCCGCCGCTACGGCACTCAGGTGGTGGCGCTGAAACAGGCCAACAACCTGCGCGGCAATACCATTCGCATTGGTCAGACCCTGCTGGTGCCGTCTGCCACCACGGCCCCGGCCCGGGACGAGAGCGCAGGCGGCACCTATCGCGTGCAGGCCGGAGACTCGCTGTCGGCCATCGCCAGCCGTTTCAGCGTAACCATCTCGGATCTGTTGCGCTGGAACCAGCTGACCGACAAGCACATGCTGCGCACCGGCCAGCAGCTGATCGTGGCCGCCAACGCCGGCTGATGCTTTGCCCGTTCAATGCAAAAGGGAGCCAGAAAGGCTCCCTTTTTTGTGTTATCCCGCCATTTATTGCCCCGGCACGCTAAACACCGCCTTCAGCGGGCTGTGATCCGAGGCGTCAGACGCCATGCTTTCCGCCCGCTCCAGGTTCAGGCCACGGTAATAAATGCCATCGAGGGGATAGCCCCAGAACCGGGTACGCAGATCCGGCTCGGGCTGCGCCTCCTGCAGGCCATGACGGCTGGCCCAGGCGCTCAGCAGGCGCTGACGGCGGGCATTCCAGCGGTTGAAGTCTCCCGCCACTATCACCGGGCCGCCATGGCCGGCCATGGCCTCGCTTATCATGTCGAGCTGAGCCTGGTAGGTGCGGCCGCGCAGGGAAAAGTTGACCGCATGCAGGTTGATCACCAACAACTGCTCGGCCGCCCCCTGCAGCGAATAGCGACTGGCCAGCAACGACTTGGGAATGCGGGTGGCGGGCTCGGTGATACGCTGGCCACAGGCCTGGGCCGCCTGCCCGGTACTGGCGGTAAGCACACCGGTGGGCAGCCGTTGCCAGTTAAAGGCGGCCACCTGAAACCAGTGCAGTTGCTGCTCATTGAGCCAGCGGTACAGCCCTTCCCGGCCACTGGCCTCCTGCAACAGCAGCAGATCGGCCTGCGCACTCCAGCGGGTCAGCTCCGGACGCCAGTCACCCTGCTGCTTGTAAATGTTCCAGCTCAGCAGCGAAAAGGTGGCGGGCAGCGGCGAGCTGCCGGCCAGTGAGGGATGAAGGCAATCGCTGCCGGGGGCAAACTGGTCGCTGAGCAGCAACCGCTCGGGCACCTCCAGGCAGCCCGCCAGGGCCAGGGTGGTGCCCAGCAACAGTGCCCTAGTCGCGCCCTTTAACTTCACGGGGACGTCCGTTCTCGTCAATGGCCACATACACGAACTCGGCCCCGGCCACCGGATAACGGGGACCACTCTCCGGCGTCAGCACCGGCTTGACCCAGACTTCCACCTTGATGGTGATGGAGGTGCGGCCCACTTTCACCAGCTCGCCATAGCAGCAGATAACGTCACCCACCTGAACCGGACGGGCAAACACCATTTTGTCCACGGCCACGGTACACACTCGGCCAAAGGCGATCTCATTGGCCAGCAGGCTGCCGCCCAGATCCATCTGCGACATGATCCAACCGCCGAAAATATCGCCGTTGGCATTGGTGTCGGCCGGCATGGCCATGGTGCGCAGCAGCAGATCGCCCCGTGGGTCTTGTGGTTCGCTCATGATAGAAGTACTCATCGTTCAGACTGAAACCGGCATCATAATCCCCCGAACAGCCCCCCGCAATTTTCATGGCGTGGACGCGGCTCAGTCTACCCGCGGCGCGCCGCCAGCCACTGAAACCAGTCGGTCACCGAATAGTCCATGTTCAGCCAGCGGCACAGGCCGCTGCCGTCTATGGTCTTGCCTTCGCCGCCACCGCCAAACTCCGGGGGCGGCAAGCCCTGCAGCCGGGCCGCTTCTCCGTAGAAATCACGGCGCGCAGGGTGATGGGGAGCGCTGACGTTGACCACCGCAGGCCAGTCGCTGCGCGCCAGCAGGGCGGGAATAAAGCGCAGCAGATCCTCCAGTGCCACCAGGTTGACCGGCTCGTCTCCGCCGTCAAAGCGCTTGCCCGACAAAAACCGCCCCGGCTCCCGGCTACCGCCCACCAGCCCGGACAGCCGCAACACCAGCACCTGGGCGGCGGAATAGGCCTGCACCGCCCGCTCGGCGGCCAGCATACGCTCGCCCCGAGGACCATCGGGGGCGGCGTCGGCCTCGGTTTTAATGCCGGTGCCGCCATACACCGAGGTGGCGCTGGTGAAGATCACGCGCTGCACGCCGCCGGCCACCGCCAGCCGGGCCAGGGCGCCCAGGGTATGCGGGTAGTCATCTACCTTGCCCGGTGGCACGCACAGCACCAGGGTGTGGGCCCTTAGCCGCTCGGGCCAGCGAGCCGGCATGGCGGCGCTGAAGTCCCAGCACAAGGTGACAATGCCGGCATCGTTCAGCCGCGCCGCCTTTTCCTCGTCGCGGGTGGTGCCGGCCACCTGCCAGCCCTGTGTCAGCAGGGTGCGGGCCAGGGGCTCGCCCAGCCAGCCCAGCCCAAGAATGGCCACACTCTGTTCAGTAGACATAATTCAGCTCCAGCGGGGTCAGAAAGCGTTTTTGCTGACCCAGTTTATCCTGATAAATCACCGAATAAGCCAGCACGTTCTGCACATAGCCCCGAGTTTCCCGGTAGGGTATGTTTTCCACCCATACATCCAGCGGACGGCTGCCGCTGTTGGCCAGCCAGCGATTGATGCGGCCAGGGCCGGCGTTGTAGGCGGCAATGGCGGCCACCCGGTTGCCCTGATAACGCTGCAGCAACTCCTTGAAGTAATGGGCACCCAATTGCACGTTGACCTCGGGCCGATACACATCGGCGGCCCCTTGATAATCACGGATGCCATACTTGCGCGCGGTTTCCCGGGCGGTTGCCGGCATCAGTTGCATCAGGCCGCCGGCGCCCACCGGGGAGCGGGCCTGCTCATAGAAGGCGCTTTCCTGGCGGGCAATGGCAAAGAGGGTCGACTCTTCCACGGCCAGACGACGGGCCTGGCTGCGAAAGATGTCGCGATAGACCACTGGAAAGCGCAGATCCAGCTGATCCCAGGCCTTGGCACTGATGCTGGCCAGCACCGACTTGTCATGCCAGCCTCGCCGCAATGCCAGGGCGCCCAGAGCCAGCTGGTCGTCCTTGCCGAGCTTGCCCATCAGGTGATACCACTCGCTGCGGGCCGAGGCCTTGTTGCCCAAGGCCAGCCACTCTTCCACCCGGGCCAGCGCCGGCCAACGGCCAACGGCCAGGCGCCATTCCGGGGCTGGTGGCGGCGCCTGAAAGTTCAGGGCATAGGGGCGCTGGCTACGCTGGGCGGCGAGAAAGCCATAATAGTCCCGCTCGCCGGCCGCCTTTGCCCAGGCGGCATCGGCCGCACCGGCCTTGCCTGCTTCGGCCAGGGCCCTGCCCCGCCAGTATTGCCAGCGGCTGTTGCCCTGCTCATCGGCGGGCAGACGGTCCAGCCAGTCGTTCAGGTGGTCCCAGTCCTGCTCCCAGATGGCAAGCCGGGCTCGCAGCTCAAACAGGGCATCGGAGCCCACTTCCGGCAGGCGCCGGTCCAGCCAGCTGCGGTATTCATGAGTGCGGTTATACATCAGCCGGCGGGCCAGGCTGCGCTCCACCTCGGCCACTTGCAACGAGCTCAGCCCGGGTTGACGCTGGTAACGGGGGTAGAGTTCCATGGCCAGTTGCGGGTTGCTGTCCGCCAGCCGCGCCAGCGCCACCGCCATGGCCGCGCGATGGCGCTTATCGGCGTGTTCAAAACGGGCGGTGTCGGCAAGCAGACCCGGATCCTTGTCCAGCGCCAACAGCAGCTCGCCGGCGGCACGAGATGACGGCGCCAGCATATCCGACAGGTATTTGATCAGGCCGCTCTGGCCGGTTTCATAGGCCAGCAGCATGCGCTGCCACACGTGCTCGTTGCTGCGTCCGCCCACGGTCTGCCAGGCATCAAACAGGGGGTCGCAGGCATTGGGCCGGGAATGACCCGACAGCCACAGCTGCTCGGCGCCCTTGATCGCCACCGCCCGGTCACCCAAGGCCCACTTGGCCCGGTAATGGGCGCACTTCAGTTCGGTGCTGTTGGGCAGCTCGGGATAGAGGGACAGAAATTCGCGCCAGCGCTGCTCCCGGGCCAGCCGGAACAGGTACAGCCGTTCCAGCCGATCGGCCAGCTGGGAGTCGGGATAGCGGCTCATAAAGCCACGCACGTCCTGAGTACCGATGTGGTTGAGGCGGTCGGCCAGGTAACGATAATCCAGGTAGGGCACCAGCGGGTAGGCATCCAGCCCCGAGCGCAGCTGCCGGTATTCATTCACCTTGCCCTGCTCCAGAGCCTGCTCCGCCTGCCGGTATTGATCCCGCAGCGGTGACGCCTGGGCACACCATCCCAGGCCCAGCAATAACACTCCCAATCCAAGCCGTCTGAACACCTTTGCTTCTCCCACGCCAAGTTAATGCAGCTATCCTAAGAAATGGCGGCTGGGCTGCCAATGGGGCGCCGCAAATTCTTTGTGCCGGCAAGACAAACAAAGTCGCCAGACGTCATTTTTACGCCTCGCTCACATTTCCTATTGGCACCCATGGTCATGCCGTCATTAATTGACCTGGCTCACAAAACGAATTTGCAAAGGGCGTAATCTGAAACCGTACAGTCACACAGAGCAACCAGGGGGTTCCTTATGTCCATTGCGATTACCAGCCATGTTATCGACATCACTCCCGCCATTCGTGAACGGATTGAAAGTCGTTTCGAGAAGCTCAACCGGCGCCAGATCGCGCTGATTACCCCCCATGTCGTCATTCAGAAGGAAGGCCTCAATTACCTGGTGGAAGCCAGTGCCGGGGTACCCGGTGAAACCCTGTTCGCCCAGGCGGAAGACGAAAACCTCTATGCCGCCATCAAGGATCTGGGCCTGAAGCTTGAGCGTCAGCTGAGCCGCTATGCCGACAAGCCCCTGGCCCAGCGCGCCCACGGCACACAACCCGAAGTCCAGGAAGGCTAAACCCGATTCCGTTCATTCCCATTTTCAAGCGGCGGTTTCGCCGCTTTTTTTGCGCCAAAGGATAAAAAGCCGGGAAAAGGCTTGCCAGCGCCGCCGCTTTTCAGTATTCCTATGGGTTCTAATGTTCAAGAGTTTGTAATGTGATGTCCGTTCAGCCGTTTTTCTTTCGCTTCTTTTTTGCATCCTGACTTCGGGAGGCAGCGGTCTGGCGAGAAACAAGCGAAAGACGAACAGCCAAGCCTCCCACCGGGAGGCTTTTTTTATTCTTTAACTCAAGCGCAGTCTGGCGAGGAAGGAAGCCCTATTCATGAACCTGGACGAGATAAGAAGCAATATCAGTCGCCTGGACAGCGAGCTGCTCAGCCTGCTGGCCCAACGCAAGGCCCTGAGTCTGGACGTGGCTCGCTCCAAACTGGAAAACCCCCGCCCCATTCGGGATCAGGAGCGGGAACAGGCGCTGCTGGTGGAGCTGGTCAGCCAGGGACGCAAACTGGGTCTGGACGCCCATTATGTTACCCGTATTTTTCAGACCATTATTGAGGACTCGGTACTGTCCCAGCAGGCGTTGCTGCAGGATCTGCTTAATCCTCAGGACAGCGTGCCCGCCATCAGCGTGGCCTTTCTCGGGCTCAAGGGCTCCTACTCCAACATGGCGGCGCGCAAGTATCTCGCGCGTTTTCAGGCGCCGCTGGTGGAGCACAACTGCGAAAGCTTTCAGCAAATCCTTGAGACCGTGGAGTCCGGGCAGGCTCAGTACGGCATTCTGCCCATCGAGAACACCAGCTCCGGCTCCATCAACGAGGTGTTTGACCTGATGCAGCACACCAGCCTGTCCATTGTCGGTGAGCTGACCCAGCCCATTGAGCACTGCCTGCTGGTGGCCACCGATACCCAGGTTGAGCAGATCAAGACCCTCTACACCCACTCCCAGCCCTACCAGCAGTGCTCCCAGTATCTGAGCCGGCTGGGCGAGCTGGACGTAAAGTTCTGCGCCGCTTCCTCCAATGCCATGGAGCAGGTGGCCAGGCTGAAGCGTCACGACGTGGCGGCACTGGGCAGTGCCGATGGTGGCGAACTGCATGGCCTGACACCCCTGGTGGAAGGCCTGGCCAACCAGAAGCAGAACATGACCCGCTTTATCGTGGTGGCCCGCAAGCCCATCGAAGTGGCGGAGCAGATCCCGGCCAAGACCAGCTTTATCATGTCTACCGGCCAACAGAGCGGTGCCCTGGTGGAAGCCCTGCTGGTGCTGCGCGGCCACGGCATCACCATGACCCGACTGGAATCCCGCCCCATTATCGGCAACCCCTGGGAAGAGATGTTTTATGTGGACGTGGCCGGCAACCTCAACAGTGAAGCCATGCAGGTGGCACTGAAGGAGCTGGGCCGAATTACCCGCTTTATCAAGGTAATGGGCTGCTACCCCAGCGCCGAGGTGGCTCCCACCCGCATTCCACCCCGGCTGCTGAGCAAGCCAAACACCGGTGAGCGGGCCGAGCCGGTGCGCCCCAGCCGCCATTATCAGGCCGACAATACTCAGGTACAGGTGGGCCCCTATGTGCTTGGCGGTGATGATCCCTTGCTGATTGCCGAGCTGAACGGCTTTCCCGACGAGGCCCGGCTGCAGGAAACCGCCCGCCGGGTCAAGGAGCAGGGCGCCCAGGTGCTGGCGGCGGACTGCTTTGACGGCGTCGATACCGAGCGGGGCATGGCCCGGCTTCGGCAACTGCGCGCCACCGCCGCCCGCTTTGATCTCGCTGCCATGACGCGAGTGACCAGTGCCGAGCAGGTACAACGGGCCGCCGAGTCGGTGGAGCTGCTGTTGCTGGAGGCGTCCGCGGTACGCAACGACGAGCTGATCGGCGCCGCAGGCCGCTGCACCCGTCCGCTGCTGCTGGAGCTGGCCGACGAGCCCGAGCAAAGCCTGAGCCTGGCCCAGCACATTTTGCAGCAGGGCAACCAGCAGCTGGCATTGCTGGACACCCAGGCGCTGCCCCTGGCCCGATTGCTCGATCTAAACAGCCAGACCCACCTGCCCCTGGTGAGCCGGCTGAGCGGCGATGCCGCCGCCCTGCCCCGCCTGGGTGAGGCTCTTAACGCCGCCGGCGTCAGCGGCTTCTGCCTCGCCGTTAACGGCGACGACGGCGCCCTTGAGCAGCTGGCCCACAGCCTGTATCGCGATTAAGTCACGCCTGACCAAGACATAAAAAGCCCGGCCTATTGGCCGGGCTTTTTTGTAATCACGTTAATGCGCCGCTCAAGCGGGGCCAGTGCGCCCCATTAATCCGTGTGATGGCGGCTGTCGTTGGCCTGGGCCAGCAGTAAGCGGCTTTCCTTGAGGAAGGTATCGGCATAATCGCCGAAAAACTCGCTGACGCTCTCAAACTGGCGAACAAAAGCCGCACGCTCACCGCTTTCCAGCTGATCCAGCAGTTCGCCAAAACGGCGATGATAGCGACGGATCATTGCCAGGTTGCGCGGGGACGACAGTATGATGTCGGCATAGAGCGCCGGATCCTGGGCAAACAGCCGCCCTACCATGGCCAGCTCCAGCCGGTAGATGGGCGAACTCAGCCGCAGCAACTTGGCCAGGTCGGCGCCCTCGGCACAGAGGTGGGCACCGTAGGCGAAGCTGGTAAAGTGGCGCAGGGCCTGCACCAGGCTCATGGCCTCGTCGTGCTCTTCCGCCGGCACCGGCTGCAGCCGGGCACCCCAGATGCGGATTTGTGCCAGCAGCCATTCATACTGCTCGGCGCCACGGCCGTCGCAATGAATGATCACCTGCTTGGCCAGGCTCGACACATCGGGGCCGAACATGGGGTGCAGCCCCAGCACCGGGCCGGTGTGCGCCTTGAGCATGGCCGCCACCGGCTCACTCTTGACGCTGGTCAGATCCACCAGCAGGCAGTCTGCGGGCAGGGTCGGCAACCGCTCGATCACCGCCACCGTCTGATCGATGGGCACGGCGATCATCACCAGGCCGGCATCGGCCAGCAGGGTGTCGGCACGGCTCCAGTCATCCTTTTCCAGCACAACGACCTGATAGCCGGACAGGGTCAGCAGGTGGGCAAACAGGCCGCCGAGCTGACCGCCGCCGCCGATCACCACCGCCTTGCCGAGCGTTGGGTTCACGCACTTGAAGCCGGTGTCCTTTTCACTGGCGTACGACTCCCGCATAAAGCGGCGCAGCACGTCTTCAATCAGATCCGGCGGCACCCCCTGCGCTTGTGCCTCGGCCCGCCGCCGCGCCAGCATGGCGGCTTCCCGGTCGGGGGCGTAAATAGGCAGCCCATGGCGGCTTTTGACTTCGCCCACGCCGGCCACCAGCTTCAGCCGTTTGGCAAACAGCTCCACCAGCTGCTGATCGACTTCATCGATTTGATCCCGCAGGACCTTGAGTTCATCTACCATTGATTCCATCCCAGAATTAAGGCGCCGGACCACTGAAGGTCCGGCGCCTTTGCATTATGCCTGTTCAAGGCCCGGCGTGACAATTGCGGGTCAGGCCACCCGTTCCTTCAGGGCCGTCGCCAGCTGCTGATGACAGCGCTTGAGCAGCTCGACCGTGGTGTCCCAGCCAATGCAGGCGTCGGTGATGGACACACCGTACTGCATGTCACACACCGGCTGTTCGCTGGACTGGTTGCCCGCAAACAGGTGGGACTCAAGCATAATGCCCAGAATGGAGCGGTTGCCTTCCTGAATCTGGTGCACCACGTTCTCGGTAACCAGGGGCTGCAGGCTGTAGTCCTTGTTGGAGTTGCCATGGCTGCAGTCCACCACCAGTCTCGGATCCAGGCCGGCGGCGTTCATGGCCTTTTCCGCCAGGGCAATGTTGACCGAGTCGTAGTTGGGCTGCTTGCCGCCCCGCAGGATCACATGGCCATCGGGGTTACCCTGAGTGACCAGTAGCGCCACCTGGCCTTCCTGGTTGATACCCATAAAGGCATGGGGCTCGGCCGCCGCCTTCATGGCATTGATGGCGGTGCCCAGGTTACCGTCGGTGCCATTCTTGAAGCCGACCGGCATCGACAGGCCAGACGCCATTTCCCGGTGAGTCTGGGACTCGGTGGTGCGGGCACCGATGGCCGACCAGGAGAACAGCTCAGCCAAGTATTGCGGGCTGATGGGATCCAGCGCTTCGGTGGCCAGGGGCAGCTCCAGCTCGGCCAGCCAGCACAGCAGCTCGCGGGCCTTGTGCAGGCCGAGTTCAATGTCAAAGCTGCCATCCAGGTGAGGATCGTTGATAAAGCCTTTCCATCCCACCGTGGTGCGCGGCTTCTCAAAATAGACGCGCATCACGATATAAAGGCTGTCACTATATTCATCATGCAGTTTCTTGAGGCGGGTTGCGTATTCCTTGGCTGCATCGATGTCGTGAATGGAACAGGGTCCGCAGATCACCAGCAGACGGTGATCCTTGCGGTGAACAATATCGGAGATGGTCTGGCGGGCCTGGCCGATGTAATCCAGCGCCTGTTGGGAAATCGGCAGCTTGGCCTTGAGTTCCGCCGGGGTGATCATCACCTTTTCGGATTGAATATGAATATTGTTCAGTGTGTCTTTCTGCATGATGACATCCTCACCTGTAAACTTATAATGACAACCAAGTAAAAAGAAAAGACAGCCTTTGGTTTGACTTATCATTATTTCTCTTTTACGCAACCACCTTCACCTTACCAAGGCTGACCGGCCTTGCAAAGCTCAAGATGAAGCAAAACCCCGGTTATTTTGAGTTGAGCCGGTCAACTGTGCAGAAAAGAGCCGCAGGCGGGTCAATCTATACTGAACAGAACCAAGGAGCCTGGATGCAAATGAACGAGCATGAATACCGGGAGCTGGTTATCGCCCTGGGGCGCATACTGGATCATTATGGCGTGGATTACCGGCAAAGCACGCCGTCCTATGACTACAACACCCTGTACGATCACCAGTGCCGCATTATTCTGCAGGAGGTGGCGCTGACCTGGCAGCAGCACTACGGCTACCGGCCCAGCGCCCTGCCCCTGCACAAGGCCCTGTTCGCCGCCGAGCATCAGCGCAGGTTCAGCCCGCCCTGGTATCGGCGCTGGTGGCACTGGCTGTGTCGAAGAAGACACGACCGGAGCTGACCACGACACACCAAATGCCGCTGTGCTTTACGGCAGAATCTGCCATGATGTGGCTCCTTGTTTCGGAGCCGCAATGATGCAACGACTGATCCGCTTTTTCTTTCAAGGCCTGCTGATCCTGCTGCCGGTGGTGCTCACCGTGTATCTGGTCTACCTTATTTTCACCCTGCTCAACCAGACCCTGTTTTCCGCGCTGGGCGGCCTGCTGGGCATGGTGTTTCCGGCCCTGGAAGCGGGCTGGCTGGCGGATCTGGCCGGCGGCCTGATCACCCTGGTGCTGATCATTCTGACCGGCATGTTTGCCTCCTTCTACCTGGGCCAGGCCCTGCTGTCGCTGTTTCACCGGCTGCTGACCCGCATTCCCCTGGTCAAATTGCTGTATAACTCACTGCAGGATCTGTTCAACGCCCTGCTGGGCGACAACCGTCGGTTCGATCAGCCGGTGACGGTCAGCCTGATGGGAGGCGAGGTCATGGTGATGGGATTTGTCACGCGCCAGGACATGGCGGCCTTTGGCCTGCCGGGCAAGGTGGCGGTATACCTGCCCCAGTCCTACAACTTCGCCGGCAACCTGTTGCTGGTGGAACGGGAACAGGTTAGGGCACTGGATGCGCCCGCCGGTACCGTCACCACCTTTATCGTCAGCGGCGGCGTCAGCGGTAAACCGCCCAAAAAGGAGCAGGGGCAAGCGTAATGAGGGAGTCGACTTGCTCTCCCCTCCCCGCCTTATCGCGCCTGACTGGATCAGCCGTCGATCTCTTCCATAAAGGCTTCCAGCTCCTCTTCCGAAGCGGGCTCGAATTCCTTGCCGATCTTGGTGTCCTGATACTGCAGGTAGAGATCCTTGGTCAGACCATAAGGATCGAGGGAATTGTCGATAATGGCTTCCCGCTCAATCAGCTCGCTGCGCTGGTAGAGGCCATCCATTACCCACTTGCCGGTGCGCATGGCAAAGGTCATGACATCATAGGGAAAATACAGGCTGTCGACCATATCGCCGGACAGCTGACGCAGCGTGGTAGGACCATAGAACGGCACCATCAGGAAGGGGCCGTCACCCACGCCAATCTGACCCAACACCTGACTGAAATCCTTGGGTTGAGGCTCAAATGACAGCTTTTGCGCCACATCGAAATAGCCAAGCACGCCCACGGTGCTGTTAACACCGAAGCGGACCAGGTTATTGCCGGCACCGGGCAGATCGCCGGTTACCAGATGGTTGACGAAGCTGGCCGGCTCTTCCAGGTTAAGCACCACGTTCTGAATGCCAACCCGCACCGGACGCGACACATAGTCGGCGTAGGCGTGGGCCGCCGGACGCACTACAAAGGGATCAACCACATCGTAGTTGATCACCCAGCTGGCCCGGTTTACCGGTTCAAAGGGGTCGCGGGGATCGGCCGCGGTGGATTTGGCGTAGTCCGCCGGAACGGCCGGCGAGAAGGGGTCATTGACCCGCTCCTGCTCCACGCCCTGGTGTGCCGCGCAGCCGGTCAACACAATACCGGCGGCGGGCATCAGCACTCGATGCCACATGATGAGTCGCTCATTTCTTGTTGTTATGAAAGATTAAAGTCTACCGGCGGCCGGCCGTCACGGCCAGCCGCAATTTACAGCGGTGTGTCGATCAGTACGCTGAGCTGGCTGTCCTCGTCGGTGTCCAGCACACCACTGCGGCCTTCCCAGGCGTCGGTGGCATCGGTGACATTGCCACTGGGGGCGATGCGGGCCTTGATAACCACCGCCTCACGGCTGCTCAGGTTATTGTCGGGCACCATGGCATCGGCATTGCTCAGGGTAATGGTCATGGGAAAGGACGGCCGTTCAATGCGCCGGGCCACCAACGGCATTTCTCCTCCAGCCGCATCCACCGCAAACACGAACAGCACCGCTCCCGGATGATAGGGCACCGAGCTTGCGGTATTGACCTCCACCTGGTAGCGCGGCCCGGTGACCGGCGATTGCTCACTGCCCGCTTGCTGCTCGGCAAAGGCAATGGAGCGCTGCACCATGGCATAGCGTGGATGATCGGCGGGCATGATCTCAAGCATTTGCTGCCAGCGGGCAATGGCCTGGCCGAAGTCATTCTGCTGCAACGCCATAAAGGCAAATACCGACCATGCCTCCAGGTTGCCGGGCTGACGCGTGAGCACGCCGCGCACCAGCTGCTCGGCCCGCAGGGTTTCGCCTGTCATGGCCAGGGCTTCGGCATAGGGCACACGCACCGCGTCGGGCTCATCGGTCAGCTTGAGGGCTTTATCCAGCGCATCCCGTGCGGTTTCTCCGTCCCGCAGCTCCAGCGCCAGCCGGCCCAGCAGCAGCCAGCCCCGGTAGTCATCGCCATCCTGATGCAGCCGAGTGCGCAGCGCCAGCATAAGTTCGCGCACGTCCTGGTCGGTCACCGTTTCATCGGGCTGGATCAGCACATGACGGGACAGCGCGGGCAGTTCGGCGGACACCCGCTGCCATTCCGCCACCTGACGATGGGCGCCAAGTTGCCAGTACACCCCGTAGCTCACCAGCACCACCAGTACCAGGGCAGAGATCAGCACCAGCGGGCTGCGGCCACGACGCGCGGCGGGCTCATCACCGACCACATCGTCCAGCAGGCTCTTCTGCAGCTCCTGCTGCAGGGCGGCGTCATCTTCCAGCAGGCCCTGCTCGCTCTCCTGTTTCAGCTCCTGCAGGCGCTGGCGATAAAGGCGGGTATTGAGCTCGTTGCGGCTTTCGCTCGACTCGGCGCGGCCCCGCATCAGGGGCAGAATAATCACCAGTGCCAGCAGCACCGTCAGCGCGGCACTGAGGATCCAGAATACGGTCATGTCAGCTCTCTTTGTTCTTGTTCAGCAGGCGGTCGAGGCGTTGTTTTTCCTCGGCGCTGAGGGCCTCGTCGTTGGCGGTGGCCGATTTTTTGCGGGTCCGTACCAGCACCACCAGGGCACCGATCACCAGCACCAGTACCGGGCCGGCCCAGAGGATAAGGGTGGATGCCATAAAGGGCGGCTTGTAGAGAATGAAGTTGCCGTAGCGGGCCACCATGTAATCGATGACTTCCTGCTTGCTGCTCCCCTGCTGCAGCATCTGATAGGTCTTGTCCCGCAGATCCTTGGCCAGTTCGGCATTGGAGTCGGCAATGTCCTGATTCTGACACTTGGGACAGCGCAACTCCCGCAGCAACTCGCGAAATACCTCTTCGCGGGCAGAATCCTCAAATTCGTACACGTCGATGGCCCCTTGGGCCAGGGGCAGCCACAACAGGGCGGCCAGGGTCAGCACGCGCATCCACATTTTCATCCACATGGGGGTTTACTCCATTCGTTCAAAAATGGGCTTGAGGGTCTGTTGCCATACCCTGTCGTTCACGTCACCCACATGGCGGTAGCGAATGACCCCATTGCTGTCGATAAGAAAGGTCTCGGGAGCGCCGTAGACGCCCAGATCCAGTCCCAGCATGCCGCGCGGATCATACAGGTCGATGGCATAAGGATTGCCCAGGTTGTCCAGCCAGCGCAGGGCTTTTTCCCGTTCGTCCTTGTAATTCATGCCGATGATGTAAATGCCCTCTTTCGCCTTCAACTCATTGAGGTATTCATGCTCGGCATAACAGGTCGGGCACCAGGTGGCCCACACATTGAGCAACATGGGCTGACCGGTAAAGATGCCCTTGTCGTGCTGCTTGTCGAGATCATGCAGGTCCTGCAGGGTGAACTCGGGAATCGGCTGATCGATCAGCACCGACTCCAGCTCGGTGGGATCGGAAAACAACCCCTTGTACAGGAACACACTGGCCCCGAGAAACAGCAGCAGCGGAATGGACAGGATCAGAATGCGCCGGTTCATGAAGCCTCCAGGGTCTGTTTGCGGCCAAAACGATAACGCTTGTCGAGCATGGCGATCACGCCACCAATGCCCATCAACACGGCGCCAAACCAGATCCAGCGCACAAAGGGCTTGTAGTAAAGCCGCACCGCCCAGGCGCCGTCGTCCAGCTCCTCACCCAGGGCGGCATAGAGATCCCGAGTAAAGCCGGCATCAATGGCGGCCTCGGTCATCGACATGCGCTGCACCAGGTACATGCGCTTTTCCGCCTTGAGCTCGGTCAGCGGCCGGCCGTTCTTGGCCACGCTGATCACGCCCTTGTAGCCGTCGTAGTTGGGGCCATCGGCCTCACGAATGCCCTCAAAGGTAAAGGTGTAATCGGCAAAGGTGACGGTATCGCCCTCGGTCATGCGCACGTCCCGCTCAATGCTGTAAAGCTGGGTGCAGCTGATGCCGACTATGGTCACCGCCAGACCGATGTGGCCCAGGATCATGGCCCAGTGGCTGTTACCCAGCTTGCGCACCCCGGTCATAAAGGTATGGCGATGGGTAGCCCGGGTCCAGGTTTCCTGCAGGCTGGTAATGGTGATAAACACCCCAAGGCCAATGCCCAGGGCAGCCCAGGGCTCAAAATGGTCGGAGAACCACCAGGGCAGGCTGACGCCCAGCACCACGCTCAGTACCAGCGCCAGCAGCAGCTTGCCGTTCACTTCCTGCATCGGCTGACGGCGCCAGCGGAACAGGGGGCCGGCCCCCAGCAGCAGGGCAAAGGGAATGATCAGCCAGGCATACAGGCTGTTGAAGAAGGGCGCCCCTATGCTGATGCTGCCCATGCCCAGTTCTTTGTGTACCAGGGGCAACAGGGTACCAATCAGCACCACCACCAGGCCGGCCATCAGAATGATGTTGTTACCCAGCAGCAGGCTTTCTCGGCTGGCCAGCTCATGTTTGCCGTGGCTGCGCACCTCGGCGCCGCGAATGGCATACAGCAGCAGGGACGAGCCCACCACCAGCAGCAGGAACACCAGAATAAACAGGCCCCGAGTGGGATCGGACGCAAAGGCGTGCACCGACACCAGTACCCCGGAGCGCACCAGGAAGGTACCCAGCAGGCTTAAGGAAAACGCCATTATTGCCAGCAGCACGGTCCAGGCCTTGAAGGTAGCGCGCTTCTCGGTCACCGCCAGGGAGTGGATCAACGCCGTGCCCGCCAGCCAGGGCATAAAGGAGGCATTTTCAACTGGGTCCCAGAACCACCAGCCACCCCAGCCCAGCTCGTAATACGCCCACCAGGAGCCCAGCGCAATACCAAGGGTCAGGAAGATCCAGGCGGCCATGGTCCAGGGCCGGGACCAGCGGGCCCAGGCTGCATCCAGCTTGCCGCTCATCAGTGAGGCAATGGCAAAGGCAAAGGCCACCGAAAAGCCCACATAGCCCATATAGAGCATGGGCGGGTGGAAAATCAGCCCCGGATCCTGCAACAGCGGGTTCAGGTCCCGACCATCCACCGGAAAATACGGCAGCGTACGTTCAAAGGGGTTGGAGGTGAACAGCACAAACAGCAAAAAGCCGATGGCGATCATGCCCATCACACTCAGTACCCGGGCCACCGCACCCAGCGGCAGCGCCCGGCTGAAGCGGGCCACGGCGGCGGTCCAGCCAGCCAGGATCAGCACCCACAGCAGCAGCGAGCCTTCGTGGGCGCCCCATACTGCCGAAATACGGTAGGCCAGCGGCAGCAGGCTGTTGGAATTGGACGCCACGTAAAGCACGGTAAAGTCGTGCTCCACAAAGGCCCAGGTCAGGCACAGAAAGGAAATCAGCAGAAAGCCAAACTGGGCATAGGCCAAGGGCCGGGCCAACAGCATCATGCCGGTGTTGCCACGGGTTGCTCCCAGCAGCGGATAAATACTCAGCACCAGGGCACTGGCCAGGGCCAGCACCAGGGTGAATTGACCTAACTCAGGAATCATAGGGAGCTACCCTTCAGCTGCGCCTCCGTGTACTCGGGTTTCAAGTGCTCCATTCCCTTGAGCGCTTCCGCCACCTCGGGTGGCATGTATTCTTCATCGTGCTTGGCCAGCACCTCAAAGGCATCCACGGTGCGGGCGTCGGCCAGGGTCCCCTGTGCCACTATGCCCTGTCCTTCACGAAACAGATCGGGCAATATGCCGTCAAACCGCACGGTCACCTGCTCTCCACCGGCGTCCACCAGTCCAAAGCTGACCTTGAGGCTCTGCTGATCCCGCACTACTGTGCCCGGTACCACCAGACCACCGATACGTAGGCGTTGACCCACTTCCGGCTTGATTTGCTCCTTGCCCTTACCCTGCACCAGCTCGGTGGGGGTATAAAACAGGTCGATGTTCTGCTGCAGGGCATAGAGCACCAGGCCGGTCATTACCGACAGCCCGGCCACCACGGCCAACAGCAGGGTCATTCGCTTTTTACGTCTGGGGTTCATAGGGTGTTCTCCAACTTGCGGGCGGCCTCGCGTCGGGCGGCCCGGGCCTGTTTTTGGCTGACCTGGCGCAGCAAGCGTTTTCTCGTTGTTATGGTGGCCACCACCAGCCCCAGCAGGGCCAGCAGGGTGACGGCAAAAGACAACCACACGAAGAAGCCGTAGCCGCCCATGGCAAGAAAGGCTGACCAGCTATCAAATTTCATGGTGTTCCTCCGCCAGTTTCAGCACCCAGGGACGGTGGGATTCGCGACGAATCAGCTCGTTGCGTAACCGCATCAGGGTCAGCGCCCCCAGAAAACAGATAAAGGCAAATATCATGATAAGCAGCGGCCAGAGCATGTCATTGGAGATGGATGGCCGGTCAAACTTGGTGATGGTGGCGCCCTGGTGCAGGGTGTTCCACCATTCCACCGAGTAGTGAATGATGGGCAGGTTGATCACCCCCACCAGCGCCAGGATGCCGGCGGCGCGACCGGCCAGCACCTTGTCGGAAATGGCATTGTACAGGGCGATAACGCCAAGATAGAGGAACAGCAGAATCAGCTCGGAGGTGAGGCGAGCGTCCCACACCCACCAGGTGCCCCACATGGGCTTGCCCCAGGCGGCACCGGTAAACAAGGCGATAAAGGTGAACACGGCGCCCACCGGGGCGATGGCCGACACCGCCATGTCGGCAGTTTTTATCTGCCACACCAGGCCGATAAAGGCGGCCACCGCCATGGAAGAATAGGCCCCCATCGACATGATGGCCGCAGGCACGTGAATGTAGATGATGCGAAAGGCGTCACCCTGCTGATAATCGGCGGGCGCAAACGCCAGTCCCCAGACCAGCCCCACAATAAAGGAGACCAGGCTGAACACGGCGAACCAGGGCAGCCACAGGCCGGCAATTCGGTAGGCCTCTTCCGGCTTGGCGTAAGGGTGTAACCATTTCCACATCTTGCTCACAGACCTTTTTTGTACTAATCATTTTTTGGGCGGGCTTAAGATACCCCAAATTTGCTCGCTTTAGAAATCTTTGCCCGCCAAACCGCTTGAAATAAAACTAATTTACACTTACCCGCAGCGCCGCCGCGATGGCAAAGGGCGCCAGGGTCACACTGCCCGCCAGCATGGCGCCGAGAATGGCCAGCTGGCCACTGTAGGGCAGCCCCAGGCCGGCGGTCTCAATGGCCGAGGTGGCAAAAATCAGCACCGGAATATACAGCGGCAGGGTCAGCAGGCTGAGCAGCACCCCGCCCTTGCCGATGCCCACGGTCAGCGCCACACCAATGGCCCCCAGCAGGCTGAGGATGGGCGTGCCCAGCAACAACGTCCAGAACATCCCCTGAAAGCCGGCCATGTCCATGCTCAGCAACACCGCCACCAGCGGTGACAGCAGCAGCAACGGCAGCCCGGTAAGCAACCAGTGCGACAATACCTTGGCCAGCACCACCACCCCTAAAGGACAGGGCATCAGCATCATTTGTTCCAGGGTGCCGTCAATATAGTCGTCCCGAAACAGCCGCTCCAGCGCCAGCAGCGACGACAACAGTGCCGCCACCCAGACGATGCCCGGGGCAATGCGCGCCAGCAATGCCGGCTCCGGCCCCACTCCCAGCGGAAACAGGGTAATGACGATCACAAAAAACCACAGCGGATTAAGAATGTCGGCGCGCCGGCGCAGGGCGCCGACCAGCTCCCGGCGCACCACGCCGGTAAAGGTGTGCATCATGCGTCGTCCTCCCGGGACGGAGCCAGGTGAAGAATACGCGCCCGATCGGCGCAGAGGTGAAGATCCTGGTGGGTGGTGATCAGCACCATGCCGCCGGCGTCGGTATGATCGATAAGCAGCCGCTCCAGTACCTTGACGCCGTGCTTGTCGATGGCGGTAAAGGGCTCATCGAGGATCCACAGGCGAGGGCCGCCCAGCCACAGCCGGGCCAGTGCCACGCGACGTTTCTGGCCGGCGGACAACTGGCCTGCGTACTGCTCTTCCAGACCGGCCAGGCCCACCCGCGCCAGCACCTCCCACAGATTGGCCCGGCTGCCCTGGTGATGCATGCGGCGAAAGAAGGCCAGGTTTTCATAGGCGGTGAGCTCGTGTTTGATGCCGGCTTGATGGCCCAGGTAAAACAGCTCCTGGTGATAACCGTCGCGGCAGTGCTCGATGTTTTCTCCCTGCCAGCACACTTCCCCCTCATAAGGGCGGGACAGGCCGGCCAGCAACCGCAGCAGGCTGGTCTTGCCGGCACCGTTGGGGCCGGCGATCTGCACCAGCTCACCGGGAGACACCGACAGCGACAATTCGCTGAACAGGGTGCGTTCCTCACGAACACAGGTCAGGGCGTGGGCTTCAAGCATAGGTAAGCATTCAGAACGTTCAAAAAGGAGCGCCAGTTTAACACAAGGTGGCAGCACAGACCTGCCCATCGGCTCATTGGGCCGTATGACCGGGCGTTTATTACGGAACAAACTTCGGTGGCAGGAGAAGAAGTAGGTTGGCGATGAGCGCAGCGAATCCCAACATTTTGCAGCCGCCTGCGTGTTGGAATTCGCTGCGCTCATTCGCAACCTACGCCTAATGCAGGCTGGCAGCCTGCGCTCCTGTCACTTAGCGCTGGCGGTGCAGTGACAGCAGCAGTTCGGCCTCGGCGCGGGGCATTTCACATTCGGCCATGATCTCTTCCACGTCTGCCCCCAACTGCACCATGCGGGCGGCCCGGCTGTAGAGCTTGCTCTGGGGATCCTTGAGCGCCAGCTCCTGTTGCTGCTCCTGCAAACCGCCGAGCTGGCGGCCCAGATCGGCCAGTTTCTTGCCCATGCCGATATTGGCCGTCTGCAGCTCTTCGAGCTGTTTGCGATAGCTGTCGCGACTGCGTGACAATTCCCGCATCAACGTGCTCATGGCGTCCAGCTTGCGCTGGCTGCGGCGCCACATCTGCCAGGCAATCATGATGGCAGCCAGCGCCAACAACAGCGCCAGGGCCGCCAGGATAAGTGCGGTTTCGCCTATCATCAAAGCTGACTCAACTCATCCCATTCGTCGTCGGAAAGCAGCTTGTCGAGATCCACCAGGATCAGCAGCTCATTCTCCCGGTTGCACACCCCCTGAATAAAGCGCGCGCTTTCGCTGGTGCCAACATTGGGCGCGCTTTCAATCTCCGAGGACTTGAGATAAACCACCTCGGCCACGCTGTCCACCAATATGCCGATAACCTGCTTTTCCGCCTCGATAATGACGATGCGGGTACTGTCGCTGATTTCCGCCGGTGGCAGGCCAAAGCGCAGCCGGGTGTCGAGCACAGTCACCACATTGCCGCGCAGGTTGATGATGCCCAGCACGTAGTCGGGGGCGCCCGGTACCGGTGCGATGTCACTGTAACGCAACACCTCCTGTACCTGCATCACGTTGATGCCATAGGTTTCGTTGTCCAGGCGAAAGGTCACCCACTGCAACACTTCGTCTTCGGCCAGATTTTCCGCTAAATTGCGATGATTGCTCATACCTTTAACTCCCGAGTCACTCAAACCCGCTTTCCGTCAATATTCTTGCCCTGCTCCAGCAATGCAATCAATGCATCCACGTGCAGCAGGGCACACATTTTTTCCTTTACCATGCCCGCCAGCCAGGGCCGGGAGCCGGGCACGGCGCGCCACTTGACCTGCTCCCGCGTGAGCAGGGCGGTGCCTTTCAGCTGGTGACAGGCCAGCCCCCAGTTGCTTTCACCCAGGGTCACCAGATACTGGTATTCCTCCTCCTGACGGTGGCCGGGCATGGCCCAGCGGGCCGTGTCCACCACGCTGAGCTGACGTTCCCGCTCGGTCATGATGCCGGCAAACCAGGCCGGCTTGCCAAACAGGCTGGTCAGTTTGGACACCTGATAGATGCCCCCCAGATGCGTCAGGGGCACAGCAAAGGTCATGCCCGCCACCTCAAAAAACAGTGCCTGAAAGCGAGGCTCGGTGTCCATGTTGCGCCAGGCCGGCGCGTCCGGCTCGCGTTGCATCGCCGGTTCCGGCGCCGGGGCGGGTGTCGGCGGTTCGGGCACCACCACCGGCTCGACTTTCGAGGGAACCCCGGGCTCGACCTCGATGGCCGGCGCCTCAACAGACGCTTCTGGCAGGACGATGCCCGCCTCTTCTTCCTTCAGCTCGGCGACCCGGGCAAGCAACGACTCCAGCGAACGGCGTCGCGCTTCTTCCTGCGGATCCGCGGCGGCAACTGGCCTTGATTCAGGCTCGGCTTCGACCGCCACTTTGGGTTGCGGCTCGGGGCCCTCTTCCAGCAGGGCATCGAAATAGTCGTCGAGGGCGGAAAACTGACGTTGATTCATAATGGCTCATCCCCTCCGTCGAGACGCCACAAATGGCGCAGCAGGGTCTGGTAGGCATATACGCCCCGGCTGCCCTTGGCGAAATAGGATGGCGGCTCATGACGCAGGCTGGCGTCACGAAACTTGGTGTCGACCGGAATCACCGCCGGCCACACCCGGTCGCCGTATTGCTCTTTCAGGCTTTCCAGGCTCTGCACCGAGGCACGAGTGCGCTGATCATACATGGTCGGCACCACGGTGTAATTAAATCCGTCCCGGCGCGCCTTGTGCATCAACCGAAAGGTGCTGACCATGCGCTCCAGCCCCTTGAGTGCCAGAAATTCGGTCTGCACCGGCACCAGAATACGATCACAGGCAGCCAGGGCGTTCACCATCATTACGCCGAGCACGGGGGGGCAGTCGATCAGGACCACATCATAGTCCTGCTGCACCTCGGCCAGCAGCCGCTTGAGCACCAGTCCCATGCCTTCCCGACCGCTGGAGTTGCGTTCCAGGGTCGCCAGGGAAATGGACGCAGGCAGCAGGCTGATGCCGTCAAAACGGGTTTGCAACGCCACCCGCTGCAAATCCTCCCGCCCCGCTCCCGGGGTCAGAAACAGATCAAACAAGGTGTGGCTCAGGCCGTCCTGATTGTAATCCAGGTAGGTCGTGAGCGAGCCATGGGGATCGGTGTCGATCAGCAACACCCGCTTGTTGCGCTGGGCCAGCAGGCCCGCCAGCGCCACCACTGAGGTGGTTTTGCCCACGCCGCCCTTCTGATTTGCTACTGTCCAGACTATCACGGGCTCACCCTGTCGTTGGTAATGCGAATGCCGCCTCCCGGCAGCTCATAAACCTGAATGCCGCCCTGCTCCTCGGGGCTCAGCGGACGCGCCGGTGGCGGTGGCTCAGGGGGCGCCCAGCGCCGGCTGGAGACCGCGATTTCCACCCGTCGGTTGGGTGCCCGGCCGGCCTCGCCCCGCCCCTCGGCCCGAGGCCGGTTGCGGCCATAGGCTTCCAGCACCAGCCTCGCCGGCGCCACTCCGTCCTGCTCCAAGCGCTCCAGCACTGCCCGCGCCCGCTCCGCCGACAACTGCCAGTTGGAGGCATAGAGCTCATTGCTGACCGCCACATTGTCGGTAAAACCACGCACGCGCAGGTAGTTCAAATGCTGATTGAGCAGTGGGCTCAGGGCCGAAAACAACGCCTCGCTGTTGGGCCCGAGCAGGGCGCTGCCCTGGGAAAACAACAGGCTGCCGTCCAGGGTAAGCACCAGCTCCTGCTCACCCAACTCAACGCTGGCCAGCTCCTTGTCGAGCAAAGGGGCCAGCCGCTCGCCCAAGCCCACACTAAGCCGATGCAGGCTGTTGGCGGAAGACGTGGCCGCCGGCAGCTCGCTCACCGGCAGGGCCGGCTGTCCCTGCAGCGTCATGGCCCCTTCCCGAGTGGGATGAGCGCCCAGTTGTCCCAGTGCCTGCTGCACCCCTTCCACCACCGGCTGGCGCAGCTCGCTGCGGCTGGCATGCACCGCATACAGCATCACAAACAGGGCAAAGGCCAGGGTCATGTAGTCGGCGTAGGACACCAGCCAGCGTTCGGTATGCTGATCCTGGTGCGCCGGCAACAACGAACGGCGTTTCATTGACGGCCGCCCTGATACTGACTGAGCTGACGACTCACCGACAGGCTGCCTTCGCCCCGGGCAATGGCCAGCAGGCCGATGGCGGTCAGCTCCCGATAACGCAGCTCCAGCCGGTAGATGGCCCGGAGCCGGTTGGCCAGCGGCAACAGCAGCAGGTTGGCCAGCCCCACCCCGTAGAGGGTGGCGACAAAGGCCACGGCAATGCCGCTGCCCAGCCGGGCCGGATCGTCCAGGTGCGACATGGCCTGGATCAGCCCCAGCACGGCGCCGATAATGCCGATGGTCGGGCTGTAGCCACCCATGGCCTCAAACACGCGGGCTTCCAGCTCCTTTTGCTCCTCGATACGGGTCAGCTCGTTGTCGAGCAGTTGCTCCATCATGGCCGGCTCGGTGCCGTCCACCAGCCACTGCAGGCCCTGGCGGGTAAAGTCGTCTAAGCGGTCGGAATGCAGCCGGTTTTCCAGCACCAGAAAGCCCGACTGGCGCGCCTCGTGAGACCAACGCAGCAGCCGGGCGCTCTGATCGCCAAAGGGCCAGACCGGCCTAACAAAGACCGCGCCCAACGCTACCAGGGCGGAACGCAGCTGAAACCAGGGGGTCTGCAGCCAGACCGCCCCCAGGCTGCCGCCCAGCACGATCAGCAGGGCCGGGCCGTCGAGTAGCACCGACAGATCCCCCCCATGAGACCACTGGGCCAGAGCGATGCAGGCAAGGGCGAGTAACAGGCCGGCGAGCGCCATGGGTCAGCCCGCCATCTCGTTGACAATGGCCTCACCAATGATCGGCAGCGGCAGCGACTCGGTGGCGATGCCGGCCCGGGCCACCGCCTGGGGCATGCCATATACCACGCAGGTATCCTCGTCCTGAGCCCAGATACTGGCGCCCTGGTCCTTGAGCAGGCGGGCACCGTCGCGGCCGTCGGCGCCCATGCCGGTCAGCACCACCGCCAGCACCCGGCCGCCATAGGTCTTGGCGGCAGAGGCAAAGGTAATGTCGACACTGGGCTTGTAATTGACCTTGTCGTTACCGTCCATGATGCGCAGTCGCGCAGAGCCCGGCCGGCCTTCAAACAGCATCTGCCGGCCGCCGGGGGCCAGGTAGGCATGGCCAGGGCGCAGGGCATCGCCATCTTCCGCTTCCTTGACCCGAATCTGGCACAGGCCGTCGAGCCGGGCGGCAAAGGCACTGGTAAAGGTGCCAGGCATGTGCTGCACCAGCACGATGGGATGGGGAAAGTTCGCCGGCAGTCGGGTCAGCACCGTCTGCAGCGCCACCGGGCCACCGGTGGAGGTGCCGATGGCCAACAGTTGGTAACTCTTGCCGCTGCGCCGGGGCAGGCTGCGCCGCTCGGTGGCCGCCGCCGGGGCCTCGGTGCGACCGGGGCGGAGCGGAGCCGGTGAGACCGGACGGGGTGGCGGGGCCGAAGCCGGTCGCGAAGCAAGCCGCGGACGGCGACGGGCAATGGCCTTCACCCGTTGCTGCAACTGTAAAATGGCTTCTTCCTTGCTGCGGGCGATGTCTTCAAAGCGCTTGGGCAGAAAGTCCATAGCGCCGGCCTCCAGCGCTTCCAGGGTGGCCCGGGCGCCTTCGTGGGTGAGGGAAGAAAACATCAGCACCGGCGTGGGCGTATCCTTCATGATTTCACGCACCGCACTGATGCCGTCCATCACCGGCATTTCTATGTCCATGGTGATCACATCCGGCCGCAGCATTTTGGCCTTGTTAATGGCTTCTCTGCCATCGGCGGCGGTGTCGATCACCTCAATCAGCGGATCCTGTGCCAGGATCTCGCTTACCCGTCGGCGAAAGAAACCGGAGTCATCCACCACCAGAACCCGAATAGTCATTATCGTTGTCGTGCTCCCTGTTATGGCGTCAGGCGTAGCGACGCGCGTAGGCCTTGATCAGGCCGGCAATGTCCAGGATCAGGGCGATGCCACCGTCACTGGTAATGGTGGCGCCGGCCATGCCGGGGGTACCGTGCAGCAGCTGATCCAGTGGTTTGATCACCACCTCTTCCTGGCCGATAAGGCCGTCCACCACAAAACCCACCTGCTGGTTGCCGATCATCACGATCACCACGTGTCCCTTTTGCTTGCGCTCGCGCCGAGCGCCCCGCAGCAGCCAGTCCTGCAGATAAAACAGTGGAATGGCCTTGTTGCGCACCACCACGGTGAGCTGGCCGTCCACCATGCTGGTTTTGGTCAGATCCAGGTGGAAGATTTCATTGACGTTGGTCAGCGGCAGGGCAAAGGTCTGACTGCCCACCACCACCATCAGGGTCGGCAGAATCGCCAGGGTCAGCGGCACCTTAATCTGCAGCCGGGTACCCTTGCCTTTTTCCGAGTCGATAAAGATGGAGCCGTTGACCGAGGTAATGCCGGTCTTGACCACGTCCATGCCCACGCCCCGGCCGGACACATCGGTGATTTCACTCTTGGTGGAAAAACCCGGGGCAAAAATCAGGTTGTAGGCCTCGTTGTCGCTCATGCGGGCGGCGCCGTCGGCGTCGAGAATGCCCCGCTGCATGGCGATGCCTTTGAGCTTTTCCGGATCCATGCCGGCACCGTCGTCTTCAATGCCGAGCAGAATATGATCGCCTTCCTGGGATGCGGTCAGGCGAATGATGCCCTTGCGCGGCTTGCCGGCGGCTTCTCGTTGTTCGGGCGCTTCAATGCCGTGATCGCAGGAATTGCGCACCAAATGCACCAGGGGATCGGCCAGGGCCTCGACCAGGTTCTTGTCGAGATCGGTCTCTTCGCCGGACATTTCCAGCTCGATCTCCTTGTTCAGGCTGCGGGCCAGATCCCGTACCACTCGCGGAAAACGGCCAAACACCTTCTTGATGGGCTGCATGCGGGTCTTCATCACCGCCCCCTGCAGATCTCCGGTGACCGCATCCAGATTGGTAACCGCCTTGGTGATATCCTCGTTTTCGTGACCCGACTGCAGGCTGAGCAGACGGTTACGCACCAGCACCAGCTCACCCACCATGTTCATGATGCTGTCCAGGGTTCTGGTATCGACCCGCACCGTGGTGTCGGCGGGAGGCGGTTGATGGGCCGCGGCCTTGGGAGCCGGCTCCGGCCGCGCCGCCGGGGCGGCTGGGGCGACGGCAGGTTCGCCCCCGGCCGCCCCGGTCGGGCCCTTGCCGGCCCCGTGCAGTTGATCGAGCAGGGCCTCGAATTCGCCGTCGTCGATCAGATCGTCGTCCTGTCCAAGGGGTCCGGCCGCCTCGGTATGAGCCGGTTCGTCCTCGGCCGCCGGCGGCGTTTGAGGCAGGCCACCGTGTTTGCCGGCCCCATGCAGTTGATCGAGCAGGGCTTCAAACTCGTCATCGGTAATGTCGTCATGGTCGGCCTCGCTCTGGGGCTGGCTCAGCTCGTCCAGCATGCGCTGATATTCCTGCTCACCGAGGCCGTCGATGCCTTTCGCCACCGGTGCCGGCTCGGCTGTGTTGGACTGAGGTGGGGTTTCGCCCGGCTGTTCGGGCCCGCAATAAAACTCCAGCTCCTCAAGCAGGACCGGATTCGCCGGGGTCGGCTCCTGGCGGCTCTGAATTTCGCTGAACATGCCGTTGACCGTATCCAGCGCCCGCAGAATCACATCCATCAGCTCCGAGGTAACACGGCGCTGGCCGGTTCGCAGAATGTCGAACACGTTTTCGGCCTTGTGGCAGGTATCCACCAGGGCGGTCAGCGACAGAAAACCGGCGCCTCCCTTGACGGTGTGAAAGCCGCGAAAAATGGCGTTGAGCAGATCCTTGTCGTCGGGCCGACGCTCCAGAGTCACCAGCTGCTCCGACAACTGCTCAAGGATCTCCGATGCTTCCACCAGAAAGTCCTGCAGAATATCCTCGTCTACCTCAAAGCCCATGCTTGCTCCTTAAAATCCCAGGCTGGACAGCAGATCATCCACTTCGTCCTGATCCGAGACCACGTCATTGCGCTGCTCTTTATTGATGATGGGGCCTTCCGCCTCAATGGCCGAGGCGCTGCCGGTGACGGTGGCGGGCTCGACACCGGGCAGGCGACCAAACACCGACAAAATTTCCACCAGCTTGGCTTCCACTTCCTGCACCAGCTTGATCACTCGGCGAATCACCTGACCGGTGAGATCCTGGTAATCCTGGGCCATCAGGATCTCGGTAAGCAACTGGCGCAGCCTGTCGGCATCCTGCTCGGAATCCTGGAGAAAGTCGTCCAGTTGATGGCAAAGTTCCTTGAACTTGTTGAGTTCCAACTGCCGTTGCATCAGCCCGCGCCAGCCCGGCATCACCTGCTGAATACGATCGTTAAGCCGGTCTGCAATGGGCAGACTGGCCTCAACCGCATCCATGGTACGATTGGCCGCCTTGTCGGTCATGTCGATGACATAGTTGAGCCGTTCCCGAGCATCGGGAATATCGGTCTGCGCCAGCTCCGGCAACCGAGGATCGGTACGAAACTCCTTCAGGGCGTCGTGCAGCTGACGGGTCAGCTGGCCCACCTGGTCCAGCAGCGCATCTGCGTGCGGCATGCAGACATCGGTCATCAGCCGGTCGGCGCCGGCCTGATCGCCCCGCTCCAGCAGCGCCACCAGCTCTCTGGCCTGCTCCAGACTGATGAGTCCTTGTTGTTGTGTCATGGCAATGCCCTTATCCGATGCGCTCAAAAACCTTCTCGAGTTTTTCCTTGAGAGTGGCGGCGGTAAAGGGCTTGACTACGTAACCGTTCACGCCGGCCTGCGCGGCGGTGATGATTTGCTCGCGCTTGGCTTCGGCGGTCACCATCAGCACCGGCAGGTGTCTGAGCTTGTCGTCGGCGCGAATGGCCCTGAGCAGATCAATGCCCTGCATGCCGGGCATGTTCCAGTCGGTCACCACAAAGTCAAAATCCCCACTCTTGAGCATGGGCAAGGCCGTGGTGCCGTCGTCCGCCTCGTGGGTATTGTTAAAGCCCAGATCCCTGAGCAAATTTTTTATAATCCTGCGCATGGTGGAAAAATCATCCACGATGAGGATTTTCATGTTTTTGTCCAACCGATTCCTCCTGTCCGCTGAGCCAATCAGCGCTGACCATGAAAACGTGCCACCGGGTTAAATCGGCAGCCGCGCCGGCTTCTTGAGCCGAATATCAGGTTTTTACGCCGAAAGCCGCGAAAAATGTCATTGTTGCCAATCTTTTAAACGGGAACGAAGCCGCAGCATGGCCTGACTGTGGATCTGGCTCACCCTCGACTCGGAAACCGACAGGATCTCCCCGATTTCCCGCAAGTTCAGTTCTTCATCGTAATAAAGCGACAGCACCAGGGCTTCCCGCTCCGGCAGTGTTTTAATGCCGTCGGCGAGGGCCCGCTGAAACCGGTCTCTGGCCATACCGGCAAAGGGGCTGCCGGTATGTACGGCCGGATCGGCCTGGTATTCCACTCCCTGCTCAAATTCATCCATTTCCAGCAGCTTGCCGTGATTAACGTCGGCCAGCATGGTGTGATACTGGGTCAGCGACACCCCCAGCTCGTCGGCGACTTCCCGATCCTGGGCCGGGCGGCCCTCACGGCGCTGAATGGCATGCATGGCCTCGGCAATCTGGCGACCGTTGCGGTGCACCGAACGCGGCACCCAGTCGCCCCGGCGAATTTCATCCAGCATGGCGCCACGAATGCGAATGCCGGCAAAGGTCTCAAAACTGGCGCCCTTGGACGCATCAAAGCTTTTCGCCGCCTCCAGCAGCCCCACCATACCCGACTGCACCAGATCGTCGAGCTGAACGCTGTCGGGCAGGCGCGCCAGCAAATGCTGGGCAATGCGCCGCACCAAGGCAGCGTGCCGCTCCACCAGGCCCTGGCTGTTGTGCCGGGCGTAGGCCTGCGCCTTAATCACCACGGGCATCCTGCTCAGCCACCGGATTGGCGAGCAGTCTCTCTACAAAAAATTGCAGGTGTCCCTGGGCCCGGTGCGGTGTGGGCCAGGTCAGGGCCTTGGTGGCCAGGGCACGAATGGCAATGGACGACGGCGCCTTGGGGTACTGATTCACCACCAGGGTCTGGCGCCGCACCGCCATGCGCAGGTTACCGTCAAAGGGAATGCAGGACACCAGTTCCAGGGAGGCGTCGAGAAACTTGTCGGTAACCCGGGTCAGCTTGGCGAACAGCTCCATGCCTTCTCGCTGGCTGCGCACCATGTTGGCCACAATCTTGAAACGGAAGACACCGTGCTCCCGGGACAGCAGCTTGATCAGCGCATAGGCGTCGGTGATCGAGGTGGGCTCGTCGCACACCACCACCAGCACTTCCTGGGACGCCCGGGAAAAACTGAGCACCATGTCGGAAATGCCGGCGGCGGTGTCCACCAGCAGCACATCCACCGGGGTGCGCATCTCGCTGAAGGCCCGAATCAGGCTGACATGCTCCAGGGGTGACAGCTCGGTCATCGACTGGTTGCCGGAGGTGGCGGGAATAATGCGAATGCCCTGTGGGCCTTCCACCATGATGTCGTCGAGGCTGCACTCTCCCCGCAACACATGGGACAGGTTGCGCCGCACGCGAATGCCCAGCAGCACATCCACGTTGGCCAGCCCCAGATCCGCATCCAGCACCATTACCCGCTTGCCCTGTGCCGCCATGGCCGAGGCCAGATTGAGGGTGATATTGGTCTTGCCCACCCCGCCCTTGCCCCCGGTGACGGCGATCACCTGCACTCTGTTCATTTTGCTCATAAGCCGCAGTCCGCTTGCCTGGTCCTGAAACCAATTAGTCATAGAAACGCGCATCCTCATCGTCTGCGTCGGAAGCGGCCCAGTAGTAGGGCTCTTCCTGCTGCTGTTCCACTCGGCCCAGGGCCTGGCGAACCAGCTCCTCGGCCTTGGCCAGACGCAGGTCTTCCGGCACCCGCTGACCGTCGGTGACATAACTGATGGGCAGGCTGTTCTGAATGCTGATGTCGAGCACGTCGCCCAGCGACAGGCTTTCGTCCAGCTTGGTCATAATGCAGCCGGCCAGGGGAATGCGGCGAAAATGCTCCACCGCCTCCTGCAGCACCCGGCGCTGGGCGGTGGCCGGCAGCACCAGGTAATTACGAATACGAATCTGGCGATCCCCCACCAGGGTGTCGAGTTGCTCGTTGAGGCGCATGTCCCGCTGGCCCATGCCGGCGGTGTCAATCAGCACTAGACGGCGATGACGCAGCTGATACAGGGCCTGAGCCAACTCTTCGTAGGTGCGCGCCTGCTTGACCGCCACACCCATGATTCGGCCATAGGTCTGCAGCTGCTCATGGGCGCCGATGCGATAGTGATCCGTGGTGATCAACGCCAGCTGATCGGCACCGTGACGGGCGGCAAACCGCGCCGCCAGTTTGGCGATGGTGGTGGTTTTGCCCACCCCGGTGGGACCGAGCAGGGCCACGGCACCGCCCTGGCGCATGATTTCGTCTTCGCCGGTCACCAGCAGCTCGTTAAGCGCCGCTTCAATCTGGGTCCAGGCCTCGTGGGGGGCGGCACTTTCGTGTACCCGCATGGCCAGCATGTCGGCAAAGCCGTCGCTGAAGCCCAGCTGCCTGAGCTGCTTGATCACCATGGCCCGCACCGGCTCGCGCCGCTCCACTTCCTGCCACATCAGCCCCGACACCTGGTGCTCCAGCAGCCGGCGAATGCTGGCAATTTCCTGGCGCATGGCGTTCAGTTCCTTGTCTTTGGAACTTTCCTTTTGCCGGCTGTCACGGCTGCCCTTGCCGCCGCCGGCAAACAGTGACGACGGCTGGTTGAGCACCGGCTCCCGGCGCTTCTCGGGCTGGCCCCAGTCCACCTGCTCGGCCAGGGTTTTGGGGGAAGGGTCGCGTTTGCCCCGGCTGAGCAGGGCCTGCAGGGAGTCGGCCTGCTGCTGACCACTGAGCGGCGGTACAAACTGACGGGCCTGCGACGAAATTCTGACATTGTCGTCGGACAAGGCGCGGGGGGAGCTGTCCACCGGCGCTCCGTCGTCGTCATCCACGGCGGCGACGATTTCAATGCCGCCCGAGACCTTCTTGTTGGACATGATCACCGCATCGGGCCCGAGCACTTCCTTGACTTCGGCCAGGGCGGCCCGCATGTCCTTGGCAAAAAACCGTTTAATCTTCATTCAGTCTCCCCCCGCTACTGCTGTCCGACCGAGGCTACGATGCGGATCTGACGATCGTCCGGCACTTCCTGATAAGACAGCACCCGCAGACTGGGAATGGTATGTTTCACAAAGCGCGCCAGGGTGGTACGCAACATGCCCGAGGTCAGCAATATCGCCGGCTGACCTTCCAGCTCCTGATTGGTGGCGGCCTGGGACAGGGACTGCTGCATGCGCTCCGCCAGTCCCGGCTCTATGCCGCTCCCTTGCGCGCCACCGGCCTGCAAAGAGTTCTGCAAAATTTGTTCCAACTCTGGCGCCAGGGTGATGACCGGCAGCTCCCGCTCGGTGCCGGCAATCTCCTGCACCAGGAACCGCCGCAGGGCGATTCGGCAGGCGGCGGTCAGCACTTCCGGATCCTGACTCTTGGGGGCGTACTCGGTCAGGGTCTGCAGTATGGTGCGCATGTCACGAATGGACACGCCTTCGTTCAGCAGGCTCTGCAGCACCTTGGTGACCAGGGCCAGGCTCAGGGTATTGGGCACCAGGCCTTCCACCAGCTTGGGCTGACTGCGGCCTATCTGATCGATCAGGTTCTGCACTTCTTCATGACCCAGCAGCACGGCGGCGCTGTTGGTGAGTAGCTGGCTGAGATGGGTCGCCACCACGGTCGCGGCATCCACCACGGTGTAACCCAGGCTCTGGGCGTGCTCTATCTGATCCCGGGCAATCCAGGTGGCTTCCAGGCCAAAGGCCGGATCCCGAGTATCAATGCCCTGTAGAGGGCCGAACACCTGGCCCGGGTTGATGGCCAGCTCCCGCTCGGGATAGATGTCGGCGAGCCCCGAGCTGACCCCCATCAGGGTGATCTGATACTGGTTGGGGCCCAGCTCCAGGTTGTCGCGAATGTGCACGGCGGGAATGAGAAAGCCCAACTCCTGGGACAACTTCTTGCGTACCCCCTTGATACGACTGAGCAGCTCGCCGCCCTGGGACACATCCACCAGGCTGATCAGCCGGTAGCCCACTTCCAGGCCGATGGTATCCACCTGCACCACGTCGTCCCAGCTCAACTCGCGGCTTTCGCTGCCGCCGGCCACCGCCGGCGGCTGGGCCGCGGCTTCCTGCTGTTGCTGTGCACGCTCGCCCTGGCGCTTGTGCATCCACCAGGCACCAAAGGCAGACAACCCACCCAGCAATAAGAAGGCAAAATGGGGCATGCCCGGCACCAGCCCCATGGCGATCAGAATGCCGGCGGCGATGGCAAGGGAGCGCGGGTTGTCAAAAAGCTGACCCAGCATGGCCTGGCCCATGTCTTCCCGCGTGTTTTGCCGCGTCACGATAATGGCGGCGGCAATGGACAACAGCAACGAGGGGATCTGCGCCACCAGGCCATCACCTATGGTGAGCAGGGTATAAACCCGGGCGGCATCGCCAAAGGACAGCTGGTGCTGGGCCATGCCGATAATGAAACCGCCGATGATATTGATAAAGAGGATCATGATGCCGGCAATGGCATCCCCCTTAACGAATTTTGACGCACCGTCCATGGAGCCGTAGAAGTCCGCTTCTCGCGTGACCTCTTCCCGGCGGGTACGGGCTTCATCCTGATTGATCAGGCCGGCGTTGAGATCGGCATCGATGGCCATCTGTTTGCCGGGCATGGCATCCAGGGTAAAACGGGCACTCACTTCGGAAATACGTCCGGCGCCCTTGGTCACCACCGCGAAGTTGATGATCATCAGGATCAGAAAGACGATAAGGCCGACCGCATAGTTGCCGCCGATCACCACGGAGCCAAAGGCCTCGATCACGTTACCGGCGGCATTGCCGCCCTGGTGACCTTCCAGCAGCACCACGCGAGTGGACGCCACGTTCAGTGCCAGCCTGAGCAGGGTGGCCACCAGCAGCACGGTGGGAAAGGCGGCAAAGTCGAGGGGACGCTGGGTGTAAACCGCCACCAGCAGTACCACCAGGGCCAGGGAGATATTGAAGGAAAACAGCACATCCAGCATCAGGGCCGGAATGGGCAACACCACCATGGCGAGCGCCGCCAGCACCAGCAGCGGCGTACCCATGCCCTTGTTGACCCACTTGGACCACTGTTTTGCCTGTGAAAGCCTCGCCCTTAACTCCATGACACTCGCTGACGTTCAAAAATCATGGTGGTTGACATGCAAAAAACAAACCAACTTAAATCAACAGCCAGAGGGGGAGATGTCATGGACTGAAGCCACAGGTGGCTTGCTCCTTTATAGCTTCAGCCTTGCGGTGCTTTATACCCGGTACTCATCGGGGATGGGCAAATCGTCCTTGAGCGGTACCGGCTTGTTGCCCTGCCCCTTGCGCCAAGCGTTAAGCTGGAACACATAGGCCAGGATCTGGGCCACGGCCACAAACAGGCCATCGGGAATTTCCCGGTCAAGCTTGGTGGAGAAGTACACCGCTCGGGCCAGGGCCGGCGACGAAATCACCGGCACCTGATACTCCCGGGCCACTTCCCGAATCTTGAGGGCGACTTCATCCAGCCCCTTGGCCACCACCACGGGGGCCGCACCGGGCTTGTCCTTGTCATAACGCAGGGCCACCGAGAAATGGGTCGGGTTGACCACCACCACGTCGGCGGTGGGCACTTCGGCCATCATGCGGCGATTGGCCATTTCCTGCTGCAGCCGGCGAATACGGCTTTTCACCTCGGGTTTGCCCTCGGTGTTCTTGTATTCGTCCTTGACCTCCTGCAGCGTCATTTTCAGCTGACGAGTGTGGTTCCACACCTGAAAGGGCACATCGATGGCGACGATGGGCAACAACGCCAGGCACAGTGCCAGTCCCATCCACAGCAACAGCTCCAGGGCGTCCTTCATGGCCAGGTTCAGGGTTTCACCGCTGAGGCGCAGAATATGGTCGAACTGGCTCCACAGCAGCCAGATCGCGATGGTGGCAATAAACACCACCTTGGCAATGGACTTCAGCAGCTCGACCAGCGCCTGCACGCCAAACATGCGCTTGAGGCCGTTCACCGGGCTGAGACGACTGAATTTTGGCATCATTGCCTGGGTGCTGAAGTTAAAGCCCCCCAGCAGGCTGTTGCCCACCAGGGCCGCCACCAGCACCACGGCAAACATGCCCAGTAACGGCCACATCAGCCCGCCAATGGCCTCGGCCAGCGCCGGCATCATGGTAGCCGGATCGAAAATGGCCGCTCGTTCCAGCCGAAAACTCTGCTCAAACACCATGGACAACGCCTCCCCGAGCGCATCCCCCAGCATCAGCAGGGCAGCGGCGGCACTGAGCAGCACCGCCGCCGTGCCCAGCTCCTTGGAACGGGGAATCTGGCCTTTTTCCCGCGCCTGCCGAAGGCGCTGCTCCGTGGGCTGTTCCGTTCTTTCCTGGCCGTCCGACTCTGCCATGTCAGCCTCCCTCGCAGGTCAGTCTCAGGGTGTCACACATCACCTGCTGCATGCGCAGCCATTGATTTTCGAAATGATCCATAAAACCGCCCAGGGTCAGCCACATGATAAACAGGCCGCATACCATGCTGATGGCAAAGCCCACGCTGAAGATATTGAGCTGGGGGGCGGCCCGGGTCATGACCCCGAAACTGAAGTTGATCAGCAGCATGGCCACGATGGCCGACAGCGACATGGCCACCGCCGCCTGAAACAACAGTGTCAGCAAACCGGCGAGGTTCTGCCAGTCGCCGACCGTCAGCCCACTGACGGCCACCGGCACTGAGGTAAAGCTGAGCACAATGGCCTCGATCATCACCAGGTGGCCATCAAGGCCGAGAAACAGCAGGGTGCCCAGCATCAGGTAAAGCTGACCCACCACCGGCGCCGACTGACCATTCAGGGGATCGACCATAGAGGCAAACCCCAGGCTGGTCTGCATGGCAATAATCTGGCCGGCGGTGACGAAGGTCTGCAGCAAGAACTGGGACAGCAGGCCAATAACGGCGCCGATCAGCACCTGCTGAACGGTGATCAGAAAGCCTGCCATCGAAAACAGCTCCACCGCCGGCATCGGCGGCAGCACCGGCGCCACCGCCAGGGTCATGGCCACCGCCAGCAGCAGCCGGGTATAAACCGGCGTAAGGTTGGCACCAAACATCACCATGGTCATCATCAACCCGGCAATGCGGCACAAGGGCCAGAGGTAGGAGGCCAACCATTGCATCAGCTCGGCGGTGGTATAACTCAAACATTCACTCCTGCAAAACAAGCTGTAAGCAGCCCGAGCGAGTGGGTGGCAAGACTTCAGTTACAACCTTATTTGTGAGGCAAACTCGGTTCCCGCAAACAATTGGGGTTGTCTTCTAGCTTTCGTCTTAAAGCTTCCAGTGATGTCTTACCCGATAACCTGAGGGATCTGGCCGACCAGCTCGTGAAAATAATCAATCAGCATGCCAAACCCCCAATGGGCGCCCACGGCCAGGGCGCCCAGGGTCACCAGCAGGCGGGGCAGAAAACTCAGGGTCTGCTCGTTGATGGAGGTGGCGGCCTGAAAGATGGACACCAGCAGCCCCACCGCCAAGCTCGGAAAAATGACCGCCGACACCAGTACCGTGACCAGCCAGAGGGCGCTGCGGAACAGATCGACGAAGGTTTCCGGGCTCATTACGGGGCTCCCAGTCCAAAGCTGGTGGCGAGGGTGCCCATGATCAGGTTCCAGCCGTCCACCAGCACAAACAGCATCAGCTTGAACGGCAGCGAGATCAGCATGGGCGACAGCATCATCATGCCCATCGCCATCAGTATGCTGGCCACCACCAAATCAATCACCAGAAACGGCAAAAACAACATGAAGCCTATCTGAAAGGCGGTTTTCAGCTCGCTGGTAACAAAGGCCGGAATCAGCACGCGCAGCGGCACCTCGGCCTCGCTGTCCACCTGCACATCGGCAATATTGAGAAAGGTGTCCAGATCCTTGACCCGGGTCTGGGCCAGCATAAAGTCGCGCATGGGCTGCTCGGCCCGGGCCAGGGCTTCTTTCGAGCCGATCTCTTCCGCCAGATAGGGCTGCAGGGCCTCGTTGTTGACCCTATCCAGCACCGGCGACATGATGAAAAACGACAAAAACAGGCTGATGCCGATCAGCACCTGATTGGACGGACTCTGCTGCAGCCCCAGGGCCTGACGCAAAATCGACAGCACCACAATAATGCGGGTAAAGGACGTCATCATGATGACCACCGCCGGCAGAAACGACAGCGCCGTCATCAGCGCCAGCACCTGCAGGGTCAGGCTGTATTCCTGGCTGCCGTCCGGGTTGGTGGTCACCGTTACCGCCGACATGCCCTGCTGGGCCAGGGCGGGGGTGGCACACAGCAACAACAGCGGCAGCCAGCGGTTAATGCGGCTCATGCTGCCCACCCGTCAATTTCCTGCCGGCCTGGGGCTCCGCCAGTGGGTGCTCCAGCTTGCCCAACCGGTTGATGTTCTGGGGGGTGATGCCCAGCAGCCACTGCTCCTCGCCCACCTGCACCACCACCAGTTTCTCCTTGTGGCCCAGGGCCAGGCTGGTTACCACCCTGAGCTGGCGATTGCCGCCCAGCGCCGGTAATTTAAGCCGCCGCACCGCCCAGCCCAAAACCAGCAGCAGGCCAATGACCAGCGCCGACGACAGCGCCCATGAAGTCCACTGAATGTCGGGGCCGCCCTGAGCGTAAAGAGGGGCACTGGTGGCCAGCAGCAGGTAAACCGGTAACTGCCTCATTTGAGCTTTTTGATCCTTTCGGTCTGGCTGATCACGTCGGTCAGGCGAATGCCAAACTTGTCGTTCACCACCACCACCTCGCCGTGGGCGATCAAGGTGCCGTTGACCATGACGTCAAGGGGTTCCCCCGCCAACCGGTCCAGCTCCACCACTGAGCCCTGATTGAGCTGCAGCAGGTTGCGAATGCTGATCTGGCTGCGACCCACTTCCATGGAAATGGTCACCGGAATATCCAGTATGGTGTCTAACTTGCGCCGCTCCTCCTGAGTGATGGGGGCCTGGCCATCATTGCTGAAGTCGTCCAGCTCGGCCTTTTTCACCTCCCCGTCCTGCTCCGCCATGGCGTCGCCCCAGATATCATCCAGCTCATTTTGATCGTTCTGCTCGTCGCTCATTATGCGTCCTCAATGGTTCTTTCCAGTTCTTCCAGCTCGGCCTCGCCGTCAATGCGCACCCCACGGCGGGTGACTTCATGCAGTTCGGTCTTGACGGTTTCGGGGCGTTTTATCTTTTCGGTAATGCGAATCGCCATTTTTTCCTGAGAACGGCCCAGCTGGGCGCGAAAGGTGGGCAGGTCTTCCACCGACACCAGCAGGTGTTCGGGCATGTTGATGGGAATAATATCGCCGGCCTTCCAGTCCATGATGTCGCGCAGGCTCACCTGCTTTTCCAGCAGGCGGGTCGCCATGTCCACTTCCACATCGAGAATTTCATCCCGCAGGGCCTTGCCCCAGCGCAGATCGTTTTCTCCCTTGTCGCTCTGCACCCCGGCGTCGAGCAGCTCGCGAATGGGCTCCAGCATGCCGTAAGGCAGGGTCACATGAAAGTCACCGCCGCCGCCGTCAAGGTCGATATGAAAGGAACTCACCACCACCACCTCGGTAGGGCTGACGATATTGGCCATGGTGGGGTTCACCTCGGAGTCCAGGTACTCGAACCCCACGTCCATCACCGGCGCCCAGGCTTCTTTATAGTCTTCAAACACCAGCTTCAACAGCAACTGAATCACTCGGCGCTCGGTGGGGGTGAACTCCCGCCCTTCGATCTTGGCGTGGCGGCCATCGCCGCCGAAGAAGTTGTCCACCAGAATAAACACCAGCCGGGCTTCCATGGTGACCAGGCCAATGCCCTTGAGCGGTCGAAAGCGCACCATGTTCAGGCTGGTGGGCAAAAACAGCGAATGCACATATTCGCCATACTTGATCACCTGCACACCATTGATGGATACCTCGGCGGTGCGCCGCATCATGTTGAACAAACTGATGCGCATATGGCGGGCAAAGCGCTCGTTCACCATTTCCAGGGTCGGCATGCGCCCGCGCACAATGCGATCCTGGGACGAGAAGTCAAAGGACGCCACGCCCCCTTCGGAGCCGACTTCCTCTTCTTCGACGTCGTCTACCCCGTGCAGCAGGGCATCGATTTCATCCTGAGATAACAGATCGCTCACAAGTCACCTATTGCATCACTATGCTGGTAAACAACACTCGCTCGAACAGCCGCTTTTCCAGCACCTCGGCGGTGGCGTGGTTCAGCTCGTCGAGCGCCTCTTTTCGCAATGCCTGCTTGCTGGCCGCGGTAAGGTAATTGTCGGCGCTCTGACGGCTGAACACGTCAAGCAGGGTGCTTTCCAGCAGGGGCAAATGTTGTTTGGCCAGCTCGGCGTTGGCCATGCCCCTGACCATCAGCTGGGCTTCAACCTGTACCAGCCGATCCCGAGTGCCACCGGGTACACTGAATACAAAGGGCTGGGTCAGACTCACATACATGGCCTGATTGGCGGCAGGATCCGGCTCGGTACTGGCGACCGGCTCGGCCGGCGTCATCAGCAGCCAGGCCGCGGCCCCGCCACCGCCGGCCAGTACCACCAGCAGCACTATCCAGATCAGCTTGCGTTTATACCATGCCACCTTGGGAATGGTGAGGTTTTCTGCCATGCTCTGCCCTTATATATAAACCATTGATATCATGCAAAAAAATCAATTCTGCCATCGTTGAAAAAGGTGTTCGCCCCGCGGGAGCCATAGGCCGCCTGGTCTTCACTCGGCCCCTGCTCAAACGGGGATGGATTATGCCCCCTTTCCGGACCGGTTGCATCCTGCCCTGAGGCCCCGTTCTGGGCGCCGCCCTGCTGGCCGGCAAAACCGCCCACCTGCCCCTGGCCAAGCTGAATACCCTGCTGGCCCAGCATGTCTCTGAGCCTCGGCATGGCCTGCTCCAGCAGTTCCCGGGCCTGAGGATGCTGCGCCTGGATATGCATGCTGAGCTCGCCCTGCTCAAACCTGAGCTGAATGCGCATGCCGCCCAGCTCGGACGGATTCAGACGAATGTCTGCCTGTTGCAAATCCTGACTCACCATCACCTGCACCTGTTGGCTCAGCTGGCGGGCATTCTGCTCCGGTGAGGCCTGGTGCAGGTTGAGCATGCGTTCCCCCAGGGGCTGAGGCACGCGCTCTGGTGCCGGGGCGGCGTCCCGTGTGGCTGCCGTCGTCGTCACCAACTGTGGATCGCTGACGCCGGCGGCCGACCGGGTCACGGCATCACCGGCTGTTCCCTGAGCAACCAGAGAAGCACTGGCCGATCGCTCGCTGAGCGGCAGTTCCTCGCCACCCTCGGAACCCTCTATTGTCCCGGCGCTGAGATCAATGGCCGCCTGCTCGTCGCCGTCATTCGATTTGAGGGCAATCTCGGCATCCCCCTTGACGCCGGGCTCCGTCGCCTGGCCTTGTTGGGTCTGCTGCCAGCGACGACCGTGCTCGATCTGGGCCAGCCAGTCGGGCGTGGCCGTCCTTTCCTGCCGAACCGAAGCAACATCCTGCCTGGGCGCAATCGCCGGCTCTGCCTCCGTCTCCCCCGTCATGTCCGGCCCCTCGCCGGCCACGGTATTCACCGGGACGGGCGAAGAAGCTCGCGCAGTTTCAGCCTGCTCCGGTGCTAACGGGGAGGCGCGGCCGGCCTGTTCAGCCGCCGGTGGCTGAGCACCTGAATGACGGATGTCTGAAGGCTGTTTCGGTAATGCCTCTGCCCCGGCGTCGTCGGCCCCAACCGGGGGCGCCACCTGAGCAGGCTGGTCACCGGCCTTGCCGCTGGAAGAAATCGTGGTAGTAGCGCGTTCGCTTCCACCGGTCATACCGGCATGAAGGGCGGCAGCGGGAATTCCTTTGTCGCCCGGCCCCGCCGTTTCCGCCTTGGCGGCCACAGGGGGCGGATTACCACTCGGCGGCTCTTCGGGCTGCGCCTGGGTGGAATGCTGCCCTGGAGAGGAGGCCTTTACTGCAGCCTGTTGAGCCGTTACAAAGGATTCGTTTGCCGCCGAGCTGCCGGTTTTTGCCGGTTTCATATCCGGTTCGGCGCTATCTGCCGAGGCGTGATCGTCCTGCCAGACGGCCTGAGCAACCGGCTGAGCGGGCTCCCTGCGGCCCTGGAGCAGTGGTTCGGCATGCGCTTCCGGCAGGTCGGCGGCTGCCGTTGCCGCCTCCGGCAGCGGCTTGCCGCCCACTGCCGCCGCGGTGGAAGGGATCTCCTCGGCCGGCACCGCGGAAACGGCATCGCCAGCCGCGAAGCCTTCCTTGGTATCGCCCGGACTTGAGTCGGTCTCGTCACTCTCGGCCGCTTCGTTGGTTGTTGCATCGACCGTTGACAATTTATTGGCGCCGGACTCAGTGGATTCAGCCATAACCCGCTCTTCGCCACTGTCCGCCCCCGGAACGGCCGGCATGCCCTTGTCGCCGGTTTCGGCGCCGGCCTTGCTCAGCAGTTCGGAAAAACCGGATGGCTTTCCCGCCTCGCCCGGCTGCAAAGCGGCCCTTGACGAATTCATGCCGCCGAACAGGGCGGGAATGACTGTGGTCATGCTGATCCCCTGATTGTCGCTGTGGCCGGTGCGGCCTCGATACTGTTACTTCAAAAAAAAGCAATTTATGTACCAACTTTATAACGCGTAAGCGAGGGCGTGAGTATGATCACTAGAGCGGCTTGCGGTGAAAGCGGTAAATGGCGAGGTTGTCGAGCATTTTCTGCTCCTGGCGGGCGGCTTCCTGCTGCTTGCGTTCGGCCTCACGAGCCAGCAACTTTTCAATGGCCTGCTTGCGGGTACGTACCGCCAGCCAGGCATTGCGGCTTTGTTCCAGCTCGTCCCGGGCTTGTTGCAGGCCCTGCTGCTGCTGCTGCTGGGCGATTTCCAGCTTGTCGATAAAACCGCGAAAGTGGCCAAACTGATGGGCTTCCAGGCCGCTTCGGCCCCGTTGCTGAAAGGTCTGTACATACTGACGCTGATACTGGCTCAGGGTCTGCAGCTGCTGCTCCATGCGTTGCAGTTGCAGCTGGGCGACGTTCATCTCGGCCGCCGCCTTGCGCTCTTCGCCGTCGAGCTGTTCAAGCAGCAGGTTCAGGGCCCGGCTCATCAGCCGGCCCTCAGCAGCGGCATGGTCACCACTTCCAGCTCTTTCAGGCAGTCATCAAGGCCAATGACGTCTGTCATGCCCTGGGTCAGAAAGCGGTCGAGCCGGGGCCGAATGGTGATGGCCATGTCAAGCCGGGGATCGGCGCCACTCTTGTAGGCACCGAGGTTGATCAGGTCGTGATTCTGCTGATAGAGGGCGTAGGCCTGTTTCAGTGCCCGGGCCTGTTGCTGGTGCTCAGGAGTGGTGACCGCCGTCATTACCCGACTGATGGACTTTTCAATGTCGATGGCGGGGTAATGGCCGCTGTCGGCCAGCTGCCGCGACAGCACAATATGGCCGTCGAGAATGGCCCGGGCCGCATCGGCGATGGGATCCTGCAGATCATCCCCTTCCGTCAGCACGGTAAAAAAGGCGGTGATACTGCCCTGCCCCTCGGCACCGTTGCCGGCCCGCTCCACCAGCGCCGGCAATTTGGCAAACACCGACGGCGGATAGCCCTTGCTGGCCGGCGGCTCGCCCACCGCCAGGGCAATCTCCCGCTGAGCCTGGGCATAGCGGGTCAGGGAGTCCATCAGCAGCAACACATTCAGCCCCTGATCCCGATAATATTCCGCCAGGGTCAGGGCGGTCTCGCAGCCCTTGAGCCGCATCAGCGGCGAGGCGTCGGCGGGGGCCGCCACCACCACGGCCCGGGCCCGGCCCTCATTCCCCAGAATGACGTCGATAAATTCCTTCACCTCCCGGCCCCGCTCACCGATAAGCCCCACCACCACCACGTCGGCCCGGGCTCCCCGGGTCATCATGCCGAGCAGCACGCTCTTGCCCACGCCGGAGCCGGCAAACAGCCCCATGCGCTGGCCCTGCCCCACGGTCAGCACCGAGTTGATGGCACGAACCCCCACATCCATGGGCGCATCGATGGGTTTGCGCGCCATGGGATTGAGGGGGCGGGAGACAAAGTCGGCGGTGGTGGAAGTATGTATCGGCCCCTGTCCGTCCAGGGGCTGGCCCACGCCGTCGATCACCCGGCCCAGCAGTGCCATGCCCACCGGAACACCCGCGCCGTCACCTGCCGGCGTGACCCGGGCTCCGGGGATCACTCCCTTTAGGGACTCACTCGGCATCAGGTAGAGCTTGTCATCGGCGAACCCGACCACTTCCGCATCCATCTCGCCAAACTGGGTCTGCACTCGGCACTGGCTGCCCACGGCGGCGGTGCACCCCACCGCTTCCAGGGTCAGCCCCACCACTCGGGTCAACTTGCCGCTGGCGGCCAGGGGCGGCGCCAGACCGGCGCACTGATAAGCGGTCAGACGCTCAGCCAGCGTCATGGAAACGGCTCCAGTTGGCCTTGATGAAATTGGCCATGAGCGCATCAATGCGTTGTGCCAGGTTTACATCCAGCTGCGACAGGGGGGTGATAATTTTCAGCTCGCCCCGAGCCAGGCCCGGCTCGGCAATAAATTCCCAGCCCCGTTTTGCCCGGGCGTCCTGATCGTAATGGGCCTCCAGCATCACCAGATCTTCGGCATGCAGGTAAAAGGTCAGCGGGCCATTCTGGGCCGGCAACGCCTTCAAGGCCTCCTGTACCGTGGCTAGCAGCAACTGCGGGGACGCACTGGCCTCGGCCTTTAGCAGGTTGCGGGCGAGCTCCATGGCCAGGGTCACCAGGCTTTGCTCCACGGTGTGATCAATTTTCGACAGGGGGGCCTGCAGCTGCTCCACCAGGCAGCTCCAGTGTTCCAGCTGCTGCGCCACCTGTTTTCGGCCTTCGGCCAGTCCCTGCTCCAGCCCCTGTTGCAGGCCGGCCTGAAGGCCTTCCTCCATGCCCTGCAGACGCCCCTCTTCCCGGCCTTCGGCAACCCCCTGAGCCTTGCCTTCGGCATGGCCTTCCTCAAAGGCAGCCTGACGAATGCTTTCCAGGGCCTCTGCGGTAAGGGGTTCGGGTGCCGGCTGCTCGGGGGCAGCCGGCACGGCCTCCCTGGGCTCGGGCTCGGCCCGCAGCCGCAGGGCGGCGCTGCGCATCTGCTGACGCTTGCGCTCAATCTCAAGCTCCGGCCACTGCCAGGCACTGTTGTCCTGGGCGTCGGCCTGAGTGCGATCTTCGGTGTGCTCCGGGTTACTCATACGTAATCATCCCCGCCGCCCTTGGACAACATCAGCTCGCCGCTGTCGGACAGCCGGCGGGCGATGGCGAGGATCTCGCGTTGGGCGGTTTCCACATCGCTGACCCGTACCGGCCCCATGGCTTCCAGATCTTCCTGCAGCATGTCGGCCGCCCGTTTGGACATGTTGCCCAGAAACTTTTCCTTGAGCTGATCGTCGGCGCCCTTGAGCGCCCGTTGCAGCAGATCGGCATCCACTTCCCGCAACAATACCTGAATGCCCCTGTCGTCCACGTCGATCAGGTTTTCGAACACGAACATCAGATCCTGAATCTTCATGCTCATTTCCTCGTCCTGCTCGCGAATGGAGTCCATCAGCGCGCCTTCCACCGAGGTGTCGAGGTAGTTCATGATGTCGGCCGCGGTCTTCAGGCCACCCATCTTGGCCGCCTTGGCGTTGCTCTTGCCGACAAATTGTTTTTCCATGATGTCGTTAAGCTCCTGCAGCGCCGCCGGCTGCACTTCTTCCAGCTCGGCAATACGCATGACCAGATCCAGCCGCATGGGCTCGGGAAACTGTTGCAGAATGGCCGCCGCCTGATCCGCGTCCAGATACGACAGCACTATGGTCTGAATTTGCGGGTGTTCATTATGAATAATGCCGGCCACCTGTCGGGCATCCATCCATTTGAGTGAGTCGAGGCCACGGGAGCCGGCGCCGGCGGCGATCTGGTTAACCAACCGGCCCGCCTTGTCTTCACCCAGGGCCGCCACCAGGGCGTTGCGCACAAAGTCCTGGCTGCCCACGCCTATCTTGGTAAAGCGCTGAATGTCTTCAATAAACAAGCGGTGCACGGCGTTGACCCGATCGGGGCTGAAATCTCCCAGGGCAGCCATTTTCATGCCGAGGCGCTGCACCTGCTTGGGATCCAGGTGGCGAAAGATCTGTGCCGCGTCTTCTTCACGCAGGCTCAGCATCAGCAGGGCCGCCCTTTCGGTGCCCGTCATGCGGGACAGCAGCTGGCGCTGCTCGTCGGTAATTACCAGCCCATCATCACTCATCGCTCTGCACCCAGTCTTTGATTACCTGCGCCGCCAGATCCGGCTCGTTACCCACCAGGGCGCGCACCGCCGCCAGCAGATCTTCGTCCTTATTGAGGTTGGGCAGCTTGAGCTGGCCGTCCTTGATGCCAAACATGCCATCTTCCAGCTCAGCCTGTTGCGACAGCAGGCTGAGCTCATCGCTGCCGGCTAGGGCACTCTGGCTGTCGAGATCCACCTCTTCGCCTTTCTCATCCATATTGAGCAGCCGTTTCACCATGGGCCGCACCAGCGCCAACAGCAACACCACCAGCACCAGCACGGCACCAACAATGCGAGCCAGTCGCCAGAACCAGGACTGCTCATAGAAGGGCACTCCGGCCACCGCCTCCAGGTCGGGGCGGTTGAAGGACATGCTTACCACCTCAATGGCATCCCCCCGGCTAACGTCAAAACCCAGGCCGCCTTTAAGCAGTCGCTCGATACGGGCCAGCTCGGGAGCCTCAAGGGGTACCCGCTCCAGGCTGCCGTCGGCCTGGGTCACCGTTTTGTAGTCCACCGCCACGGACACCGTCAGCCGGCGAATATCGCCCACGGCGTTCTCGGTGTGGCGAATGGTGGTGTCCAGCTCAAAATTACGGGTGGCCTCACGACGGTTGCGCTCGGTGGCGCTCTGCTCTGCGGCCTGGCCGGCTTCCTCGGGTATATCCGCATCCATCGGCGGCTGGTTGGTCAGGGCACCGGGAATGCCGATGGCGCCACGGCCACTGGTGTTATCTTCCATCACCATTTCCGAGCGAACCGCGGGCATGTCGGGGTTGTAGGTCTTGACCGTTTGCTGCTGCCGACGAAAGTCCAGTCGCAGATCTACCTCCGCCGTGTAGTTGCCAAGCCCCAGCACCGGGCTGAGAATGGCGTCAATCTTCTGGCGGTATTCCGCTTCCTGCTTTTGCTGCAGCTCAAACTCACGCCGTGTGCGGGCAGACATGGGATCCTGGGAGCCGGAATTGAGCAGGCGGCCGTTCTGATCGGTGACCGTGACCCGGCCCGGGGTAAGATCCGGCACCGCCGATGCCACGGTATCCACAATGGCGTCCACTTCTTCCTGGCGCAGGGCACCGCCCCGGCGCAGGTTGAGTACCACGGTGGCGCTGGGTTTGCGCTTGTCGCGCACGAAAACGTTTTCTCTGGGAATGGCCAGCAACACCTGAGCCGAGGACACACTGTTATATTGCTCGATCACCCGGGCCAGCTGACGCTCTCGGCTGAGATTGAGACGCTCCCGCTCCAGCCGTTGACTGATGCCAAAGCCGGGATCGGAAAGCAGTATGCTGTCGCCTTCGGGAGGCGCCTGGGTCAGGCCGGAACGACGCAGTCCCAGTTGAATGTCGGCGTATTGATCCGCGCGCACCAAGACGCTGTTGCCGTCAATCGCGTATTCCACCTTCTGGGCGTCCAGGTAATCGAGGGTTTCGATCAGTTCCTGGTTGCCGTATACCCCCAGCGGCCGCATTTCGGGCTCCTTGCCCCACAGCAGCACAAACACCGCCATGGCCAGGCAGATGGCCAGGGCCAGCACAATCACGATCTGGCGCAGCACGTCGGTGTTGCCCAGCAAGGCAAAGGGCGTACTCTTACGCTCTTCCGCCTCCATGGAGGCCCCCTCGGTATTGGCCGGAAGCGTGTTTTTGTCGGTTTCCGCCAGCGGATTGTCAGCCACCCGTCAGCTCCTTACACCGGCATGTTCATAATGGTTTTGTAAGCATCCACCAGTTTGTTGCGCACCTGCACGGTGGCCTCAAAGGCAATGCTCGACTTTTGGGCCGAGATCATCACCTGCTCCAGCCCCACGGCAGAGTCACCCAGCTCAAAGCGGGTGCGCAAATCACTGGTGGTCTGCTGCAGGCCATTGACCTTGTTCACGGCCTGCCCGAGCAATTCGGCAAAATCCTGTTGAGGGACGGCACCCTGAACCGGGGTCAGGTTTCTGGCCTCCCCCTGCATTGATTGCATTTCGGCCAACAGCGCAGCGGCTTTGATATCCATGACGTTTGGCTCCTCAATCAGTAAATGTCTGGCATTCACGCATACTAATGCAAAGCTCGGGCCAGTTCATCTTTTCGGCGTCAGGCGGGTACGTGAATACCCGCTTCCCGCATGCGTGCCAACTTGTAACGCAGGGTGCGCGGGCTGATGCCCAACTGCTCGGCGACCTCGCGCCGACTGCCACCGCTGCTGTGCAGCGCCTGAAGAATAATGCGGTGCTCCTGACACTCCAGCTCTTCGCCCAGCTCCTGGGGACCGACCTGGGGCGCCGGTGAAATTCGCGTTGCCATTTCGTCCAACAAAATGTCGCCATCGCCTATATCCTGGCCGACACACAGGATCAGCGCCCGCTGAATAACGTTGTCGAGCTCGCGTACGTTGCCAGGCCAGTGCCAGCCCCGCAGCCGAGTTTCCGCTTCGCGTGACAACCTGACGCCATGCCGCCCCTGCCGTTCGGCATGACGGCCCAACAGAAAACGGGCCAGCGGCAGAATGTCGGCGGGGCGCTCGGCCAGGGCCGGCAGCGTGAGCGGAAAGACATTGAGCCGATAGTAGAGATCTTCACGAAAGCGCCCCTCGCTTACGGCGGCCCGCAGGTCCCGGTTGCTGGTGGCCAGTACCCTGACATTAAGACACAGTGACTTGCGTCCGCCCAGGCGCTCCACTTCCTGCTCCTGCAGCACCCGCAACAGCTTGGCCTGCAGCGCTACGTCCATTTCGGTGATCTCGTCCAGCAGCAGGGTGCCCTCATTGGCCAGCTCAAATTTGCCCGGGCAGGCCTGCACCGCCCCGGTGAAGGCCCCCTTTTCATAGCCAAACAGGGTGGCTTCCAGCATGTTGTCGGGAATGGCGGCACAATTGATGGCCACAAAGGGGCCCTCGGCACGCCGGGAATGGCGATGGATAAAGCGCGCCAGCACTTCCTTGCCGGTCCCGCTGGGCCCTGTGATCATCACGCTGGCATCGGTGCTCGCCACGCGGGCAGCCAATTGCAGCAACTGACGGCTGACGGCGTCTTCCGCGACCGGATCCTGCTCACCGCTCTCGACCGGGCGCACAAAGCGCTGAACACGCTCCAGCAAGGCCGCCGGCGTAAAGGGCTTGGCCAGGTAATCCACCGCACCGGCACGCATGGCCGCCACTGCCCCCGACACCTGAGCATGGGCGGTGATCACCAGCACCGGCAACCCGGGCAGGCGCTCGTTTATCCAGTTGAGCAGAGACAGGCCATCCATGCCCGTCATCTGCACATCGGTGATCACCATTCGTACCGGTGCCTGCTGCAGACACAGGATGGCGTCTTCGGCACTGTCCACACAGCGACAATCAAGACCGGCCAGTTCCAGGGTGTCCTGCAGCGCCTGCTGCAGGCCGGTATCGTCTTCCACAATCAGAATATCGGTGTTCATCATGCCTCCTTTTGCTGCGCCAAAGGCAGCCACAGGCTGAAACAGCTGCCCAGCCCCGGTGCGGAGCTGACCTCCACACTGCCCTGGTGGGCGCGCACAACCGACGCCACCGCCGCCAGTCCCAGGCCGGTGCCCTGACTGCGGGTGGTGAAAAAGGGTGTGAAAATTTGCTGTTGCAGTGCGTCATCCATGCCCTTGCCATTGTCGGCAAGCCGAATAAAGGCCAGATCGCCTTGTTGCCCGACCGTCAGCGTCAGCACATCGGCGCCCGCTTCCAGCGCATTTTCAAGCAGGTTGAGCACAATACCCTGCAGGCTGTTGGCGTTACCCAGAATCACCGGCTGTTCCTCAGCCTTGCACTCAAGCCCGGCCTTGCCCTGCAACAGTGGTCCTGCCGCCTCGGCGATCGTATTCAACAGCTGAGCAAGGCTAAGTGGTGTTGCCAGGGCCGCCTGATCGGGCCGGGCGTACAGCAAAATGTCGTTTATTTGACGCTCAATGTCGGTCAACCGATCCATCAGCCGCTGCTGAAACCGCGCCCGCTGGGCCGAATTGAGCTCCGGACTCGCCAGGTTGGCGCCATAGAGCATGGCCGCCGACAACGGGGTACGAACCTGATGGGCCAGAGTGGCGGCCATGCGCCCGAGTGCCGCCAAGCGCTCGGCGTGGCCCTGCTGTGCGGCCCAGGCCCGGGTTGGCGTGAGATCGGTCAGCTGCACCAGCTGCCCCGGCAGCCCCTGTAAATGGGAAATGGCCAGCTGCACCCGGCGGCCGTTTTTCAGTGACACCTGCAGGCCGTCGTCGGGCCGGGGCGCAAAAGCCCGAGCGATCACCTCAAGCCAGGGAGTATTGAGCAGGGGATCTCCCAGCAGCTCACGGGCGGCGGTGTTGGCCCGGCTAACCACGCCCTGGCCGTTGACCCACAGCAAACCGCCGGGCATGGTGTGCAGAATTTCGTCAAGCCGCTCCGGCCCCAGCAGGCTGAGCCAGCGGGCATCGGCAGTAGTTGAAATGGAAGTTGGAAGCGTCATGGCCTGCATTATTCAAGATGTGTGCCAGATACAACGCCCTGCCGCAGCCCCAATGGGCCTCATTCTCGCCCGATACCGTATTTTTTTATTTTTTCCACCAGGGTGGTGCGGCGCATGCCCAGATGCTCCGCGGCCCTGGCCACCACGCCGTCGCTGGCGTCCAGGGCGCGACCGATCATCTCGACCTCGATACCCGCCAGCATTTCCTTGAGGTTAATGCCTTCATCGCCCAGCTCAGGCATGTGAGCGTCTCCGTTGACGCCCGCGGGCACCTGCGCCTGCATTTCCATATCAAAGAAGCTGGCGACTTCATGGTCGACATCAACGCCGTCACCACTGAAGATGGATGCCAGCGCGGCCTGCTCATCCATGTCATCAAAGGACTCAGGCACATGATCACCCCGGTATTTTTCCGGCAGATCCATGGGCTCCACCTGCTTGTCCGGACACAGGATCATCATGCGTTCCACCAGATTTGACAGCTCGCGCACGTTGCCTGGCCAGTGATAACCCTGCAGGGCATGAACCGCCGCCGGCGTGAACCCCAGGTCCACATGATGCACAGCCCGGTGGCGCTCAATCAGCTCGGTCAGCAACAACGACAGATCGTCCCGTCGCTCCCGCAGGGGGGGCGCGGTAATGGGAAACACATTCAACCGGTAATAGAGATCTTCCCGAAAGCGCTGTTCCCGAATCATGGATTCCAGATCACGGTGAGTGGCGGCAATGATGCGCACATTGGCCTTGATGGGCCGGGTGCCTCCCACCCGCTCAAAGGTACGCTCCTGTAGTACCCGCAGCAGTTTCACCTGCATGGGCAATGGCATATCGCCAATCTCGTCAAGAAACAGGGTGCCGCCATTGGCCAGCTCGAAACGCCCCTTGCGGGCCGACACGGCACCGGTAAAGGCCCCCTTCTCATGGCCGAACAGTTCGCTTTCCAGCAATTCCGCCGGAATGGCGCCACAGTTGATGGGCACAAAAGGCCCCTCGGCCTGTTGCGACAACGAATGAATCGCCTGGGCTATTACCTCCTTGCCGGTGCCGGACTCTCCCAGCAGCAACACATTGGCCTGCTTGCCTGCTACCTGACGGATCAGCCCCTTAACGGCCTGCATGGAGGGACTTTCACCCACCAGCAGCTCCTTCAGGCACTGCTCCTGCTTATGGCTTTGTGCCACCGGACGCCAGTGCTCGGCCTGGCCCAGCAAACGAGTCAGTTCGTCATAAGTGAGATCATTCAAGGTACCCAGCAGGTTGGCCGCCGTTACACGAAGGGGCTCAAGGGTAATAAACACATGCTGGGCATGCTCTTGCAGCAGTTCTTCGGGTAGAGAATCCGTTTCCCCCAGCAATACCGTCATGGTGTGTGGTTGCTCCCGCAAACACGCCAAATCGTTGGCGCGACTGCCACTGCGCCACTCGACCTGCATAAAGGAAAGGATAGCTTCCAGTCTTGACCGCCGTTCCTGGTTATGATCCATGATCAAGACACAGCCGTTAAAGCCCATAAAGTAAATATCCTTTACATTCAGTTAGTTATTAGGTTTTTATTGCGAACGCCATCCCTGACCCAGGTACCAGCTTAACACCTTGACGGCATCAAAATGAACCATATGAGTCGTAATTCTGACACAGGCGTCAAAACAACTCGACAAAGATAGGCGCAAAAAGTGGATCTGAATTGATCTGGATCAAATATTACAGGGCAAAGATGTTTTTTTGACTACAACAATGGGGCTGAATGGCAGGAACCACATAAAAATGACGACAAACCAGCCCCATACAACATTCCGGGGCTGGCTAAGGGATCAGGCAGGAACTTGCTGCTGCTCCATGGGAATGGCGTCCCAACTTTCCTTGATATCACGCAGCAGGCCACTGATGGCTTCCAGCCGCTCTACGCTGTTCTCGCTGTTGGCCAACACGAGTTCACCCATGATGAACTCATACAGGTTGTCGAGATTGGCGGCTATCTCGGCGCCTTCCTCATGGTTCAGTGCGGCACGCAATTCGGCCACGATGGCCATGGTCGCTCCCAACAACTCCCCCTGTTCGGCAGGTTTGCCTTGCTCCATGGCAGAACGAGCACGGGCCAGGCGCTCCAGTGCGCCCGAAAGCAGCATCTGCACCACCTTGTAGGGAGAAGCTAGGGTTTTCTGGCTGTCCAGGGCCACGGACTTATAGGCTTTCATTGAGCCGCGCATAGGCACTTACTCCTAAATAATGTCTAACTGCGTTTAACGGTTTGATAGGCCTGCACCGAACGCCGGCCTTTGTGCATGGCTTTGAGCTTTTCGCCCAGCTTACGCTGGGTCTGTTCGGCTGCTTCCTTGAGCTGGCGAGAGCGTTTAATCAGCTCGGCGGACTCGCTTTTTGAGACATCACCCAATTCGATGACGTCTTGCAACAACCGTGCCCGGGTTGCAAGTTGCTCGGCAACGCCGTTTTCATCCAGCTCTTCCGGATTGGCCAGCATCCTCAGCAACTGCTCATCCAGCTTCTGCAACTGCTCGAGGGGCGTCATGACTGTCCGCCACTGATGTCAGGCATATTATCAAAGGCGGCGATGACCGAATTCAGCTGCTGGTTAAGCTGAGCCACCATTATGTCCATGCCGGAGAACTGCTTATAGATACGCTCTTCATACTTTTCCATGTAAAGCTCAAAGTCCGCCCGTTCATTATCCAGCTTCTTCATTTGCTCATTGAGTGAGGTGTCTCGCTTGGTCAGAATGCCCTCGGTGCCGACAAAGCTTTCCAGCATTTCATCCAGCTTGTTGGATACCCCCTTTTCGGACGCAAACAACTGGCCGATTTTGGCGAAGTTCTCATCCACCTGCTTTTTCAGCAGGTCTTCGTCCAGCTCTATTTTTCCGTCTTTCTTGGTGGTGATGCCCAGATCGGTGAGGGATTGTATCGGTGGACTGGCTCCTTCCACCGGTTCACTGAGCATGCGGCGAATTTGCGAAGTCAGGTTTCGGGCCGTGCCGTCACCATTAAGCGGACCGGCTTTTTCGGTTTCCGGATCATAGGAAGTCAGCTGATTGATGGTGGCCATCACGGTGTTAAAGGACTTAACGAACTCCTGCAGATTTTTTTCCACCGTGCCCTTGTCGTAGCCAATGGTCAGTTTGGTGTCTGGCTTTTCACCATCGGGGGCGTCATTGACCTTTTTCAGGTCCAGGGTCACGCCCTGGATGGCATTTTCAATTTCATTGCTCTGGCTGGTGATCAGGGCGCCATCTATGGTGAGCTGCGCATCCTTTGCGGCCTGAATTTCGGTGGTTACACCCAGTACATCCAGGCTGGCGCCGCCGTCACCGTCGGCATTGCCGGACGCGGAGACACTGATTTGACTCTCGGTACCGGTCTTATCGGCAAAAAATACCAGGCGTGAACCGGTGTCGTCGGTGACCACGGTCGCGCGCACGCCCTTGTTGTCTTCGGCATTGTTGACCGCATCGGCCACTTCGGCCAGTGAGCTTTTGTCTTTCGCGATGGACACACTAAAGGACTCAGATCCGACATTCAGCGTTAGAGTACCTGAACCCAGCTTTTTCTCGGCGTCGGCCTTTGGCACTGCGGAGGTGCCAATTTTATGGGCCTCGGCCAACTGCTTTACCGACAGGGTATAGCTGCCGGCCACGGCGGTTTTATCGGCCGTAGCGCTGGCAAAACCACTGTTGGTAAAGCTGGTGGAACGCTTTTCAAAGGCTTCTTCTTCACCCAGCTTGCCCAGGGCCGTTTTGAATTCGTCCAGCACCCCCTTGAGCGTGCCGTAGGATGAAAGTTGAACACCAATGTCGTTGGCACGGCGGGAGAACATTTTATCCTTGGGTGCCCGCTCACCGGCCACGGTGGCATCCACAAAACTCTGAATGGGAAAGCCCGAGCCCACGCCCGGCAGTTTGAGATCGGCCACGCTGTTTCTCCTATGCTCTTTGCTCCAAGGCTTATGCTTTGGTGTCTATCAGGCCGCCGCTGGCCTCGGCCAGACGGTTGATCACCTGAAGCAGCTCCTCGGTGGGTATCTGGCGAATGATATCACCGCTGTCGGTATCCACCACAGTCACCACATTACGACCGGAGTTTTCATCTACCCTGAATTGCAGCCCCCGGTTAAAAGTGCCGATAAAGGTTTCCATCTGCTCCGCCATTTTCTCCAGCTGTTCACCGGAAGGCGTGGCTCCTTGCGCCTTGTCGGCCGCCTGAACTGCTCGGGCGGTTTGCGTCAGCTCACTGCCAGCGGGAGCAGGAACGGAAGCCGGTGACTTGTGGCTGGTATCGGCCGCCGAAGCGGTGGGGCGTTGATTAAGGGAAAGCGAGTCCATGTTTTAAATCCTCATCACCAGGGTGAAAACGCCATTCAGCTTAGTGAACAACAGGCTGTACCACTAAGCTCAAGGGCGAAAAACCGGGGGTTGCCCCCCGGTTGAGGTTGGCTTAACCCAGCAGGGACAGGGCCGCCTGCGGGATTTGCTTGGCTTGCGCCAGGATGGAGGTACCGGCCTGCTGCAGGATCTGCTGCTTGGTCAGGTTCACGGTTTCCTGAGCAAAGTCCACGTCCTTGATACGGGACATACCGGCAGCCGCGTTTTCACGGGTGTTGGCCAGGTTGTTGATGGTGCTGTTCAGACGGTTCTGCATGGCGCCCAAGTCTGAACGCTGAGCGTCAATCATGCCGATGGCGCCGTCGAGAACGGAGATGGCCGACTGGGCACCACCTTGAGTGGAAAGATCCAGCTCAGAAACTGCGCTCAGGACAGAGAATTCAGCGGTATTAGTCAAGTCAACAGTGGCATTAGTCGTGCCTACGGACAGAGCAAACGAGTCGTTGGAGTTAGTGCGGATGGAACCAGCCACTATGGTGCTGTCGGAACCACCGGTAGCCAGAGCAACAGCGTCACCGGCATCGTTGCCATCGATATCCTTACCCTGCAAGGTGGCATTGGCACCAGTGAAGTTTTCGATGTTGATGTCCTCACCGTTGTCATTAACGATAGTCAACTCACCGCCGTCTACCGTTGCTTTGACACCAGTCTCGGAAGACTTGGCGTTAATAGCATCGGCCAGGGTGGACAGATCGTTGGTGTCAGCCACGTTGGCGGATACCGCTGTGCCATTCAACTCAAAGCTGATTTGACCCTGAGCACTCAGGCCGGAAATAACCGCTTCGGTGCGGGCTTCGGCGGTTACACCGGTTTTGGCACTCTCGGAATTAATTTTGGAAGCAATGGACTTTGCAGAATCACCGGCAGCAATGGCCACAGTGGCGGTCTCGGCACCATTGATGGTCATGGTCGCTGCGGTAATGCCATTGGTAGTGGAAGTGGTAATAGCGGCTACAGCGGCAATCCCCCCCCCCAGACCTGCTGTTGCTGTAGTTGCTGCCGCAAGGGTTACACGATTAGAGCCGATGGCATTCGCCGCCACACTCTTCAGGCTCAGGTCGATGGTTTCGTTGGAGTTCGCGCCTACCTGCAGGGTACGACTGCCGAAGGTGCCGTCGATCAGGTTCTGGCCACCGAAAGAGGTAGTTTCGGCGATACGGGTCAGCTCGCTTTGCAATGCAGACACTTCTTTCTGAATCGCCTTACGATCTTCGGCGGAGTTGGTGCCGTTAGCGGATTGCAGGGCCAAGTCACGCATACGCTGCAGGATATTGGTAGATTCATTCATGGCGCCTTCGGCGGTTTGCGCAATGGAGATACCATCACTGGCATTCTTCATGGCCACACCCAGACCACGTACCTGGGAGTTCAATCGGTTGGAGATTTGCAAACCAGCCGCATCGTCCTTGGCGGAATTGATACGGCTACCGGTAGCCAGACGCTCCATGGAAGTGGCCAAAGCATTGCTGGACTGGTTCAGGTTACGTTGTGCGGTCATGCCGGTGACGTTGGTGTTGACTGTAATCGCCATAATAAGCTCTCCGTTGAGGGTGCCGGCACACTGCCGGTCAGGTCGTGTTACTCAGGATATCGGCTGTGAAAAAAGCGACTTTAGAAAATTTTTCGCTATCCTCTCGATGCCCTTGGTTACTTCGAGGGTTACTTCGAGTATCGGCCTCATTCCAGCCAACTTTAGGACTCATTTACAACCAACCCATCTGACTCGACCAAGCTAGACCATTAACGGCTTCTGGTTGTATCCTCTTTTGTTCTTTGACACGAGTCATATCATCACGACTTTGGGGCTGCCTCATGACGCAGAGTAAAAACGACAAAGAACAAACGACCCAGTTTGCAGAGCAAACCCGCCCAACTTTGGAAAAGGCCCTACAACTCCTGCGCTCATCACAGTCCAAACAAGCCCTGGATCTATTACAACAGGCACTGACGAACACCCCAGACCAAATATCCACTCTGTTGCTCAAAGGAAAGATCCACCGGGAGAGAGGCGAAACAGAGCATGCGGTTCGTGATTTTCAGCACATTTTATCTCTGGCCCCGGCTCACCATGAAGCCAACCTGGAACTGGCCAAGCTGTACCACAATGCCAACGAAAACCGAGTGGCACTTCATCACATTGAACTCGCCGAAAAAAACCAGCCCAAACACCAACAAACCCTTGAATACAAAAGCATGATTCTCGGCGGGCTGCACCGATACAATGAAGCCGCCGCCATCCTTGAGCATATCATCGAGCACGGCAAGCCCCACCATTTCAACTGGAACAACCTGGCCAACATATACAAAGGCTTAGGTATGTTTGAGAAAGCCGAACGCTACTATCTGACCGCTATCGAGCTGTCCGGCGACAATGACATCGCTTACAATAACTACCTGAGTTTTTGTCATTATATTCCGCACTACCCGAAAGAAAAAATCCTAACACTCTACAAGGAGTGGGAAGAACGTTACGCGAAAAACATCAGCAAAATGCCGCTTCCGGCAACGGCGTTAAACCCGGATAAAACACTGCGTATCGGCATGATTTCCGATGGATTTCGTACTCACCCCGTGGGACAAATGATCACCTCCGCCCTGGAGGAAATTCCCGCCCATGAAATAGAAATCTATGCGTACAGCACCAATCTTTCCGAAGATACCGTGACGCAACGTATAAAGAACCTATCGGCGAAATGGATGACGGTAGTGCACTTGGGCGAGCAGGATCTGGCTCACCAGCTGATTGAAGATAACATCGATATTCTGTTCGATCTGTGCGGTCACAACAGCGGTAGCCACATGCGCACCATGGCGATGAAGCCCGCACCCATTCTGGTCAAATGGGTGGGGGGCCTGATTAACACCACAGGGCTCAGCACCATGGATTATCTGCTGAGCGATCAGATTGAAACGCCCGAGGGAGAAGACGAATTTTATACCGAGAAGCTTATTCGCCTGCCGGATGATTACATCTGTTACAACTCCCCCATCTATACGCCCGATATTCACGCTCCCCCGGCCAAATATAATGGCTACATCACCCTGGGCTGCTTCAATAACCCGACCAAGCTCAACCCGTATTTGCTGGAGAAATGGGCCGGCATCATGCATGCACTGCCCCACTCTCGCCTGCTGTTGAAAGGATTTCAGTTCAGCAGCGACACCCTAAGAAACAACGTCAGGGCACAATTCGGCCGGCTGAATATCGAGGCCGACCGGATTTTGTTTGAGGGGCCATCCCCCCATGCCGAACTATTGCAAACCTACAACAAGGTAGATATTGCCCTGGATCCCTGGCCCTATTCCGGCGGTCTCACCACCTGCGAAGCCATGTACATGGGCGTCCCCGTGGTTACCCTGCCCGGCCCCACCTTTGCCGGGCGCCATTCCGCCACCCACTTGACCAATGTCGGGCTGGGGCAACTGGTGGCCGAGAACTGGCAGCAATACCACGACATAGTGGTGAGTCTGGCCGGTGATCTGGACAACCTGTCAAGTATCCGCGCCCATCTGAGGGCCGCGCTACTGGAATCCCCCCTATGTGACGCCCCCCGTTTCGCCCGCCACTTCAGCAACGCCATGCGCGCCATCTGGCAACGCCATTGCGAACATAAGGCCCCCGCCGCCCTGACACTGGATACCAACGGACATGCCCGGTTTGAAGGCGAAGCCGAACCGGTTCAACTGCAATTGCCGGCAGACCCCCTGGTGATTGAAGAGGATGAATTCCGCTTTCGCTTCAACGGCAAGATAGTAGTGCTGGATAATGGCGGCATTCTTGCCAGCTCGCATCGCTTCAGCATGTTCCATAAGCTGAATGTGTTCAGTACCCTGTGTCTGGATCCGGGCAGCCGTATCGCCAATGCCCAGCAATTGCAGCAGACCGGCGATTTTCAACATGTGCCCATGACCACCCTGGGTGATGGCGAACAAGTCATATTGAGCATTACTCAGGATCCCGCCTATAGCGGAACCCTTCCGCCCCTGGAGTTCGACCAGCAGCCCGAACAGACGGCACAGATATACCAGCAGATTGCACAGGTGCCTATCAACACCGTTCGGCTCGACGATATCGCCGGCATAGAAACCCTGGAATGGCTGGTTCTGGACAACCTGAACGACTTCGACCCCATTCTGGCCAATGGGGTGGCCACCCTGGCTCACCCACTGCTGGTGCAGATTCGCGTCAATTTTTTGCCGACCCACCGGAAGCAGATAGCCCTCGCCGACTGCCAGCAACGTATGGCCGAACTGGGCTTTGACTTTCACAGCCTGTTCAACCAGCGCAAAATTGACGCCTGTACCAACTACGATGAACAGCTGCTGTTCGCCGACGCCGTTTTCATTCCCAATGCCGATCGCTGTGCCGATCTCGGCGCCAACCAGCGCCTGAAACTGGCCTTTCTGCTTCATGCTGTGTACCAATCGCATGCATGTGCCCATCAATTACTGGCAGAACTTGATCCTGATATGGCTGAGGACTACCGAAACAGCCTGTCCGAGGTTGAGCGAAAACAACTTGAAACACCTCTACTGGCCACTGGTGACAAGAGTGCCACGGAAGATCTTGATGCCACGCAACGATCAACATCACCCCAACGAGAAACAATGCAATCAGCAGAAGGCTCCTTCAGCTTCAACTTTACAGGCCATATTATTGCGCTTGAACATGGAGCCATACTCACTTGCAAGCCATATTTCGAAGATTTTTTAAAACAAGGAGGGGTAAACTACATTTGTCTGGATCCGGGTGGTTTAATACGCGATGCACAACCGTTGCAGCACACCGGCCTGTTTCAGCATTTCCCACTTACCGTTCTAGGTGATGGCAGTGAGATGGAACTTGCACTCGCAGTACAGGCTGAACGCTCTACCACCTTACCTATCTATCAAGCTGACCCAGTTTCAATCATTCCAGGACAGGCCTCACCCGAACTGGTTAGCACTATGCTGGTCACCAGCAACCGAATCGATGATATTGAAGGTATCGAGCATATTGACTGGCTGATACTTGATGAACAACACCATAACTTGAGCATTCTTGAACACGGCAAACAAAAACTTGCCAACGCTTTACTGATTGAAGTAGGCATTAGTTTTTCACCTGAGCATTCCACACAAGTCAATTTTGAAAACATAAGAAAAAAGTTAAATCAGCTTGGATTCAGATTATTAAAAATAAATGACATAAAGCACAATAACTTTCACCCGAATCCCGAACTCAATCAGGAAGAAAGTGAGCTGGCATCAGGCACACTCATTTTCATACCTGATAACAAAAAACTAGACACCTACTCCAACGATCAGGTAAATAAACTGGCATTTCTATTAGACTCAATACATAACATGCAAGGAGTCACGTTTAAGCTATTACATAGCTTAAACCCTGAGCAAGCCAAGCTTTACTTACAAAGCAAAAGCTTAGAAAAAAACACCTTCCCTATCCCTACTTGCCCAGCCATGACGGATAGTGAAAAAAAATTGTTTATCAAGCACTTAAAAGAAGCAAACCACTACTTCGAGTTTGGATCGGGTGGTTCCACCGTCTGGGCGGTTGAACAAGGGTTGGCTGTCGAAGGTGTGGAGAGCGATCCAAATTGGGTCAGTGCACTACAGAACACGCTTGGTCAACAATGTCAGGTAAAGGTTGTAGATATAGGACCTACAGGCGATTGGGGATACCCACTAACAGAACAGAAGGATAAGTTCCCCCTCTATAGCCAAGCTATATTAAGTCATAACAAGGCCTTCGATTTCATTCTAATTGATGGACGATTCAGAGTGGCCTGCGTCATGACTACTATCGAGCACATAATCAAACACGAAAATCAAAACAGCTCTTTAATATTCATACATGACTTTTGGAACAGACCGCAGTACCATTGTGTACTCGAACATCTAGAAGTGGTAGATAAAATAGATACTGCCGGGGTGTTCAGGGTTAAAGACGATATAGAACTACGTCTCATACATAATATCTGGTCGGAGTATTCTATAAATCCAGCCTAATAAAAAGCGCTACCTTTATTGACGTTAAGGTAGCGCAATTTTATATGTCCAACACCCTGTCAACTTTACCACTGCGTCCTCGTTACATTACCAGTACCGCTTCACGGCAAATTACTGGCAATAACGCCACTCTGCTCCATCCCTCGAAAAAATTTAAACTGGATTGTATTCTGCCAGCAGTGCCTGCAGGCCTTCTTCATCCATAATGGTCACGCCCAGATCCTGGGCCTTGGTCAGTTTGGATCCGGCGGCTTCGCCGGCGACCAGCACGCTGGTTTTGGCGGAGACGGAGCCGGCCACCTTGGCCCCAAGCGCCTGCAGGGCGGCCTTGGCCTCGGTGCGCGACATACGGTTCAGGGTGCCGGTAAGCACAAAGGTCTGGCCCGCCAGTGGCTGGGCATCAGCCTTGGGCGCTTCCATCGCCGGCCAGGTCAGGCCGCAGCCACCTTCTTCCCGAGGCTTGACCAGAGCATCCACCACTTCCCGGTTATGGGGCTGGCGAAAGAAGTAGTAGATGTGCTTGGCCACAATCTCGCCCACATCGGGCACTTCAATGAGCCTTTCCACCTCGGCGTTCATCACCGTATTCAGTTCAAGAAAATGGCGCGCCAGGTTATTGGCAGTGGCTTCACCCACTTCACGCACGCCAAGGGCATAGAGAAAACGGGGCAGCGTGGTGTGGCGAGCCTTGTCAAAGGCGGCCAGCAGTTTGGCCGCCGACTTTTCGCCCATGCGTTCCAACCCCATCAGGGTATCTTGCTCAAGGTGGAACAGATCCGCCGGGGTTTTGACCAGCTCATGGTCCACCAGCTGCTCCACCAGCTTGGTGCCCAGGCCTTCTATATCCAGCGCCTTGCGGGAGGCAAAGTGGCGCAGGGCCTCCTTACGCTGGGCGGCGCAGATCAGGCCGCCGGTGCAGCGTGCCACGGCTTCGCCTTCGATGCGCTCAATCTCGGAATCACACACGGGGCAACGCGCCGGAAACACCACTTCCGCCGCGTTTGCGGGACGACGTTCTTCCACCACGCCCACCACCTGAGGGATCACATCGCCGGCACGGCGAATAATGACGGTGTCGCCAATCATGACCCCCAGGCGAGCGATTTCGTCGGCGTTGTGCAGGGTGGCGTTGGACACGGTCACCCCGGCCACCGCTACGGGTTTCAACTTGGCCACCGGGGTAATGGCACCGGTGCGGCCCACCTGAAACTCCACGTTCTGCAGCTCGGTCAGCTCCTCCTGGGCAGGAAACTTGTGGGCGGTGGCCCAGCGCGGCGCCCGGGCCACAAAGCCCAGTCGTGCCTGCAGCGCCAGCTCGTCCACCTTGTAGACCACACCGTCAATTTCATAGGGCAGTCGATCACGACGCGCCAGAATATCGTCATGATAGGCTTGGCAACCCTCCCGGCCGCTCACCCGTTTTATCTCCGGGCTCACCGGCAGGCCCCAGCCCTTGAGAGTTTGCAGAACATCGAAGTGGCGCTCACCCAGGGACACACCCTCCACCAGGCCGGTGCCGTAGCAGTAAAACGCCAGGGGGCGGGTGGCGGTAATACGTGAGTCAAGCTGGCGCAGGCTGCCGGCGGCGGCGTTGCGGGGGTTGGCAAACACCTTGCCACCCTCGGCCCGGGCGCGTTCATTCATTTGTTCAAAGCCGGCCCGGGGCATATAGACCTCCCCCCGCACTTCCAGTCGCTCGGGCCACCCCTCGCCACGCAAGGTCAAAGGTACCGCCCGTATGGTGCGGACGTTCTCGGTAATGCCCTCGCCGGTACTGCCATCGCCCCGGGTGGCGGCCTGCACCAGCTGGCCACGCTCATACACCAGGCTCACCGCCAGGCCGTCGAGCTTGGGCTCACAGCAAAATTCAAGGGGCTCGGTGCGTCCCAGGCGGTCGAGAATACGTTTCTCAAAGGCGGTCAGCTCGTCTTCGCTGAACACATTATCGAGGGAAAGCATGGGCAGGGCATGCTGTACTTCGGGAAAGGCCGACACCGGCACACCACCCACCCGCTGACTGGGCGAAGCTGCATCCCGCCACTCGGGGTGCTCGGCTTCCAAGGTCATCAACTCGCGCATGCAGCGGTCATATTCCGCATCGGGCACCGAGGGGGCATCCTCCACGTAGTATTGATAATTCCAGGTATTGAGCTGCTCGCGCAGGGCGAGAAGGCGGGCGTGGGCGTCGTTCATTAATGGAGTTCCGTTTAAACAAAAAGTGCGGCTAACGCCGCACTTAACTTTCAAAACAAGTCGGTCACTGGGCCTGGCTGTCGTAGTCCCGTAATTGCTCGCGGCAATGCGCCAGATAATCGGGGCTGAGCGGGGCTCGCTCCACGTCAAACAGCAGGGCATCAAGCTCTTCTGCAAGGTTTTCGGCGGTCTGCACCATCAGGTTGAACTGATTTTTGGCCATACCCGGACAGGGCAATTGCATAAAGATGGACACACCCGGTGTGCTGAAATCACTCATGGCCTTGGGGTTGAAGGTGCCGGGCTTGACCATGTTGATCAGACTGAACAGCACACTGCCCTGCCCCGCCGGGGTCTGGTGATGATGGAAAATATCCATCTCACCAAAGTGAAACCCGTTGGTAGTGAGCGCGCGCATCAGGGCGGCACCGTCAATCTGCTGGTTGGGACGGGCCATCAGGTTCACCACATACACATCCTGCCAGGTACGCGGCACCTCTCGCAGCACCGGCTGAGGCTCGGGTCTGAGCTGAGGCGCCGGCTCGGCGTGCACTTGCGGTTCGTTAATAGTCTCGGCCACCACCGGCTCGGGCCGGGGAGCAGCCTTTGGTGGTTGAGGCTGGGCCTTGGCTGTGGGCTGTAGCGGTTCAGCCGGACCTGCTGGCTCGGCCTGCGGGGCCGGTGAGTGGGCGGTCTCACCCCTTTCAGCAGCCGGACGGACCGGTTCGTCAAACAGGGGATCGAATTCTTCTTCCTCAACCACTGACGCGGCGGCAGGCTGGTGCTGGGTGGGCTGAGGCTTGGCCTCGGCCCGCCGCAGGGACGGCTCATCGGCGTCCTCATCATCATCCAGGGCCGAAAACCCGGGCTGCGGCTGCCAGTCGTCATCCCGGGCGGCCTTGCGGCCACTCACTACCCGCACTCGACCGATGCCGTCCTGGTCAAAGTCATCGCTGGCAGCCGGCTCGGTGGCCACCTTGCCCAGAGGCTTGTTGCGCATAGGGGCCTGGCGTTCCTTCTGACTGGTCCACAGTCCATGGATCAGCAGGGCGGCAATGGCAATGGCGCCCAGAATAATCAAGATAATTCGCAAATCCTGCATTATCGTTTCTCTGTCTTGTTATTGCCGGCCGAGCCGCAGGCCCCGGCACAATCCCGAATACTGCCGACAAGGGTATGTTTACCATGCGGGTTTGACAAGAGTCTGACAGGCACCAGTCACATAAAATCATGACCTTTATCGCCTCAAAGCGGGGTTTAAGCAAGAAAAATGGCTGCGACAGCGCATTTCGCGCCGTATCAGCGACGGTGGCGGTTGCTGGTAAGCTTCTTTAAAATGAGCGCTCGGTTACTTTTGGAACATGTTTATGTCTGCCAGTTATCACAGCGCCAGCGGGCCCCAATATCTGATGAAGGGCCTGTCATTGATCAATGAGCGGGATTTGCGTCCCTTTGTGATTATCCCCTTGCTGGTCAACCTGCTGCTGTTTGGCGGCGCCTTCTACTATCTGTTTGTGCAGCTGGAAGCGGTGTTCACCTGGCTGGCGGAGCAGACTCCCGACTACCTGCACTGGCTGGGCTACCTGCTGTGGCCGCTGGCCCTGGTGACCATAGCGATGGGCTTTTCCTTCGTGTTTACCGGTTTTGCCAATATGCTGGCGGCTCCCTTTAATGGCCTGCTGGCCGAACGGGTGGAGCTCAAGCTAACCGGTAATCCGGTGCCCGACAGCGGCTGGCTCGATCTGATCAAGGACACCCCTCGCATGCTGGGTAGAGAGTGGCGCAAAATGGCTTATTACCTGCCCCGGGCGCTGGGCTGCCTGTTATTGTTTCTGGTGCCCGTGGTGGGCCAGACCCTGGCGCCGCTTATCTGGTTTGCCTTTAGCGCCTGGATGATGGCCATTCAGTATTGCGACTACCCCTTTGACAACCACAAAATCGACTTCAGCCTGATGCAACGCGAGCTCGGCACTCGTCGCCGGCTGACCTGGGGCTTTGGTGCCAGCGTGACCCTGTGCTCAAGCCTGCCCTTTATCAATTTGCTGGTGATGCCGGTGGCGGTGTGCGGTGCCACCGCCCTGTGGGTGGATCACTTTTACCAGCTGCGTACCGGACCGGTGTCGAGGTGAACAAAGTTGGAGCCGGGGTAATAGCCCACGCCGCCCACCGCCAGCTTGCGGGCGGCCTGGCGCAGGTTGGCCAACTCCACGCCGGGCAGGCGCAAATCAATGGCCTGGCCCTTCATGTGATAGCTCTTCTTGGCCACCCCGGAGCTGGTTTTGCGCAGCATGGCATTGGTGGCCGGTGAACGGTAGCCGGAAATAATCTGGATTTCGCCCTGTTTGCCCAGGCGGTGCTGCAACAAAAACAGCTGGTCAAACAGCTTGGGATCGATGGCATGCACCTCGTTGGTACGAAAGTCACGCATCACCTTGTTGAACGAAGCCAGGCCGTCATCAATGTAGTGACCTTCTTCCCAGAAGCTGGCGCTGACCTGCTCGCCGGTGTGCAGGTTGTGCAGGCTGAGCTTGCGTACCGGCGCCGAACGACTGGCCCGAGCCTGGCCGGGCACCATGAGTGCGGCGGCACTCAGCCCTCCCAGGCCCATTAAAAAACGGCGGCGATCCACATGGCGTTTCAGCATACAACCTCCTGAGCAATGCGTGAGTCGGCCGCCCTACACAGGGTGTGGGACGGCCCGATTAATACGACAAAAGTGAGCGCAAGCTAACCTGAATAAACACGCCAGATCAACAACCAATGGTTATAAGGAGTCGCAAAAGCGAGACTCAAGACTCATTCAGGTTTGGCTGTCGCGACGGGCAAAGGGGTCATTGAGAGACAGGTCGAAGTCGTAGATATCGTCACGAAAGCGGGGCAGGCCGTCTTCACCCAGCCAGCCGCGCCAGTACACCATAAAGATCGGCAACGGCTCGCTCACCGGAAGCCAGCGGGTATGGCGTGTGGCTTTCAGCGCCGCCAGCCGCTCCGGGCTCCAGCGATCACTCAGCAGCCACAGCGCCAGTTGCTCGGCGTTGGCCACCCGCACGCAACCCGAGCTCAGCGCCCGGCTGTCCCGGGCAAACAACCCTCGGGCGGGCGTGTCGTGCAGATAGATGGCCTCGTTGTTGGGCAGATGAAACTTCCACGCTCCCAGGGCATTAAGGTTGCCGGGCCGTTGCCGCAAGCGAAAGGGAAAGCGGTTTTCCGTGTACAACACAAACCGCCATTCTTCGTCGGGTACCACGCGACCGCTGCCGTCGAGCACCTCAAACCCCTGACGGGCAATGTAGCCGGGATCCTTATACAAACGGGGCACTATGTCCTTGTTGATGATGGAGCGAGGCACATTCCAGGGCGGATTGACCACCACATTGGTAATGTTGCTGTGCATGATGGGGGTTTTTCGGCTGTCCTGCCCCACGATCACGTCGCTTTCCAGCACCATCACCTGCCGCTGATACAGCCGCAGTCGGTATTCGGGAATGTTCACCAACAAGTAGGAGGCCGGCAGACTGTCGCCGATCAGGGTGCGCAGCATGCTGCGCATCAGCAGCTGGGCCCGGCTGCGGGGCAACACATCGAGCCAGGCATAGGTGTGCGGCCCGACCACACCGTCCACCTGCAGACCGTGGCGATGCTGAAAACGCGCCACCGCCGCCGCCAGCGCCTGATCAAAAACGTTGTCGTCGCCGGTTTCTTCCGGCTCAAGGGCCGGCTCCATGTCCCCTAACCGCTGCAGCCGCTGGCGCAGCAGCGCTACCGCCGGCCCTTGCTCTCCCGGACGCAGGGTGGGGCCGGCCAGAGCGGGCCAGGGCTCGTCGGCCATGGCCAGCAAACGGGCCAGCTGCTGTTTGAGGATGTCATAGTCGCCGTAACCGGGGATCTGCGTTCGCACCAGCGCCAGCAGGTTGTTGTTCAGCCTCGCCTCATGCAGCCCCGCAATCTCTGCCTCGCTGGCCACCAGTGCCAGATCCCGAGTTTGCAGATACTGGCGTTGCTCAAAGTTCAGGGTGGCCCACTGCCGCCAGAAGGCCGCCAGCCCCAGCCACAGGCTGTCGTCCGCCGCATCTGAGGCGGTTTCCGGCGACACCGCCTGCTGCCAGCGGAGGGTGAGTTCGGGGTGGACATCGGCCAGGGCCAGCTCCAGCCCCAGCTGATGCAACTGCAGCCGCGCCTCGGGGGAGCCCTGCCAGGAAGACGCCAGGGCCGTGCCGCTAAGCAGCAGCATGCTCCACAGCCAGATTGTCATGCCGATTTTTTTCATCACTGAATATCCGTCACTCCGCCCGGGATCAGGACCGGACCCAGGGCCGATTATGTTCCTTACTGTAACCATCGCCGTTGACTTCATGGTCATGCCGCACAGACGACCGCGAATGACTCCCGAATGGCGGGTTTCAATCGATGATAAAACACGAAAAACAAGGAATATGATTTTATCATTTAATAACATATTGTTATAACAAATCGTCACTTCTCATTCCCGCAGGAAAGATTAAGCTGACATGGTAAACCCTCTTTCATGATCATTTACATCAGGGATAGCCACAATGAGCAAGATTTTTGAAGATAACTCTCTCACCATTGGCCGTACACCTCTGGTCAGGCTGAACCGGGTCGCCAAGGGCCGTGTCTTTGCCAAGGTGGAAAGCCGCAACCCGAGCTTCAGCGTCAAGTGCCGCATTGGCGCCAACATGATCTGGGACGCGGAAAAGCGCGGTGAACTGGTTGCCGGCAAGGAACTGATTGAGCCCACCAGCGGCAACACCGGCATCGCCCTGGCCTTTGTCGCCGCTTCCCGTGGCTATCCCATTACCCTGACCATGCCCAACACCATGAGCCTGGAGCGTCGTCAGCTGCTCAAGGCCCTGGGTGCCAACCTGGTGCTGACCGATGGCGCCAAGGGTATGAAGGGCGCCATTGAAAAGGCAATGGAGCTGAAAGAATCCCAGCCCGAGAAATATGTACTGCTGCAGCAGTTCAACAACCCCGCCAACCCGGAGATTCATGAAAAGACCACGGGTCCGGAAATCTGGGAAGACACCGACGGCGAAGTGGATGTGTTCGTGGCTGGCGTGGGCACTGGCGGCACCCTGACCGGCGTGTCCCGCTATATCAAAAACACCCAGGGCAAGGCCATTACCACGGTGGCGGTTGAGCCGGTGGAATCCCCGGTGATCACCCAGGCCCTGGCCGGCCAGGAAATCAAGCCCGGCCCGCACAAGATTCAGGGCATTGGTGCCGGCTTCATTCCCGGCAACCTGGATCTGTCTCTGATCGACCGGGTTGAGCAGATCAGCAGCGAAGACGCCATCGAGATGGCCCGCCGCCTGATGAAGGACGAAGGCATTCTCGCCGGCATCAGCTCTGGCGCTGCCGTGGTGGCCGCCAACCGTATTGCCGAACTGCCCGAGTTCGCCGACAAGAACATCGTGGTGATCCTGCCCAGCTCCGGTGAGCGTTACCTGAGCACCGCCCTGTTCCAGGGCATCTTTACCGAGCAGGAACTGCAACAGTAATCAGCCGTGATTCAAAAGGCGCCGCAAGGCGCCTTTTTTATGATGTGAATGACGCCTCGAGGAAACCGGCACACAGCCGATATGGCACTCGTTAAACACGTCGTTCAGGATGAATGTAACGCCGCCAGTGAGGACAAACTACTCTCCCTCCAGAGCATGCCGCGCTCGCAAACTTTTCCCATGCGCAACGGCTGTTTACCTGCTTTGGGGCCGTGCTATCATCATCGGTTGAATCCTTCAGGAGCTTAGGCAATGGGTCTGTTCGATAAACTGAAAAAAATGGTGTCAGACGACACAAATGATGCCAACACCATAGAGGTGTTCGCTCCCCTCTCCGGTGAAATCGTGCCTCTTGAGGAAGTGCCCGATGTGGTGTTCGCCGAGAAAATCGTGGGTGACGGCATCGCCATCAAGCCCAGCGGCAACAAAATGGTGGCCCCCTGCGACGGCACCATCGGCAAAATCTTTGAAACCAACCACGCCTTTTCTATTGAGTCCGACTCCGGCCTTGAGATGTTCGTGCATTTCGGCATTGATACCGTCGAGCTAAAAGGCGAAGGCTTTACCCGCATCGCCCAGGAAGGCCAGCAGGTGAAAAAAGGCGAGACCATTCTGGAGTTCGATTTGGTCCTGCTGGAGCAAAAGGCCAAGTCTACCCTCGCTCCCGTGGTGATTTCCAACATGGACGAGGTCAAGGATCTGAGCAAGCTCAGCGGCATTGTGACCCAGGGTGAGAGTGTGATCCTGCGGGTGAGGAAGTAACCCCCATGTTCGGCTGGCTCACCAGACTGTTTTCTTCTTCCGCTCCTGCCGGCCCCCGTTTTGAAGCGGTGGAATACAAGGGTTTTGTCATTCATCCCGAGCCCGGCGCCGAGGGCGGACAATACCGGCTGCAGGGACGCATTGTGCAACTAAAAGACGGCGAGCGGCGGGAATACCGGCTGATAAGGGCCGATCTGCTGCCCAGTGCCGAGCAGGCCGCCGAGCTGATGATCGGAAAGGCCCAACGCCTCATCGACGAAAACGGTGAGCGCCTGTTTGACTGACTGGCCCGGCTTCTGCCGGCAACTGCTGCAACGGGGTGAGCGCCGGCTGCTGATAGTGAGTGGCGAGCAGGACTGGGCACAAGCCCGGGCGCAGTCCCTGCTCTCGAGTCTTGCTCCTGCACATATTCTTTGGCTGGGCGAGGCCCCGTTCGCTCAGCCGCACTGCCCCCTTGGCAAGTTTCACACCGCCCTGGGCCGGGAATATCACCACCTGGTCTTCAATGCCTTCAGCGGCCTGCATCCGGATGCCCTTGGCGCCGCGGTGGGGGCCCTGGCCGCCGGAGGCCTGCTGGTGCTGCTGTGCCCTCCCCTGCAGCGCTGGCACGCCTATGCGGATCCGGACTTGCGCCGCTACGTGGCCTTGCCCGAGCAGGCCGAGGGGCTAAACAGCCGATTTATCACTCGAGTCATCGCCCTGCTGCACTCCGCCCCTGGTGTATTGCTGTGGCAACAACATCGGCCGGTACCGACACTGCCGCTGCTGTCCGGCGCCCCATGGCGATTGCAACGGGACCGGCATGGTTGCCTGAACCGGCAACAACGCCATGCCCTGGCGCTGTTGCTGCGCGGCGCACGCCGCGGAGTACCCGTCGTGCTCACAGCAGACCGGGGCCGGGGCAAATCCAGCCTGTTGGGGCTGGCGGCGGGCCGGCTGTTGCGCGCCGGCAAGCGGGTGCTGCTTACCGCCCCCAGCCCGGACGCCGCTGCCCGGGCCTTAGCCCACTGCGAACCTGATCTGCCCTTTATGGCTCCCGACGCCCTGCTGGCGGAGCGGCCCGCGGCCGATGTGGTGCTGGTCGACGAAGCCGCCGCCCTGCCGGTGCCCATGCTGCTTGCGCTTGCCCGCCGCTACTGCTGCCTGTTTGCCAGCACCGAGCATGGCTACGAGGGCACCGGGCTGGGCTTTACCCTCAAATTTCAGCCGGCACTGGCCGCCCTGAGCCCGACGGTGGGCAAGGCGCATATCGGTACGCCGGCCCGCTGGAGCCAGGGTGACCCGCTGGAACCCTTGCTGTTTCGCTTGCTGGCATTGGACTCGAATCCGCCCGCGCCCCCTTCGGCCGGCGCACCGAACATGGAATGGGTCACCCGCCAGCGCCTGCTGGCCGACGATACCCTGCTGCAGCAGGTATTTGGTCTGCTGACCCTGGCCCATTATCAGACCCGGCCGAGCGATCTGCGCCAACTGCTGGATGCCCCCGGGGTATCGCTGGCGGTGGTCTTTCGTCAGGGTGTGCCGGTAGCGGCGGCGCTGCTACAGCGGGAAGGCGAGCTGGATGGCGCCCTGGCTACCGCTATCTGGCGCGGCCAGCGCCGACCACGGGGCCATCTGCTGCCCCAATCGCTGTGTTTTCATGGCGGCCTGATGGATGCCTGTGATTTTGGCTATGCCCGCATTATGCGCATTGTGGTGCACCCGGCCTGCCAGCAGGCCGGCATCGGCTCGCAGCTGCTGGGCTGGCTCAAACAGCAGGTGAACATCGATTTTCTCGGCACCAGCTTTGGTGCCAGCCCCGAGCTGCTAACGTTCTGGAGCCGCAACGGCTTTCTTCCGGTACGCCTGGGGCTGGCCGCCGATGGTGTCAGCGGTCTGCACGCGGCCATGATGCTGTGGCCGGCATCCAGCCGCGCCCAATCAGTGCTGCATGAGTGGCAGGGGCAGTTCGGTGCCGATATGCGTGACGAAGGCCGTACCATGCCCACCGGCCTGCCTCTGCCCCCACCACGAGTCAATGAACAGCGGGACGCGCGACGCGCCCATGACTTTGCCTGTTATCACCGAGATCTGCACGCCGATCGCCCCGCCCTGCGCCGCTTTATCGCCCATCACACACCGGTACATCCGCCAACGCCACACCAGCAAGCCCTGCTGCAGGCGGCCCTGCACCCCGGCGCAGAGCCGGCCCAAGTGGCAAAACGGCTGGGCTACGCCGGGCAAAAAAGCGTGATCACGGCATTACGCCTTGCCATGAAATGCTACTTTTAGTTTCGCTCGAAACATGAACTGGGTACTCTAATGGTCTGAATGGGTCTAGTCTCTTACTGAACGGCCCAATTTTGGCATTTTTCTTCCTCCAGGAGTGACACCGATGGAATGGCTCACCTCTTTGCTGACCTCTGTAAATAGCGTGGTATGGGGCGTCCCCATGCTGGTTGGTATTCTCGGCCTTGGCCTTTACCTGCAACTGGGCCTTGGCCTGATGCCCATTCGCAAGCTGGGCACCGGTTTTAAGCTGCTGTTCAGCAAGGCCGAGGCCGGTGCCGGCGAAATCTCTCCCTTCAACGCCCTGATGACGGCCCTGTCGGCCACCATTGGTACCGGTAATATCGCCGGTGTGGCCACCGCCATCTTCTTTGGCGGTCCCGGCGCCCTGTTCTGGATGTGGATGACCGCCCTGGTGGGTATGGCCACCAAATACGCCGAGGCGGTGTGCGCGGTGAAATACCGGGAAACCGACAAACTGGGCAACCATGTGGGTGGCCCCATGTATTACATTCGCAATGGCCTCGGTGCCAAATGGGCATGGCTGGGCGTGGCCTTTGCCATCTTCGGCGGCTTTGCCGGCTTTGGCATTGGCAATACCGTGCAGGCCAACTCGGTGGCCGACGCCCTGGATGCCTCCTTTGGCATATCCCACACCATGACCGGCATTGTGCTGATGGTGCTGGTGGGCCTGGTGCTGATCGGTGGTATTCGCTGGATTTCGGAAGTCGCGGGCAAACTGGTGCCGCTGATGACGGTATCCTACTTCGCCGCCGGTATCGTGGTGCTGGCAATGAACCTGGGTGAAATTCCCGCCGCCTTTGCCCTGATCATTGAGCATGCCTTTACCCCCATCGCCGCTCAGGGTGGCTTTGCCGGCGCCGCGGTATGGGCCGCCATTCGCTTTGGTGTGGCCCGGGGCGTATTTTCCAACGAAGCGGGCCTGGGCAGTGCGCCCATCGCTCACGCCGCCGCCAAAACCGACAACCCGGTACGTCAGGGCCTGATCGCCATGCTGGGTACCTTTATCGATACCATTATCGTGTGCTCGGTCACCGGCCTGGCCATTATCGTGACCGGCAGCTGGACCAGCGGTGAAGCCGGGGCGTCCCTCACCACCCTGGCCTTCTCCCTGGCCATTCCCGGCGGTGAATACATCGTCTCGGTAGCGCTGGCCATCTTCGCCTTCACCACCATTCTTGGCTGGAGCTTCTACGGCGAGAAATGTGTGCAGTTCCTGTTTGGCGTCAAGGCCATCGTGCCCTTCCGCATTGCCTGGGTGCTGGCCCTGCCCATTGGCGCCACTCAGTCGCTGGAATTTATCTGGTTGCTGGCCGACACCCTGAACGCCATGATGGCCATTCCCAACCTGATCGCCCTGGCGCTGCTGAGCCCGGTGGTGTTCCGCCTGACCAAAGAGTACTTTGCCCGGCAAAAAGCGGGCTGACCGAACCAAGAAGCGGCCTCAGGGCCGCCTCTTATCATTCAAGTTAATACTGACGATGAACTCACAAGCCGGACTGCAAGGGTCCGGCTTTGCTTGTTATACTGGCGCCAGCTTGTATTCAGGACACCCTTTCCATGCATTCACACCCTCATTATTCCCGGCAGGCTATCGACGAGCTCTGCCACCGTTATCCGCTGCTCAACCCGCTGATGGCGCTGACGCCGGTCACCTGGTTCAACCCCGAACGCCAGCCGCTGGAGCGGGCGTTAAAGGGCGTGGCGCTGACCGCCGACGATGTCGCCGACGCCGCCGCCCGGCTGGGCCGATTCGCCGCCTATTTTCGCACCGTGTTTGCCGACACTCGTGCGCTTAATGGCATTCTGGAATCCCCGGTGCAGGCTATTCCCGCCATGCAGCACGCCCTGGACCAGCAGCTGAACGGCTCTCTTGCCGGCACCCTGCTGTTGAAGCGGGACGACCTGCTACCGGTCTCCGGCTCCATCAAGGCCAGAGGCGGCATCTATGAGGTGCTGCACCATGCCGAGAAGCTGGCGCTCAAGGCCGGCCTGCTGCACCTGAATGACGATTACGCCCGGCTCGACAGCGACGAATTCCGCACATTTTTTGGCCGTTATTCCGTGGCCGTGGGATCCACCGGTAATCTGGGGCTGTCCATCGGCATCATCAGTGCCCAACTGGGTTTTCAGGTCAGTGTGCACATGTCGGCGGATGCGCGGGAATGGAAGAAGGCGCTGCTGCGCAGCCACGGCGTCAAGGTGGTGGAATATCAGAGCGATTACTCGGTGGCGGTGGCCGAAGGACGGGCCCAGGCACAGAGCGATCCCTACTGCCACTTTGTGGACGATGAAAACTCGGTGCAGCTGTTCCTGGGCTATGCCGTGGCCGGACTGCGGCTCAAAGCCCAACTGGAGCAGCAGGGCATTCGCGTAGACAAGGAGCACCCGCTGTTCGTTTACCTGCCGTGCGGCGTGGGCGGTGGCCCGGGGGGCGTGGCCTTTGGCCTGAAACTGGCCTTTGGCGATGCCGTGCACTGCGTGTTTGCCGAGCCCACTCATTCGCCCTGCATGCTGCTCGGGGTCTATACCGGCCTGCACGACGCCATTTCGGTACAGGATTTGGGTATCGACAACCTCACCGCCGCCGACGGGCTGGCGGTGGGCCGGCCATCCGGTTTTGTGGGCCGAGTGATGGCGCCGATGCTCGACGGCTTTTACACCCTGCCCGATGAACAAATGCTGAGCCTGCTCGGCCTGCTGGCCCGGCAGGAAAACATGTTTCTCGAGCCCTCGGCCCTGGCCGGCATGCCCGGTCCCTGGCGCGTGGAAAATGAGGATCAGGGTTACCGGGAGCGCATGGGGCTGACACCGGCACGGCTGGCCCGCGCCCATCACCTGGTGTGGGCCACCGGCGGCGGCATGGTGCCCGAAGACGAAATGGCCAAATACCTGAACACAAGCTGTAAGTAAAGTAGGTTGTGATGAGCGGAGCGAACCACAACGCGAAGCCGCCGGCGGATTGTTGGAATTCGCTGCGCTCATTCGCAACCTACACTCTGACAGCTCCCCAAAGGGGTCAGAACCAGCCGCTGTTCAGCTCATCCTTGCAGCCCCAGTATTGCTCGGCATAGCGTTTGGCTCGGCTTTCCACCTTGCGTGAAACACCCAGCAGCCAGCGCTTGCGCAGGTGGTTGCCACGGCGGTAGCCGGTCCAGCCTTCGTGATAATTCAAATACTGGCCGTAGGCATCCCACTTGGAGATGCCGTTCAAGCGACTGGTTTTGCTCATATACCAGCCCATAAAGTCCATGGCGTCGTCAAAATCGTCCCGGTCGGCCCAGCCGTTGCCGGTTTCCCGTCGATAATCGGCCCAGGTTTCGTCCTTGGCCTGGGCATAGCCATAGGCACTGGAAGCCCGGCCATAGGGAATAAACAAAAACCAGCGCATGGGTGGCCGGGCATCGTGACGAAAACTGCTTTCCTGAAACATCATCGCCATGGTCACGTGCGCCGGCGCGCCCCATTTTTGCCGTGTGTCTTCCGCCGCCTCGTGCCAGTCGGGATATTGCTCAAAGATGGCACAGAGATTGGTGGGGTTCTTTGGCGGCGCCGTGGCGCAACCAGTCACCAGTGCGGTTGCCAGGGCCAGGCCGGCGAGTCGAAAAAGTCCGGGCATGAAGGTGTCCTGTCTTAAGCCAGTCTCAAATAGTGCCTGCGATGCCGCTCCTTTTCCACACGAAAGGCGGTGGAGGTAAGACGTTAGACGCTGGAGGTAAAGCATTTGACGTCTCACCGCTCCTCGCCGGACGCCATCCAATATTATTTAATCACCCAAAATGCATAACTATCTTTTGTCAGCCTTTTGGTCAGGCAGTAGAATGCGGATCGGCTATGATTTTGGCACTCGCTCCAGGCAACAAGGGACCATTGATGCGCTTTTACTTTCCCATCGTTATCATCGACGAAGACTTTCGCTCCGAAAACACCAGCGGCTCCGGCATTCGCGAGCTGGCGTCGGCCATTGAAAAGGCCGGCATGGACGTGGTGGGTTACACCAGCTACGGTGACCTGACCTCATTCGCCCAGCAGCAGAGCCGGGCCGCCGGCTTTGTGCTGTCCATCGACGACGAAGAGCTGGCCGGCAGCCGGGAAGAAGCGCACTCGGTACTGGAGCAGCTGCGCGGGTTTGTGGAGCAAATTCGCCACCGCAACCCGGACATTCCCATTTACCTTTACGGTGAAACCCGCACCGCCCGTCATATTCCCAACGCCATTCTGCGGGAGCTACACGGCTTTATTCACATGCACGAAGACACGCCCGACTTCGTGGCCCGGCACATTATTCGCGAGGCTAAAAGCTACCTCGACTCCCTGGCACCGCCATTTTTCCGCGCCCTGACCCACTACGCCCAGGACGGCTCTTATTCCTGGCACTGCCCGGGGCACTCCGGTGGCGTGGCCTTTCTGAAATCGCCGGTGGGGCGCATGTTTCACCAGTTTTTCGGCGAAAACATGCTGCGCGCCGACGTGTGCAACTCGGTGGACGAGCTGGGTCAGCTGCTCGATCACACCGGCCCGGTGGCTGCCTCGGAGCGCAACGCCGCCCGTATTTTCAATGCCGATCACCTGTTTTTCGTGACCAATGGCACTTCCACCTCCAACAAAATCGTGTGGAACTCCACCGTGGCCCCCGGCGATATCGTGGTGGTGGATCGCAACTGCCACAAGTCGATTCTGCACGCCATCATGATGACCGGTGCCGTGCCGGTATTCCTGATGCCAACCCGCAACCACTACGGCATTATCGGCCCCATTCCCCGCAGCGAATTCGAGCCCGCGCGCATTCGCCAAAAGATGGAAGCCAACCCCTTCTGCCGGGAAATTCTGGCTAAAAATCCCGATACCAAACCCCGAGTGCTGACCATTACCCAGTCCACCTACGACGGCATTCTCTATAACGTGGAAGAGATCAAGGGCCTGCTCGACGGTGAGATTGAAACCCTGCATTTCGACGAAGCCTGGTTGCCCCACGCCGCCTTTCACGACTTTTACGGTGACTATCACGCCATTGGCGAAGGCCGGCCGCGCTGTGAAGACTCCATGGTGTTCGCCACCCAGTCCACCCACAAGCTGCTGGCGGGCCTGTCCCAGGCATCCCAAATCCTGATCCAGGACGGCGAAAAGACCCGGCTTGACCGCCATGTGTTCAACGAAGCCTACCTGATGCACACCTCCACCAGCCCGCAATACGCCATTATTGCGTCCTGCGACGTGGCGGCGGCCATGATGGAAGAGCCGGGCGGCACCGCCCTGGTGGAAGAGTCCCTGGCCGAAGCGCTGGAGTTTCGCCGGGCCATGCGCAAGGTGGACGACGAATACGGCATCGACTGGTGGTTCAAGGTATGGGGTCCGGACGATCTCACCGATCACGGCCTGGACGAGCGCGACGCCTGGATGCTGCGCTCGGAAGACGGCTGGCACGGCTTTGGCGACATTGAGCCCGGCTTTAACCTGCTCGACCCGATCAAGGCCACCATTCTCACCCCCGGTCTCAACATGAAGGGCCAGTTTGCCGAGTCCGGCATTCCGGCGGTGGTGGTGACCAAATACCTGGCCGAGCACGGCATCGTGATCGAGAAAACCGGGCTCTATTCCTTCTTTATCATGTTTACCATCGGCATCACCAAGGGCCGCTGGAACACCATGGTGACCGAACTGCAGCAGTTCAAGGACGATTACGACAACAACGTGCCGTTATGGAAGATTTTGCCGGAGTTTGTGCAGAGCCAGCCCAGCTACGAGCGAGTGGGGCTGCGGGATCTGTGCGAGCAAATTCATGCCGTGTACAAGGAAAACGACGTGGCCCGGCTGACCACGGAAATGTACCTGTCGGATCTGGTGCCGGCCATGAAGCCCGCCGACGCCTTTGCCAGAATGGCCCACAAGCAAATCGAGCGGGTCCCTCTCGACGAGCTGACCGGGCGCACCACGGCGGTGATGGTGGCCCCCTACCCGCCCGGCATTCCGCTGCTGATCCCGGGAGAGGTGTTTAACGACACCATCATCAGTTACCTGCGCTTTGCCCGCGAGTTCAACCAGCGCTTTCCTGGCTTTGAAACCTACATTCACGGCCTGGTGGCGGAAGAGCAGCAGGGCGAAACCCGCTACTTTGTGGATTGTGTGGCGGAATAAACATCGGGGCCGGCAAATGCCGGCCCCGTCTGTTTTCAGTACAACCTGGTGCCGGTACGCCGGCACGTAGTTATCACGTAGTTATATCGTTAAATGTAGTTAAACAGGCTCATGCTCTGCACCTTGCCGAACATGGTCTGAGTAGCCTGCAGCGCCACCATGGTCTGGCTGAACTCGCCGGTGGCCTTGGCGTAGTCAAGATCTTCCATGCCGCTGCGCAGCTTGTTCAGGGTCAGGCTCATGTCTTCGTGGGTGAGCTGCTGGTTTTCCAGCCGCTGCATGCGGTTGCCGGTATCGGCGCGTACGCGGGTAAAATGCCCGGCCATGGCGTCCAGTTCATCCAGCACTTCGATCATTTCACTCTGGCCAGAGGGGTTATGGCCATCGCTTTCCAGCCAGTCTTTGGCCCTTTTGAGCACATCAAACACATTGCGGCTATCCTGGCCGGTGCCGTCTTTGACGTCGGAAGAAAGGGTGACTTTATCGCCCACTTTGGCTTCACCCTTGATGGTGATGTCAACACCATCGACGGTGACCGTGTCACCCGGAACATAAGGCGTCGGATCTGCGGGCGGCGCCGGCACCACATTGCCACCTGCGTCTGTGATGGTAAAGGCCACGCCGTCGGGGCTGTTGGGATCGGTGACAAAGTCGATGGTATAGGGGTGCGCGTCGGTAAAGCTGCTTTTGTCATTGATATGGGCCCGTTCAACACGCAGGTTGTCTTCCCGCGACTGGCTGCCCAGTTCATAGCTAACGGTAAAATCACCCCGCGGATTAGGCACACCGCCAAACACCAGCTCGCCACTGTGGTTGATCCCCACCCTGACGTTGTCACCCACCATCATGTCTCGCTGACCGCCGTCACCACCATATACCACGGTACCGTCGGGCTGGCGGCTGAAGGGGGAATCATCGGTCTGAAACCCGCCGAAAATATACTGACCAAACTCATCCTGGGTGTTGGCCAGATCCAGCATTTCGTCGATGCGGCTTTGCAGCTCTTCCTTGTAGGCATTCCGTTCCTGCTGGGTCATGGCGGGATTGTTGGCCCCCAGCATGATTTCCTTTACCTGCTGGGTAATGGTTTCGGCGGAGCTTAACGCCCACTCTTCCCGACGCAGCCGGTTTTCCGCCAGGTTGATATTGTTCTGATACTGCTCGAGCTTGCGCAGCTCCTGCTTGTAGTTAAGGATGCCGTTGGCCGATACCGGATCGTCGCTGGCATGCTCCACCCGCTTTCCGGATGACATCTGCCCCAGTTGCTCATTGGCCTGGGAGGTGCGGGCGCTGATGTTGTTCAGGTTGCGCTGAATAAACTGAAAACTGGCAACACGCATTATGACTCCTTAGCGGATCTGCAACAGGGTATTCATGGTTTCACTGGCGGTGGACACCACCCGTGCCGCCGCCATATAGGACTGCTGAAAACGCAGCAGATTGGCAGCCTCTTCGTCCAGGTTAACGCCCGAGGTGGCCAGCATGCGATCATAGGATTGCTGGTAGGCCGCATCCGCCGCATCCGCCTTGACCCTTTGGTTTCGGGTCATGCTGCCAATGCCCACGGCCGTCTGATTCAGGCTGTCGGTGACGGTGGATTTACCATTGTTGAGCCACTTTTTGTTTTGCAGCTCGGCAAAGGCCAGGGCGTTTTCGTTGTTGCCCGAGCCACTGGCCTGACGAATTTCGAACTGATCATAAAGCTGAGCATCGCCGTTCATGCTTAGCTCGACATCGTTAAAGGCTATCTTGCCATCGGCATCAGGCACGCCGCTGAACAGGCTATTGCCGTTGCGATCGGTGACGTTATAGACAAAGCCTCCCGAACCATCATCTTCCACCTTGAGGTTAAGCGGGTAGTCGGCCTTGGCAATGGCGGTGGCCGGCGGAGTCGGTTCGGTCAGACTGACCGAAGGTTTGGCAGTGCCGGTATTATCACCATCGGGGCTGACCATCAGCGAGCCGGATGCGGCAATCTGATCCCCGGTTTTCAGGTTCAGGGTCAAATCAATGGCGCCTTGGCGAGTGGGCTGAACCAGCATTTCATCCCCGGTGTTGGGAGTGTCACTGAGGGTCAGGGTAAAGCCAAGGTTGGGCGGCGTAATGGTCATCTGGGTGCCGGGGCCGGTCACTACATCACCCGCAGCCACCGTTATTTCGGTTCCGCTGGCGACGTCGGTAAACAGAAAGTCGCCATTGGGCTGATATTTGAGGCTGTACTCACCGCCGGTCAGCTTGCCGGTATCGGTGATTTCCACCGCGCCCGACACACCGGGATTGTCCCCCACAAAGCGCTTGGCCATGGCGTCGGGATCGTTGATATCGTTAAACATGTTCTGGCCGGCATTGCCGTTCAGATCCACCCCCTGAGCCTGAATCTTGTTAAAGGCATCGGCAATGGCAATGGCGGTTTTACCCATGTCACTCAGGTTGGGACCCAGCACCTGATCGCGATAATGAAACAGGGCGCCCATTTCACCGCCCAGAGCCTGGCTGCCCCTGAGCCGGGTAGCCTGGCCATTGCTGTTGGGTGGAAGCAGGTAAAGCTCGGTCTGTTGCTGATCCGGCGAGCCCGGCCGCACCTCCAGTTGATAGGCCTGATTGCCCGATACCAGGGGCTCGCGTCCGCCCAGCATGACCGACACCATGCCGTTACTTTCCTTGAGGGTGGTGATATGTACCTGCTGGCCCAGCTCCTGAATCAGCCGGTCACGCTGATCCAGCAGGTCGTTGGGCGGCGCGTTCTGGCCGGCGTTCAATATCTGCTGGTTGAGATCGGCAATACCGGCGGTGAGCGAACTGATGTGTTCGGCCCGGGATTCAATGTCCCGGTTCTTGATCATGCGCTCCTGCTCCACCGAGCTGTAGAAGTCGTTGAAATGGTCGACGATATCCTGCGCATTGGCCAGCATCAGTTCCCGGTTGCCCAGGTTGCCCGGGTTATCGGCCACGGCGTTAATGGCACCGTAGAGATCATCCAGGCTGCTGGCCAGGCCGGCATTCACACTGGTCATGGTCTTGTCGAGGTAATCGAGGTGATTGTAAAGCGCCTCGGCACCGGCCTTTTCGGTGTTGTTGATCAGCACATCGCGAAAGGCGTATTCCTGATACATGCGGGTCACGTCATTAACCCGAGTGCCGGTGCCGTAAAAATTGCCACCTGAAAACATGTGCATGGTAGTGGCTTGCTCGGCCCGCTGACGACTGTAGCCTTCGGTGTTCACGTTGGCAATGTTGTGGCCGGTGGTGGCCAGCTGGGCCTGGGCCGCCAGCAGCCCGCTTACCCCGGTTTGATACATATCAACAGCCATGGTGTGTCCTTATGCTTGTGAAGCCAGCCGATCGACGGTGTCGAGCACCGCCGAGAGCTTGCTGGCATAATTCGGATCGGTAGCGTAACCCGCCTGCTGCAGGGCCTGAAAATACTGCCGGGGCGAGCCGGTTTGCTGCAGCGCCTGGCCATAGCGAGGATTGTCGTTCAGAAACCGGACATAGTCGTTAAAACTGTCGTCAAAGGACGCATAGGATCTGAACGGTGCCCTTACTTGCACGGCGATACCCTGTTCGTATTCCAGGGTATTGACCCAGGTTTTTTGCGCTTTCCAGCTGTTATCGGCCTTGATGCCAAAAAGATTATGGCTGGACTCACCATTTTTTTTACCGATGATTTTTTTGCCCCAGCCGGTCTCCAGGGCCGCCTGGGCCACCATGGCTTTTGGGTCCAGCCCCAGCCGTTCAGCCGCCGCGGTGGCCGCCGGCAGCAGCCGGCGTACAAAATCCTTCGGCGATTCAAACTTCTGACCCGCAGCCAGGGTCACGGCATGTTCGAGTGTGTTCTGCGCCGCCTTCAGGGGCGGTCTGACTGCATCAGCAGCCTCCCCGTCACTGCCGGCGTCGGGCGGACGTACCACCTTACCCTGAATGCGCCGCACATTCTCCAGGCTGAAATGGCGGACCTCGGTGGCGGCCTCGTCCTCCTGGCCACCCAGCTGGCGCACAATAAGATCCGCCAACCCCAGGCTGCCCTGGCGACTGAGTTCGCTGCTCATCTGCTGATCGTGCATGTCCTGGTAAAATTGGGTGTAGCGGCTGTTCATGGGGCTGTCGGCCTCAAACACTTGGTTGGCCTCACGCATCGACTTGAACAACTGCTGGGTGAACAGACTTTCAAACTGGCGCGCGGCTTCGTCCAGCGCCTTGCCCCTGTCCTGCTCAAAGCCCTGCTGCCGCAGCCTATCCAGGCCCTGAATGTCATTGGCCAGCAGGCTGTTCTGAACCGAGTCGAGATGTTTCATGCGCTGCCTCCGCTCACCCTGTTTAAAGGCGTTAAATAATCACCAGTTCGCCCTGAATCGCGCCCGCCTGGCGCAGAGCTTCCAGTATTGCCACCAGGTCACCCGGGGCCACGCCCACCTGATTCACCGCCCGCACCAGATCATCCAGGGTGGTGCCGGTATCGAGCTTGAACATGCGGCCGTCTTGCTGCTCCACATTGATGCCACTGTTGGGCACCACCACAGTATCGCCACCGGCCAGGGCATTGGGCTGAGACACCTGAGGGTTTTCGTTAATGGTGATAATGAGGCCGCCATGGGTAATGGCCGCCGGTTTAAGCTGAACCTGCTGGCCAATCACCACGGTTCCGGTGCGGGAGTTGACGATGATCTTCGCCGCTTCGTCGGCCACATCCACACTCAGGTTTTCCAGGGTTGACAAAAAACTGACGCGCTGGCCGGTGTCACGAGGGGCATACACGCTCACCGAGGTGGCATCCAGCGCCTGGGCGCTGGTGGGACCGACCAGATCATTGATCACCTCCGCCATGCGTTTGGCGGTGGTAAAGTCGGGCCTGTGCAGATTAAAAGTAATGGTATCGCCCCGGGCAAAGGAGCTGGGCACTTCCCGCTCTACCATGGCGCCCGCGGGAATGCGGCCCACGGTGGGCGTATTGATCATGATGGAAGAACCATCGGCGCCTTCCGCCCCCAAACCGCCAACCACCAGGCTGCCCTGGGCCAGGGCGTAGACCCGACCGTCCACCCCCTTCAGAAAGGTCTGCAACAGGGTGCCGCCACGCAGGCTCTTGGCCTCGCCAATGGCCGATACCGTCACGTCTATGGTCTGGCCCGGCTTGGAGAACGGCGGCAATTCGGCATGCACCGCCACCGGCGCCACGTCGTTCATCTTGGGCCGCAGGTTATCAGGCACGGTAATGCCGAAATTAGTCAGCATGGTGCGAAAGGTCTGCTGGGCAAAGGCGTTATTGCGCTCGCCGGTGCCGGGCAGGCCCACTACCAGGCCATAACCCACCAGCTGGTTGGCACGCACGCCCGCCACCGAGCTGATGTCCTTGATGCGGGCCGCCTGCGCCGGCAGCGCCAGCAGGCAAACAAGCAAAAGGCCACTGAATCGTTTCATGCCGTTTCTCCTAGAAAGGGAACCAGGGACTGTTAAAGAATTTGGCCAGCCAGCCGCGGGACTGGGTATTGGCAAAGTCACCGGTACCGCCATAGTAGATGCGGGCATTGGCCACCCGGGTGGACTCTACCCGGTTGTCAGCGCTGATGTCCTCGGGACGAATCATGCCGCTGATGCGCACATATTCCTCGCCGGTGTTCAGCATCAGCCACTTCTCCCCCTGCACCATGAGGTTGCCGTTGGGCAACACTCGCGCCACGCTCACCGTGATGCTGCCCTGCAGGCTGTTGCTCTGGTTGGTGTTCGCCTGGCCGTCAAACTCGTTATTGCTCGACATGCTGGCGGTCACCGGGTACCCCGCCACATTGATGGGCTGGCCTCCGATGTTGAGCGGATTGATATTGAGGCTGCCGTCCTTGGCCTGCTGGGTGGTCGCTCGTTTCTGGGCTTGGGTTGACTCGGCCAGCTCCACGGTAATGATGTCCCCTACTCGGTGAGCCTTGATGTCGGAATAGAGGCTGTTGGCATAGTTGTCCTGAAAAATGGCGCCATTGGGTTCGAGCTGCTCCTGCCCCGGCCCCGGCATCACGGGGGCATAGGCCGGATCGTCGGGCTTGGGGGTATAGGGCGTGGAGGTACAGGCCGCCAGCAGGGCGGCCGCGCTCAGGATCAGGACACATCTCATGGCCGGCCTCCGGTTACAGCTGCTGGTTGACGTAGGCCAGCATGTCGTCCACGGCGGAAATCACCTTGGAGTTCATTTCATAGACCCGCTGGGCCTGAATCAGGTTGACCAGCTCCTCGGTCACGTTGACGTTGGACGTTTCCAGCATGCCCTGCTTGAGGGTACCAAAGCCATCGGCGCCGGCAATGCCCTGCAACGGCGCACCGCTCGACTGGGTGGCCAGGAAGAGGTTTTCCCCCTTGGGCTGCAGGCCGGCGGGGTTGGCAAAGTCGGTCACGATGAGCTGGCCAATCACCTGGGAGTCGGCCTGACCGGCCAGCTGTACCGATACCTCGCCATTGGTGCCCACGCTGATGCTCTGGGCATTTTCCGGGATCTGCATTTCCGGCAATACCGGGTAGCCATTGCCGGGCGTCACGATAATGCCTTCTTCGTTGAGGGCAAACTGGCCGTTGCGGGTATAGCCGGTGGTACCATCGGGAAGCAGTACTTCAAAAAAGCCGCGGCCGTCGATCATCACATCCAGGGCGTTGTCTGTGGTCTGCACGCTCCCTTGAGTAAAGCTTTTCTGGGTGGCGACCACCTTGCTGCCGGCGCCTAGCATCAGCCCGGAAGGCAGGTTGCTGTCGGCGGTGGCCCGGCCACCGGGCTGGTGAATATTCTGATAGAGCAGGTCTTCAAAGATGGCCCGGCCCTTTTTAAACCCAACGGTGCTGGCGTTGGCCAGGTTGTTGGAGGTCACCGAAATATTGGTCTGCTGGGCGTCGAGCCCGGTCTTGCTAATCCACAATGCGGGGTTCATGTTGCTCTCCTTTAACCGATGCGCAGCAGCTGGGCATGGGCCTTGTCGTTTTCCTCGGCGTGACTCATCATTTTCAGCTGGGTCTCAAAGCGCCGTTGCAGATCGATAAGATGGGTCATTTCGGCGATGGGATTGACGTTACTGCCTTCCAGCGCACCGGCAATCAGCTGCACCTGGGCCGAGGCCGGCTCGGCTTCACCGTCCTTGCGGCGAAACAGGCCGTCATTGCCCTTTTCAATCTGGTCATGGTCCGGCAACACCGTCTTGATGCGCTGCAACTCGGCACCACCATCGGCAGGCTCACCTTCCAACCGTGCAAAGATGGTACCGTCCTTGTTAATCTCCATTTTCTCCAGCGGCAGCGGCAGCACGATGGGATTGCCGCCATCGTCCAGCACATTAAGGCCGGTACTGGTCTGCAGCAGGCCTTCCACCGACACCTGCAGGTTGCCGAAGCGGGTATAAGCCTCGGTTCCGTCCGCCGCTTCCACCGCCAGCCAGCCGTCACCGGCCACGGCCACGTCAAGTTCCCGTCCTGTGGTCTGAATGGGGCCGGCGGCAAAATTTTGCCCCGGCCGCTCGGTCATGGCAAACACCCGGCTGGGCAGGCCTTCACCAAAGGCCTGCATGGCTCGAGCCTGCTCCAGATCGGCACGAAAACCGGTGGTATTGGCGTTGGCCAGGTTATTGGCGCGCAGGGCCACGCTGTGCATGTTTTCCTTGGCGCCCGACATGGCGATATAAAGCAGATGATCCATTTCAGCTCCCGGATTGGCCGAGTGGGTAATGATGGAACTAATGCAAAATCAGTGCCAGTTGAAATCTTCGGCGTCTACCGCGGTAGCGAGCGATGGGTCATGGAATGAATGGACATCAATCAGGACAATATAAAAAACCCGGCACTTAAGCCGGGTTTTCCTTTCAGCAGCCGGTTTGTATTAACGGATTTGCAGTATGGTCTGCTGCAGGGTGCTGTTCACTTCCAGCGCCCGGGAGTTGGCCTGGAAGTTACGCTGGGCGGTGATGAGATCCACCAGCTCACTGGTCAGGTTGGTATTGGACTGTTCCAGTGCGGCCACGCTTACCTTGCCAAAAATACCGGTGTTGGGCTGGCCGCTGACCGCCTCGCCCGACAGCAGCGATTGCCGCCATTGAGTGTCGCCAATCTGGGTCAGGCCCTGCTCGTTGGGAAAACGGGCCATGGCCACTATGCCGAGGTTTTCGGTGCTGCCGTTGCTGTAGGTGGCCTGCACCAGGCCATCGGCTCCCACATCCACCTTGGTCAACCGGCCCACGGTATTGCCGTCCTGAGTGTTGGAAGTCACTTCAAAGGCACCGGCATTCATGCTGGCGTCGGTGATATTGATGGTGATTTGCTGAGTAGCATCAGAGCCGTTAGTAAAGCCCAGCTGATCGGTCTGAATTGAGGTCGCCGAAGCCGGCAGCAGGTTACCACTGGTATCAAACTCCAGCGTCATGCTGTTTGCCGGCACAGCACCATTGCTGGCGAGCGCATCATTGCCATCCACATAAACAAACATTTTCCACTCATTGGCCGGCGCCACCACGGTGTTGTCCTTAACGAAATACTGGGTCACCGTATGAGTATCACCCAGTGAGTCATAAACGGTCATGGAGGTGGATGAGGTATAGGTCGACGAATCGGTGGGGCTGAAGTTGGCCGGATCCAGCGCCGTCGCCTTGGCCGGCAGGTTAACACCGGTTCTGACCTCGGTGGTCGCCACCGGCTCGCCCGCCTTGTCGGGTATACGCAGGGGCTGGGTAGTGTTCAGGCCCAGTCCCGCCGGGGTGCCGTCCTGGTTGGCCTGATAGGTCTGCAGGTAATGTCCCTGAGAGTTGACTACATAGCCCTCGTCATTCAGGCGAAAGGCACCGGCGCGGGTAAAAGTGCGATCCAGCGAGCCCACTTCGTCGGACATCACGAAAAAGCCGCTGCCATTGATGGCCATGTCCAGGGAGTTATTGGTGAACTGCAATGCGCCCTGATGGAACTGCTGGGCCACGGCGGCGGTCTGCACACCACTGCCCGACTGGGTTTTGGCGTTGGCGAAAATGGAGTTGGCGTAGACATCGGCAAACTCGGCTCGGGACTCCTTGAAACCGATGGTGTTGACGTTGGCGATGTTGTTGGCGGTTACGTCCAGATCTTTCTGGGCCGCATTCACGCCGCTGAGAGCAATATTAAAAGACATAAGTTCTCCTTACGCCGCCTTGCGGCTGGCTATTTCCAGAATTTGATTGAGCGGCAGGCCGCCCAGCCCCGCCAGATTGACCAGGGTCGGGCTGTCGGCACTCCCAAGAGTGACACTGTCGACCCGGGCAAATGCCAGGGCGCTCAGCTCTTCCCGCTGGTTGTCGACCAAGCCACTGACCTTGATGTTGTACTTGCCGGTGGGCGCCGGCTCCCCCGCCTCGTTTAATCCGTCCCAGGTGAAATTGACATTACCGCGCTGCTTGCCGTCCAGGGGAATGGTACGCACCAGCTCGCCCTTTTCGTTTTCGATACGAATCAGCACATTGGTGGCGCCTTCACCGGCCACTACCACGCCATCCACCGGCTCGCTGTTGTCCCAGTAGGCCATGGCGCTTGGCACCAGTACCTTCTGCCCCACCAGGCTGGACGCCTGCAGCGCCTGACTGGAGGTCATCACCTCACTCAGCCCCGACAGCTGTTGGGTCATGTTGTTGATGCCGTCGGCGGTAGAAAAGGAGGTCATCTGGGCAATCATCTGGGAGTTGTCCGCAGGCTTGAACGGATCCTGATAGGCGAGCTGTTGAGTGAGCAGGGCAAAAAAGTCTTCCTGCTCCAGCTTGGCCCGGCTGTTGTCGGCAGCCTTTTCCGCCGGACTTTGCTCCCCCGGCCACTTCAGGCCGTTGAGGTAATCGTTATTGACCTGCATGCGTTATCACCCCTTGCCCAACCGCAGGGTCTGCTGCAGCATTTGTTTGGCGGCGTCGGCTACCTGCACATTAGTCTGATAATTGCGCGAGGCACTCAGCATGTCGGTCATCTCTTCCACCACATTGACGTTGGGCTTGTAGATAAAGCCCTCGGCGTCGGCCAGGGGGTGATCCGGACTGAATTCCTTTTGCAGCGGCTTGTCGGTTTCCACAATGCCCATAACTTTGACACCGACGCTTTCCTGACGATCCGACAGCGCCCGGTCAAGGTCGGCGGCAAACACCGGCTTGCGGGCCCGGTAGGTCTCGTTAATGCTGGAACTGACACTGTCGGCATTGGCCAAATTACTGGCGGTGGTATTGAGACGAACCGACTGGGCACTCATGGCGCTGCCGGAAATATCAAATACTTTAAAAAGGCTCATATCGAGTCTCCTTTAATCGCTTTCATCAGGCCGGAGATCTTGCTGTTGAGAAACTCCAGCGAGGCCTGGTACTGCAAGGCGTTTTCCATGTAGCTGGTACGTTCGGTCTGCACGTCGACGGTGTTACCATCCCCGGTATCGGGCTGGGTGGGCACTCGATACTGCACCGTGCCGGGTGGCGCCAGCTCAACGGCAAAGTGCCGGCCGTTGGTGCGACTGAGGGAAAAGTTCTGCTGCCCCTGGGCCTGGCTGAGCGCAGCCTGAAAGTCCATGTCTTTTGCCTTGTAGCCCGGCGTGTCGGCATTGGCCAGGTTACCGGCCAGCAACTCGGCGCGCTCCGAGCGCGTCACCAGTGCATGCTGATGAATGCCGAAAGCCTTGTCGAAAGATATCGTCACCGCCACCTCCTGCTGTCATCGTGACCCGGTCAGCGCAACCCGGCTAATGGGTCATAACAAAGCAAAAGGTGTGCCAGTTTAATAAGGAAAAGTGCGAAAAGAGGCCGGAGCGGCGAGCCCGGCCCAAATGCGGTTATTTAAGCCGGTAAATAATACCCGGACTACAGCGAATCATCTCAAACCGGTCAGACAGGCCAGTGAGCGATTCGGACGCCCCGAGGAGCAGATAGCCCCCGGGGTTGAGGGCGCCGGCAAACTGGTTAAGGATTTTTGATTTGTTCTCGGGAGAGAAATAAATCAGTACGTTACGGCAGAAAATCACATCGAACTTGCCCAGGGATGCATAACTGTCGAGCAGGTTGTAAGGGCGAAAGCTGACCATGTTTCTGACGCTGCCCTGCAATTGCATACGGCCGTCACTCTGGGGCGTAAAAAAACGCGTGCGCCGCTCCGGCGATAGTCCCCGGGCCAGCGACAAGCTGTCGTAAATGCCGGTTTTGCATTGCTCGAGCATGGTAGCGGAAATGTCGGTGGCAAGAATTTGCAGCCCCGGCAAGGAGCCCGGCCGCCGGGCCGCATATTCCAGTGCGGTCATGGCAATGGAGTAAGGCTCCTGGCCCGAGGAGCAGGCCGCCGACCAGATCCGCAGCGACTTGCCGGGCTTGGCCAGCTCTGGAAACAGCCGCTCGCCAAGCTGTACAAAGGGGTAGGTATCACGAAACCACAGGGTTTCATTGGTGGTCATGGCATCGATGACCGCGGTCTTCAACTCCCGCTCCCGGGGCTGCATGGCCCGTTCCAATAGAAACCCCATGCTTTCCATGCCAAAACGGGTCAGCAGCGGAGACAGCCGGCTCTTGACCAGATACTGCTTGCTGCTGCCCAGCACAATGCCGGTATGGGACTCAAGAAAGCGGCAAAAGGCCGAATATTGCTCATCGGTGAAATTTTTCATCCGTGGATTTTACACCTTGTTCAGAGCGCGTTGTTAACGGCCGTTGCCAGCTCGTCGGGATGGAACTTGGCGATGAAGTCGCTGGCGCCGACCTTTTCGACCAGGGCCTTGTTGAACACGCCGCTTAGCGACGTGTGCAGGATCACGTGCAGATCTTTGAGTGCCGGGTGGTTGCGAATTTCGGCGGTCAGAGTGTAACCGTCCATTTCCGGCATTTCCACATCGGAGATCACCAGCGACAGCTGCTCATGAATGGACCCCTGGGCCGCCATTTCCTGCAGCTTGTTCAGGGCCTGACGTCCGTTTTCGGTGACGATGCACTCCAGCCCCAGGGCTTCCAGGGCTTTTTGCACCTGGCGCCGGGCCACCGAAGAGTCATCGGCAATCAGCACCGGCCGATGCCGGCTGACCTTTTGATGGGACACCTGCTCCACGATGGAAGCGTTGACCTGGGTGCTGGCCGGAGAGATCTCGTCCAGGATTTTTTCCACGTCGAGAATTTCCACCAGCTCGCCGTCAATTTCGGTCACCGCCGTCATGTAATTGAATCGCCCAGCGCCCTTGGGAGGGGGCAATATGGACTCCCAGTTGACGTTGATAATGCGCTCGACCGAGTTGACCAGAAAGCCCTGCACTGAACGGTTATATTCGGAGATAATCACGAAAGAGTGCTCGGTCTGCTCGATAGGACGGCCGCCGGTAGCCTTGCTCAGATCGATGATGGAGATGGTCTGGCCGCGAATATTGGCCACACCCCGAATCATGGGATGGCGTTGTGGCAGGTTGCTCAGCCTGGGACACTGCAGTACTTCCTTGACCTTGAAGACGTTGATGCCAAATCTTTGACGACCGTTGAGCCTGAACAGCAACAATTCCAGCCGGTTCTGACCCACCAGTTGCGTTCTTTGGTTTACCGAGTCAAGTATTCCCGCCATTCCCCTGCCTCCAGATTATTTTTATGGCATGAATTATGCAGAACTAACCTGCAATCAATAAGCTTAACACCGGCACCCGGCAAGCGCTATGCCAGTATTAATCGGCGAAGAGGGTAAGATGCTTAAGGTTTTTTTTTCACAGCGGCGGTACGCATGTTCCATCGGACTCTGGCTAACCCTGTCATGCGGGATGTTTTCCGGCAGTGCCGATGCTCAAAGCAACGTACACGACATGGCCCGTCAATATGCCGAAGACTATGTACGTGACTTCGTGGTGGCCGGACCCCATGACAGGGTGGAAGTCGAAGCTGCCGGCATCGATACTCGGCTGCAGCTGACCGAATGCCCGGGCATGCTGACCGCCGACATTCGCGGCAGCGGCGAAGTCAGGCGCAATACCCACGTCTACCTGCAGTGCCATGAGCAACCGGGCTGGAGCCTGTTTGTACCGGTGCGGGTACGCATTCTCAAACCGGTGGTCACCGCCGCCGACCCTATCGCCCGCAATACCCTGCTGCAACCCGAACAACTGCAACTGAGCTACCAGGATGAAGTGCTGCTCAGGGGGGATGTCTTTGACGACATACAGGCGCTGATTGGCACCCGCAGCAAACGGGATCTGCGCCCCGGACGGCCCATTCTCGCCAGCCAGCTGTGCGTAGTGTGCAAGGGCGACCGGGTAACCATAGTGGCCCAAAGCGGCGGGCTGTCGATTCGCACCGACGGCACCGCCGAGGAGGACGGCACCTTTAACGAGCGAATTCGCATTCGCAACACCCGTTCCGGTCGGGAAATTCAGGCCCGCATCAGTGAAGCCGGGGTAGTGACGGTCGGACTGTAAATTCTGCTAAAGTTGGCCAAAGGGCGGCCGATAACATGGCTGACAGCAGCTTATCAGGATTGAATATTATGGCCATCGACAAACTTCCCCCCGGATATCGCCCCGGACCTTCAGTTGGCAACAACCCCTATGCGGCCAAGAACGATACGGTCCAGGCCGACAACCGTCCCCAGGCCGTTCCGGGCCGGGACGAAGTTACCCTGACGCCGGAAGCCAAACAGCTCAGCCGCATGCAACAAAGCCTGGCGGCCTCTGACGGCACCGACAACAGCGCCCGACTCGAAGCGCTGAAAAAAGCGATCAATGAAGGCAGTTACCAGGTCGACGCCGAGCGCCTGGCCGGTAACATCATCAATCTCGAACAAGACATAGAGTCACTGTATTAATGAGTCTTGATACGCTGCTGCAACAACAACAGGCACAGCTTGAACGCCTGCTCGATATCACCGAGCAGGAGCTTGCGCTGATCGTTCAGCGCAAGGCGCTGGAGCTCCCCCCCCTGACCGAGCAAAAGCAACAGCTGCTGCTCGACATTCAGTCTACCGACGCCAGCCTGTGCGCTCACCCGGACGTAAGCGAGCTCACCACTACCCATCAGCCTCAGGTCGATGCCCTGCGCACCCTTATGGCCCGTTGCCGGGAGCGTAACCAGGTGGCGGAGCAGGTGTTGGAGCAATCCCTCGCCGGCACCCGCCAGCTGGCCAACATTCTGAGCCGGCTGCACGAACGCCAGAGCATGACCTACGATCAGAAAGGCCACACCAAGGGCATTAACAAGGGCACCGGCTTCAAGGTGTAATGGTCAGGCCGACCGTTGCCTATATGCCGATCACGGGTCACTCCTTCCCCTCGCGATACGCAACAACGCCGGGGCTGTCTGCCGTCCGGCAAACCGATGAGATGTTACTGTCCGTCCCGCCGCAGTTTTCGATAAAGCGCCAGATCCAGCTCCAGCTCGGTGACGTACATGTCACCGTCGGGGTAGCTGTTCACTACCCGTGCGCCCCGCACCACCCCCCGGCTGGCGCTGTTGACGGTGCCATCCTGCAATATGTGGCTGTCGAGCTGGCTGGAGCTTGAAATCATGACACCGCCCAGTTGCTCACTCAGCTCCCGGTAAGCGTCCATGCGCGAGGCGCGCATGGCGTGCAGCAGCTTCTGCTGGTAATCGGCGGGACGTTGCAAACTGATGGGCGCATACCCCACCGCATAGAGATGGTTTCGAGCGGGAGCGTCCGCCGAGCCCTGGCCGGCACAACCGGTCAGCCACAGTGATGCCAGCAGGGCAAGCAGCTTATTTCTCATAACGCTTCCTTATGTAATCGGGAATCACCGGCTGCGGACCACGGGTATCCAGCATGGCCGCCACCAGGTAGTCGGGAATAAACTGCTGGGCACTGGCCACCAGGCCGTGATCCGCCATGGAAATCAAGCGGGCATTGACCAGCCGTCCACCCTGGGTTTCGCTGATGGTGCCGTGCAGCAGATACTGGGCATTGATGCGCCCGCTCAGCTGGCGGTGATCCCGGCTGGTGCTCACGTCCCCTTCGGGGGTAATGCGAATAAAGGGCAGCGCCTTGAAGTCCATGACCTTGAGGCCGTACTGATTCAGCTGAAACATCATGGTTTCCGACAGCAGGCGGCCGAACTCGTCCTGGCTGGTGTAGTCTTCCTGACTGACAAAGCCACTGACGGCAATGCCGGCCTGCCGGTTCATATGATGCGCCGACGACACCAGCCGGTAGGCCAGGGCCGACATGTGCTGTTGCAGCTGAGTCTGACCGCCCACCAGCGACGGTCCCGCCTCGGGCAGATAGGCGCTGCGGGTGCCGGCGCTCATGCGCATGGGCACGCCATCCTGGCTGTGACGGGGAGAACGGACGGGGGCCGGCGGTTCGCCCAGCGGCTGATGACTGACATAATGAGCCGCGTGATCGTGGGGAAGATAATGGTTCTGGCCGTCGAACCGAGGGCTTCCGGCACAGGCGGACAGCCCCAGGGCGGCGGCCAGAACAATAAGGGCTCTTGTCATCAACAGACTCCCGAACAAAAACAGAATGATTATCCTATCGGCCGCCGGCGCACCAACTTTACTCTTTCGCGCCGACGATATGCCGGTACCCGGCAAGAATTTTGCATAATTCCTGCCATCTTTGCACCGAAGCCATTCGGCTCATCATGTTACAGGAAGAACGCCGTGCCGATAAAATCCCTCGCTTCACTGCTATTGCTATTTCCACTACTCGTTCGGGCCGACTGGTACCAGGCCGAAGGCTCGGCACCGCTCAGCCTGGGCGTCGATACCGCCCGCCAGCAGGCCCTGGAGCAAGCCCTGAGCGACGCCCTGCTGCAATCGGGGGCGTCCCTGAGCACGGTACAGTCGGCCACCAACGGTGCTTTTACCGGTCAGCAACTGGACATTTCCGCCCAGGGCGAACTGATGGATTACGTGATCCTCGACGAGCAGCGCCGTCAGGGCCGGCTGTGGCTGACGGTACGCGCCGACATCTGGCCCGGCGAACGCCGCCAGCAGGCGCAGTGCGCCAGCCGCTACCGTCCGGGCATGAGCATTACTCCCCTTACCCTGCTGCGGCCGGAGCAGGCCAGCACCGGCCAAATCTATGAATTGGGTGCGGCCGTTGCCGAACGGCTGGCGGCCAGGTTGTCGCCAAACGTCAATATTACGTCAACCCCGGCGCAAGGGCTGAGCACCGACACCGCCCTGCCCCGCAATGCCGGCCTGCGCCAGGGCGGCGATGTGCTGGCCAGCCGGCAGCAGGCCCGGCTGCTGCTCAGTGGCGTCATTGAAGATATCGGCATAGAAGACGGCCACTGGACCAAATGGACCTTTTCCGACATTCCCCGGGACTTCCGCCTGCGCGTCACCCTGGAGGATGCCCTCACCGGCGATACCCTGTTGCAGCGCCAGTATCAGACCCGCTCCAGTTGGGACTATGGCAAGCACGACAAGGTCAATGTACATGAACAGGTTTTTTGGAATTCGGGCTACGGCCAGGCGGTGACGCAGTTGCTGGACACCATTGGCCGGGATCTGACCCAGGCCCAGGCCTGCCTCAAGGCGGTGGGCAACATAGTGCAGCAGTCGGAGGAAGGCGTATTGATGGATCTGGGCCGACGGGAAGGCATTCAGGTGGGCGATCGCTTCACCCTCAGCCACCGCCGCCAGCTAACGCCCGGCTATTACGGCGAAACCCACTCCCAGGCCACCTTTGTGGTACAGCAAAGCCACGGCGACTACAGCCTGCTGAAGCCGGCCAATGCCGAAGCCGGCCGCACTCAGGTTGCTCCCGGCGACCGGCTGATACAGCTGTAAAAGCGGCTACTTAATCGGCAAACGCACGTACCGGCGTTGCGCCCACGGGGGAAATTTGCAATATTGTGCCGGCCCTGTCCCCGTAGTTTAATGGATAAAACAAGCCCCTCCTAAGGGTTAGATGCAGGTTCGATTCCTGCCGGGGACGCCATCACTTCGATGTGTTCACCCCTTTTCTGCTACATTGGCTACTCCTTTATCACGGGAGCCATACATGTCCAGATCCGTTCTTATCACCGGTTGTTCTTCCGGCATTGGCCAGTGCGCCGCCCACTACCTGCAGCAGCAGGGATTTCATGTTATCGCCTCGGCACGCCATGAACAGGACGTGGCACAATTGAAACAGGATGGCCTGCCAGCGGTGCGGCTGGACCTGACCGATGACGCCAGCATCGAACGGGGCCTTGAACAAGCCCTGGCACTGACCGACGGCGAACTTTACGGCCTGTTCAATAACGGTGCCTACGGCCAGCCCGGCGCCCTGGAAGACCTGCCTACCGCCGCACTGCGCGAGCAGTTCAATACCAACCTGTTTGGCACCCACCACCTGACCCGGCTGGTGCTGCCCTTGATGCTCAACGCCGGTGAAGGCCGCATTATTCAGAACAGTTCGGTGCTGGGGCTGGTGGCCATGCAATATCGCGGCGCCTACAACGCCACCAAGTTTGCCCTGGAAGGCTATACCGACACCCTGCGCCTGGAGCTGGCGGGCACCGGGGTACATGTCAGCCTGCTGGAGCCCGGTCCCATCGAAACCCGTTTTCGTGCCAACGCCAAAACCGCCTTTTTGCGACATATCGACATGGCCCACAGCCGCCATCGCCAAGGCTATGAACAAACCCTGGCCCGCTTGGAAAAACCCGGCCCAAGCTCACGCTACAGCCTGGGGCCGGAAGCCTGCCTGCCGCCGTTGTTGCACGCCCTGACCAGCGCCAACCCGAACATTCGCTATCCGGTCACCCGCCCCACCAAAATGCTGGGCTGGCTGCGCCGGTTGCTGAGCGACCGCGCCCTGGATCGCATGATGCTGAAGGCGGGTGGCTGATGCCAGGCCTCGCGCCAAGCCCCATACTCACATCGGCACAAACCTGAGCGAGGGCATCATGAAATTCTTTATACCGCTGCTGCTATGGCTGTGGTGCGGCCAGCTCCTTGCCGCCCCCGCCCTGTGGCAGGCCACTCGGGGGGAGCAGCAGCTCTGGTTGTTTGGCTCGATACACATTGCCGATGAACGCCTCGCCACCTTGCCACCGTCACTGCTGCAAGCCCTTGAAGATAGCGAGCTGTTACTGTTGGAGGTGGATCCGCTCAAGGTCGACACCGCAGATATTGCCTACCTGCTGCAACCCGGCAGCGACTGGCCGGCCCGGCTGGGGCAGGACCTGACAAGCCGTCTGGAACAGGCCGTAACCCAACATGGCCAGCCGCATCTGCGCCGGCTACCTCCCTGGTTTGCGGCGCTGCAACTGAGTCAGTTGCGGGCCGCCGAACTCGGCTTTCACAGTCGTCAGGGGGTCGATATGCGGCTGCGACTACGGGCCCGCCAGCAGGGCCTGCCGGTGGCCGGGCTGGAGTCGCCGGCGTTGGCGATGGGCCTGTTGGCGTCACTGCAGGAGCGAGGCCTTGAGCAGGACTTTGTTGCACACAGCCTGAACGAGCTGGAACAGATGCAAGGCCACCTCGACCGGCTGCTGAAAACCTGGCTGAGCGGCGACGAACAGGCCCTGCTGGCCTTGCTGCAGGAACAACAAAGCCCGGCGTTAACCGCCTTTATCGAAGACGAACTGCTGATCCGGCGCAATCACTTGTGGCTGGAGCGCCTGGAGCAACTGGCGCCATCACGGGCGCTGATGGTGGTGGGTGCCCTGCATCTTTATGGTGAGCGAGGTCTCATTTCAATGCTTCGCCAGGCCGGCTATACCCTGACCAGGGTCGAGGAGTAACCACTTTATTGATCAGGATCAGCATGCCCGCATGAGGTCTCGCTAGGATGCACACAAAGGCAACGCGAAAGGAGACACTCCATGGCATTCTGGCTCGATTTAATGTTTGGCAGCGATGTGGGCTTGATGTCCATGATCGTCGTTATCGCCACCGCCCTGCTGATCAGCTTTTACGCCGGCTACTTCATTTACAAGGTGATGAAGTCCGATCCCGACCAGGCCGGCCGCTAAAAAGGCGTTAACCAACGACGGAGCCCAACCTCCTCCTCCCCCGGGCTCCGTCGTTCCCCCTTTCAATTCATTGGCTTATACTGCGGCTAATCCCGAATCAAAGGAGCCGTGCCATGAGCCATTCCGACTGGTCGTCCTTTCTGGGTGAGCTGGACGGGCTTACCCCCATCAAGCAGGACACCCTGCCCGCCGGTCACCGCAACGGGCGGGACTCTGCCAGCCTGGCCGAGCGTCGCCGGGCCGTCGAAACCGAAGCCGAGGCGGCCGAAGCCGGTCTTTCCCTCGACCAGGTGGTACTGCTGCGCCCCGATGACATCGTCAGCTACAAGAAGCCCGGCGTACAGGACGGTGTATTCAAAAAGCTGCGCCTGGGCAAATACCCCTGTGAAGCCCGGCTTGATCTGCATCATCACAGCGTGGAGCGGGCCCGGGATGCCCTGCTGAACTTTATTCAGGGCTGCCTGCGCCGGGACATTCGCGCCGTGCAGGTGGTGCATGGCAAGGGCGAACGCAGCCAGCCGCCGGCCCTGCTCAAGAGCTATGTGTCCGGCTGGCTGCCGCAACTGCCGGAAGTGCTGGCCTGCCACAGTGCCCAGCGCCAGCACGGCGGCAGTGGCTGCCTTTATGTGCTGCTGCGCAAGGGCGAGCAGGCCAAACAACATACCCGCGAGCGGCTGCAAAGCCGTCAGGGCTGATCTCTTTTTCAAGGAATTTCCCATGTCATATTCCGCACTGGAGCAACACTTTGAACAGCTGCATCACCTGCAGCACCTGGGCGCCATCTGTGGCTGGGATCAGGCCACCATGATGCCCGCCGGCGGCAACGAGGCCAGGGCCGAGGCCCTTGGCACCCTGGCGGTGTTGTGTCACCAGCAACTGCAGGATCCGCGTCTGGGCGACTGGTTTACCGCCGCCGAACACGACGCGTTGAATGCCGAACAACAACAAAGCCTGGCCGAGATGCGCCGGGCCTGGCGCGACGCCACCCTGCTGCCCGCCGATCTGGTACGCGCCCGCTCCCTTGCCGGCTCCCGCTGCGAGCACGCCTGGCGCAGCCTGCGTCCGGCCAACGACTGGGCCGGCTTTCTGCCGCTGTTTGAAGAGGTGGTGTCGCTGTCTCGGGAAGCCGCCAGTGCCCGGGCCGACGCCCTGGGGCTGTCCCGTTACGACAGCCTGCTGGAGCAGTACGAACCGGGCATGCGCAGCCAGACCCTGGACGGGCTTTTTGGTGAGCTGGGCGGCTGGCTACCGGGGCTCATTGCCGAGGTGCAGGAAAAGCAGCGCTTCGAGACCGTGCTGCCACTGCAGGGTCCCTTTGCCACCGACAAACAAAAGGCCCTGGGGCTGGAGGTCATGGGCTGGCTCGGCTTTGACTTCCACCACGGTCGGCTGGACGTCAGTGCCCACCCCTTTTGCGGGGGTGTCAGCGAGGATGTGCGCCTGACCACCCGTTACGACGAAGCCGATGTGGCCCAGGCGCTGATGGGTATCGTTCACGAAACCGGCCACGCCCGTTACGAGCAGGGCCTGCCCGCCCAGTGGCGCCGGCTGCCGGTGGGCCAGGCCAGATCCATGGGTGTGCATGAATCCCAGAGCCTGTTCTTTGAAATGCAGCTGGGCCGCCACCCGGCCTTTCTTGCTCGCCTGGCCCCCTTGCTGGCACAGCACTTCGGCGAGCAGCCGGCCTTTGCCGCCGACAACCTGGCCCGGCTCTATACTCGGGTAAAACCGGGTTTTATTCGTGTGGACGCCGACGAGGTCACCTACCCCGCCCATGTCATGCTGCGCTACGACATCGAGCGGGATCTGATCGAAGGCAGGCTGGAAGCCCGGGATCTGCCCGAGCGCTGGGATCAGCTAATGCAGCACTACCTTGGACTCAGCACCAAGGGCAACTACACCAACGGCTGCCTGCAGGACATTCACTGGACCGACGGCAGCTTTGGCTATTTCCCCAGCTACACCCTGGGCGCCATTTACGCCGCCCAGCTGGCCGAGGCCATGCAGCAGCAACTGGGTACTTTTGAGCGGCTGATCGGCGAGGATCTGCCGGCGGTGTTTGGCTGGCTGGAGCAAAAGGTATGGCGTCATGCCAGCCTGCTATCCACAGAGGCTCTGATGACCCAGGCCAGTGGTCAGGCCCTGAGCGCGGCCCCCTTTGAGCGCCACCTCAAGCAACGGTATTCAGGCTGAGTGGGCTATGCTCAACAACAGGGCCTGACTGAATCAGGACCATGCCGGCCAGGGAGGGCCGCCGATGGAAGAAAAGAAACCGCGCCACCGGCTGGTGGTGTTTTACGACGGTTCCTGTGAAAGCTGCATACGGGACAGGGTCCGATATGAGCGTTGGGCCGGGGAGCAGGGCAAGGAAATTTGCTGGTTCGACATCACCGACAGGGAAGACGTGTTGCTGAGCCTGGGGATCAGTCCGCAGCAGGCGCTGCAGGAACTGCATGTGCAGACCGCCGAGGGCGAGATTTTTTCGGAGCTGGATGCCTACATATTACTGATGAAACGCGTGCCCCGACTGCGGCCTCTGGCCCTGTTCATCGGTTTGCCGGTCATTCGCCCGACCCTGTCCTGGCTCTATCGTCACTGGGTGCGCAGCCGGCTGGAACGGGAAGGTCGACTCTGACCCGGTCAGCGGCATGACAGGCGCCCCGCGCCGGGGCATAATCGTTCAAGTAACACACATCACAGCGGGAATGCCATGAGTTATGCCACCATCACCGGCTGGGGCAAGTGTCTGCCGCCGGCCGTGCTCAGCAATGACGATCTCAGCACCTTTCTCGATACCTCCGACGACTGGATTCAAAGCCGCACCGGCATTCGTGCCCGGCGCATTTCCCATGTGAACACCTCGACGCTCGCCACCGTGGCCGCCCGCCACGCCCTGGCCGCCGCCGGCCTGGAAGCCAGCCAGATAGACGGCATTATCCTCGCTACCGCCAGCCCCGACAGCCTGGTGCCGAGCGCCGCCTCGGCGGTGCAGCGCAACCTCGGCATTACCAGCGCCGCGGTGTTTGACCTCAACGCCGCCTGCACCGGCTTTCTCTATGGCCTGAGCGTGGGCTCGGCACTGATACGGACCGGCAGCCTGCGGCGGGTACTGGTGATCGGCGCCGAGCGCCTGACCCACTACCTGGACTGGACCCGCCGCGACACCGCCGTACTCTTTGGTGACGGCGCCGGCGCCGTGGTGCTGGAAGCCGGTAACGGCCCCGCCGGCCTGCTGGCCGACAAACTCGGCTGTGATGCCGAGGCCAGGGACATCCTGGCGGTGCCCGACTCCGGCACCAGCCGCACCCGTTTTGCCCATGTGGATGGCCTGTTTGAAGTGAACTTTGAAGGTCAGGAAATATTCAAACGGGCGGTACGCGGCATGGGCGAAGCCGCCGCGACCGTACTCGATCAGGCCGGAGTGAGCCCGTCGGACATCGACTTGTTGCTGCCCCACCAGGCCAATGTGCGCATTATTGAAACCCTGGCCAAAAAAATGGCGGTACCGCCGGAGAAGGTCATGATCAACATTGCCGACTATGGCAATACCTCGGCGGCCACCGTGCCCATCGCCCTGTGCGAGGCGCTGGAACAGGGCCGCATTGTTCCCGGTGCCCTGCTGCTGACCGCCGCCTTTGGCGCCGGCCTGACCTGGGGTGCCGGCGTGATCCGCTGGGGGGAACGGGTCACTCCCCTGGCCACGAGCGACGCCGCCCTGCCACCCTGTGAGTACAACGCCCTTGAGCTGCTGGCACCGGCCATTGAAGGCTGCCGGCAGGCCAATGGAAAAACGTGAGACGGGAGACGTGTACGTCAGACGTCTTACGTTTTACCTTTTTTACGTCTCACGTGTTACATCTGACCTTTTACCTCAAACAAATCAGGCGGTGGCGTGCACCGACTCCAGTACCTCGAGCAGGCGCTCGGGTTGCTCGGGCAGGTGGGCGGTCAGCTGCCCTTGCATGCGCGCCAGGGTACGCGGATGCAGGTTGGCGGTCACCTCCGCCGGCAATTCGCTGCGGGCCGGCTTGAGCGGCTCCCCGCGCATTGCCAGCAGCAGCCGTAGGCTGTCCTGTTGCAACTCACCCGCCAGCCGGCTCAGCCCGGTGGCCCGCGCCTCATCCACCGCCTCGGCAAACAGGGGCGGAGTAGGCTCGGGCAGGGCAAAATGGGCCCGCCAGTCCGGCTCACTCAGCCCGGCGGCCGGCTGGTCAATGCGCGGTAGATCCCGTGCGTCTTCCGACAGCATGGCCAGCAACAAGCCAAAATCCTCACGCCGGCCCTGGTGGACCGCCTGATTCAGGCTGTCTCCCAGCTGGCTGTCGTTGATCAGCAAATTGGCGTGAATGGGTGCGGCCATAAAAAGTGCGAAAAGTTTAAAAGTTAGGCATTTAAACCCTTATCGGCCGGAAAGCCCCGAATTTTAGTAAATTAATTGCCTTTCAGGGGTTCACATCGCCGTTCGTTTTGGTAGTATGCGCCCCACTGATGTGGAGGGGTTCCCGAGTGGCCAAAGGGATCAGACTGTAAATCTGACGGCTCAGCCTTCGCTGGTTCGAATCCAGCTCCCTCCACCACCTATTCAGTTCACCGCTGCGGCGCTGGACCACACAATTTGCAAGTTTACTCGTGGAGGGGTTCCCGAGTGGCCAAAGGGATCAGACTGTAAATCTGACGGCTCAGCCTTCGCTGGTTCGAATCCAGCTCCCTCCACCATCCTTAAAAAGCCGGTGCATTGCACCGGCTTTTTTATGCCTCGATAATGAACCATACTTGAAGTATCTCCGGGTGCCACGGCAGCCTGCCGTGGCCGAGCAGTACGGGAGATATGTCATGACATATTCACTGGTTCACTTCGCCGTCCGGTTGCTGCCCCTGCTGGCGGTGCTGGTGGTGTCACCTTCGGCTCAGGCCGATCGGGACCACCGCCGCCACGATCACCGGTTGCAGCCTCATTACCAGCCTTACGGGCACTATCGTGAACACCGCCGGCACTATCGGACGGAACGTCGCCACAAGGCCTACCGCCATTACCGCAAGCACAAGCACGACCGCCCTCGGCAGCGAGTGCGGGTGATTGAACGCTACCACTACTCGGCACCACATCATTACCGTGTACCGTCTCGGCCCGGGGTAACGATTGTGCTGCCCCTGGGCAGCCTGATCCGCGAGCTGCCCGGCGGTTACATCAGCCTGTATTTCAACGGTCAGCCCTTCTATTACCAGGGCGGCAATTACTATCGGCCCCACCGGCACGGTTACCGGGTGGTGGCGCCACCCGGTCGCTCGGCCGACTGGCGATGGCTCAGTCAGACTCGTTCAGTTCGGCTTCCAGCCGTCGCTGCTGATGCTCCGGCGAGGTGGTGTGGCGGGCCAGCGTGCGGTACATGGCCGGCACAATAAACAGCGTCAGCAGGGTAGCCAGGGCCACGCCGCCAAACACCACCAGGCCCACCGCCTGCCGGCTTTCGGCCCCGGCGCCGCTGGCCAGGATCAGCGGCACGGCCCCGGCGACCGTGGTAAAGGCGGTCATCAGTATGGGCCTTAACCGGCGCACCGCCGCCTCGGTCAGGGCCTTGTCAAACTCCAGCCCCTTATCCCTCAGCTGGTTGGCGAACTCCACAATCAGAATGCCGTTCTTGGTGACCAGGCCTATCAGCATCACCATGGCAATCTGGCTGTAGGCATTCAGGCTCATGCCGCTCAGGTAAAGCGCCAGCAGGCCCCCAAGCAGCCCCAGCGGCACCGTCAGCAACACGATAAAGGGGTGCACAAAGCTCTCGAACTGGGCCGCCAGGATCAAAAACACCACCACCAGCGCCAGCCCGAATACAAAGGCCACGTCGCCCTGGTTGGTGCGGTATTCCAGCGACTCACCCTTGTAGTCGACGGTGGCGGCATCGGGCAGGTTGTCTCGCACCAGGCCGTCAAGGTAATCCAGCGCCTCGCCCAGGCTGTAGCTGCCTACCAGGTTGGCACTCAGGGTAATGGCCTTTTTGCGGTTGTAATGATTGAGCGAACCTGGTGCCCCCTGCTCCTGCAGGCTGACCAGGTTGTCGAGAGAGACCAGCTCGCCGCTGTCGGCCCGTAGATAGAGCGAGGCCAGGGAGTCCAGCCGGCTGAAGTCGGCTTCGCGTCCCTTGAGGTAGACGTCATATTCCTCCCCCTGACGGGAATAGGTGGTGACCGCCTGGCCTCCCAGCATGACGTTGAGGCTGTCGGCCACCTCGGTCACCGAAATACCCAGCCTGGCTGCCCGGCGTTGATCCACCTGCACCAGCAGCTCGGGCTTGGAACGGTCGAAATCCAGCTCCAGATCCTCCAGCCCCGGGTTGTTGCGAGCCAGGGCCCTGAGCTGCTCGGCCCAGTCCAGCAGTTGCTCGTAGTCGGCACCGCCGAGCACGAACTCCACCGGCGTGCTGGAGCCGCTGCGAATGGACGATGGCAGAATGGGAATCACCAGCACGTCGGTTACTTCCCGGGTCAGGGCGCGAATGCGCCCGGCCACCGCCGCCGCCGGCAAGTCACGCTCGTCCCAGGACGACAGGCTGGCGAACATGATGCCGCTGTTGACGCCGCCGCCAAAGCCGGGGCTACGCACCGTCAGGCTGCTGATAATGCCTTCCTCACGCAGCGGCATCAGCCGCGCTTCCACTTCCCCCATGGCCCGGCTCATGCGTTCAAAGCTGGCGCCCTCGGCGCCCTTGACCATGACAAACACCACGCCCCTGTCTTCTTGCGGGGTCAGGCTCTGGGGAATGCCCTGAAACAGCAGCACGATAATGCCGAGGGCGCCGGCCATGATCGCCGGCGCCCACCAGCCATGGCTGAGCTCCCGCTCCAGCAGCCGGCGATAGCCGCTTTCCAGGCGGGCAAAGAGCGCATTGAAATGGCGCGCCAGCCAACCCGGCTCGGTTTCCCGGCGCAACAGCCGGGCGCCCATGACCGGGCTCAGGGTCAGGGCGACCAGGGAAGAAAAACCCACCGCCGCCGCCAGCAACACCGCAAACTCGGTGAAAATGCGACCTATGGTGCCGCCCATAAATACGATGGGAAGAAACACCGAGATCAGGGTCAGGGTGGTGGCGATAACCGCAAAGCCCACTTCCCGCGTGCCCTGCCAGGCCGCCGCCAGCGGCCGGCGGCCCTGCTCCAGATGATGATGAATGTTTTCCAGCACGACGATGGCGTCATCCACCACCAGGCCAATGGCCATGATCAGCGCCATCAGGGTAATGAGGTTGACCGAAAAGCCCAGCACCAGTGCCACAATAAAGGCGCTCACCAGTGACACCGGCACCGTCACCGCCGGGATCAGGGTGGCACGCACCTGGCCCAGAAAGATGTAGATCACCAGCACCACCAGTGCCATGGTGATCATCAGGGTCTGATACACCTCGCTGATGGCGCTTTCAATAAACACCGAGCTGTCGTAGGTCCAGGTCAGCTCGGTGTTGTCGGGCAGAAACGGCTGCTGGGCCAGCACCGCTCGCTTGACGCCTTCAATCACCTCCAGGGTGTTGGCCTGAGTCTGCTTGACGATGCCGAGGCCCACCACCCCCTGGCCATTGGAGCGGAACAGGGTGTCTTCGGGCTTTTCTCCTTCCCAGATCTCGGCCAGGTCCCGCAGGTAAATGGTCTCGCTGCCCACCCGGCGAATGGCCAGGCTGGCAAAGTCGGCGGCGCTGTTGTATCCCCGGGCAATACGGGCGGCGAAATTCTGCTGATCGTTTTCCAGGGTGCCCGCCGGCAGCTCCACGTTCTCGGCCCGCAGGGCAGCGGCAATGTCGGCCACGGTCACACCGCGGGCGGCCATGGCGGCCCAGTTCAGGCGCACGTTCATGACCCGCTCCTTACGGCCCCCCACCCATACCGAACTCACTCCGTCGAGCAGGCTGAAGCGGTCGGCGAGCACGTTCTCGGCGTAGTCGCCAAGCTCCAGCGCCGACATGCCGGTGGATCTCAGGGTCACCCACAGGATCACGTCATTGCGACCGGTGTCCTTGGTCACCACGGGAGCATCGGCGTCATCGGGCAGCTGGCGCGAGGCCCGGGACACCGCTTCGCGCACGTCGCTGGCGGCATTGTCCAGATCCCGCTCGGGGTCGAACTCCACGGTAATGCGGGACTCACCGTCGCTGGTGCTGGAGCTGATAAACTTGACCCCGCTGATGCCCGACAATTCGTCTTCCAGCCGCTTGGTCACCTGACTTTCCATCACGCTGGCGCTGGCCCCGGTGTAATCGGTGCGCACCGTGACGATGGGCGAGGTGGTGTCGGGCATTTCCCGCAGCGGCAATTCCAGAAAGGCAATCAGGCCAAACACACACAGCATCAGGCTGATAACGGTGGCCAGCACCGGCCGGGCAATGGCCAGATCAGAAAGCCGCATCGGCCACCTCCACCTGCATGCCGTCGCGCAGCTTGACCACGCCCTCGCTCACCACCCGCTCGCCATCCGCCAGGCCGGCATTCACCTGGATCCAGTCGCCCAGGTTGCGCCCTACCGAGATATCACGCTGGCTGACCTTGCCGTCTTCACTCACCACAAACACATAGCGCTGGCTGCCGGCGTATAGCAGGCTGCTGGCGGGCACCGCCAGGCCGGTGCCATCATCCAGGGTCAGTTGCACCCGCATCAGCATGCCCGGCACCAGGGCGCCGTCACTGTTGTCAAACTCCAGCCGCACTCGGGCGGTCAGGGTCTCGGTGTCGACCGCCGGCGCCACCACCGTCAGCCGGCCGTCGAAGCGACGCTCGCCGTGGGCCTCGGTGGTGGCCTGCAGCAAATCACCGGTTTTCAGTTTCAAAAAGTATTTTTCCGGTACCGCCAGATCCAGTTTGAGCCGCTCCAGATCATACAGCTCGGCCACCTGTTCGTTGGCCGCCAGCAAGGATCCCGGCGCCACATCGGTCAGTCCCATGATGCCGGCAAAGGGCGCCTTCAGGCGGAGGTAATCGGCCTGGGCCTGAGCCGCCTGCAGCTTGGCTTCGGCCATGGCCACGGCGGCCTGCTGGCCTTCCAGCTCGGTCTGGGTCACCGCCTTGCGCCGAAACAGGGCCTGAAAGTTGGTCAAAATACGGCGGGCGTCACTGAGGCCGGCCCGGGCCTCGCTGACGGCGGCCAGGGCCGCCCTGTCATCCAGGCTCAGCAGTAGCTGTCCTTTTTCCACCTGCTGGCCGGGCACAAAGTGTACCTCGGTGACTCGGGCGCTGACCTGAGGGGCGATAGCCACCCGCTGATTGGCCTTGAGGGTACCCACCAACTGCAAGGTGGCCGGCAGTTGCTGTTCGGTCACCGTCACCGCACTGACCACGGGCCCCTGCCGAGCCGGGGTAACGGCGGAAAAGAGCAGCAGACAACATGCCGCCACCATGGAATAATGATGTTTTTTCATGCACTTGGTTCCAAATACGGACTGCCTTCAGTGTACCTGTTTGACGGCACCAGACTATGTCTGTGTTCGGCAAAGTTGTGACAAAGTGTGGCAAGGGCAGCAGACCGGCGGCGGTGCACAAAAATCCCGCTACGCTTATGAAAGTGCGCGGTAACGGAGAGAAACGGCATGAGCAGTGGCACTATCGTGATTACCGGGGCGGCCCGGGGCCTGGGACTGGGCATGACCCGTTATTTTCTGCAGCACGATTACCAGGTACTGGGACTGGATATCGACAAGGAGGCCCTGGCCCGTCTGGACGAGGCCAATATGCCCGGCCTGCAGCTGGTGCGTCTGGATGTCACCGACGAACCCTCGGTGCAGAGCCTGGCTCGCCTGGTGGAGCGCCAATGTGGCCGGCTGGGCGGCATCATCAATAACGCCGCCATCAGCCACCCGATTAACGAACCCATCGAACGCCTGTCGCTCAGCCACTGGCAACGGGTGCTGGCGGTCAATCTTACCGGCCCCATGCTGCTGTGCAAACACCTGTCTCCCCTGCTCGCCCCCGGCGCCGCCATCGTCAATATCGGCTCGACCCGGGCGCACCAGTCCGAGGCCGACAGCGAAGCCTACGCCGCTTCCAAGGGCGGGCTGGTGGCACTGACCCACGCCCTGGCGGTGAGCTTGGGGCCGCGGGTACGGGTCAATATCATCAGCCCGGGCTGGATTGATGTGTCCGCCCTGCAACCGGGTGATACCCCGGCACCGGGACCGGAGGATCACGCCCAGCACCCGGCCGGCCGGGTAGGCGCGGCCGAGGACGTAGCGGCCATGGCCCGCTTTCTGCTATCCGGCGAGAGCGGCTTTGTTACCGGTCAGGAATTTATTGTGGACGGCGGCATGAGCCGGCGCATGATCTACCGGGACGAGCCGGCTGCCGAGTAGGCCACTTTCTGCTAGCATGGGGCCAAATTTTTCAACCTCATCGCGCTATGAAAGTCATTTCCTTCAATATCAACGGCCTGCGTGCTCGCCTGCACCAGTTGCAGGCGCTTATCGACAAACACAACCCCGATATTATCGGCCTGCAGGAAATCAAGGTGCACGACGAGGCCTTTCCGCTGGAGGCGGTGCAGGCCATGGGCTACCACGTTTACTTTCATGGACAAAAGGGCCATTACGGCGTGGCCCTGCTCAGCCGGGAGCCGGCGGCGGCCATTCAGAAAGGCTTTCCCACCGACGAGGGAGACGCCCAGCGGCGCATGATCATCGGCCGCTTTACTCGCCCGAACGGCAGCCCGGTTACCGTGCTCAACGGTTATTTTCCCCAGGGGGAAAATCGCAAGCATGAAACCAAGTTTCCGGCTAAGGAACGTTTCTATCAGGATCTGCAACACTACCTGAACGAATATCACCAGCCCGACGAGGCGCTGGTGGTGATCGGGGACATGAATATTTCCCATACCGACCTGGACATCGGCATCGGCGAACCCAACCGCAAGCGCTGGCTACGAGATGGCAAATGCTCGTTTCTGCCGGAGGAGCGGGAATGGATGGAGCGATTGCTGGGCTGGGGCTTGCATGACACCTGGCGCCGGCAGAACCCGGACAACGCCGACACCTATTCCTGGTTCGACTACCGCAGCAAGGGCTTTGACGACAACCGAGGGCTGCGCATCGACCTGATCCTGGCTACTCAGCCGCTGCTGGAACGACTGGCCGACACCGGCATCGACTATGAACTGCGCGGCATCGAGAAACCCTCGGATCACGCCCCCATCTGGGCCAGCTTCAGGGATTAAGCTCGCCTGGTTGCACCCGAAGTGCGAAGCAGCAGCAGAGTTGCACTCCGCCGACACGCTTCAAGCCCATCCGTGGGATGCTCGGCAAATGTCATCCCTGAGATTTGACGGTCGGCTACGGCAATCCCTGCCGCTGCTTCGAGAAACTCCAGAGCTGCCGGTTGAATACTGTCTGGCGACTCGATAGTAAACAAGGAAGCCACAGGGTGTCTGCTTCGCCCGAGTCGCCTGTTCCCGACCACCAGGCGATTCTGGAACGACAAAAATAGCCGTAGGTTGGCGATGAGCGCAGCGAATCCCAACATCCATGCCACCGGCATAAATGTTGGGACTCGTTCCTCGTCCCCACACACCATTCCCTGCTCCCTATTCCCCAATCCCCGCAGTCAGTTACACCTGGCGCGGCCGCAGGTGCCGGAACCAGCGGTGTTCCAGCCGGCGAAAGCCCCAGACCAGCAGAAAGGTCAGGCACATATACAGCAGACCCGCCGCCAGAAACGCCTCAAAGGGCGAGTAGTAACGGGAGTTGACGATACGGGCCGCCCCGGTCAGATCCACTATGGTGATCACCCCCGCCACCGCCGAGCCGTGCAGCATGAAAATCACCTCATTGCTGTAAGCGGGCAGCGCACGACGAAACGAATTGGGCAGTATAATGCGCCGCATCGTGGTCAGCCGGCTCATGCCAAAGGCATAGGCTGCCTCTATTTCGCCCCTGGGCATGGCATTGATGGCGCCACGAATGATCTCGGCGGTATAGGCACTGGTGTTCAAAGTAAAGGCCAGCACGGCGCAGAACCAGGCCTGGCTGAACCACTCCCAGGCCGCCGACTCCTTCAGCCACTGCCACTGGCCGGCACCGTAGTAGATAAGAAACAGCTGGACCAGCAGCGGCGTGCCGCGAAAGAAGTAGATATAGGCCCAGGACGGCCCCCTCAGCAGCCAGTTGCTGCTGTTGCGCATAATGCCCATGGGCACGGCGATCACCAGCCCCAGCACCAGTGCCAGCGCCACCAGCCAGATGGTGGTATACAGGCCCTGCCAGTACACCGGCCACTCATTAAGAATGATTGAAAAGTCCATGGCTTACCTTCCCGGAATGGCGTAGTGGCGCTCGGCCCAGCGCAGCATGGAGGTGGACAGGGTGGTGAACAGCAAAAAGATCAGTGCCACCGCCATGTAAAAGGTAAAGGGCAGCTGGGTCGCCCCCGCCGCCAGTGAGGCCTTGCGCACCATGTCGTCGAGGCCAATGATCGACACCAGCGCCGTGGTCTTGAGCAGCACCAGCCAGTTGTTGCCCAGGCCCGGCAGGGCATGGCGCATCATCTGCGGGAACAACACTCGGCGAAACACCAGCCAGGGACGCATGCCATAGGCCCGGGCCGCTTCCAGCTCGCCCTTGTCTACCGCCAGAATGGCACCGCGAAAGGTCTCTGCCATATAGGCACCAAAGATAAAGCCGATGGTCACTATGCCGGCCACAAAGGGGCTGATCTCCATGTAATCGGGCACATAGCTGGTCCACTCATGGTTGGGGTCGCCCCCGCCCAGCCAGGCATTCAGGCTTTCGTTAAGAGAATAAAGGGAGTTGTTGAGCAATACCTGGCCGCCAAAGAAGATCAGCATCATCAGCACCAGATCGGGAATACCGCGAATCACCGTGGTGTAAAGGGTGGCCAGCCAGCGTGCCGGGCGCACCGACGACAGCTTGGCCAGCGCCCCCAGCAATCCCAGGGTCACCGCCAGCAGCAGTGACAACAAGGCCACCTGCAGGGTGACCCAGGCGCCCTCAAGCAGGGCACCTTCATAACCTTTTAAATCGAACATCACAACTTCCTGTTATGCCGGCCCTGATGAGCCGGCCGACGTCGATTACTCGCCGTAAACGTCGTAATCGAAGTACTTGCTGTTCACTTCCTGGTACTTGCCGTTTTCACGCAGTTCCAGAATGGCCTGGTTCAGCTTTTCCTTCAGATCCTTGTCCTGCTTGCGCACCGCAATGCCAAACCCCTCACCGAACCACTTTTCATCGGTGACCGACGGGCCCACAAACTCAAAGGCATCACCGCCTTCCTTGTTGAGCAGGCCTTCTTCGATGGCGGTGGCATCGAGGAACACATAGTCGACCCGACCGGCCTTAAGATCCAGGTAGGCCTCATCGGCGTTGCCGTAGCGCACCAGGCTGACGTCACCACCAAAGTTGTCGGTCAGGTACTTGTCGTGGGTAGTGGCAATCTGCACGCCCACCTTCTTGCCGGCCAGGCCTTCCTTGCTCAGCTCGAACTCGGCGCCTTTCGGAGCCACGAACTTGTTGGGCACCAGGGCATACTTGCCGGTAAAGTCCACGGTGCGCTTGCGCTCCTCGGTGATCGACATGGCGGCAATAATGGCATCGTACTTGCGCGCCAGCAGGGCTGGAATAATGCCGTCCCAGTCCTGTGCCACCAGCTGGCATTTCACCTGCATCTGCTCGCACAGGGCATTGGCCATGTCCACGTCAAAGCCCTGCAGCTCGCCGTTTTCATCGGTCCAGGAAAATGGCGGATAGGCGCCTTCAATGCCAAAACGCACGGTTTTCCATTCCTTTGCCTGCACGGCTCCCGCCGCCAGGGTCGCCATGACGGCGCCCGCAACCCACAGTTTTTTCATGGACTTGCTCCTTGTGTTGTTCACGTTGATTCAATAAACCGAGGAAATAAATTGCCGGAACCGCTCCGACGAGGGATGGGCGAACACCTGTTTGGGGTCCCCCTGTTCCTCCACCACGCCCTGATGCAGAAACATCAGTTTGTTCGATACATCCCGGGCAAAACTCATTTCATGGGTCACCACCAGCATGGTGCGCCCCTCTTCCGCCAGGCTGCGCATGACCCCCAGCACCTCGCCCACCAGTTCCGGATCCAGCGCCGAGGTGGGCTCGTCAAACAGCATCACCTCCGGCTCCACCGCCAGTGCCCGGGCAATGGCGGCGCGCTGCTGCTGGCCGCCGGACAGGTGACCCGGATAGTAGTCCCGGCGCTCGTAGAGGCCCACCCGTTTGAGCAGGGCCTCGCCCTTTTCGATGGCTTCCTTTTTGGGCACGCCCAGAACATGAACCGGCACTTCAATGATGTTTTGCAAAATGGTCATGTGGGACCAGAGGTTGAAGCTCTGAAACACCATGGCCAGCCGTGAGCGAATACGCTCCACCTGGCGCATGTTGGCCGGCTCACGCTCGCCGGAGCGGCTGGTACGCATTTCAATCAGCTCGCCGTGCAGCCTGACATCCCCCGCTGACGGGGTTTCCAGCAGGTTGATGCAGCGCAGAAAGGTGGATTTGCCGGAGCCTGAGGAGCCGATAATGGAGATGACGTCTCCCTTGTCGGCGGTGAGATCGATGCCTTTGAGTACTTCCAGCGCGCCATAGTGCTTGTGCAGGCCCGTGACTTCGAGGGCGGGTTTGCTCATCCGTTAGACCTTTTGTTTCCGGGCCTCTCAGCTGGCCCTGTCCTGTTACCTGAGAAGTTAACAAGCCGTTAACCTTTGCGGCAAAACTTACCACTTGCCTTGTTCAATAACAACACAATCAGCCATAAAAGGCCAAGGATGTCGGTTTTTTATACTAAAAACAAGGACTGCGCAGTATAAAATTATGCACCAAAGCAGAATAAAATATCACCCTCACAATGTTATCCAAGGCTCGGTTAGCGCGTGGCGGCCTGGCAAGTGCATAACCAGTAAAACCAGGTCGTTATTCATAAAAGCCGCCGTCGGCTTTTTTTTAACGAATTGCTCACGTATGCTGTTTCAATTGGCAATGACGGTCAAAAATTGCGCTAATAAATCAATTGGAAGATTATTCTCATGTACTCCGGCATGCTTATCGTATTACTGCCCCTGGCCCTCGGCTATGGCATTCCCTGTCGCTCCCAGTCACTGGTGCACTTTATCAATGTGGCGGTGGCACGCATGGTGTACCTGATCCTGTTCCTGATGGGCATCAGCCTAGCCTTTGTCGATAATCTTAGTACTCACCTGGGCACTATTTTTACCCTCTGCGGCGTTTTTCTGGCCTGTATCACGGTCTGCAACCTGGCCGGGCTCTGGCTGCTGGATCTGCGCCGAGGCCGGGTGGAAGGTGAACGCGGCGCCCCCGTCATCAGCAAATGGGCACTGTTGCTGGACTCCGTCAAACTCTGCCTGGTGATCCTCGGTGGCCTGGCCCTGGGCCAGTTTCTCGATCCGGAGTGGTTCGCGGTAGACACCCTGAGCGAGTGGGCGCTGATGCTGCTGCTGCTGCTGATCGGCATTCAGCTGCGCAACTCGGGCATGAAACTGCGCCAGATATTGCTGAACCGCTGGGGCCTGGCTATTGCCCTGATGGTGGTGGTCAGCTCCTGGCTGGGGGGCCTGGCCGGCGCCTGGCTGCTGGATCTGCCGCTGACTCAGGGGCTGGCCTTTGCCTCGGGCAATGGCTGGTATTCCCTCTCGGGCATTCTGATCGGTGACCGGCTGGGCCCGGTGATGGGCAGCGCCGCCTTTCTCAACGATCTGGCCCGGGAGCTGATTGCCATTCTGATCATACCGGCTCTGATGCGTCGCCATCCTTCCTGCGCCATCGGCTATGGCGGCGCCACCTCCATGGACTTTACCCTGCCGGTGCTGCAACGCTCCGGCGGGGTGGCCATAGTGCCGGTAGCCATTGTCTCCGGCTTTGTGCTGAGCCTGGCAGGTCCCGTGCTTATTCTGAGCTTTCTTTCGTTCACCACCGGCTGATTCCGCAACGACCAAGGTCAAAAAACGCCCAGGCCTTTTTGCTTAGCCCTTGCACCTTTGCGCGCAATCAGTATTGTGGAAGGCAGGTTTTTGACTCTCTTTCAAAGAAAGGACACTGAATGATGAAAAAAGTAGGTCTGGTCGGCTGGCGCGGTATGGTCGGCTCCGTTCTGATGAGCCGTATGGTGGAAGAAGGCGATTTCGCCCGTATCGATCCGGTCTTCTTCACTACCTCCCAGGCCGGTCAGCCTGCCCCCGACTTCGGCAAGGACGCCGGCACCCTGAAGGATGCCTTTGACATCGAGGCGCTGAAGGCGCTGGACGTGGTGCTCACCTGCCAGGGCGGCGACTACACCAAGGAAGTCTACCCCAAGCTGCGCGCCGCCGGCTGGAACGGCTACTGGATTGATGCCGCCTCCGCCCTGCGTATGGACGATGAGGCCCTGATCGTGCTTGATCCGGTCAACGGCAAGCAGATTCAGGACGCCCTAGCCAAGGGTACCAAGACCTTTGTCGGCGGCAACTGCACCGTGAGCCTGATGCTGATGGCCCTGGGCGGCCTGTTTGAGCAGGATCTGGTGGAGTGGGTTGCCGTGTCTACCTATCAGGCGGCATCCGGTGGTGGTGCCCGTCACATGCGCGAGCTGGTTACCCAGATGGGCATGCTGCGCGACGAAGTGGCCGAAGAGCTGGCCGATCCGTCTTCCGCCATTCTCGAGCTGGAGCGCAAGATCACCGAAAAGACCCGCAGCGGCGACCTGCCGGTCGACAACTTTGGCGTCCCCCTGGCCGGCAGCCTGATCCCCTGGATCGACTCCCAGCTGGAAAACGGCCAGAGCCGCGAAGAGTGGAAGGGTCAGGCCGAGACCAACAAGATACTGCAGACCGGTGCCGCCATTCCGGTGGACGGCCTGTGCGTGCGTGTTGGTGCCCTGCGCTGCCACAGCCAGTCCTTTACCATCAAACTGAAGAAAGACATCTCCATTGCGGAAGTGGAAAAGCTGCTGGCCAGCCACAACGACTGGGTAAAGGTGATCCCCAACGATCGCCAGCAGTCCATGGACGAGCTGACCCCGGCCGCCGTAACCGGCACCCTGAGCGTGCCTGTCGGCCGTCTGCGCAAGCTGAACATGGGCCCCGAGTACCTGTCTGCCTTTACCGTGGGCGACCAGCTGCTGTGGGGTGCCGCCGAGCCCCTGCGCCGCATGCTGCACCTGCTGCCGTAAGGACTACTCCTGCTGCTGAAAACGCCCGCCCCGCGCGGGCGTTTTTGTTTCCGCTTGTTCAAATTATCGCCCCGGGTTAGGATCGCTCCCCTTTTTTACCGATCACGCCCGAGGTACTCATGAAAACCTTTATTCCCAGCAAGGACGCCGCGCTGGAAGACTCCATCAGCCGTTTCCAGGACAAGCTGCAGGCCCTGGGCTTCAACATTGAAGAAGCATCCTGGCTGAACCCGGTGCCTCATGTGTGGTCGGTACATATTCGCGACAAAGACTGCCCACTGTGCTTTACCAATGGCAAGGGCGCTACCAAAAAGGCGGCACTGGCCTCGGCCCTGGGCGAGTATTTCGAGCGTCTGGCCACCAACTACTTTTTTGCCGACTTCTACCTGGGCCGCGACATCGCCGAGGGTGACTTCGTGCACTACCCCAATGAAAAGTGGTTCCCCCTGACCGACGACAACAGCCTGCCCGCCGGCCTGCTCGACGACTACACTCGCCGCTTTTACGATCCCGAAAACGCGCTGACCGCCGACATGCTGATCGATCTGCAGTCCGGCAACGAAGAGCGCGGCATCTGTGCCCTGCCCTTTGAGCGCCAGGGTGACAATCAGACCGTTCATATTCCCATGAACATCGTCGGCAACCTCTATGTATCCAACGGCATGAGTGCCGGCAACACCAAAACCGAAGCCCGCACTCAGGGGCTGTCGGAGGTATTTGAGCGTTCCATCAAGAACCGTATCATCAGTGAGCGCATCAGCCTGCCGGCCATTCCCGACGAAGTCATGGCCCGCTATCCGCACATTCAGGAGTCCATTGCCGCGCTGGAAGCGGAAGGCTTTCCCATCTTCGCCTATGATGCTTCACTCGGCGGTCGCTTCCCGGTGATCTGCGTGGTGCTGTTCAACCCGGCCAACAGCACCTGTTTCGCTTCATTCGGTGCCCACCCCCGCTTTGCGGTGGCGCTGGAGCGCACCGTGACCGAGCTGCTGCAGGGCCGCAGCCTGAAGGATCTGGACGTGTTTGTGCCGCCGTCCTTTGACGATGACGAGGTGGCCGACCATCACAACCTGGAAACCCACTTTATCGACTCCTCGGGTCTGATCAGCTGGGATCTGTTTCAGGACCAGGCCGACTACGATTTTGCCGACTGGGACTTCAGCGGCAGCTCGGAAGAAGAGTTCAACCACCTGATGGCCATCTTCAATGAGCTGGAACAGCCGGTGTACATCGCCGACTATGAGCACCTGGGCGTGTATGCCTGCCGCATTCTGGTGCCGGGCATGTCCGACATCTATCCGGTGGAAGATCTAGAGCTGGCCAACAACAACATGGGCGCCGGCCTGCGCGCCACTCTGCTGAGCCTGCCAGGCAGCGACGCCGACGGCGAGCAGCTGATGGGCCTGTATGATCGCCTGGAAGAGGAAGGCCTGGACGACTTTACTCGAGTGCGCGAGCTGATTGGCATTGCCCCGAACAAGGGCACCGCCTGGCACACCCTGCGGGTGGGCGAGCTGAAATGCATGCTGGCCCTGGCCGCCGGCGAGCTGGAAACCGCCCTGGACTACGCCGACTGGACCCTGAGCTTTAACGCCTCGGTGTTTACCGAAGCGCGCGCCCGCTACTACCGCTGCCTGAAGGCCTCGCTGGAGCTGCACCTGTCCGACGACCGCGAGCCGGCGCAGTACCGCGCCGCCTTTGACCGCATGTTTGGTGAGCAAACCGTCGGCGAGGCCTGGGCCCAGATTGACGGCAGCGCCCGCTTCCACGGTCTGACCGCCGCCGACGAAAGCCTGACCGACTTCGCCGCCCACCAGGCGCTGCTGGCCACCTACGAAAAACTGCAAAAGGCCAAGCGCGCCGCCAGCTGGACGTAAAGGCTGCTGGATTTCGATAAAAACAAAAAGCCCCGGGCCATGGCCCGGGGCTTTTGCTATCGAATGATGGAAAGCCGGAGCAACGCCGGTTTCCTGCTCCTAATTACTGCCCCGAATCAGGATTTCTGATCTTTCAGAATGTCCTTCAGGCCGGCGGCGTCGATGGCGCCGGGCACCAGGGTACCGTCGGGAAACACCAACGCCGGAGTGCCATTCAGGCCCAGCGCCCGAAACAGGCTCAGGTTCTGGTTGAGCTTGTCGGCAATGGCCTCGCTGTCGGCCTTGTCCTGCAGCTCCTTGGCATTCAAGCCGGCCTTGCCGGCAATGCTGGCCAGGGCCGCGGTCTGCACCCGCTTCTGGTTCATCAGGGCCTGGTGCAGCTCCTCATACTGTTTCGGGGCTTCCTGGGCCGCCGCCAGCGCCAGGCGTGCCGCCTGCACCGAGTCCGGGCCCAGAATGCCGATGTCCTTCACGATCACCTTAAGCTCGGGCTCATCCTGGATGATCTCCACCAGGGTCTGGTTCAGCCGGCGACAATAGGGGCAGTTGTAGTCGGTAAAATAGACCACCTTGAGCTGGCCATTTGGGTTGCCCATGATGCCGTCGGTCTTGTTATCAAACAGCTGGGCCGACTGCTCGTTGAGCTGCTTGGCAAACTCCGCCTGCTGGGCCAGGCGATCGTTTTCTTCCAGTTTGACGATGGCGTCCCGCAGCATTTCGGGCTCGGCCATCAGGGCTTCACGCACCTTTTGCTGAAATTCTTCCCTGCTCATCTCGGCCTGGGCCAGGGCCGGCAGGCCAAGGGCCAGCAGAGGGGCCAGGATTTTCAGAGTACGATGTTTCATTCGGTTCTCACTTCTGTCATTTGATTCAAGGGAGACTAACAGACCGGCTCATTCAGGATCCATATTCCTACTTGTTATGAAGATAATCCCGGTCATAAAAGGTGCACACCCACTGGGGCCGAAACACCACCAGCAGGGTAATGGCCATGCCATTGAGCAGCGCCTCGGGAAACAACAACAGGGGCAATATGCTGAGGTAGTCGTTCTGCACCATGCTCCAGCCGTATTGCCCCGACCACACCATGTAAGCGGCCATGGCCAGGCTCTTCACCGCCATGGTCAGTGCCGCGTTGAAAAAACCGGCCACGAAGATATACACAAACAGATGCCGGTACAAATAACTGTAGGTCAGCAAAAACACGAAATAGCTAACCGCAAGGGGCAGTATCACGCCCAGCACCAGGTTGACCGCAAGGTCGGGCCAGGCCTCGATGCCAAAGGCGGTGACCAGCAGTAACGGCAGCAGCGCCATCAGCTGACTCATGCGCCAGCCCAGCATCAGCGCCAGGGTGGTGAGCCCGAGAAAATGCACCTCCAGGCCGTCGCGAATGCCCGCCTGCAGCATCCACAGCGGCACCAGCGCCATGGCCGCACCAAAACACAGGTGTTGCCGCCCCTTGTCCGCCAGCAACCCCCGCCAGTCCAGTCGCCATGCCGCCAGCGCCACCACCATGGCGCCCAGTATCCACATCATCTGTTATGCCTTTCATCTCTGCCCAAACTTCAGATTATCACAGAAGCAACCAGTCCCGAATGTCACCCGCGGTTACCGTCACATTCCGAATTTACGGACCGCGTCACCGTAAAATTCTGAAAATTCGGAATCCCTTTTCTTATCACCTTATACAAATCAATAAGTTACATAAAATAACATACATGAAACTTGTGGCATCAAACCTGCAACACTGGTGGCGCAACTACATAACCAAGGGAATTGACTCAATGAAACTGATCAAACATTGCCTGCTCGGCGCCTCCCTGGCGCTGTCGGCGACCACCACCCAGGCTGCCGAGTTTATTAACGTGCTCACCGGCGGTACCAGTGGCGTCTATTACCCGCTTGGGGTGGCCATGTCTCAGCTTTATGGCAAGGAAATTCCCGACGCTCGAGTACAGGTACAGGCTACGCGGGCATCGGTTGAAAACCTGACCCTGCTGCAAAAGGGCCGGGGTGAAATCGGCTTCGCCCTGGCCGACAGTGTGGCCGACGCCTGGAACGGCGTGGAAGAGGCCGGCTTTAACGCTCCCCTCAAAAAACTGCGGGCCGTGGGCGCCACCTATTCCAACTACATTCAGATCGTGGCCCGGGCCGACAGCGGTATCAGCAGCCTGGAAGACCTCAAGGGCAAGCGCGTATCGGTAGGTGCCCCCCGCTCCGGTACCGAACTAAATGCCCGCGCCATCTTTCAGGCCGCCGGACTGGAGTACGACGACTTCGAGCGCACCGAGTACCTGCCCTTTGGCGAGTCGGTGGAGCTGATGAAAAACCGCCAGCTCGACGCCACCCTGCAGTCTGCCGGCCTCGGCATGGCCGCCTTTCGCGATCTGGCGTCACACGCCCCCGTGGTGTTCATTCCCATTCCCGCCGAGCTGGTCGCCGGTATCGGCAACGATGCCTATCGCCCCGGCGTGATCCCGGCAGGCACCTACACCGGCCAGGACAGCGACGTGCCCACCGTGGCCATCAGCAACCTGCTGATCACCCATGACAAGGTCTCTGACGAAACCGCCTACCAGATGGCAAAACAGGTCTATGAAAACCTGCCGGCGCTGCGCAATGCCCATAACGCCGCCAATGGCATCGATCCGGCCCAGGCCACCAACGGCCTGCCGCTGCCGCTGCACGCCGGAGCCGAACGTTACTTCAGGGAAAAGGGCCTGATCCAGTAAGCCACAGGCGCCTTCCCCCGAAGGCGCCATCCCTTCGGCCAATACCGACATAACAACAGCCTGACCGTTCTGCCAACGGCACGGGCGGGGAGATAATAATGAGCAGTTCCGAGACCCGGCATCATGCGCTGATCTTTTACGGCGCCCTGTGTTTTTCCATTTTTCAGGTGGTGACCGCCGCCTTCAGCCCGCTGTCCACCACGGTAGTGCGGGCGGTGCACGTCGGCTTTTTGCTGTTTCTGGTCTACCAGCTTTACGGTGGCCGTGGCAAGCCGCTGTCCCGCCCTTCGGTGTGGGGCATGCTGCTTGGTGCCGTGGCCCTGCTGTTTGCCTTTTATCACTGGTGGTTTGAGGCCGACCTGATCTACCGGGCCGGCGACATGAGTCAGGCCGACTGGGTGATCGGCAGCATCACCCTGATCATGGTGTTCGACGCCGCACGCCGGCTGATGGGCTGGGCCCTGCCGCTTATCTGCCTGAGCTTCTTGGGCTATGCCCTGTTTGGCCAGCACCTGCCCGACGCCCTGATGCACCGGGGCTATGGCCTGGATCAGGTGGTGTCCCAGCTCGCCTTTGGCACCGAAGGCATTTACGGTACTCCCACCTATGTTTCATCCAGCTACATTTTCCTGTTTATTCTGTTTGGCGCCTTTCTCGAGCAGGCCGGCATGCTCAAGCTGTTCAACGATGTGGCCATCGGCTCGGTCGGCCATACCCGTGGCGGTCCGGCCAAGGTATCGGTATTGTCCTCGGGCATGATGGGCACCATCAACGGCTCCGGCGTGGCCAACGTGGTCAGCACCGGCCAGTTCACCATTCCCCTGATGAAAAAGTTCGGCTACAAGTCAGACTTTGCCGGTGCGGTGGAAGCCACCAGTTCAATGGGCGGCCAGATCATGCCGCCGGTGATGGGCGCCGTGGCCTTTATCATGGCCGAGACCATCAACGTGCCCTATGTGGACATCACCAAGGCGGCCCTGATCCCCGCCGTGCTCTACTTCTTTACCGTTTTTCTGATGGTGCACCTGGAAGCCGGCCGCGCCGGCCTCAATGGCCTGCCCAAGTCCGAGTGCCCCAAGCCGCTGGCGGCGCTGAAAGAGCGCTGGTACCTGCTGATGCCCCTGGTGGCCCTGGTGATCATGCTGTTCTCCGGCTTTACCCCCCTGTTTGCGGGCATGATGGGCCTGGCGCTGACCGTGGTGCTGATCATGGGCAATGGCGTAGCCAAAAAACTGAACGCGAAGGGATTGCGTTACGGCTTCTGGGTTCTGCTTGGCCTGGCCTGTGCCAGCTTCAACCACTTCGGCATTACCGCCCTGTTTGTGGTGGTGGCCATCCTGGCCGCACTGCTGTTGCTGAAACGCGAACAGGGTATTCTCGCCACCGTGGTCAACGCCCTGTACCAGGGCGCGCTGCATGCCCTGCCGGTGGGGGTGGCCTGTGCCCTGGTAGGGGTGATCATCGGTGTTATCTCGCTGACCGGCGCCGCCACCATAGTGGCCGGCTTCATCATTCAGCTGGGTGAGCACAGCCTGCTGCTGTCACTGGCACTGACCATGGTGACCTGCCTGGTGCTGGGCATGGGCATTCCCACCATTCCCAACTACATCATTACCAGCTCCATCGCCGCCCCGGCACTGCTGGAACTGGGCGTGCCGCTGATCGTGTCGCACATGTTCGTGTTCTATTTCGGCATCATGGCGGATCTGACCCCGCCGGTGGCCCTGGCCGCCTTTGCCGCATCCCCCATCGCCAAGGCCTCTGGCCTGCGCATTGGCCTGCGCTCGCTGCAGATCGCCATCGCCGGCTTTGTGGTGCCCTATATGGCGGTCTATGCCCCGGAGCTGATGCTGCAGGGTGACGCCGGCATGCTGGCCACCGTGTTCGTGGTGTTCAAGGCGCTGCTGGCCGTGTCCCTGTGGGGCATGGGCGCCATCGGCTACTGGCTGCGGCCCTTTGCCCTGTGGGAGCGACTGATCGCCGTGGCGGCCGCCGCCCTGCTGGTATTCTCGCTGCCGATGACCGATGAACTGGGACTGGCCCTGGCCGCCCTGGTGCTGGGTCGCCACTGGTGGCAAAGCCGTCGCCGGCAACCCGTAGCGGTAGCCGGGTGATCTGCCTGCTTTCCGCCTCCACGACGGTGATGCTGCTGACCGGCAGCATCACCCTGGGCTGGCAACATTCGGTGGAAAAAACGCGCTGGGAGGAAACCTACCAGGCCGAAGGGCGGCAACTGCGCCTGATCGAGGCCAGCGTTCAAGGATCGGGGGCCGGCATGGAGCCGCCCCCCGAGGCCCGCCTAGAGCAGGGGGGCTGGCACTGGCAGCCAAACCTGCTGCTTGACCAGGTCACCCTTGCCGGATCGACCTTTACCGGCGAATATACCCTCTGTGATGCAAACGAGGGCTGTCATCCGCTCAGCCACTGGCTGACACCCGGACAGACAGTGACCCTTGCCGCCTGTGACTCGGAGGCCCACTGAAGCCCTTATTGAAAAAACGCCTGCCCTGGCTGCTCGCCCTGCTGTTGTTTGCCCTGTTGCTGACCCTGGTCTGGCAAGCCAGCTGGCGGCATCAAGTTGAAGAGCAGGAACTGCGCGCCCAGCAGCAGCTGCAGGTCTACCGCACCGCCCTCGAATCGGAAATTACCCGGTTTGAAAATATTCCCCGCGCCTTGCAGTCCCACCCGGTATTGACCCGCGCCCTGCAATATCCCGATAGGGCTGACGCCCTCGAACAGGCCAACCGGCTGCTGCAGCACATGTCGGAAGAAACCGGAGTGGAAGCCCTGTACCTTATTGGCGCCGACGGCGTGACCCTGGCCGCCAGCAACTGGCACCTGCCACACAGCTTTATCGGCCAGAACTACCGCTACCGCCCCTATTTCAGTGATGCCCTGCGCGGCAGCGTGGGCGAGTTTTATGCCCTGGGAGCCACCACCCGCACCCCGGGCTACTTTTTTGGCCTGCACATGGCAGGCCCGGATGGCGCCAAAGGCGTACTGGCGGCCAAGATCACCCTGCTGCCACTGGAGCACAGCTGGCAGCCGGCCCGCGAACTGGTGCTGGTAGTGGACAAGGACGAGGTCATCGCCCTGTCTTCCCGGGCCGAGCTCAAATTCCGCACCCTGGCACCGCTGACCCCCACGGCGCGCCGGCGGCTGGAAAATGCCCGCCAGTACACCCCCATGCCGTTGACGCCCCTGGCCATTACATACGACCGGCACCAGGTGGAATGGCAGGGCGAGCAGTATGGGGTCAGCGAGCTGGCCCTGCCACGCCTGCAGTGGCGCATGCAACTGTGGTGGCCAAGCCGGCAGCTGGCCATGAATGCCACCCTGCTGAGCGCCCTCACCGGCGTCGGCCTTATCGCCTTGTGGCTGCTTTTGCTGTATTGGCGCCAGCGCCGGCGCTATTACCGCATGCAACTCAGGGCCCGCAGCGAGCTGGAGCAGCAGGTGATGTCCCGCACTGCCGCCCTGGCCGCCACCTACCGGGAGCTGGAGCAACAGATACAGGAGCGCATTCAGGCCGAAGCCAGGCTCAGATCCATGCAGCACGAACTGATCCACAGCAACCGCCTGGCCGCCCTCGGGCAAATGGCCGCCGGGGTCGCCCATGAGGTCAACCAGCCCCTGACGGCGCTGCGCAACCAGTCGGTGAACACCCTGCTGCTGAGTCAGCATGGCCGCCATGACGAGCTGGAAACCAGCCTGCAGACCATGGGCAGGCTGATAGATCGCATCGCTCGACTGACCTCCCAGCTCAAGCTGTTTGCGGCCACCCGCCGCAGCACTCGAGGACAGACGCCGCTGAACGAGGCGCTCGACAACATACTAAGCTGGCTGGCGCCCCGCCTGGCCGAGCAGCACATTGAGCTGGACAGATCCGACGGTGATGATGCACTCCTACCCATGGAGCTGCACGCCCTGGAGCAGGTGCTGGCCAACCTGCTGACCAACAGCATCGATGCCCTGAGCGACTGCACCGCGGCCCGCATCAGCATCGCCGCCGGGCCTGGCTGGCTGCAATGGCAGGACAATGGCCCCGGCATTGATTCCGAGCTCATCGACAAGGTTACCGAGCCGTTTTTCTCCACCAAGTGCGCCGGCCAGGGCCTGGGACTGGGACTGTCCATCGTACGAGACCTGGTGGAGGCCAGCGACGGCCGGCTGGATATTCAACACCCGCCCGAGGGCGGCATTCGATTTCGTATTGACTGGAGTAACCATGACCCCGACCCCCATTGACGTCTGGCTGGTGGAAGACGACGATGACGTACGCCAGACCCTGCTGCAAACCCTGCAGCTGTCCGGCATCGGCGCCCGGGGCTTTGCCCGGGCTGAGCAGGCATTGCAGGCGCTGCCGGCAGAAGCCCCCGTGGTCATGCTGTCGGATGTGCGCATGCCAGGCATGGACGGACTGGCCCTGTTGCAGCATTTACAGGCACGCGACGCCGAGCTGCCGGTAGTGCTGCTGACCGGTCACGGCGACATTCCCATGGCGGTGGAAGCCATGCGCCTGGGCGCCCAGGACTTTTTTGAAAAGCCCTACCAGCCCGAGCAACTGCTGCACAGCCTGCGCCGGGCCATGGAGAAACGGGCGCTGGTGCTGGACAACCGCCGGCTGCGGCGGCAGCTGGCCGACGGCAAGGGGCCGGGTCTGCTGCTGGGCCATACCCCGCAAATGGAGCTGCTGCGCCGGCAGATAGACAATATTGCCGACACCAACGCCAGTGTGCTGATCCTGGGTGAGACCGGCACCGGCAAGGAAATGGTGGCCCGCAGCCTGCATCAGGGCAGCGGACGCAAGGGCCACTTTGTCGCGGTCAACTGCACCGCCCTGCCCGAGTCCATCTTTGAAAGCGAAATGTTCGGGGCCGAGCCCGGCGCCTTTACCGGTGTCACCAAGCGACGCATCGGCAAAATCGAACATGCCGACAACGGCACTTTGTTTCTCGATGAAATAGAAGGCATGCCCCTCAATCTGCAGGCCAAGCTGCTGAGGGTATTGCAGGAGTCGGTACTGGAGCGCCTGGGGGGAAATCAACAGGTGGACGTGGACGCCCGCATCGTGGCGGCCACCAAGGTGGATCTGCAGGCGGCCGGCCAGGCCGGCCTGTTTCGCCCGGATCTCTACTTTCGGCTCAATGTGGTGACCCTGCACCTGCCTCCACTCCGGGAGCGGCGGGCCGACATTCCGCTGTTGTTTCTGCACTTTGTGGATCTGGCGCAGCAACAGTACCGGCGGGAAGTGGCGCCTCCGGGCGAGGCCATGCTGCAACGACTGATGAGCCACAATTGGCCGGGCAACGTGCGCGAGCTGCGCCATGCCGCCGAACAGTATGTGCTGGGGGTGCTGCCTACCGCCGACAACGACAGGCCCCTGCCGCTGCCGCGCCAGCTCGCGGCCCTGGAGCAGCAGCTGATCCTGGATGCCATGCACCAGGCCGATGACAATGTGGCGCTGGCCGCCGAGCGGCTCGGCATTCCCCGCAAGACCCTGTATGACAAGCTGGCCCGCTACCGTCAGCAGGCCGGCGAGTCCTGAGCTAGGGCCGTCACCGGAGTGCTGTTGTTACTGGGCGTCCACCATGTTCCAGGTCATTTTTTCGAGGGTAGCGGTCACCGCCAGCAGGCTGCTTTCCTCGTGGCTGATTTGCACCAGCAGGTAATCCAGCTCGGGCGCCACCCAGAAGCGGGTCTTGCGCTTGCTGTCGCCCCGGTCCCGTTCCACGATCAGGGTGTCCAGGGTGCCCAGGCCGGTTCTGAGTGCTTCGCTACCCACCACCTTGAAGGGCGTGTCCTTGATTTTACCGTCGCGAATAACCTGGTAGCTAAAGGCGGTTTCACCGGCCATCAGATCGCAGCGAGCCTCGAAAAAGAAACTGACCGGGTCCAGCACGCCGCCTTGTGCCGACAACAGCTTGTCCCCTTCCTTGTCCTGGTACAGCACCATGTCGGTGCCCTGATCGAACACCAGCCGCTCTTCCCGGGTCGTGCCCAGGTATTTTGCCTGGTAATTGAAGATTTCGGGTCGGGCGGTGCAGTCCTGCCAGGCAAAGCTGGCCTTCTGATCCACGTCCAGCAACCAGTGGCGCAGGGAAAAGTGCACATGATACTGCTCCCGGTTGCGATCTATGGTCAGGGTGTTGACCCCCCGGGTGGTGTCGCCGTTGAGCGTCACCGCGAATTCGGCACGCAACTGTTCAATGTCTCGGGCGGCCGCGCCGGTCGCCATCATCAGGCCCGCCAGCGCCAACAGGCATTTGTGCAGCATTATTTGTCCTCACTGGGTGCGTCGGCCTGAACATCAGGCAGACTTTGTGCCAACCATACACCAAGAAGCGCCAGCAGCGAAAACACCAGTATCACCGCCAACCCCGACAACAGCGCCAGCAGCATGCTCAGCGCTCCCGCCAGCAGCAGGAGTACGCCCATCAGGGTGTTGCTCACCGCCACATAATCGGTGCGCCGGTTTCCGCCAGCCAGATCCACCAGATAGGTCTTGCGCCCGACCCGTACCCCGGCGTGGGCCAGGCTGAGCACAAACACCACCCCCGCAAAATAACCGGCGAACGGCGTGCCGCCCAGCACGCCCAGGTGCAGCCACACCGCCAGCCCCAGCAGTGCGGCAATCGCACCGGCCAGTTGCAGCACGCGGCGCGACGACAGATCCGCCAGCCAGCCCCATACCCAGCTGCTGGCGAACTGGGCCAGTCCCTGGGCGATCACCAGGCTGCCCAGCACACGGGCGGCGCCATCGTGATCCTGGGCCAGCAACACATAATAGGGGGTCACCAGGGCGGTGGACAGCAACAGGGTGCGAACCAGCAAAAAGCGCCGAAAGTCGGCGTCGTCACGCACCAGCTGCAGGCTGTGCAGGGCGTGGCGCCAGCCGTTCACCCCGCCTTCGGTGGCGCCGGGCTGCTCCTCAATTCGGCGGTAACAGAGCATGCCCAGCACCCACACCGCGGCCGCCGCCAGCAGGATCAGCACATAGCCCCACAGCGGCAGCTCGCCCAACCAGCCCAGCATCAGCCCGAACAGCAGGCCCAGGCCCCCCGCCAGACTGGCGCCGGTGCCGGTGACCCTGCCCCGACCGTTTTTGGGAATGGTCTTGCCGAGCACGTCTTTGGCGGCGATGGAGCACAGCCCGCGGGACAGGCTCATCAGCGCCAGCCCGCCCAGCAGCAGCACGCCGGCCAGCCAGCCGGAAAACAACAGGGCCGTCAGTGCCATCAGCACCAGACAGCCGGCCTGCAGCCCGGCGCCCCACAACCAGGCGCCCTTGCGCACCGGCATGTGACGCACCCAGGCTCCCAGCAGCAGTTGGGGCAACATGGAGCCGCTTTCCCGTATCGGCACCAGCCAGCCGATCAGCCACACCGGCGCGCCCACCGCCTGAAATAGCCAGGGCAGCACGGTTTTGGCATTGACCAGCAGTTCGGCCAGGGCCGAGGCCAACTGCCCCAGGATCAGCCAGCGCCGGTTGGCCGGCACCTGATGGCAGGCGTCATCGGGAATGTCCTTGCAGACGCGGGCATCTTCATCGCCGTTGTGCGGGGCCAGCAGCCGAATAATTCGTTGCTTTGCATCGTTGCCAAACATGTTTTCGCCTCTTCAATGGATCACGAAAATGGCGCCGGGCAGTTCTCAGCCGCCCGTCAAACCCCTATCATAACGCTGAAACATGGAACCGGCTTCCATTGAAGACTACTCAGACACAAGGATCCAGACACATGGACACGGGCTACCGCATCGTTATTGCCGATGATCACCCCCTGTTTCGCAGCGCGCTGCACCAGGCCGTCCGGCTGGCAGTCAGCGATGCCCAGCTGCAGGAAGTAGACAGTATCGACAGCCTGCTGCAGTTGCTGGAAGACTCCGACGAGGTAGATTTGTTGTTGCTGGATCTGAAAATGCCCGGCGCCAGCGGTTTTTCCGGGCTGACCCGGCTGCGCGCCCTGTACCCGGCCCTGCCGGTGGTAGTGGTGTCCGCCAGCGAAGACGCGGTGGTGGTGCAGCAGGCCATGCGCCTGGGCGCGGTGGGCTTTATTCCCAAGTCGGCGCCCATGCCCACCCTGGTGAGTGCGCTGAATACCGTGCTCGAAGGCGACGGCTGGTTTCCCGAGGGCATCAGCCTGGAGGACGCCCCCGAGGACGACATGGCCGAGCGCCTGGCCAGCCTCACTCCCCAGCAGTTCAAGGTGCTCACCATGCTGTCGGAAGGCAAGCTCAACAAGCAAATCGCCTACGAGCTGGAGGTGTCGGAAGCCACCATCAAGGCCCATGTCACCGCCATTTTCCGCAAGCTGGACGTCAAAAACCGAACCCAGGCGGTCATCGCCCTGTCCCAGCTGACCGGCGGCGACTTCTGACATTAGGGACTAGTCCCTCTGTTCACGCTTGCGTAATGGAATATTCGCCAGGGGTGAGCCGTAGGTTGGCAATGAGCGCAGCGAATTCCAACAATCCGCCAGCGGCTTCGCGTTGTGGTTCGCTTCGCTCATCACAACCACTCATTCCTCTTATTCCCCTTTCACCAGATGCTGCAACAGTGCCCGCAGTTTCAGCGGCTTGACCGGCTTGCTCAGGTAACCGAGATCCAGCGGCTGCAATTGCTGCTGCAGCTCGGGCTGGCGGTCGGCGCTGATCACCACCGCCGGAATGCGTCCGAATTCCAGCCGTAACATGTTGATCACCGACACCCCGTTTTCCCCGTCGTCAAGGTGATAGTCCGACAGGATCACCGCCGGCACAAAGCCGTTGTGACACAACGCCCTGGCCTGATCTCCGCTGCCGGCCAGCCTCACCTCGCAGCCCCAGCGCGTCAGCAGGCTTTCCATGGCGGTGAGAATGTTCGCCTCGTTGTCCACACAAAGCACCCGCAGCCCGGCCAGCCGGTCACCGCTTCTGGCCGGTATCGGGGCCGGCGCCAGATCATCGACGGCCTGGCTCGAGCGGGCCAGGGTCACGCCAAACACCGACCCCCGGCCTTCCTCGGAGCGCACACTCAACCGGTGCCCCAGCACCCCCGCCAGCCCCTGGGCAATGGCAAGGCCCAGGCCCAGTCCCTGCTGATGGCGCTGACCCGGCTCCAGCCGGGTGAACTCGTCAAAAATCACATCCAGCTTGTCGGCGGGAATGCCGGGGCCGTTGTCCCATACCTCGATGCGTACCTGCTCTCCGTCCCGGCGCAGGCCCAGCACGATATGGCCGCCGGGGCTGTAGCGCAGGGCATTGGTGAGAAAGTTCTGCAGAATGCGCCGCAACAGTCGGGGATCACTGTGCACCACGATGTCGCTGGCCACCACACTCAGGCGCGCGCCCTGCTGCTCGGCCAGCACACCGAACTCTGCCCTGAGGGTGCCGAACAGCTCAGCGATGGCGAAATTCCGGGGTTTGGCGGTGAGCTTGCCCGACTCCAGCCGGGACATGTCGAGCAAATCGGCGATCAGTTCCTCCGCCGCCGTCAGCGAGCGGTCGATGTGCCCGGCCAGACGACGGCTTTCATCATCGCCGGAAGTTTCCAGCCAGGACGAGGCAAACAGTTTGGCGGCGTTGAGGGGCTGCATCAGATCGTGGCTGACCGCCGCCAAAAAGCGGCTCTTGGACGCATTGGCGAGCTCCGCCTGGCGGTTAGCCGCCAGCAGTTGCTCGTTCACCGCCGACAGCTCCCGGGTACGCTCCGCCACCCGCTGCTCCAGCATGACGTTGGCGTCCTTCAGTACCTGCTCGGCCTGACGAAAGGTGGTGATGTCGCTGAAGGTCATCACAAAGCCGCCGCCGGGCATGGGGTTGCCCTGCATTTCGATCACTCGGCCGTCGGGCCGAATGCGGGACGACACATGACGGCTGCCCGCCTTCATGTATTCCACCCGTCGGCTAACGTGTTGCTCCACCTCACCGGGGCCGCACAGCCCCTTTTCGGCGTTATGGCGAATGATGTCGGCAATGGGCCGCCCCACCCGCACCAGTCCGGCCGGATACTGAAACAGCTCCAGATATCGGCGGTTCCAGGCCACCAACCGCAGCTCCTTGTCCACCACCGAAATGCCCTGGCCGATGTGCTCGATGGCCCCCTGCAACAGGCCTCGGTTAAAACGGAACACATCTCCGGCCTCATCCACTATGGTGGCCAGCTCTTCCAGCTCCATGGAGCGCCCCTGCAGGGCCGAGGCCAGCACCAGCCGGGCCGAGGAGGTGCCGAACACCCCCGCCAGCACGCGCTCGGTGTGGCGAATGAGGCTGGCCGGTGCCTGCATGCTGCCTTCCAGGGTGCCCTGCTCACCGGCGTAACGGGCAAAGGCGCGCCGCACCCTGGGCTCGCCCACGAAGCGTGCCGCCAGCTGCTCCAGATCCCGCACCGTGACCTTGGCCCGGTACACGTCGCCGTCGTCCTTGTGCTGCCGGCCCACAAAGGCGGCGGCCTGAAAACGTTCGCTCACCGAGGGCACCGACAGCCAGGAGCCCAGCAGGTAACCGGCCAGGTTGCACAACAGGCTGAGCAATATGCCCCAGGTCACCGGGCTCATCTCGGCCAGCCAGCCCAACGCCGGCGGGGTCAGCAGCCAGAGCACCACGTTGGTGCTGGCATCGCCGGCAAAGAGTCCGGTTTCCGCCATCAGGTTGAGCAGCCACATCAGCATGCCCAGGCTCAGGCCCCAGTAGGCGCCGCGCCGGTTGCCGCCACGCCACAGCAGCCCCAGCACCAGGGCCGGGGCAAACTGGGCAATGGCGGCAAAGCTGAGGTAGCCGATGCGCGCCAGGCTGCTGATGTCGCCCAGCCACAGAAACACCAGCCAGGCGGTGGCCATGATCACCATGATGGCGGTGCGGCGCACGTTGAGCAGCAACTGGGCCACGTCTTCAAAGCCGGCCCCCTGCAGCTGGCGGCGGCGCAATATCATCGGCAGCACCAAATCGTTACTGATCATGATGGCCAGGGCGATGGTGGAAATGATCATCATGCCGGTGGCCGCCGAGGCGCCGCCGATAAAGGCCAGCATGGCGAGGTTGGGATGCCCCAGATTCAGCGGAAGGCTGATCACATAGGTATCGGGCGAGGTGCCCGCCGACAGCCACTGCTGGCCCGCCAGCGCCAGGGGCAGCACCAGCAACCCGAACAGCAGCAGGTACACCGGAAAGATACGCCGGGCCCAGCGCAGATCCGCCGGCCCGTGGTGCTCCACCACCGCCACGTGAAACTGGCGCGGCAGGCAGATAACGGCACTCATCGACAGCAGGGTATACACGCCGATGTCGAGCAGGTGACCGCCGCTGACCACGCTCAGCGAGGCGATAAAGTCCTCGGTGATCATCACCCGCTGCTGGTTGGGAAAGGCCAGTACCAGCCAGAGCGCAAAGCCCCCCACCACGATAAAGGCAATCAGCTTGACCACCGACTCGGCGGCAATGGCCACAATCACGCCGCGCTGATGCTCGGTGGCATCGATATGACGGGTGCCGAACAGCAGAATAAACAGGGTAAACAGCAGGGTTACCATCAGCGCCACTTCGCCCGCATCCCGGCCGGCGCCGGCCACCACCTCCGGTGCCATAAGGTTCAGCCCCATCACGATGGCCTTGAGCTGCAGCGCGATATAGGGCAGTACGCCCACGATGGCAATCAGGGTGATAAACACCGCCAGCCGCTGGGATTTGCCGTAACGGGCGGCGATAAAATCGGCGATGGAGGTAATGTGTTCACGCTTGGCCACCTCGATCAGCCGGGCCACAAAGCGCCCGCCCAGGGTGAACATCAGAATGGGGCCGAGGTAGATGGTAAAAAAGGTCCAGCCGTCGGTGCTGGCCTGACCCACGGTGCCGAAAAAGCTCCAGGAGGTGCAATACACCGCCAGTGACAGGCTATAGAGCAGGGGGCGCAGCCGGCGCACATGGCCGCCCATGCGCGGTCGGTCGCCCAGCCAGGCCAGCAGAAACAGCATGCCCAGATAGGCCAGGGAAATATTGATGACGGTCCAGCCCTGCATCATGATTGCGCTTGCTCCTTGTTCAGGGGACCGGTCAGCAGCCAGGCCACCGGCAGCACCGCCGCCGCCATCAGCCAGTAGGTATGCCCGCCCAGGCTCGGGTAAAGCAGTCCCGACAGCATCAGCAGCAGCCCCGGAGCCAGGCCGCTGGACACCGCCGCATACAATGCCTGGGCACCAAACGCCGCTTCGCCCGCCAGCTCCCCGCTGATAAAGCGCACCGCCCCCAGGTGGGTGAAGCCAAAACTACCCGCATGCAGCACCTGAGCCAACACCAGCCAGAAGGGATCCGTGGTGGCGCCCAGCAGCAGCCAACGGCACAGGGCGCAGATCATGCCCGCCATCAGCAGGCCGCTGGCCGACCAGTGTCCCAGCCAGCGTTTATAAAACATAAACACCAGAATCTCCGCCAGTACCCCCAGCCCCCACAGATAGCCGATGATGCTGGAGTTGTAGCCCTGCTGCTGCCAGTGCAGGGCGCTGAAGCCGTAATAAAAGGCGTGGCTGCCCTGCAGCAGTGAGGTCACCAGCAAAAACCGGCCCACACCGGGGCGCTTCAGCACCTGCAACAGCGAAGCGGCCCGGCGGCCGGTAGCGGGCTCTTGCGGCGCCGGCGAGATCGGCGCAAAGGACAACAACGACAGCAGCGCCAGCGACAGCACCATGCCGTGCAATATCCACTGGCTGCCAAAATGGTCATTGAGCATACCCACTACCAGGTTGGCGCCGATAAAGGCCACCGAGCCCCACAGCCGGGCCCGGCCGTAATCCAGCTGCACCTGCACAATATACCGGCAGGCCATGGCCTCTCCCGCCGGGATCAGCGAGGAATAAATCAGGTTGGCCAGCAGGGTCAGCACCAGCAGGGCAACGCTCGACTGCCAGCCGTAAAAGGCGGTGAACACCAGCAGGCTGGCCAGGGCCAGGCCGCGAATGGCGGGCACTAGATGAGTGGCGGTACGAATGCAGCTCATCACCCCCAGGTTGCCCAGGCAACGCACCGCCATGCCCAGGCCCAGCAACAGGCCAATAAAACCGGCACTGGCCCCGGCGCCTTGCAGCCACAGGGCCCAGTAGGGAAGAAAAGTGCCAAAACTGAAAAAGTACAGGCCAAAAAACAGAGAAAGCCAGTTGGCAGGCGTCATTCCGGTTACGGTTTGAGGATGATGAAAGCTATGATAACCCCTTGATGACAAATTGCCGTAACCCATTGCCTCAAAAGGTGACTCAATGCGCGCACTGACCATCCTGCTACTTATACTGCTGGCCGGCTGCCAGGTCCAGGCCGAGCCGCCCGCCACCCTGTATGACTTCACCCTGTACGACGCCGACGACGAGCGCCAGCCGTTGGAGCGGGCCGCCCGACGGCTGGCCAGTGCCGATGTGATCATGGTGGGGGAGCTGCACGGCCATGCCGGCGTGCATCATTTTCAGGCCGAGTTGCTGGCTGCCCTGCTGGCTCAGCCTCGTCCGCTTGCCCTGGCCATGGAGCAGTTCAGCCGCAACAAGCAGGCCGAGGTCAACGCCTATCTGGCAGGAGAGCGGGGCGAAGACGCCTTTATCAAGCGGGCCGACGCCTGGCCCCATTACCGCAGCGATTATCGTCCTCTGATAGAGCTGGCCAAAGCCGCCGGCATTGAGGTGATTGCCGCCAACGCTCCCCGCCACATCGTACGCTGCGTGGGCAGCCGGGGGCCGGATTATCTGGCCCGTTTGCCCGCCGGCGAACGCCGCTGGGTGGCCGACCGGCTCACGTTGAATGACGATGCCTACAAGGCCCGCTTTATGGCCAGCCGCTTTCACGGCCCCCCTCCCACGGAAAACCAGTTTGCCGCCCAGACCAGCTGGGATGACACCATGGCCGAAAGCATTACCAACTACCTTGAGCGACAGCCCGGCCACACAGTCATGCTCACCGTGGGTCGCTTTCACATCGCCGATGCCCTGGGCACCGCCCAGCGTTTGGCCCTGCGCAACCCCGGGCTCAAAATCGTGCTGATCTACCCGGTGCTGCCCGGTGAAAGCCCGCCACCGGCGCCCCTCTGGCGGCTTGAGGTGCAGGCGCTGCCCGATGCCCGCCTGCCCGACGAGCCCCTGCCCGCCGTGGTGATCAGCGAACCGGACTGCTGACCCCTTTCGCTATACCTTGCTTTCAGGCACAGTAAGCCCTTCTCACCAACCGCGACGAAAATCACATGAACGCATATCTGCTGCTGGCCCTGGCCATTGTCGCCGAAGTGGTGGCCACCACGGCGCTCAAGGCATCTGCCGGTTTTACTCGGCTTGGTCCGTCACTGACGGTGGTGGCCGGCTATGGCCTCGCCTTCTGGCTGCTGGGCCTGGTGGTAAAAACCATGCCGGTGGGCGTGGCCTATGCCATCTGGTCCGGTGCCGGCATCGTGCTGGTGACCCTGCTGGCGGTGCTGTTTTACCGCCAGATTCCGGACTTTCCGGCCATGCTCGGCATGGGCCTGATCATTGCCGGAGTGGCGGTGATCCAACTCTGGTCCAACAGTGGCGGGCACTGAGATGATCATTTGCGGACATCGCGGCGTCGCCGCCCTGGCACCGGAAAATACGCTGGCCGGCCTGCGCGCCGCACATGCACTCGGGCTTGAATGGGTGGAAATCGACGTGCAGCTCAGCCGCGATGATGAGGTGGTGGTGATCCACGATGACACCGTCAACCGCTGCAGCAATGGCCGGGGCAAAGTGCGCCAGCTGGAATGGCCCGAGCTCGTCCGGCTGGATGCCGGCGGCTGGTTTGGTGCCGAATTTGCCGGCGAGCCCCTTCCCCGGCTGGCGGATTACCTCGAACAGGCCCAAGCCTTTGGTATTCGGGTCAACATCGAACTGAAAATTCATCCCGGTGACGATGCCGCCCGGCTGTGCCGGCGAGTCAGCGAGGTGGTCACCCGGCTTTCCTCGCCCCAGGATGCCCTGCTGTTTTCCAGCTTTGACCCCGCCTGCCTGGCTCACCTGCGGCAACTGGCCCCGAGCATTGCCCGCGGCCTGCTGGTGGAGCACCTGCCCGCCGACTGGCACGCACAGTTGCTCAGACTCGACTGCATCGCCCTGCACTGCAATCATCACAACCTGACGCCGGCTCAGGCCAACGCGGTCAAGGCCGCCGGATTTTTACTGCACTGCTACACCGTCAACGATCCCGCCCGCATGCACACGCTCGAGGCCTGGGGAGTGGACATGATCTTTACCGACGACCCAAAGGAGTATCGGCCCACGGCCTAGCGCCTTTTTATGGCTTTTGGCGCTTTTCTGTTATCATGCCGCCACTTTGCCCACCGGCAATCCCTCAATCGTCCGCCAGGACCTTGTTAGTTCGGAGTCTCATGTCATTTGCTTCCCTCGGCCTGAACGAAAACCTCGTTCAAGCCATTAACGAATGTGGCTACACGCAGCCGACCCCCATTCAGCAACAGGCCATTCCGCTGGTTCTGAAGGGCGGCGATCTGCTCGCCGGCGCCCAGACCGGCACCGGCAAGACCGCCGGCTTTGGCCTGCCCATGCTGCAGCGCCTGAGCGAAACCCAGGCCCGTCCCCTGGCCAACGGCCGGGCGCCGGTGCGCGCCCTGGTGCTCACTCCCACCCGTGAGCTGGCCGCCCAGGTAGAAGAAAACCTGCGCGCCTATGCCAAGCACACCAAGCTACGCACCCTGGTGATGTTTGGCGGGGTCAGCATCAACCCGCAAATGAAGGCCTTGGGCCGCAAGGTTGACGTGGTGGTGGCCACCCCGGGACGGCTGCTGGATCATGTGTCCCAACGCTCCATCGATCTGTCGCGCATTGAAATGCTGGTGCTGGACGAAGCCGACCGCATGCTCGACATGGGCTTTATTCGCGACATTCGCCGAGTGCTGGCACTGCTGCCGAAACAACGGCAGAACCTGCTGTTTTCCGCCACCTTCTCCGACGAGATCAAGGCGCTGGCGGAAGATCTGCTGCACAAGCCCGAGCACATTGAAGTGGCCCGCCGTAACGCCACCGCCGAGACCATTTCCCAGCGCTTTTTCGAGGTGGACAAGGGCCGCAAGCGCGCCCTGCTCAGCTACCATATCGGCCATCACAACTGGCGCCAGGTACTGGTGTTTACCCGCACCAAGCACGGTGCCAACCGCCTGGCCGAACAACTGGGCAAGGACGGCCTGCCGGCCATGGCCATTCACGGCAACAAGAGTCAGGGTGCCCGCACCAAGGCCCTGAGCGAGTTCAAGAACGGCGGCATTCGCGTACTGGTGGCCACCGATATCGCCGCCCGCGGCATCGACATCAGCGAGCTGCCCCACGTGGTCAACTATGAGCTGCCCCATGTGGCGGAAGACTATGTGCACCGCATTGGCCGTACCGGCCGAGCCGGCAGCAACGGCGAAGCACTGTCACTGGTGAGCGCCGACGAAAAGCCGCTGCTGAAGGCCATTGAAAAGCTGATCAAGCAGAGCGCCGATCTCGAACAGGTAGCCGGCTTTGAGCCCGATCCCAATGCCCCCAAGGAAGCCCCCGAGCCGGCTCGGGGCAACCGTGGCCGCAATGGTGGCGGCCAGCGCAATGGTGGTAACGGTGGCCAACGCAATGGCCAACGTGCCGGTGGCAACCGCAGCGGCGGCAACGCTCAGCGCTCCGGCAACCGCAGCGGCAATGGCGACGGTCAACGCACCGGCGCCCCCCGTCGCCGCTCACGCCCTCAGGCCGAGCACAGCAGCTGACAGCAAAACCCCGGGCCAGGACCCGGGGTTTCTATTTCTCTTGCGCACCCTCTTTCCCGGCTAGCATCCAGTCTGCCGTTATACCGCTTCCCGCTTGAGCCGTCGATGGTTCAGCCAGTGTACTCCCCCGCCAATCACCAGCCCCCAGAAGGCACTGCCAATGCCCAGCAAGGACACCCCGGACGCCGTCACCATAAAGGTGAGCAGGGCCGCATCCCGCTCGTGCTCGTCACGCAATGCCACGGTCAGGCTGTTCCCTATGGTGCCCAGCAGTGCCAGGCCGGCAATGGCCATAATGAGCTCTTTGGGCAGGGCCGCAAACAACGACACCACGGTGGCGGCAAACAGGCCCATCAGAACATAAAACAGGCCGGCCCAGAGGGTGGCTCTGTAACGCCGCTCGGGCGCGGCATCCACGTCGGGGCCCATGCAGATGGCGGCGCTGATCGCCGCCAGGTTAAAGGAAAAGCCGCCAAAAGGTGCCAGCACCACTCCGGCCAGGCCGGTCACGCTCACCAGCGGGGAGGCCGGCACCTGATAGCCATGGGCACGCAGCACCGCCACACCGGGTACGTTTTGCGAGGCCATGGTGACCACGAACAAGGGAATGCCCACGCCAATCAGGCTGGCCAGGCTGAATGCCGGCCAGGTGAGCACCGGCATGGCCGGCCGCCAGTCGAGCCGCTCCAGGTGCAGCAGGCCCGAGCCCGCCGCCAGCGCCAGACCGGCCAGCAGGCACAGCGGGATCACATAGCGAGGCAGCCGCCGGCGCAACGCCAGATAGACCGCCAGCATGGCGATTACCAGCAAGGGGGCGCTTTGCACCGACACAAACAGGTCCAGGCCAAAGTTAAGCAGCACCCCCCCCAGCATGGCCGCCGCCAGGCCACCGGGCAGCCGCCGCATAATGTGATCAAACCAGCCGGTCAGGCCGCACACCAGCAACAGCACTGAGCTGAACAGAAATACGCCCACCGCTTCCCCCATGGGCAGGCCGGCCAGGGCCGTGACCAGCAGAGCCGCCCCCGGTGTGGACCAGGCGGTGAGCACCGGCTGGCGGTAACGCAGGGTCAGCAACAGGGTGGTCAGCCCCGAGCCCAGTCCCAACGCCCACATCCAGGAGCCGATCTGGGCCTGGCTGGCGCCGGCCGCCGACGCCGCCTGAAAGATAATGGCGGCCGAACTGCTGTAGCCGACCAGCACCGCAATAAAACCGGCGGCAAGGTGGGAAAGACTGAACATGGGGGTCTCCGCAATGTGCGTTATAACGCATGGGTAAGCCATGCTAGCAAATGTATGTTATAACGCACAACAGAAAAACCAGAGGGAGCCGAGCAATGAAAGAGCTGAATCAACACCTGGCCGCCACCCTGAAACGGCTGCGTGCCGAGCAGGGCTGGAGCCTGGATCGCTGCGCACAGGCCACCGGGGTCAGCAAGGCCATGCTGGGCCAGATCGAGCGGGGCGAGTCGAGCCCTACCGTGGCCACCCTGTGGAAGATTGCCGGCGGCTTCAACACCTCGCTGTCTACCTTTCTCGAGCCGGTGCCCGAGCCCGGCCCGGGACCGCTGTTTCGGCAACCGGACCGCCTGCGCCAGCAACCGGCCGGGGACGGCATGCTGGTGGCACCACTATTTCCGTTTGAGACACGGTTTGGCTTTGAAATGATGGAGTTGACCCTGCTGCCGGGCTATCAACGACAATCAGATCCACATGAACCCGGCGTGATTGAGCATGTGATTGTGCGTCAGGGCGAACTTGAACTGCTGCTGGAAGGGCACTGGCAAGCCTTGGCACCGGGCGCGGCGGTACGCTTTAACGCCGACCAACCCCACGGTTACCGCAACCGAAGCGACTCGCCCGTGGTGTTTTACAACCTCATTCACTACCCGGCCTGATCAGGCCGGGCGCGCCCGCAACAGCTCGGCACACAGGCGCACAAAGTCCGATGAGGTGACCATGCCCTGCAACCTGCCCTGTTCGTCCACCACCGTCAGGCAGCCATGCTTGTTGCTGAGAAAGAACTCCACCACCTCGGTCAACGGCGCCTGAACATCCACACTTTCCATATCGGCATCGAGGATCTCCATCACGCGGCACTGTCGCTCGCGCCGCTCCAGGGCGTTGACCCCGTAGTCGGCCAACAGCCGCATAATGGTGGCAATCATGCGCTTTTGAGTGAGCACCCCCAACAGCTTGCCGGTCAGCGGATCCACCACCGGAATATGGCGTATGCCTTTTTCCCGCATCAGCTCGTGGGCATCCTGCAGGGTTGCGGTCTGATCCAGGGTCAACAGTTCGCGGGTCATGATGTCGCCAACGGATTGCAAGGCCATAGAAAGCTTCCTTTTTCTGTTCATCACGATTAAGGCAAAGTATGTGCCCTGTTTTGGCACAGTGCAGCGACGGTTGCAACAAAAAGCCCGCCGGCCTGACCGGCCAGCGGGCTTTACCACTCCTCCTTGTGCTTACTGGCCGGCGGCCAGGGGCTGGTGGCCATCGGTCAGGGGCAGCACATCCACCAGATCGTCACCGCTGACCGCAAAGGCCTGACCAAAGCCCTTGACGAACAGTCCCTGAGTAGGTACCAACCGGAACAGGTGAAAATCGGCCATACCAGCCAGGCCGGTGACGGTATCACCATGGCGTTCGGTAAGCGCCGCCACCCCGGCCTGCCATGATTCGGTGTCACGCTCAACTCGCTCGGGACTGGCATCAAAGGTCAGTCGTTTGCGGGCAAACAGGGTGCGACTGTCCTGCTCGTCTTCCACCATCATCAGCGATACTCTGGGGTTTGCCAGCAGGTTGCGGGCGTGGCGAGCCAGTTCGCTTATCAAAATGTAATAGCCGTCCTTCAGCAGGGCAAAGGGCGCATAACTGACGTTGGGCTGCCCTTCGGCATCCACCGTGGCCAGCAACAGGGTTTTCATGCTGTCCCGGAATTCGCGGATTTCCGGCTCCAGACGCCCCTGCAGCCGGGCCTGTTTTTCTGCCTGGTCAACCATGTTGCAACTCCTTCAGTGCATGAAAGGCGGCGACCTGTGCGGGAAACAGCTTCCCTTTTTCGTCGCGGCCAAGGTAAATTTTAAAAATACAGTGGCCGGCATCATCATAGAAGACCATGGCATGGGCCTCTTTGCCCCGATGCGGCTTGCTCTGCAGGGCGATATGACGAATGGCATCCAGTTTAAGGTGGCCGTGCAGCTCGCCGGGGGCGCCAAACAGGTTGTAGTAGCCATGGCCGATGCGGCCCTTGGGCAGCGGCGCCTTGACCTCAAAAATGGAGCCGGCAGCCTCGATAATGGTGGTCACCGGGCCCCACTCCGCCACCTGCTCCAGCACGGTTTGAGCGTGCTCGCCGGCCAGCGGGCAGACCATGTCGGTGGGCAGGCACTGCATCACTTGCCATTCGCTGGTGTTCAGCCGGCGGGCCATCTCCACCGGGCGCAGCCCCGTCTCAATGGCCAACAGTGCCTGCACCTGCGTGTTCAGTTCAGACATCGGTTGTTCCTTGTTCAGAAGCGATACAGGGCGCTCAGCTTGATGTTGCGCCCCGGCTCATACAGTTCGCTGAAGGCACGACGATAATACTCGTCGGTCAGGTTGTCTACCGTCAGCCCGAGCTCCAGACCGCTGAGCGCACCCTGCGCATACCAGTTCGCGCCCAGATCCAGCAGGGTATAGCCCTCGTATCCCCTGTTTTCAAAGTGCACCGTATCGGCGCGAGTCAAATGAGCGCCCAGCTTCAACTGGTTATCCAACAGCCAGTAGCCGGTGCTGACCACCCATTTGTCAGCAGGAATGCCTTCCAGGGCCTTGCCGGTGTTCTTGTCCCGGCCCAAGGTACGGCCGTAAGACAGGCCCAGCTCCAGATCCTGCCAGCGGTAATCAAGGGCCAGTTCGCCACCCTGAAGCTCGGCGTCCTGCACATTGTCATAACGGGTTTCAAACACCCTGTTGGCAAAATCCATGATGATCTGCTGTTCAATAAAGTCTTCCACACTGTTCTGGAATAGGCTGGCATTCAGCTTCAGCCGGTCATTACTGGCCAGCACACCGTCAAAGGTTGCCCGGGCAATCAGCTCCTTGTTGGCGGCCTTTTCCGGGCGCAGCTCAGGGTTGGGCACAAAGACATTACTTCCCATCGGCCCCAGGGAGAAATGGGTGCCGCTGGTATACAACTCCTCGCTGGTGGGGGCCCTGAAGGCTTCGTCATAACGGGCGATCAGCTCCAGCCAATCGGTGGCCTGCCAGCTCAGCGCCAGCGATTTCGACAGCTCGCTCTCGCTGCGCTTTGAACCGGCCAGGTTTTTGGCCTCGGTCTGAAAATGGTCGTAACGCAGGGCCGGCAGCAGGGTCCAGGCCTCGGCCACAGGCAGCTCGGCCTGCACAAAGCCGCCCACCACCTCGGAACGGCCGTCTGCCGGTGTGGGCCGGTTGGCACCTTGCCGGCTGCCCTGGCTCTTGTCCTGATAGCCGTCCAGCCCATAGGTCAGCTTGCCCCACTCCAGTTGCGAGCGGTTCACCAGGCTGAGCCCCAGGGTGCGGTAATCGGTATGATCCTGCTGGTTCTGTACCACACGAAATTCATCCACTTCAGTACGGTTGTGGTACAGGGTCAGATCCAGATCCACCAGCCCGGATGCCGGGTTCAGCTGATAACCCAGCGCGGTGCTCTGATCGGTCGACTCCCGGTCTACCAGCGGGCTGCTGCTGCCGACATTGGTTTCCGGATTACCGGGCACCGAACCGGTGGTTTCACTGCGACGGTGACTCAGACTCAGGCGCTGGGCATCGTCCAGCTGCCAACCCAGTTTGATCAGACCGCCTCGACCACGCTCGGCGGAATCTGCCAGGCTGCGATCATTTCCCAGGCGCGTATCGTGCTGATCCCGGTAATAGCCGTTCAGCAGCAGATCAAATTGTTCATCGGCACCGTAAAGGGCGGCACTGGTGCGGTTTTGATCCGCCGCCGTGCCATGGCCCTGCTTGATATAGCCACCCACACTCTGGCCGGCGTCCAGCAGCTCCCGGCCATCCTGAGTGGTCTGCGCGACCACGCCGCCGATAGCGCCGCTGCCCCACTGGCTGCCCACTGGTCCCTTGATCACATCAATTTGCTTCAACAATTCCGGATCGTTTTGATAGGTGCCCCGATGTCCGGCCACAAAGTTCTGCCGGGCACCATCCACTAACTGCAGCACTCGGGTGCCTTCCAAACCACGTATTACCGGCTTTTGGTTGCTGCTTCTAGGGCCACCACCGATTTCAATATTGGGCGCATATTTGAGCGCCTCGGCCACGGTGTCGGGCTGCTGCTCGTCCAATTGCTGACGGGTGATCACGACGGTGCTGAACTTACTGTCGCCAAACGTGGACTTGTCGCGGCTGGCCTGCACCAGCACCTCATCCAGCTGGCTGGTGCCCGCCGCCTGGACCGGCAGACCAAGGGCAGTCAAGGTAGCCAAGGCCAACAGAGACAGCCGGCGCTCAGGTAAACACACTGCAATATTCAATCTGTTCACAATGAATTTCTCGTCAAGCTGAGATAAAAACGAGGCGCAGGCTAACCCATAAGAAATAATAACGCAACTCGTTATCATTTACATTGACTATGATTTCGTTTTAGTAATGCAACACATTATCATTTGAATAGACATTGATATAAAAATGCGTATGCTGTGAGTCTCATTTTTTCCCATTTGATTTGTTAAGGGTTGAATCGTGAGCCTGAAACGCTACGGCCTCTTCATTGTGACCTCACTGCTGCTGCACGGATTGCTGGTCCAGGCCATGGAACGTCAGCCGCTGGAAATGGCCCTGGCGCCGGCTGAAAACCCCGGCCCCATCAGTGTGCGCATGTTGCCCACTGTGACTCAGCCTCCCGAGCCAACTCCTCCGGAGCCACCCAAGCCTGAGCCGAAACCGGAACCCAAGCCGAAACCGGAACCCAAGCCAAAGCCAAAACCGCAGCCAAAGCCGGTGCCTAAGCCCGAGCCCAGGCCCGAACCAAAACCGGAGCCCAAGCCCGAACCGCCGCCCGAGCCGGTAAAGCAAGCGCCCAAGCCTCAGACTCAGGCAAAAGACAGTGCGCCCAAACGCATTGAAAAGCCGAGCTTCCGTACACGGCCATCACCCATTGCCTACCCGAACCAGGCCCGCCGGCGTGGACTGGAAGGCACGGTAGTGGTGGAAGTCTGGCTGGATGAGCAGGGCAAGCAGACCAAGCGAGTACTGGCACGCTCTTCCGGTGCGAGCGTGCTTGACAACACCGCACTCAAGGCTATCGCCAAATGGCGTTTTTCCGCCTATGTGGAAAACGGCAAGGCCCTGGCTCACCGCGTACAAATTCCTATTCGTTTCAAACTGGACTAAATCATGGCGTTTCTTAATCAACTGCATTCACAACTGGGCCTGATGAGCTGGCCCCTGATCATCTGCTCCGTTATCACCCTGGCACTGTGGCTGGAGCGAGGGCTTAGCCTGCTCTGGACCAGCCTGCGTGGAGAGCAGGAAAAGCGCCGGCTGCGCCGTCAGGGACTGGTGTGGCCCCAGGAAGATACCGGCCGGGCGGCGTCACTGATGCTGCAAGGCTGTCAGTTGCTGATGATGCATCAGGGCTGCCCCAAGCCAATTCGCGAAGATTTGGCTGCGGTCTGGCTGCAACAGCAGCGTCGTCGGCTGCACGCCGGTTTGCGGGTGCTGACCCTGGTGGGGGTTATCAGCCCGCTGCTGGGTCTGCTGGGCACCGTGCTGGGCCTGATTGAAATGTTCAAAAGCATCGGGGAAAGCGGCGACCCGGTTACCCCGACCCTGCTGGCCGACGGCCTGGGTCTGGCCATGAGCACTACCGCCGCCGGCCTGCTGATCGCCTTGCCCGCCATCGCCGGCGCCCAGCTGTTCGGGCTCTGGGCCGATCGCCTGCTTGATCGTCTGACCCACGAGCTGAACCGCTGCAACCTGCACCTGGAAGGCCTCAAGGTAGGGGAAGCCGCATGATCAAAAGCCCGGACGCCGGCAACAACGGCTGGCGCACCCTGACCCCGGACATTACGCCCCTGCTCGATATCATATTTATCGTGCTGGTGTTTTTGTTGCTCACCGCCAACATTCCGCTGAAGTCCCTTGAGGTGGAGCTGCCCAAAACCGACAGTGAGGCGCTCTCCGTAGTACAAGAGGACAAGAGCATGACCATCAACATGCTGGCAGGCAACCCGGCCTGGGCGCTGCAGGGAGAAAAGTACGAGGACTGGGCGGCCTTCAAGCCGGTGCTTGAACAAAACCTGGATGCCCTGAAAAAGGCGGATCTGATGCTGGCGTCGGACAGCACGGTCACCGTGGACAACATGATGAAGCTGCTGGCCTTTCTGCAGGAGCATGAGATTCAGGCCACCGAGATCTTGATGGAGAACGAATAATGAAAGCCCTGCTGCTCGCCCCCCTGCTGTTGCTGGCCGGCCAGGCGTTCGCCGGTGCCGAGCGCGTGCTCAGCGCCGGCAGCAGCGTTACCGAACTGATTTTGGCGCTGAATGCCCAGGACAGGCTGGTGGCCACCGACAGCACCAGTGTGCTGCCCGATGGGCTGGACCTTCCAAAACTCGGATATCACCGCCAGCTCAGTGCCGAAGGCATGCTCTCTACCGATCCCGACCTGGTGATTGGAAGTACTGAAATGGGTCCCAATGATGCACTTGAACTGCTCAGCAGGACCGACGTGCAGGTGGAAAAACTGCCCGAAGCCCTGACCGTGATGGAGCTTCAGCGCAATATTACACGCCTGGGTGAACTGTTAAACAAAGAAGCCGAAGCCCATGCCCTGCACCAGAAGGTGCAGCAACAGGCCGAAGCGCTCAAGGGCAGTGCCAATGGCAAAAAGGCGGTATTTTTGCTGCTGGGTGACGGTAACCGAGTACAGGTGGCCGGCCGCAATACCCTAGCAGACAGCCTGATTCGACTGGCCGGCGGCGACAACCCGGCCATTGCGCTGGAAGGCTACAAGCCGGTGGCCATGGAAGCCCTGGTGACCATGCAGCCCGAGGTGATCCTGGTAAGCCGCCGCCACCTGGAGCAACAGGGCAACGGCGCCGAGCTGCTGCGCCGCTTTCCGCTGCTGGAGCAGACCCCCGCCGCAACCAATGACGCCATTGTGGCCATTAACGGCCGGGCGCTGATCGGTGGCCTGGGCCTGTCTACCCTTGATGAAGCCGAGCGTCTGCACCGCGAGTGGTTCGGCAAGCCGTGATGCGCCACCCCGCCCTGCTACCGGTACTGCTGGCGTTGCTGGTGGCTACCGGACTCGGCTCGCTGGCCACCGGCCCCATGGCCCTGAACTGGGGCAGTCTGTTCAGCCCGTCCCAGCTAAGCAGTACTGAACAGCTGGTACTACTGCACATTCGCCTGCCACGCACCCTGCTGTGCCTGGCGGTGGGGGCCACCCTGGCCATGTGCGGTGCCGTGATGCAGGGGCTATTTCGCAACCCCCTGGCCGATCCCGGCATTATCGGCGTGTCCAGCGGGGCGGCACTGGGAGCGGCACTGTCCATGGTGCTGCTGGCCCCGCTGACGGCCACCCTGCCCGCCTGGCTGGGGGCCGGCCTGACCTCCTTTATGGCCTTTGGCGGCGGCCTTGTCACCACTTTGGTGATCTACCGGCTGGCGCGTACCCCTCAGGGCACCTCGGTAAGTGTGCTGCTGCTGGCGGGGGTGGCCATCGCCGCCCTGTCCGGCGGAGTGCTGGGGCTGCTGAATTACCTGGCCGACGATCAAACCCTGCGGGATCTCACCCTGTGGCAGATGGGCTCGCTGGCCCAGAGCAGCGTGCCGCAACTGGTGCTGGTGTGCCTCACCGCCCTGGCCCTGGTGCTGCAGCTTGGCCGCCAGGCCACGGCACTGAACGCCCTGTCCCTGGGTGAGTCGGAAGCCCGGCACCTCGGCATTGAGGTGCAACGGCTCAAGCGCCGGCTGGTGCTGATCACCGCCATGGCGGTGGGCGTGTGCGTAGCTGCGGTGGGTATTATCGGCTTTGTCGGGCTGGTGGTGCCGCACCTGGTGCGACTGCTGGCCGGCCCCGACCACCGCAGTCTGTTGCCACTGTCGGCATTGCTGGGTGCCTGGCTGCTGCTGCTGGCCGACATGATGGCCCGCACCCTGGCCGCCCCGGCGGAAATGCCGGTGGGCATAGTGACCGCCCTGCTGGGTGCGCCCTTCTTTCTGTGGCTGCTGCTGAAACAAAAACGAGGGGTTGGGCTGGCATGATGACATATCCCCTGCACATACACGGCCTGTCGCTGTCGATCAACCGTCGAACATTACTGAGCGACATCCACCTTGAGCTTCAAAGCGGCCAGGTTACCGTGCTGATCGGCCCCAACGGCGCCGGCAAAAGTACCCTGTTTCGCTGCATTGCCGGCGAAATGAAGCATGAAGGCGAACTACGCCTGTTTGGCCGCTCACGGACAAACTGGCACAAGCGTGAACTGGCCCGCCGGCTGGCGGTGCTGCCCCAGCAGTCCAGCCTGATGTTTCCGTTTCTGGCCCACGAGGTAGTGGCCATGGGGCGCATTCCCCACGACACCCTGAACCGGGAAAACGAACGCCTTGTAGAAGCTTGCATGCGGCGAGCCAATGTGTGGCATTTAAAGGACGCCGCCTACCCCCGGCTCTCCGGCGGTGAAAAACAGCGGGTGCACTTTGCCCGGGTGCTGGCCCAGCTGGCCGGCGAGCCCGAACAGCAACTGCTGCTGCTAGACGAGCCCACCTCGGCGCTGGATCTGGGTCAGCAGCACGGCCTGCTGAAAGAAGCCCGCGCGCTTGCCGCCGAGGGCACCGCCGTCCTAGTGATTGTGCACGATCTCAATCTGGCGGCCCGCTACGGCGATCACTTGGTGCTGATGCGCGACGGCCGCATCGACTGCACCGGCACCCCCGAGCTGGTGCTCACTCCCGAGCGGGTGGAGAAGCACTTTGGCTACCGCGCTCAGTTGCTGCAAAGCCCGGACGGCCACGCGGTGCTGGTGTAGAAAAAATAATCGCCCTGCCCACTTCTGGCTTTGAGCGGCTCGTGCTATAAGCAAGGCTTCTTCTTTACCGGAAGTGCTTCAATGAAAAAAATCAAAATAAGAAAAGGCTTGCTCTCCTGCGTGCTGATGATGGCGTTGTGGACGCCGCTGCTGGTGTCCGCCGCCGCCATCGACAAACACGCGCAAAAACCGGTCTGGATGGACTGGGCCTTTCTCGGCAACACCGTGGTGTCTGCCTGCCTGACCCGCTGGTGCAACCACAGGGATCCGGACTAATACCTCGCCGCAGGGACGCGGCCTTCTCCTTCCATCAGGCCTGCCTGACCTGTCACTGCGTTCCCCCCAAACCTGATCACACATTTGTTTTACTCAACGCCAATTTTTGTGATCAAAAACTCAAGTAAAACAACATAGCGTTAACATCAGTACGGCATCGGTATAGTGTTGCCAGCAGCAATAAGGTTTACAACCAACAACCAACGCAGAAACAATCAAGGAAGAAATTATGCACAAATTAGGACGTAACCTGCTCATCGCCGCCGGCCTGGCCCTCTCTCCCCTGGCCCAGGCCATGGCTGCCGACACCGATATTGCCGTGCTGATCCCCGGCAAGCATGACGACGGCGGTTTTATGCAGGCCGCCCACCGGGGCTATGAGAAGATTCGTGATCAGCTGGATGTAAACGCCAGCTTTGTATCCAATATCTCCGCCACCTCCGATCCCGTGCAGCTCACCGAGGCCATGCGCGAGCTGGCCCAAAAGGGCCCCGACATGATCATTGCCCACGGCGGCCAGTGCAACGGCCCGGCCCAGACCGTGAGCCAGGAATTCCCCGATATCAAGTTTGTGGTGATTCAGGGCCATGTGCAGGGCCCCAACCTGTCCAGCTATGTGGTGCGCCAGGAAGACTCCGCCTGGCTGGCGGGCGCCCTGGCAGGCCTGACCACAAAATCGAACGTGGTGGGTCATATCTCCGGTGCCTGGCCCAAGCCGGGCCTGATCGGTCGCGCCGCCTTCTATGACGGCCTGATGCACGTCAACCCCGACGCCAAATACCTGACCTGGTTCACCGGCGATCTGGACAACACCGGCATCAACGCCGAGGCCGCCGCCGCCGAAATCGCCCATAATGCCGATGTGATCTACACCATGCTCAACGCCGGTCGTCAGGGTGTGATTGACGAGATCAAAAAGCACAACGGCGAGGTACGCCACATTGGTAACGTGTCGGACTGGACCCAGGTGGATGACACCTTTGTGGGCTCGGCGGTGGCCGACGCCAGCGTGGCCATTTTGAACGCCGCCCAGGACTTCACCACAGGCAAATGGCAGCCCGACCGAATTACCGAAATCGGCCTGGGCCAGGGCGACGTGGTCAAGCTGACCCTGGCAGAAGACGTGTCTCCCGAGGTGCGTGCCAAACTGGATGAACTGGCAGAAAAGCTGATCAGCGGCGAGATCACCATGAACACCACCTATGAAGGTAAGGAATTCCACCCCGCCACCGGTGATTTTGTGGACCAGTCGTTCAAGGAAACCCTGAAAACCAAGTCCTGATCCTGTCTGTTGAATAACTGAGCGCCTTCGGCGCTGATGCGGGCGGGCCGCCCGCGCTCCAGTGAGTAGGTTGGCGATGAGCGCAGCGAATCCCAACATTTCGCAGCCGCCAGCGTGTTGGAATTCGCTGCGCTCATTCGCAACCTACCCTGCTTCGCATAACCGCCATTCCTGCCAGCCAGGATCTTCGCTTTTTCACCCCACTCGCCTCTGGCATTCCCCGCCAAGCCAAGTACCATATAGCGCCATGGCCCTGCGTTGGCCGCGGGCTGGTTCACAGCCTGCCCCTGTGATCTGTCAATACGGCCTGTCAACTCACTGATTTATCAGGACAATATAGAAATGGCTCAATTTGTTTACACCATGCACCGCGTGGGCAAGGTGGTTCCGCCCAAGCGTCATATTCTGAAAAATATCTCCCTGTCGTTCTTTCCCGGCGCCAAAATCGGCGTACTGGGTCTGAACGGCGCCGGTAAGTCCACCCTGCTGCGCATCATGGCCGGCATCGACACCGAGATTGAAGGTGAAGCCCGCGCCCAGCCCGGCATCAAGATCGGCTACCTGCCCCAGGAGCCCCAGCTCAACCCCGAGCATACCGTGCGCCAGGAAGTAGAAGAAGGCGTGGCCGAAGTGGCCGGCGCCCTGAAAGAGCTGGACGCCGTTTACGCCGCCTATGCCGATCCGGACGCCGACTTCGACAAGCTGGCCAAGCGCCAGGGCGAGCTGGAGGCCATTATTCAGGCCCACGACGGCCACAACCTGGACAACCAGCTTGAGCGCGCCGCCGACGCCCTGCGCCTGCCGCCCTGGGATGCGGTAGTAGGCAAGCTGTCCGGTGGTGAGCGCCGCCGGGTGGCCATGTGCAAGCTGCTGCTGGAAAAGCCCGACATGCTGCTGCTCGACGAACCCACCAACCACCTGGACGCCGAGTCCGTGGCCTGGCTGGAGCGTTTCCTGCACGACTACGAAGGCACCGTGGTGGCCATTACCCACGACCGTTACTTCCTCGACAACGTGGCCGGCTGGATCCTGGAGCTGGACCGGGGCGAAGGCATTCCCTGGGAAGGCAACTATTCTTCCTGGCTGGAGCAAAAAGATCAGCGCCTGTCTCAGGAAGCCTCTTCCGAAGCCGCCCGCCAGAAGTCCATTCAGAAGGAACTGGAGTGGGTGCGCCAGAACCCGAAAGGCCGCCAGGCCAAGTCCAAGGCCCGTATGGCCCGCTTTGAAGAGCTGCAGAACCAGGATTTCCAGAAGCGCAACGAGACCAACGAGCTGTTTATTCCGCCCGGTCCGCGCCTGGGTGACAAGGTGGTCGAGGTGGAAAACCTGACCAAGTCCTACGGCGACCGCGTGCTGATTGACTCCCTGTCATTCAGCATTCCCAAGGGCGCCATCGTCGGCATTATCGGCCCTAACGGCGCCGGTAAGTCCACCCTGTTCCGCATGCTCACCCAAGCCGAGCAGCCGGACGGCGGTAACATCACCCTGGGTGATACCGTGCAACTGGCCTCGGTGGAGCAGTTCCGCGACGCCATGGACAACAACAAGAGCGTGTGGGAAGAAGTGTCCGGCGGCCTCGACATGATGCGCATCGGCAACCTGGAGATCCCCAGCCGGGCCTACCTGGGCCGGTTCAACTTCAAGGGCACCGATCAGCAGAAGCGGGTCGGCGAGCTGTCTGGTGGTGAACGCGGCCGCCTGCACATGGCCAAGCTGCTGCAGACCGGCGGCAACGTGCTGCTGCTCGACGAACCCACCAACGACCTGGACGTGGAAACCCTGCGCGCCCTGGAAAACGCCCTGCTGGAATTCCCCGGCTGCGCCATGGTGATCTCCCACGACCGCTGGTTCCTCGACCGCATCGCCACCCACATCCTCGACTATAAAGACGAAGGCAAGGTGGAATTCTTTGAAGGCAACTTCACCGAATACGAAGAGTGGAAGAAGAAAACCTACGGCGCCGAAGCCATTCAGCCCAAGCGCATCAAGTACAAGCGCATCGCCAAGTAAGCGCACCCGCTCATGCCAAAGCCCGCTAACGCGGGCTTTTTCATATCTGGCTGGGCGCCGGTCACAACCGGACTTGCCCCCACACCGCGGCCATGGCCGCGTGTTAATGCCGATGCGGGAGCCTTTCGGCAAGCGCCCGGCTTAGAAATGCCATTCCATATTCAGGGTAGGTGCATCGGTATCGACGCCCGGCTTGCCGTGGTTACCATACTTGTTGCGCCAATATTCGTATCCCACCCCAAGCCAAAAGATGTTCTTCTTGTTGAAGGCCAGCTGACCCACGTCCAGCATCAGCGAGGCGCGCAGCAGGTGCTCCGGCTTGGTCTCGTTGTTGAAATAGTCTTTCCCCTTGGCGCCGTTGTAGTTGGTGAATCCCTGGAACTTCATCGGCAGGCCGACGGCCTCGAACGGCAAACCCCAGGCCAGGTTGATCTGATAGTAGGGATCGAAACTCAGATCCTGATGGGTGCAGAACGCCAGGCCACAATGGTTGCTCTCGCGGGCATAATAGAGGCTCAGATCGAGAAAACCGGGCACGTCGAACTTCAGGGTCGGTCCCACTGCCAGAAAGCGCTTGCGCGGCGCAAAGGCCGAGTTCTTGGTATTGAGATCGAAACCGGCGGTCAACGCCACTTCCTTCACCGGGCCAAAGCCGAGGTCGGTGTCAAACAGCTTACCCAGATGCAGCTGGTGACGATAGGCCAGGTAAAACTCGGTTGCACCATCACTGCTGCCATTGGCCGGATCCTCACTGCCGGACTTGAGTACGTCCAGGTTAAAGTAGTTCTGGCCCAGGGAATAACCGCTGGCATGGGTCAACTGCACGATGTTTTTGCTCACATCCCGCGCATTGTTAGGCTCGGTAAACTCGGAGCCATAGCGGTAGCCGATAAAGGTATCGGACCAGGTGGCCGCCTGCAGCGGGGCAGACACGGTAAAGGTCATGGCCGCAAGGGTGGCCAGTTTGTGCAATTTCATCCGTTTATTACTCCATTAAATACCGGCCGGGTGGCCGGAATACTCCTGAAAAATGACGGTACGCCGCCCACAGACAAGGGACCCGGGCCAGATCTGACCCGGGGATTGCCGGGGTTAGCAAAACGGGGGTTAGGAAACCTGGGGCGCGACCGAGGCGCCGGACTCCCGCATCAACTTCCTGAGCGCGCCCCAGGCCGCCCATGACAACAGGGCGACACAGAGGAACAAGAGTCCGGCGCTCAGCGGCCGCTCGACAAAGGTCATGGGATCACCGCGGGACAACAGCAGGGCCCGGCGCAGGTTCTCCTCCAGCATGGGACCCAGCACGAAGCCCAGCAGCAGGGGCGCCGGGTTGAAGCCCAGCTTGGCCAGCAGGTAGCCGGCCGCCCCCACCAGCGACACCACGTAGACGTCGAACACATTGTTGTTGACGCTGTAGACCCCGAGGCAGATAAACACCAGTATCGCCGGATAGAGCATGCTGAAGGGGATCCGCACCAGCGACACCCAGATGCCGATCAGCGGCAGGTTCAGTACCAGCAGCATCAGGTTGCCGATGCCAAAGCTGACAATCAGCCCCCAGAACATGGCCGGGTTTTCCGACACCATCAGCGGCCCGGGCTGGATGCCGTGGATCATCATGGCGCCCAGCATCAGCGCCATCACCACGTCCCCGGGAATGCCCAACGTGAGGGTGGGAATGAAGGCGGTCATGGCGCCGGAGTTGTTGGCCGCCTCGGGCCCGGCCACCCCTTCCAGCGCGCCCTTGCCGAAGCGCTCCGGCTCCCGGGATACCTTCTTCTCCACCGCATAGGAAATAAATGAAGCAATGGCGGCCCCCGTCCCCGGCATGGCGCCGAAAAAGCTACCGATGGCGGTGCCCCGCAGCACGGGACACACCGAACGCCGAACCTCGTCCCGCCCGGGCAGCATGGATCTCAGGTTGAAGCGCGTGTTGATACTGCCGGTCTCCCCCGCCCGGATGCTGGTAATCACCTCGGAGATGCCGAACAACCCCATGGCCAGGGCCACCAGGTTGATGCCGTCCATCAGCTCGGGCACCCCGAAGGTAAAGCGCGGCAGGCCGGTGTTCACATCGGTCCCTACCCCGCCCAGCAGCAGCCCCAGCACCACCATGGCCAGGCTCTTGGCCGGCGATCCGGAGCCCACCGCCGAGGCGGCGATCAGTCCCAGCAGCATCAGTGCAAAATACTCCGCCGGGCCAAAGGCCAGGCCCACCCGGGACAAGACGGACCCGAGGCCGATCAGCATCAGCAGGCCTAGCATGGAGCCCACAAAGGAACTGGCCATGGCGGTAAAGAGCGCAACCCCCGCCTTGCCTTGTTTCGCCAGGGGATAGCCGTCCAGGCTGGTCACCGCCGACGACGGCGTGCCCGGCAGGTTGAGCAGGATGGAGGCGATGGAGCCGCCGTACTGGGAGCCGTAGAACACCCCGGCCAGCATGGCAATGGCGGCGGTGGAAGGAATGTAGTAGGTGATGGGCAGCAGCAGCGAAATGGCCGCCATGGCCCCCACCCCGGGCAATACCCCTACCAGGGTGCCCAGAAACACGCCGATGAAACAATACAGCAGCATGCTCGGCTGGATAGCGGCCTGCAGTCCCAGCCATAGTCCGTCAAAAATATCCATTGTCTGTTCCTGGTTATCCTCAAGTCTCGAACCGACCGGTGCCCTGTTCAGGCGGATACCGGCCACAACGGTAAGTGCTCAAGCCTCAGCCACTCCAGGGCCAGGTCTTGATCGCCATGCCCAACCCCAGGGAAAAAATCGAATAGGCAATGAGGGCAATGCCCAGTGCCACCTTGCACTTGGTGCCCCAAGTCAGCTTGCGCTCGGGCACCAGGGCCAGCAGCACCGTCACCAGGGTGGCCACCACCAGGCCGCCCGAGGCCAGCAGTCCGCCAAACACCGCGATGCTGACGATGACGAAAAAGGCGCTGCCCCACTCGGTGCTTATCGGCTCGCCGGAGCGAAACCAGGCCGGTATGGCGATGCACATGCCCAGCAGCGCCAGCACACCGCCCAGGCTCACCGGCAGGAAGCCGGGGCCCATATTGTGAACGCCGCCAAACTGATAATGCGTCTGGCCGTACCAGACGGCGAACAGGCCGACGGCAGCAAGTCCGACCCCTCCGATGATGCCTTTGATGTCACGCCTCAACATGGCAAACCCCTCCTCCTTGTCTCGCTATTCTTTTGTGGGGAGTCATCCCCACAAAAGCGCACACCTTGCGCCGGCCAGGCTCAGCTACCCCGAATATCGAGTCGTTCAATCAGGGCCGACAGGCGGGCATGGTCGTCCGCATTAATGGTCCCCAGGGCCTCCGGCTTGCCCCCCACCGGCACGGCGCCGAAGCTCGCCAGCTGCTCAACCACCTCGGGCAGCAGCAGTATCTCGTTCAGGTGCTTGTTAAGCAGTTGCACCACCTCATCATCGGTGCCTTTTGGCGCCATCATCCCGTGCCAGGCACCCAGCCGCACCTGGTCGTAGCCCTGCTCGGCCACGGTGGCCAGCTCCGGCATCACCGGCGAACGTTCCGGATCGGTCACCGCCACCGGCACCAACTGACCCGACTCGATCAACTGGGCCACGGGACCGTAGACCACATACCCCAGATCCACATGACCGGCGAGCAGATCCGGAATGATGGGCCCGATGCCCCGGTAGGGAATGTGCAGCGCCTTGATGCCGGCGGCGTTGTTGAGCCATTCGGCGGCGATATGCATGGGCGAGCCGGCGCCGGGGCTGGCGTAGTTAAGCGGCTTGCCATCGCGGGCCTGACCGACCAGATCCGCCACACTGGTGATGCCGGACTTGGGATTGGCCACCAGCAACACCGACTGCTTGCTGGCCAGGATCACCGGCTCGAAGCCGTTCAGCACGTCGTAACGGGATGCCTTGGGCAGGGCCATCACCAGGGGCGCCGTGGTGAAGGTGTTGGGCGTGAACAACAGGGTGTGACCATCGGCCTTGGCCCGGCTGACGTAACTGTTACCGATGGTGCCCGCCGCTCCGGGGCGGTTTTCCACGATCACCGGCTGCCCCAGGCGGCTGGTGAGCTTGTCGGCGAACAGTCGGGCGATGGCGTCCACATCCCCGCCCGGCGGATAGGACACTACGATGGACACCGGCTTGCTGGGATAACCGTCGGCCTGAGCTCCCCCGGCCAGCAGGGCGGCGGAGGCCAGGGCCGCACCGATAAAAAGTCTGCGAGTCAATTCCATTTTGCTCTCCTTGGCACCTGAAGCGTGCCGTTGAATCCAGTGATGTCGGGTGATGGCCACCCTAAAAATTTCACATATAAAACTTTGTTTTAAATGCAATAAAACTCTAAATCGCTTTGTTTCTCCCTGTCAAACCCCAAAAGAAACATTTTTTTAACAATCAGCAACCGGACCTCCGGCCTGCCGGCAGGGCCCGCAACCACAGTGAGAAAAGGCAAAGGGAGCTCAGCCGGCAAATACCCAAACCGCGGGCACGGCAAGGCCACAGCGCGTCAAAGCGGCTGTTAGGCTAGGGTACCCGGCCGTAACGCAGGGCGCCGTCGGGACGCTGCACCTCTTCCCGGAACGGGAGGCCGGGGGCAAGGGACCGCCGGCCCCGCTCCCTCGGAAGCGGGGCTGGTCAGCCCATTGTCTTGATCAGTACAACTTCTTCTGGGGCGGACCGGCGAAGTTGAGCGGGCCTATGCCGTTCATCTCCACTTCCACCAGGGCCGGTCCCTGCACCGCCATGGCCTCGCCGATGGCCTGTTCGAACTCGGCCAGACTCGCCGCCTTCCAGCTGGCCAGGCCCACGGCCTCGCCCATGGCCTTGAAGTCGGGGGCATGCAGCTGGTTGAAGTACTGGCGACCACCGAAGTACTGGTTCTGGATGCCACGCATCACCCCGTAGCCGCCGTCGTTCATCACCAGCAGCACCAGGTTGGTCTGTTCCTGCACCATGGTCGCCAGCTCGCCCACCCCCAGCATCAGGCCGCCGTCGCCCACCAGGCCCACCACCTTGCGTGCCGGGTTGGCCACGGCGGTACCGATGGCCATGGCCAGTCCCATGCCGATGGCGCCGGCCAGGGAGTGGATATTGGTATTGGGCGCCTGAATGGGAAACAACCGGCTGCCCCAGGTGCTACCGGACATGGTGATGTCGCGCACCAGGATGCCGTCATCCGGCAGCGCCGCCCGCAGCTGTCCACAGAGGGTGGCATAGGGGCCGAGCTGCTCGGTGAGCGCCGCCACCGCCGCCGTTTTCGCCTCGGCGATGGCCCGGTCGAACTCGGGGTTGACCTTGGCCCGGTCCCGCAGCGCCGCCACCAGGGCGGCCAGCACCGGCTTGGCGTCGCCACAGATGAAATGGTCCACCGGGTAATTGCGCTGGGCCGCCGCCGGGTTGGCATCCACCTGATACAGGGGGCGCGGCAGGGCCAGGGAATAGGTGCGGGTCTCATTACTGCGCAGGCGCGAGCCCACCACCAGCGCCAGGTCACAATCGGCCATCAACGCCTCGACCGCCGCCGAGTTGTGGAAGGCACCCAGGCTGCGCGGGTGGGCATCGGGCAGGATGCCGCGGCCGTGGGTAGAGGAGATCACCGCCACCCCCAGATCCGCCAGTGCCGCCACTTCCTCGCTGCAGTGCAGGGCGCCGCCCCCCACCCACAGCAGCGGGCGCCTGGCCGCCGTCAGCGCCGCCGCCAGGGCGTCCAGCTCCTGCTCTGCCGGCGCCGGCTGCGCCAGGGGAAGCACCGGGCCCAGCTCGGCGGGCAGGGTGATCTCCGCCGCCTGTACATCGATGGGCAGCTCCACGCTCACCGGTCCCATGGGCACTGTGGTGGCCACGCGGATCGCCTCACGCAACACGCCCACCGCCTGCTCCGGGCTGGTGATACGGAAGGCCGCCTTGCTGCTGGCCTTGAGGAAGGTCAGCTGATCCCGGGTTTCGTGGATGAAGCTGGCGTCCCGATCCAGGTATTCCCGCTCGACCTGGCCGGTGAGGTGGATCAGCGGGCTGGCGACGTTCAGCGCCTCCAGCAGGGCACCCACGGCGTTGCCGGCACCGGCGCCGGTGCTGGTGATGGCCACGCCCAGGCCGGAGAAACGACCGTGGGCGTCGGCCATGGTCACGGCGCCGGCCTCTCCCCGGGCGGCCACGAAACGGATCCGTTCGCGCCGGCCGATGGCGTCGGCGATGGGCAGGTTGTGGATGGAGATGACCCCGTAGGCGCTGGTTACGCCGTGGGCTTCCAGTACCCGGGCGATGGCTTCGCCCACATTGACTCTGTTGCTCATAATGCTGTCCTTGTTCTGTTCAGTCGTTAGCCCGGGCTTAGCAGCACCAGGGGTTGGGTTGGTCACTCAGGCCCACGTAGATGCTCTTCTGCTGCATGTAGGCGAGCACGCCCTGACGGCCTTTTTCCCGGCCGAGACCACTTTCCTTGAAACCGCCGAAGGGAGCGGAAACCGAGAATTTTTTGTAGGTATTGATCCAGATGGTGCCGGCCTCGAGCCGGCGCGCCAGGTGCCAGGCCCGGCGGAAGTCCTCGCTCCAGATGCCGGCGGCCAGGCCGAACACGCTGTCGTTGGCCTCGGCGACCAGCTGCTCTTCGTCATCGAAGCGCATCACCACCAGCACGGGCCCGAAAATTTCCTCCTGGCATACCCGGGCACCGTTGGGCAGGCCGGCGATAATGGTGGGCGGATAGAAACAGCCCTCGGCCAGTTCCCCCTCGGTAAGCCGTTCGCCGCCGCACAGCACCTTGCCGCCCTCGGCCCGGGCCAGGGCCACGTAGTCGGCCACCGAGGCGAGGTGGGCCTCGTTGATAAGCGGCCCCATGTGAATGCCGGGACGCTCCGGGTGACCGACCCGCAGCTCCCGGGTCAGCTCCAGCAGCCGGGTGAGGAAACGATCGTAGAGGCTGCGATGCACGAACAGCCGGGAGCCGGCGATGCAGGCCTGGCCGGCGGAGCTGAAGATGCCGTAGACCACGCCCTTGGCGGCCAGCTCGAGATCCGCGTCCTCCAGCACTATGGTGGGCGACTTGCCGCCCAGCTCCAGCGAGGTGGGGATCAACTTGTCCGCCGCCACATGGGCCAGGCGGCGACCGGTGTTGGTGCCGCCGGTGAAGGAAATCTTGCGCACCAGGGGGTGACGGGCCAGGGCCTCGCCCACCACGGAGCCGCGCCCCGGCAGTATGCTCAGCAGTCCCTTGGGCAGGCCGGCCTCCTCGAACAGTTTGGCCAGCTCCAGCGCCGCCAGCGGGGTGGCATCGGCGGGCTTGAGCAGCACGGCGTTGCCGCCGGCCAGGGCCGGGGCAATTTTCTGCATCTCGCTGGCGATGGGCGAATTCCAGGGGGTAATGGCGGCCACCACGCCGATGGGCTCATGCACGCTCAGGGTCATGAAATCCAGGGCGCGCGGGGTATTGAGCTGCTCGTCCAGGGTCTCGCAGGCGGCGGCGAAGTAGCGGGCGGTGCCGGCGGCGCTGGCCACCAGGGCCCGGGTTTCCGCCAGCGGCTTGCCGTTGTCCTTGGTCTGCAGGGCGGCCAATTGTTCGCTGCGCTGTTCGATCAGGTCCGCCACCCGGTACAGCACGGCGGCGCGCTGGTGCGGCAGGGCCTGCCGCCAGGACGGATGGCGCCAGGCGTGCTCGGCGGCCTGCACCGCCTCTTCCACGTCCTCGACGCTGGCGGTGCCGATCTCGGCGTTGATGCTGCCGTCCGCCGGGAAGTGGCTGATGCTCACCGGGCCCCGGCCCTGGCGCCATTCGCCGCCGATAAAAATGGGTCTAACCATGACATGACTCCTTAAATAACCAGGGGATCCGTGCACTGACGGCAGGCGCGCACCACGCTCAGCGCCGCCAGGGTGGAGGTTTTGGGATTGGCGGCCAGCGGCAGCCCGCTCAGGGCGATGTCCAGCTCGCCGAAACGGCCGCTGGCCCGGATCCGGTGCTGGTTGCGCCGGCTGTCCGGATCCACCACCAGTTCGACCCGGGTGTGGTCCATGCCGAGCCCGGCCAGGGCGATGGTCGCCGCCACGTTGGCATTGGCCGGGAACAGCCGCGCCGCCTCCCGCGCCGTGCCGCTGAAGAACACCGTCGGCTCGGTGACACCGTCCAGATCCACCAGGCTTTCCGCCGGACTGCCGCGCCAGCTCTGGGGACTCTTGCGACCCTGATAGGTCACCGCCTCCAGTCCTCCCTCCCGGGCCGCGGCCAGGCCGTCGATGCCGGCGATGGCTCCGGCCAGGGCCAGGATGCGGCCTTCGCCCTGGGCGGCGGCCAGGCGCAGATCCCGAGCCAGGGCCTCGTCGGCCAGGGCACCGACCGAGATCAGTCCCAGGGTCCAGCCCCGGGCCAGCACGGCGCTGCCGTGTTCACGCACCGCCGCCTGGCCGGCGCATTCCACCACCAGATCCGGGGTGGCGGCACAGTCTTCCACCCGGCTCAGCACGGTCACGGCCGGCCCCAGCTCGGCTTGCACCTCGGCCACCCGGGACGCCGGCACCAGCAGCCATTTCAGGCTCAGCTCCACCGGCAGCAGCGCCAGCACTTCCCGCGCCATGGCGCCGAACCCGATCATCATCAGCTGTTTCATCGCCCCTCCTACAGGTGCTTGTTGAAGCCGCCGGACACATCCAGGGCGGCGCCGGTGGTATAGGATGCCAACGGCGAGGCCAGGAACACCAGGGCCCGGGCCGGCTCTTCCGGCTTGCCCAGCCTGCCCATGGGAATGCCCCGGCGCTCGGCAATGGCGCCGGTCCAGTTGCCCCAGTCCTGGTCCCGGTCGCTTCGCTCGGCGAAGCGGCGGCGCCACTGATCCGACTCCACCATGCCGAGCAGGATGGAGTTGACCCGAATGCCCCTGGCGGAAAATTCATGGGCCAGGGAGTGGGTCAGGTTGAGCAGCGCCGCCCGGGCCGCCGAGGTGGCGATCATGTGCGGCTCCGGCTGCAGCGCCAGCAGCGAGTTGACGTTGGTGATGGACGGACAATCCGAGCGCTCGAGCTGGGGCAGAAAGGCGCGGATCGGGTGAAGCACGCTGAAGGTCTTGAGCCGGGTCTCGGCTACCCAGTCGTCATCCTCGGTCTGCTCGAAATTCGATACCCGGCCCTGGCCGGCGTTGTTGATCAGCAGATCGGCACCGCCGAAGCGGGCTTCCACCGCGGCCGCGAAGGCGGCCACCTCGGTCTTGTCCAGCACATCGCAGGCCTGGGTCAGGCATTCGGCCCCGGGAAAGGCGGCACGCATCTCCGCCAGGGAGGCGGCCAGCCGCTCGGCGTTGCGGCCACACCAGGCCACCCGGGCCCCCTCCGCCAGCAGCAGCCGAACCGTCTCCAGCCCGATGCCGGACGAGCCGCCGGTGACCACGGCCACCTTGCCTTGCAGTTTGAAACTCATGCTTGTACTCCTCGATTCGGTAAGGCCCCGGCCAGGCGGCACAGGGCCCGGTTGAACGCATCGGGCTGATCGATATAGCTGGCGTGACCCGCCCCGGCCAGGGATTCAATGCCGACCCCGGGATGCCCGGCGGCCAGCTCCAGTACCCCGGCGGGCGGGGTGATCACGTCTTCCTCGCCGTAGATAACGCCGATGGGCGCGGAATAGTCCGCCAGGTAATTCCGGATATCGTCATGGGCCAACAGGTAGGAGGCGGCCTCGAAACCGTCCAGGGTCAGCCCCATCATGCCGTGGGCGACCAGATCCAATTGTTCCTGGCCGGCATGCTGGGACAACAACACGGGTCCGCGGGCCGCCGCCAGCCCCTGATGGCCCAGTTTGCGCAGCATTTCCGGGCGCTTGCGGTATACCTGTGTGCGGGTGTCGGCATCGGCCCGGCCGTAACCCTGGGCCGGGTTGGCCAGCACCAGACCGCGCACCCCGTCCGGATGGCGGCTGGCGTAGGCGGCGCCGATCATGGCTCCCAGGGAGTGACCCAATACCAGCGGCCGCTCCAGCTCCAACGCCACCACGAGTTCGTGCAGTACGGCGGCGTAGTCCAGGGCCGACGGCGTCGCGGTTTCCAGCGGTGCGCTCTGGCCATAGCCCGGGGCATCCCAGGCGACCAGGGTAAATTCCCGGGCCAGGCGTTCCAGCTGGCAGACCCAGGAGCCGGAGCCCGAGCTGATGCCGTGCAGCAACACCAGGGCCGGGCCCCGGCCGGCGCTGCGATAGGCCAGCCGGCGACCGCCGAGGTCGAGGTGGCGCAGCGGAAAATCGGGCAGGCTATTGACCAGGGCGCTCATGGTCAGGCCCGCTTGATCTTGGCCAGGGGATGATCTTCCGGATAGGTCGGAATGGTCGGCTTGTTGGCGCCCAGCATCACGCACATCAGGGCGTCTTCCTCGCCGTGGTTGAACAGACCGCGGTAGATACCGGGCGGAATGGAGATCAGATCCCGCTCGCTCAGCCGGGTCTCGAACTTCTCCCCTTCGTGCTCCACAAACAGGGTGATGGCACCGCGCAGCATGAAGAACACCTCCTCCACGTCGTGATGCACGTGCAATGGGCCTTCGCACTGAGCCGGCAACACCATGGTGGAGAAGGTGAAGTGCTCGGAGGGGACGGTATTGCTGTCATTCTTCACCCCGGTCGCGCCGGTCCCCATGTAACGCATCTGGGCGCGGCGGTACTTGGGATCGAAATCGGCCTGAAATTTCAGGGCCTCAAAGTCATAACGACGGGTGCTGAAGCGGGCAATACGACTGTCCAGCCATTCTCCCAGGCTCTTTTCGGCAGGCTTGTTCCAGGTATCGAATTTCGGGTTCATCTTGTGTTACCTCTCTCAGTGGTGTTTGCGCCGTTTGCGGGCAAGGGGAAGCCCTTCCGCAAAGGCGGAATCAAGTAAACAGTGGGATTAACTCAGTATTTTCTGACCAGTGGCACCAACATCAGGGAGCCAATCACCGCCACCCAGACCAGGAACAACAGCCCCAGGTTGAAGTCGCCGGTCTGCGTCACGATATAGCCCATCAGCACCGGGGCGGCGGCGCCGGCGAAGTTGCCGAAGCCATTGAAAATGCCGCCGGCGGTGGCGCTCACCTCGGCCGGGGTAATGCGGGCCAGCAAGGCGAACACCGACGACACACCGAAGCCCCAGCTCATGGCGCTCACCGACATGACGAGAATGGCCGGCACCGCTGCTTCCAACTGCAGCACCAGGTAGAGGGACAGGCCGGCAACCAGCAGGCCGCCGAACACCTGGGCCGCACGCCTGCCGGTTTTGTCCGACAGGAAGGCACCGGCAATTTCCCCCGTCAGCATGGCGATAAAGGGCAGCGACGACAGGGCCCCAAAGGATTCGAGATCCACGCCCTTTTCCTCGATCAAATAGCTCGGCAGCCAGCCGTTCAGGCCCCAGAGATAAGTGAGCAGGGCGACATTGAACAGGCACAGGGCCCAGAACGCCGGTGTGGTGAACAACAGCCGGCTGTTGCGCAGATGCTGCCGCCAGCCCACCCGCTTCCTGCCGCCGGACTGCCGGGTCTCGGCGTTAAGATGAATCCCCTTGAGGCCGAAATACACCACCGCCAGGGTCACCAGGGTCAGGGCCGCCATCACAAAGAAGGTCATCTGCCAGCCATACAGGTTGAGAATCAGCGCGGTGATGGGAAAACCGAGTGCGGCGCCGATGGGGGTGCCGAGCAGGAACATGGTGCTGGCCCGGGCCTGCTGACCAGCGCTATAGCATTGTTTGACAATGCTGTAGGCCAGGGCAAACAACGGGCCTTCGGCGATGCCGAGCAGCACTCGCAACGCCAGCAGCTGTTCGTAACTGGTGGCCAGGCCCATCAGCGCCATGAGAATGCCCCAGGAGCCCACGCTCACCAGCAGACAGGTACGCGGGTTGATGAGATCACCGGCACCACTCAGGAAGATGGAAGAAAAGCCGTAAGCCAGCAGGAAACTGGTCATCAGCCAGCCGAGTTGGGTCTTGTCGGTGCCGATGCCCATCGCCTCTTGAAACACCGGATCCGAGAACAGAACGGCAATGCTTATCTTGTCGAAAAATGCCAGTACCACGCACACCATCAGCACGAGGGAAATGGACCATTGCTTGAGCAGACGAGACGGTACCGGCATATTGACAGCCCCGGTGGCTTCCTTCAGCGTTTCCATACTTATAATCCTTTATTCCGTTTTACGGTTTCAGCGACATCAGATTAACGGCGGGATCGGCCAGCTGCGCGGCGGGCAGCACGGTGCCGGCCTTGAGCCATCGCTTGCCGAGCTTGACCAGCCTGGCGTCGTTGACCGCGATCATCGACTGCAACCGATCGTCCTGATCCAGATAGATAAAGGCGTGTTGCCGCTCGCCGCTCTGCCGCCGCACCAGCCGGCTGCCGCCGTCGGCAGGAATGCCCAGTATCTGGATATTGCAATCGTATTGATCCGACCAGATCCAGGGCTCCTCCCGATAGGGGCTGTCCTCGCCAAGCATGGCTTTCGCCGCCGAGATGGCCTGGTTCTGGGCATTGGCCCAGGACTGGATGCAAAAGCCCAGCCCGGGGTGGATGGCGACATCGCCGGCGGCATAGATGTCCGGATCCGAGGTCTGCCCCTGTTCGTCGACGACCAACCCCTGAGCCACTTCCAGGCCGGCGTCGCGGCCCAGCTCGGTGGCGATTTCGGCCCCCGCTCCCACCACCACCGCATCGGCCTCCAGCAGCAGTTGTTCGTCCCGGAACAGGCGCAGGGTGCCGTCATCGCCGGCCACCAGTTCGAGGAGGCCACAATCCAGGTTAACTTCGACGCCCTGACCCAGATGCAGATCCCGCAGGAAATCGGACACCTCGGGGCGCACACTGCGGGCACAGAGCCGCTCGCCCAACTCGAACAGGCTGACCGCTACTCCCTTGGCCCGGGCGGTGGCGGCCACTTCCAGGCCGATCCAACCGCCCCCGAGAACGGCCAGGCGCTTGCCCGGGGCCAGCCGCTCGCCCAGACGGGCCGCATCCTCGGGGGTGCGCAGGGTGAACACCCGGGGCAGGTTCAGCCATTCCTGCACCGGCACCCGGGCCCGGCTGCCGGTGGCCAGCAGCAGCTTGTCGTAGGGCAACTTGGTGCCGTTGTCGAGGGTGACCACATGAGCCCGACGATCGATGGCGGTGGCCCGGGCCGGCTTGTGCCAGTCGATGTTCATGGCGTCAATGGCCTCGTCCGAAAACAATTGCAGCGCCGCCGGGGCCATGTCGCCGGCCAGTACCTGCTTGGACAGGGGCGGCCGCTCATAAAAAACCCGCTCTTCGTCGGACACCACGGCCAGGCTGCCCCCATATCCCTGTTGCCTCAAGGTGTGAGCCGCCCAGGCGCCAGCCTGGCCTGCGCCGATAATGACGATGCGGGAAATCGATGGATTCATGGGTCAGCCTCCCTGTTTGACCTGGCGCCGGGTATCGCCGTCCAGGCCACCCTCGATCGCCCACTCGGTAAAGAGCTCCAGCCGGTGCTCCATGGTGCGGGGCTGCCAGGCGGGAGTGAGATAGTCGTCGTTGGTGTAATACTCGAAGGCACCGCCCAGGGGGCTGTTCACGTACCAGAAATAGGCGGAAGAAATGGGGTGGCGGCCCGGGCCGATAAAGGTGGACCAGCCCCGGCGGTTCATCGCCATGCCGGCGCCGATCACCTCGTGGATGTCGCGCACGGTAAAGGCCACGTGGTTGAGGCCGGCAGGCTTGCCCGGCACATGCAGCAAAAAGAGATCGTGATGGTGGCCTTCGGCGGCACAGCGCATGAAAGCCCCTTTGCCCTCGTAGCAGTCGGACAGGTGGAAGCCGAGCCGATCCCGGTAGAAGGCCTCGGCCACGGCCAGATCGGGGGTGAAAAACACCACATGGCCCACGCCGATGGGCTCGCCCCGCTCGTAGACCGGGCTGGCCTCATCCACCCGGCGGATATCGCCGTGCTGGTTGATGGCGGCTACCCGCAGCTCGACCGGCTGCACGGCACTCGGCCGGAAGCGCAGGGTCATGCCGTTGGGATCCCGACAGCTCAGGCCCTCGGCGTCGCGGACCAGGCCCTCGACGCCGACCAGGCGCTCGGCCAGTTGCTCCAGGCAGGCGGCGCTGTCAACCCCCCACACCACTTCACGCAGGGTGGAGCCGGGCTCGAAGGCGGCCGGCAGCCGGGTGTCATTCCTATCGAACAGGTAGAGCCGGCTTCGGTTCAGGGTGAGGAACAGATCCGCCCCGGGAATATCGCTCTCGCCACGGCTCAGGCCGAAGTCGGCGAGAAAACGGGCGGCCTTTTGCCTGTCATCCACCCCGAATTTCAGGGCTTCAATTCCGGTAATATTCATGGTCACACTCTCTCTTGTTGGGCAGCCGGTCAGTTGAAGACGAAGCCGCCGTTGACCGGCAGGTTCTGGCCGGTGACGAAGGACGACAGATCCGACAGCAGGTAGAGCACGGCGCCGTTGACGTCCTCCGGCAACTGGGGCCGGTGGATGGCGCGGCCGTCCACGTACTGGTCGTGGCGGGCCTGGGGCACGTATTCGGTGGCCTCCACCAGGGTCAGTCCCGGGCTGACGGCGTTGACGCAGATGTTGTATTCACCGAGCTCCCGGGCCATGGAGCGGGTCATCGCCAGCAAGGCGCCCTTGCTGGCCACGTAGGCCAGCAGCCGGGGCGCGCCCCAGAGGGCGGTGTCGGAAGCGATATTGACCACCTTGCCCGTCCCGGCGGCCTTGAGGTAGGGCACCGCCGCCCGGGTCATCAGCCAGCTGCCGCGCACGTTGACGGTCATGACTCTGTCCCACACCTCGATATCCAGCTCGGTCATGTCGACGCCGCCGATACCGGTGGCGATGGCACCGCAGTTGACCAGGCCGTCCAGGCCGCCGAGCAGGCCGGCGGCGTCCCGGGCACAGGCCTCAATAGAAGCCGGATCCGCCAGGTCCAAGGCCAGGCCGTGGGCGATATGTCCCTCGGCGGCCAGGCCCTTGGCCTGCGCCATCACCTGCTCGGTGAGAATATCGGCCAGGGCCACCTCGGCGCCGGCGGCGGTGGCGGCGCGGGCGAAGTCCAGCCCCAGCCCCCGGGCCCCACCGGTGATCAGCAGCTTCTTGCCCAGCAACAACTTATTCATGGCTCTCCACCTCTTGTCTGGCGGCCAGCCGGGCCAGCTGCTGTTCGGCGGTTTTCTTCATCATTCGGCGCAGGCGCGACAACCCGACGTCGTGCTGGTAGAGGAATTCGTGATCGCGGGCGTTGGGGGCCATCTGCTCGAGGATGATGCGATCCTGCTCCAGCACATCCCAATGCAGTTGTTCCAGGTGGTTGCGGTAAAGGAAACGCCACACGTCACGCTGCCAACCGGTGACCTTGCGCGCCCGCCAGAAGAACACTCGCGTGTGATGCTCGTCCACCGGGGTGGCCAGGCCGACGATCCAGAATTCACCGCCCGGGCCAAACTGCTGGCGGTAGGGAATGGACAGCCGCAGCCAGGAAGCACCGCTGCTGCCGAACTCGACCCAGTCGAAGTTGACCCCGGTCTGGCCGACCTTTTCAAAGACGAAGCCGTGCTCGGTATTGCGGGCCCGCATGTCGGCGCTCTTGTCCCCTTCCGCCATGGAGTGGGAGGTACAGTGCAGGTAGCTGCCGTGCATGGGATCCATGACGTTGTCGATGGCATAACGATGATTCACCGCCCAGTCCGCCTGGCACAGGAAGCTGCTCCACTCCTCGCTTTCGAGCTGTTCAGGCAGCACCAGATCGTCGGGCTCACCGTCCGGCTCCAGGCCGAACCAGAGGAAGATGGCGCCATGCTTTTCGATCACCGGGTAGGCGCGCAGGCATTTGCTGCCGGTCATGGGGCAGGCACTCACCGCCGGAACATCGGCGACCACGCCGTCCCCCTTCACTTCTACCCCGTGGTACCAGCAGGCCACCCGGTCGCCCAGATTCCAGCCCAGGGACAGCCGCGCCCCCCGGTGCGGACAGCGATCTTCCAGTGCGTTGACCCTGCCCTCGTTATCGCGCCACAGCACGATATTCTCGCCCAGGCGGGTGATGCCGACCGGGCTGTTGCCCACTTCCCAGCTGGACACCACCGGATACCACAGATCCTTGAGGCCCAAATCCAGATGGCGTTCTACTGCAAGCTGTTGATTCATCGTGTTCTCCTAGATTCCCTGTGATGCGCCCTTCAGTAACCGAGGCGGGCCATTTCGTCCTGAAAATTGGCGAGGGTCCAGGCCTCGCCGGCCTCGTTGCGCAACCCGCGCCGATTGAGGGTAGCGACCAGCTCGCCCAGCTCGACGATCCCCTCCGCGAAAGCGCTTTCCAGCTGGCTGACCAGCTCCTGCTCGTAGCGGGTGGGCTCGCGGTAGCGGTTCTGCCACACCAGGTTGCGGGTTTTGCCCGGGATCTGGATGTTGTTCAGGCCGGCCTCGGTGGCGGGTTCCTTTTTCAGCCAAGCGGCCAGTTTGGGATTGAAATTATCCATGGTGCAGTTCCTTGTCATGCCATGTTCAGCAGTACGTCGTCGCCCTCGATCCGTACCTCATAGAGGTTCAGGTCGCGACAGCCGGGGCCGCTCTGCAGCTTGCCGGTGGGAATGTCAAAGATGGCCTCGTGCAGCGGACACTCGACGGTACGGCCTTCGATAAAGCCTTCGGTGAGCAGGGCGTAGGCATGAGGGCAAATATCCTCGATGGCGTGCAGCCGCCCCTCGACCCTGAACACCCCTATTTCCTTGTCGCCAACCTTGACGGCCAGCGGGCTCTCATCGGAGATGTCGCCCACCTTGCAAATGGAAACCCAGTTCATGGCTTGGTTGCTCCTGTTTTACATACAAAACAATGATTCACATTTAAAACAAAGGTTAGATTCCTTAACAAAGCATGTCAACACAATGTTTACATTGTGAATAAACGTGTCAGCCAAGCGTCTGAATTGTTAATGAAAAAAGTAAGGCGGGACGGTGAGGGGCGCAGGCGACATGAAGCAGAAGGAAACCCCACACGGAGTCGAAGCACGACAATGCGCCCGCGTCAGGCACACCACAAAAAAAACGCCATGCGGTCGGCATGGCGTTGCAAGGAAAGTCGGGGCGCGCAAACGGCGCAGTGGACTCAGGAATGGGCGTTGTTCAGGCTCAGGGTGCGGGACAGGCTCTGGGCGGCGGAGATCACCGCATCACGTATACGGCCTTCAAATTCTTCCCGGGGAATACCGCCAAGCGGGCAGCTGACCGAGACCGAGGCAATCATGCCACCGTCGCTCTGCCGGAAAATGGGGGCGGCACAGGCGGCCATGCCCGGATTGAAGTAACCCCAACTGACCAGGGCCGGCTGCCCACGCACCTCGCGGATACGCGCCAACAGCGCCTCCAGGCTGGCGGGTGTGTCCTCGGTAAAGGCTTCCCACTGGTAATCCTGGTACAGCTCGGTGATGGCCTCATCGGACATATCGGAAAGCAGTAATTGGCCGGTCACGGTGGCGTGAGCCGGCCAGCGGGTACCGACCCCGACCGTGCTGGTAAAAGGCCCCGTGGACTGATAGCGATCCACGAATACGATATCGGTGCCCTGGCGAATCACCAAATGGCAGGCAATGGTGGTTTGATCCCGCAGTCGCTGCATAATGGGCCGTGAAGGCTCCAACAGATCCAGCCCGGAAAGATAGGTAAACCCCAGCTCCAGCACCTTTGAGTTCAGGCTGTAGCGCCGGGAGTTTTCCTCCTTCTGCAAAAAGCCACAATGCTCCAGGGTGTAAGCAACACGAAAGGCGCTGGAGCGGTTGACCCCGATAATTTCGGCCAGTTCGGACACACTCAGCTCCCTTTTTTCGTTGCTGAAGGCCTGAAGTGCCTCCAGTCCCCGCACCAAGCCAGGGACGATGTATCTGTCATCCGTTTCCATATATTCCTCTGCGCCCGATATTTGTTGCTTTATAAAGGCAAAATTTGAGCATGGCCTTATGCTTTCGTCAACGCCAGCAAGCGATCCACGAACCGGCCGAATCCCAAAAACGTCATAAAAAAGGAAACATAAAAGGCTATGCCATATGCTTTCTGCCAAAGGTCTGCTCCACGCGAGCCTTTTTGTTAGCGGCTTGACTCAGGTAAAGCACCTCCCAAAAGGACTTTCATAATGACATTACGCCTTTTACTGGCCTCTTTCTGGCTGCTGCCTGCCCTCACCCTCGCCACCACTCAGGTGGAAATGAACCAGCAATCTCAGCGGAACTACCAGGCCGCCGACAGGGCGTTGAACCAGGCTTACGGCCAACTGATGAACTCATTGGCATCCGACCGCCGGAAAAAACTCAAAGCCGCCCAGCGCGCCTGGCTGCGTTTTCGCGATGCCCAGGCCGAGCTGGTGTCGTCGGCCTATGAAGGCGGCTCCATGCAACCACTGGTTCACAGCGAGGAACTCAGACGCCTAACAGAAAGTCGAACCCGAGAGCTTGAACAGCAATTTCAGGAGGCAAATCGCTGACCCATCAGCACTGATGTGTGAAACGGCTACCTCACCCTTACTATTCCCTATGGTATGCTGTCGGTTTTCCGCCTTCACCGCAGGAATCCTATGGACACCTACGCCGCTCAGGCACAACTGGATCGGCAGGACACCTGGCTGGGCTTTAAACAGCTGCTGCCGCTCTCCTTCTTTGTGGCCGCCTTTGGTCTGGCCTTTGGCCTGGCCGCGCACCAAACCGGCCTCAGCGACACCAGCATAGTGCTGATGAGCGCCGCCGTGTTCGCCGGCACCTCCCAGTTCGCCGCCCTGGATATCTGGGGCCTGCAGGTTCCGCTGGTGCCCTTGATGATTACCACTTTCGCCATTAATGCCCGCCACCTGCTGATGGGCGCCACCCTCTACCCCTGGTTGCGCCACCTGCCACCGGCCAAGCGTTACGGCATTATGTTGTTTGCCTCAGACGCCAACTGGGCCCTGGCCATGCAGCAGTTTCACAAGGGCGAGCGGGCGCTGGGTATTTTGCTGGGCGGCGGCATGGCCATCTGGAGCTTCTGGATGGTTGGCACCTGGCTGGGCATTCGCTTCGGCAGCGCCATTGAGGATCCGGTAAGCATCGGCCTGGACATGGTACTGGGCTGCTTTCTGCTGGCCATGGCCCTGGGTGCCCGCAAGGATTTGCGCACCCTCGCCATCTGGATAGTGGCTGGAGTCACCTCCATGGCGGCATACTGGTGGTTGCCGGAAAACAGTCATGTGGTGGTGGGGGCACTGGCCGGTGGCGCCCTGGGTGCCATCTGGATGGAGAAAGGAGAATGATGCTCGACACCGCCGGAAACGGCACCCTGATTATCATTGCCGTGATGGCGGTGGTGACCCTGTTCACCCGCCTGGGCGGCGTGCTGGTAATGTCCTTTATTCCCATCAACCGCCGGGTGCAGAACTTTATCAGCGCCATGTCGGGGTCGGTGCTGATCGCCATTCTCACGCCCCAGGCGGTGAACGGCGACGGTGGTGCCCGGGCCGCCCTGCTGGCTACCGGCCTGGTGATGCTGGTACTGAAAAAGCCGCTGCCGGCCATTGCCGCCGGCGTGCTCACCGCGGCCCTGTGGCGACAAATGCTGTAAGGCATCATCAAAATCCCCCTTGCGATCACATAAAAAACGAAACAATATGTCTCATGTTGTTTCGTTTTTTTGTCTATGCTGTAGCTGGTCGGTAACAGCCAGCACGATTTATCGATAGCAAGGGAGAGCACCAACATGTCCGCATTGTTTCACCTGGACAGAAGCGCCCCGGCCACCCTGCAACGGCAGGTAAGGGAACAGCTGGTCAGTGCCATTCTGGAAGGTTTTATGTCCCCCGACAGCCCGCTGCCTTCCTGCCGTAACCTGGCCAAAAACCTCAATGTGTCCCGCAATACCGTGGTACTGGTGTACGACAGCTTGGTGGCCGATGGGTATCTGGTCTCCCGTGAACGGCACGGCTATTTCGTCAACCCCCACTTTCAGGCCGAGGCGGTCGGCGGTAGCGGTTCCGGCAACGGCGCCCGCCCGGGGGCCGGCCTGGACTGGGCCAGCCGGTTCAAGGCTCGGCCGGGTCAGCAGCCCAATGCCAGCCTGTCTCACAACTGGCAGCGTTATCGCTATCCCTTTGTCTACAGCCAGCTCGACAACAGCCTGTTTCCGGTTCAGCACTGGCGCCGGTGCTGGCGTGATGCGGTGAGCGTGCAGGCCATTCGAGACTGGGGTTCGGACAGATACGACAGCGACGATCCCATGCTGATCGAACAGCTGCAAAAACGCATTCTGCCGAGCCGGGGCATACGGGCCAGCAATGACGAAATTCTGATCACCGTCGGCTCCCAGCAGGCGATCTACCTGCTGGCCCAGCTGTTGCTGGACCGGCAGGCCTGCTTTGGCATTGAGGATCCGGGCTATCCCAGCGCCGCCCATATTGCCCGCCTCTTTGGCGCCCGCATTCAAAGCCTGGCGGTGGACGAACAGGGGCTGGTGGTGGACGATCAGCTGTCCGGCTGTGATGCCATCTACCTGACCCCCAGCCACCAGTGTCCGACCACGGTCACCCTGCCGCTGGAACGGCGCCAGGCCCTGCTGCGGCTGGCCGAGCAGCATGACTTCCTGCTGATTGAAGACGATTACGAAATGGAGATGAACTTCGACAGCCACCCTACCCCGGCGCTGAAAAGCCTGGACGACAAGGGCCGGGTGCTTTACGTCGGCAGCCTGTCAAAAACCCTGGCACCCGGGCTGCGCATGGGCTTTCTGGTGGCGCCGGCCCCGGTGATTCAGGAGGCCCGCAACCTGCGCCAGCTGATGCTGCGCCACCCCCCCCTGAACAACCAGCGCGCCGTTGCCCTGTTTCTGTCTCTGGGCTACCACGATGCCCTGGTACGCAAGCTGGCGAGGGTGTTTGAAGAGCGGGCCCGTTGCCTGGCCGAGGCCCTGCAACAGCATTTGCCCGACTGCCGGGTTTCGTCCATCGGCGGCTCGTCCTGCTGGCTGACCCTGCCTTCCGGACTGGACGGCGCAGCCCTGAAGCGGCTGGCGGCCGAGCACGATCTGCTGCTCATCAGCGGCGACAGCTATCACATTGGCGAAGGCCTGCCGACCAATACCCTCAAACTTGGTTTCTCGGCCATTCCGCTGGAGCGGATCGAGCCGGGCATACGGCTGCTGGCGGAGCTTAAACAGCAGCTGAGCGCTGAATAAGTCCTACTCATACTTGGACTGCCGGTTACAGATCGAGCACCTTTTCCAGCTGCAGGGCCGCCCGCCGCAGGGCGGGCGCCCATTCCGTCAGGCTGGCCAGCGGTTTGCGAATGGTGGGGGCATGCACCGCCACCGCCGCCCGCACCTGGCCCACGTCGTCATAAATGGGCACCGCCAGCGCCACCATGCCTTCGATCAATTCTTCATTGTCGGTGCTCAGGGCCTGGGCCGCGATTTTGTCCAGCTCCTGCTCCAGTTGCCCCCTGTCGGTGATGGTATTCTCGGTGTGGGCAACCAGGCTCAGTGTAGACAGCAAGGCCTTGCGTTGGTGTACCGGCATCATGGCCAAAAACAGCTTACCGCTGGCGGTGCAATGCAACGGCATGCGCGAGCCCGGATGCAACTGAATGCGCACCGGCCAGTTGGTTTCCACCCGTTCAAAATAAACCAGCTCATGACCGTCGAGCAGGGTCAGGTTGCAGGTTTCCCCCAGCTCGTCCGCCAGTCGCTGCAACACCGCCCGGCGGGCGGCACCCACACTGCGATGGGCCAGTACCCCCAAGGCCATGCGTCGCAGCCGGGGACCCGGAGCCAGGTAACGACCATCGGGCTCTTTTTGCAGCAGGCCTTCCTGCTCCAGCTGGCCAATCAGGCGATGTATGGTAGGTTTGGGTACGTCGAGCCGCTGGCACAGTTCGGCGGCCGTTATTCCCCTCTCTTCCGCAAGGATTTCCTCCAGCAGGGCAAAGGCTCTCAGCAGGGTGGAATTGGTTGCGCTGGCAGCGGTGCTCATAGACTCTCCTGTAACATTGAACAGGCATCTTATCATAGGAAAATCAGGATGCTACGCCGCCGGTCTCCCCTTGAGAGTCCATATTCAGGCTATCGAGCCAGCGCCGGCACAGCCGCTCATCCTCGGCCAGGGTACGACCGCTGATCCCCAGGCCGGCCCACAGGTTGCCGGTCAGTGACAGCGGCCAGCCTCCGGGCAGGGAAGTCAGCCCCGTGTCCTGAAAATCGGCCAGGGTCAGCCTTTCCCGCTCCAGCCGCTCACGAAAGGACTGGGTTGGCTGGCCCATTCTGACCGCGGTATAGGCCTTGGCGGTGGCAATGGCCACCAGCCGGGCCGGCGCCCCCGCCATGCGGTGAAGATAAACCAGTGTCCCTCCATCATCCACCACCGCCAGGCACACCGGCGGGCCGGGCTCGTTTTCCAGGGTGTCGGCCAGCCGGCCTGCGGCCCTTACCGCCCGGTATAATGGCTCACTCATGGGCGCTCCTTAATAACAAAAGAGGCCAGCAGGCCCCTTGATAAATGGCGATTACAGTAACAGCAGGGAAAGGGAAGGCACATAGGTGATCAGCAGCAGCACCGCTATCATCACCAGCAGATAGGGCCAGACCCGGCGGGCCAGGCCGCCGATGCCGACGCTGGCAATGCCGCTGGCCACAAACAGGTTGACCCCCACCGGCGGTGTGACAAAGCCGATGGCCAGGTTCATCACCATCATCACCCCGAAGTGCACCGGATGCACACCCACGGCGGTCACCAGGGGCAACAGTATGGGGGTCAGGATGACGATGGCCGCCAGCGCCTCCATGAAAATGCCAATCCACAGCAGAAAGAGGTTGATCATGATGAGGATCGCCCACTTGTTGCTGGTGATCGACAGGATCAGATCGGCAATGGTTTCCGGAATCTGCTCTATGGTCATGATGTTGCCGAAAATGGTGGCCATGGCCATCAGCACGATAATGATGGAGGAGATGCCCACCGCTTCCTGGCTGGCATTCCACAAACTGGCCAGCGACAGCTCCTTGTGAATAAACAGCCCCACCAACAGGCCATAGAAGGCCGCCACCGCCGCCGCCTCGGTCGGGGTCATGATGCCGCCATAAATGCCGCCGAGCACGATCACCGGCACCATCAGTGCCCACTTGGCCTGCCAGGTGCTGGCCAGCAGGGTTTTCAGGGAGCGCTCGCGCGCCTCGCCGTACCAGCCGTGTTTCTTGGACACCACATAGACCACCACCATCAACGCCGCACCCATGATGAGGCCGGGCACGATGCCGGCGATAAACAGCTCGCCGATGGACACCTGGGCCGATACGCCATAGACCACAAAGGGATTGCTGGGGGGAATAATTACCCCGATGGCGCCGGCACAGGCCACCACGGTGGCGGCAAAATACTTGTCGTAACCTCGGGCCACCATGGCCGGAATGGTGATGGTGCCGATGGCGGCCACCGTGGCCGGACCCGAGCCGCTGATGGCGGCAAAGAAAATACAGGTCATGATGCTGGCCAGCGCCATGCCCCCGGGCAGGGCCCCCACCAGCTCATCGCCCAGCGCCAGCAGCCGGCGGGACAGGCCGCCCGCCCCCATGAACACGCCGGCGGCGATAAAGAAGGGAATGGCCATGATGGGAAAGGAGTCGATGGAAGAAAAGGCGATTTGCGCCAGGTAATCCACCGGCAGGGTGCCGGCGCCCAGCACGGTCACCAGGCCGGCCAGGCCCAGGGCAAAGGCGATGGGCACCCCCAGCATCAGAAACAGCACAAAGTAGCCAAACAACAGCCCGGTGGCGCTCCACTCGTCCGACAACAGCACGGGCATGAACAACAGGGCCGCCAGGGCCAGTCCCAGCACCACATCGGCCAATGACATGGCCCGGCCCTGACGCCACAGCGACTGCAGGGTCCGTACCGCCATCAGACCAAAACCGATGGGCAGGATCAAATAAGGCAGGTAATAGCCAATCTGCAGCGCCGGTGTGGTCTGCGGCATGGCCAGCTGCATCTGTACATAATCGGCGCCCATCACCGCAAACATGGTGACCAGCACCAGGGTGCAGCCGTCAATGGCTATCCACAGCACCGCCTGGGCGCGCGCGGGCAAGCGGTTATGCAGCACGTCCACCCGTATGCCACTACGGGTGAGAATGGACAGGGACACCGCCAGATAGGAGATCCAGATAAAGATGTAACGGGCCAGCTCTTCGGTCCAGATACCCCAGCCGGCGGCCTGACGCAGGCCCTGGCGCAATGACTCAGGATCAATCAGCCCTCCCACGGCCTGCATAAAGCCGGGAGTCGCCACCAGCTCCTGCAGGGTTGAAAGGGTGTAACGAAAGAAGGTCTGGTAATTGATGATCAGAATCATCGCCAGCAGGCCGATAAACAGCAGGGGTTTTTCCAGGTCTTGAAGCAGCCGGGTCAGCTGCAAGCGCGGCTTGTTGTGCGCCATGGCACCATCCAGCTTCAGGGTATCCATATAAGGCTCCGGTATCGGGTTTTACCGGGCCCGGGCCTGTGCCCGGGCCAGGGGTAAGGATCAGCTCTGGGTGTCTTGCACCAGCTTTACCAGCTCGGCGGGCAGGCGCTCGGCAAACTGGCTGAACACCGGCCGGGTCAGCTCTCGAAAACGGGCCATGTCTTCTTCGGTGGTTTCATGAATGGTCACGCCGGCGGCCAGCATGCTTTCCCGCGCCTTTTTCTGATCGGCGGGATAGGCCTCGGTACGCTGGTATTCCAGGGCCTCGGCCGACGCCTGCTCCAGTATCTCTTGTGCCTCGGCCGGCAGGCTGTCCCACCACTTCTTGTTGGCCATGGCCACCTGCATGCCATAGTTATGGGCCGAAGTGATGGCATATTGCAGGTTTTCGTGGTGCTTGGCGCCCACCATCAAATCAAAGGTATTGCCCTCGGCATCTATGGTGCCCTGCTGCAGGGCGGTATACACCTCCCCCCAGGATATGGGCGAAGGATTGGCGCCCAGCGCCTTGGCCACCGCCACGTCCACCGGCGAGTCGGTGGTGCGCATCTTGAGACCGGCCAGGGAGTCGGGACCGGTCAGCGGGCGGTCTTTGGACACGAAATTGCGGTAGCCGTATTCAGCATACATCAGCGGTTGCAGGCCGATGTCGTTGGCCGCCTGCTCCAGGTAGGCATGCAGGGGCTGCCCCTTATCCAAGGCGCGGTACAGCTGTTCCTGTTTGTCGGGACTGGTGATGTAGGGCAGGTCAAACACCTGGAATACCGATGTAAAACTGGCCAGGTTGGGCGTAGAGCTGACTCCCACTTCCAGGGTGCCGCGCTGAGCCCCTTCGATCATCACCCGGTCGCTGCCCAGTATCGCCCCCGGAAACACCTTGACTCGAATACGGCCATCGGACTTTTCCTTGACCAGGTCGGCAAACTTTTTGTAGGCCGCGGTGATATGACTGCCCGGAGGAGCCGGGTGAGCCAGCTTGAACTGAACCTTGGGCCCCTGATACTCGGCGGCGGCCTGGCCGCTTATCAGCATGGCCAGCACGGCGGATGAAACTGCGCCTGATATGTACTTCATGATTGACCTCTCCCTGTCCCTCGTCGGAATGTTAAAAAACAGTTACTCACTAACAACGAGTGGAACTATAGAAATCGATTGACCAAAGTGTCAACAGGCAATCACAAAAAAGTGATACGAAAAGTTTCATTTTATTTAAATCACATTATTTTCAATATATTGCCTTCCTTGTTTCACCTTGGTCCACTTCCTTCACGCCGATCCATCCAGTGCATAAGCCATAAAACCGGTGACACCATCATCAAAAACATAACAAAAAACCAACAAAAAACTTGCCAACTCGCACATAGCGTATATTTTGATACAAAACGTCTCATTTTTCTGGAGTGGTTATGTCTCTGTATCAAAACCGTGTGTTCGGCGAGTTCGACTATATCGTGGTGGGTGCCGGCTCGGCCGGCTGTGTGCTGGCCAACCGGCTCAGCGAAGACCCCGCCATTCGCGTGCTGCTGCTGGAAGCCGGTGGACGGGACTGGAACCCCTGGATTCACGTACCGGTCGGCTACTTCAAGACCATGCATAACCCGGCCACCGACTGGTGCTATGTCACGGATCCGGATCAGGGCATCGACGGACGCCAGCTGCAGTGGCCCCGGGGTAAGGTGCTGGGTGGCTCCAGCTCACTGAACGGTCTGCTTTACATTCGCGGCCAGCACCAGGACTACGACGACTGGGCCGCCCTCGGCAACGACGGCTGGAGCTTTGACGAGGTGCTGCCCTACTTTAAAAAGTCCGAGTGCCAGTCCAGGGGCGAAAATGCCTATCATGGCGTGGACGGGCCGCTGAAAGTGTCCGATCTGCGCCTGCGCCGGGAAATTGCCGAGCGCTTTATCGAAGCCGCCCAGCAGACCGGTATTCCCGCCAACCCGGACTGCAATGGCGAACGTCAGGAAGGGGTGGGCTATTTTCAGCAAACCGCCCACAAGGGCTTGCGCTGCAGCAGCGCCAAGGCCTTTTTGCGGCCGGCACTCAAGCGCCCCAATCTCACCCTGCTGACTCATGCCCACACGCGGCGTATTCTGCTGGAAGGCAAACAGGCCACCGGCATTGAATTTGAACACAAGGGTGAGCGCCTGCTGGCCCGGGCCACTCGGGAGGTGGTGCTGAGCGCCGGTGCCATCGGCTCACCGCAGATCCTGCAATGCTCCGGCATTGGCGATCCGGAACACCTGGCCTCGGTCGGGGTGGACTGCCGGCATACCCTGCCCGGAGTGGGCGAAAACCTGCAGGATCACCTGCAGATCCGCCTGGTGTTTAAAACCCGCTGCCGCACCCTGAACGATGAAGTGAACAACCCCCTGAAGAAAATGGGCGTGGGCATGCAGTATGCGCTGTCCCGCACCGGCCCCCTGACCCTGGCCGCCAGCCAGGTTTATGTGTTTACTCAATCCCGGGATGAACTGGATCGGCCCGACATTCAGTTCCATATGCAGCCACTGAGTGCCGACAAACCCGGTGAAGGGGTGCACCCCTTCTCGGCCTTTACCGCTTCCGTTTGCCAGTTGCGCCCGCACAGCCGGGGCCGAATTCGCATTCGCAGCGCCGATCCGCATCAATATCCGTCCATTCAGCCCAACTACCTGTCCACCGAGGAAGACTGCCGAGTGGCGGTGGATGCCATCAAGGTAGCCCGACGCATTGCCGAAGCCGATGCCCTGCGCCCGGTGATCACCGACGAGCATGTGCCCGGTCGCCAGTACCAGAGCGACGACGAGCTGCTGGAGGCGGCCCGACGTTTCAGCCAGACCATTTACCACCCCACCAGCACCTGCAAAATGGGCCAGGACGACATGGCCGTGGTCGACCACCGGCTGCGCGTGCACGGCATTGAAGGGCTGAGGGTGGCCGACGCCTCCATCATGCCGCTGATTGTTTCCGGCAATACCAACGCGCCCTCCATCATGATCGGCGAAAAGGCCGCCGACATGATCAAGGAAGATCAAGGACACCGCTGAGCACAGCCCTCCGGCCACAAAAAAGCCCGCAATGGCGGGCTTTTTGCGTCAACAGCCGTTCAGCGCCGGTTTGGGCCGCTCGCCCGGAAAGAACCAGCCGCGCAGGCGTACTCCCATCATGTTGCCGGCAAAGGCCGCCACCAGCCACAGCCAGCCGTGCAGGCTGCCGGAGGCGATGCCGCTGAAGTAGGCGCCTATGTTGCAGCCATAGGCCATGCGTGCGCCGTAACCCAGCAGCAGGCCACCGATCACCGCCGCCAGCAGGGAGCGGCGCGGAATGCGCAGATTGGGGGCAAACTTGCCGGCCAGCACCGCCGCCAGCAGGGCACCCAGCATAATGCCGATGTTCATGACGCTGGTAATGTCCTGCCACACCGGTGCCGACAGGGCACTGGCATTGCCCGGATACTGCCAGAAGGCCCAGCCGCTCACATCCAGCCCGGCGTCCTGGGCCAGTTTGGCACTCCACAGCGCAAAGGCGGACGTGACCCCCCAGGGCCGACCGGCCAGCGCCAGGGTGGCGTAGTTCAGCAACGCCAGGGCCACCGCGCCCCAGATCAGCGGCCAGGGCCCTTTCAGCAGGCGCGCCAACCCCTGATGTGCGCCGGCCGCTTTCGCCTCCAAACCACCATGGCGGCGTTTTTCCATCACGACGGTTGCTCCGGCGATCAAGGCAAACACCGCCAGGTTAAGCACCAACGCCGGCATCAGGCCCAGTTGCTCTACCAGGGAAACGGGCTCAAGGGCCGGCAGGGAAAACCACCAGTCCACATGATGGGTGGAGATAAGCGAGCCCATACAAAAGAACACCAGGGTCACCAGCATGCGGGCGTTACCGCCGCCGGCGGTAAACAGGGTGCCCGAGGCGCAGCCGCCTCCCAGCTGCATGCCGACTCCAAAGATAAAGGCGCCCACCAGCACCGAGGTGCCGAGCGGTGACACAAATCCGCTCACCGCCTGGCCGGCCAGATCGCCCTGACTCAGGGCGGGGAAAAACAGCAATACCGCCAGCGCCAGCATCACCATCTGGGCGCGCAGGCCACGACCGCGCCTCTCGGTAATCATCACCCGCCAGGACGAGGTAAAGCCAAAGGCGGCGTGATACAACACCAAACCCAGTGCGGCCCCTACCGCAAACAACGCCATCTGACGCAATCCGGCCAACTGCAGCAGGGCGAGTGCGCCGGCCAGTATCAGCGCCAGCACGCCCAGACTCAGGGGAGCACGGCGGTCACTCGCCGTGGCAATGGCTGTGGTCATATTGTTTCTCCGGTAACCAATTAACGGCGGGATTCTAACGAGGCGGAGTCAGGGGCCAAAAGAATAAAAACAAACAGGTTATGCTGAAAAAGCATAACCTGTTGAGTATTTATTCTATCGCGCGTCAGGGATCAACGACGCCACACCACCGGAAACCAGTCTTCGCGCATTCTGTCGCCGGTTTGCAGGTTGATGCCGTCAAAGGGCGGTGAGGTAGGACCGCCCCGGTCAACAAAGCGAACGTCATCCCCCATAAAACGGGTGGAGAAAGCCCGGCGACGGTTTCGAGTCTGGTTGCCCGGGGCGCCATGCACCGTCTTGAAGTTGAACAACAGGGCATCCCCCAGCTCCATCTCGGGGATCAAAATCTCAAAGTCACCGTTGTCGATGTCCGGCATGTCCATATAGGGGCTGTCGTCGGCATACCATGAAGCATTGGTGGACCATTTGCTCGGGCGCACCGGTTTGGGCCAGCGGTGGGAGCCCAGCACCACCTGCAGGGCGTTTTCCGGGGTAATGGGATCCAGCGGTATCCAGTAACTGCCGGTCTGATCGCCGTCCACACAGTAATAGGGGTTGTCCTGGTGCCAGGGAGTGGCCTTGGAGGTGCCCGGCTCCTTGACCAGAATATGCTCGTGAAACACCTGAACAGCCTCGGAGCCGGTGGCTTCACCCACAATGGCGGCGCCGGGCGACTGCTCAATCCATCGGCGAAACTCGGGAATGCGCTGCCAGTTGCAATAGTCTTCAAAAAAACGGCCGGTATCGGTGCCGGTGACGTTCTCCCGGCCATGCTCGCTCGGATCCTGCAACACGCGGTCAAAGCCGGCCCGCAGCGACTCAATCCAGTCCTTGAATACGCCCTTGATCACAATGGCGCCATCGCGCTGGTAGGCGACGATTTGCTCGTCGCTCAGCCAGCCTTGGGTGGTGGCCGTGGTCATGTTTCGCTCCTTATACCTTGTTCAGTCACGGCTCGACTTTAACAGCCTTTCTACATAGCATGGAAATACAGTCTAAATATGAAATTCATAGCATAATGACTATACCCTTTACCTTTCGCCAACTGGGCTACTTTGTGGCCGTGGCCCAGCACGGCAGCATCAGCAGGGCCGCCGAGGCACTGCATGTGTCCCAGCCCTCGGTGTCGGTGGCCATCAACCAGCTCGAAGGGCTGCTGGGCCAGTCGCTGTTTCAGCGTCACCGTGGCCAGGGGGTAAGCCTGAGCCCGAGGGGCGAGGCCCTGTTTCGGGAAGCCCGGCATATCCTTACCCTGTCCCACAACCTGCTCGACAGCCAGCATCGGCACGGCACCGAGGTGGAAGGACAACTGCTGCTCGGCTGCTTTCGCGATATCGCCCCCTATTACCTGCCCCGGCTGGTGAGCGAGTTTGAGCGCCGCTATCCGCGCATTCGCGTGATCATGCAGGAGCAGGATCTGGCCGGCGTGTGCCAGGGGCTGGAGCAGGGCAAGACCGAGCTGGTGTTGAGCTACGGCCTGGGGCTGCCGCCGGAGTGCAGCACCCATGTGCTGGATGAGCTCAGGCCCTATGCGCTGCTGCCGGCCCACCATGCCCTGGCGGAAAAACCACGGCTGAGTCTGGCGGAACTGGCCGAGGAAACCCTGATCCTGCAGGATCTGCCGCTGACCCGGGAATATTTTCTGTCGCTGTTCTGGCAGCGGGATCTGCAGCCGGCGCGCATTCACCATACCCTGTCCTTTGAAATGCAGCGTGGCCTGGTGGCCCACGGCCACGGCGTGGCGCTGTCGTGCACCCGGCCCGCCGGCGATCACAGCTACGATGGCGCCCCCATCGCCTGTGTGCCGCTCAACGATGAGGTGCCGCCCCAGCGGGTGGTGCTGGCCCGCTCGCCGGCCTTTCCGCTGTCGGTGCCGGCCCGGCTGTTTGTCGAGCAGGTGACCGGACGGCCCGTCACCGCCTGAGCCGGTTTTTTCGGCCTTCCGCAGGCGAAGCGCCGGCGGGGCGCTACACTGCTGAATAGCCCACAGACAGAAGGCTTCATCAGCAATGACCACCGGCCCCGGCTTCCCTCACCCCGATTCAAATGCTTCAGACCGGCGACGTTCATACCGGCAGTATTGCCGGGAGCGGCTGCCGGAGCTGCGCCTGCTGGAACGACTTGTTCGCCGGGGCGCACCGGCCCTGCGCAGCCGAGTGCTGACAAACGTGCAGGATGGCCACTGGCAACTGCCGGTTTATGCCCTTGAGCTGGGCAGTTCCAGCGCCACCGCCCCGGTGCTGCTGCTGTGCGGCGGCGTGCACGGCATTGAGCGTATCGGCACTCAGCTGCTGCTGGCCCAGCTCGCCACCCTGTTGCAGCGGCTGCACTGGGATTCAAGCCTGCAACAACTGCTGGCCTGCATTCGTATCGTGATCTGCCCGCTGCTGAACCCGGTGGGCATGGCCCGGGGCTGGCGCTGCAACGGCAATGGCATCGATCTGATGCGCAACGCGCCGCTTGAAGCCGACCAGCCCGGCCCCTGGCCGGTATCCGGGCATCGCCTTGGGCCCTGGCTGCCCTGGTATCGTGGACGGCCCCACAACCCCATGGAGCCCGAGGCCCAAGCGATGTGCGCCCTGGTGCAGGAGCAGATCGCCACGGCGCCGTTCAGCCTGGCGCTGGACTGCCATTCGGGCTTTGGCCTGCGTGATCGGATCTGGTTTCCCTACTCCGGGCGGCGCCGGCTGCTGGAACATGCCGCCGAGCTGCATGTACTGCTGCGGCTGTTTGAACGCAGTCATCCCCACCACCCCTACCTGTTTGAGCCGCAGCATCACCACTACCGCACCCATGGCGATCTGTGGGACTACCTCTACCGGCAACACCTGCAGCGCGGCGGCCAGGTATTCCTGCCGCTGACGCTGGAAATGGGCTCCTGGCTCTGGGTAAAGAAAAATCCCCGTCAGCTGGCCAGTTACAGTGGCCTGTTCAACCCGCTGGTGCCCCACCGCCACCAGCGCACCCTGCGCCGCCATCAGCTGTTGCTGGATTTTCTGCTGCGGGCCGTGGCCGCCTGGCGGCACTGGCTGCCCGGCGAGCCGGCACGCCGGCAACACCAACGCCTGGCCGAACGCCGCTGGGGCGCGCGGTGAGCAGGACTCGGCCGCCCCGCTGGATATTACTGCGGGGCCTGACCCGGGAATGCCGCCACTGGGGGGATTTTCCCGAGCGCCTGGCCGACAGCCTTGGCACTCGAGTGCGATGTATTGACCTGCCCGGCAACGGTATTTACCACGGACAAAACTGCCCGCCGTCGATTACCGCCATGCTGGCGCAGGTGCGGAAACGGGCCGACCTGAATGCGCCGGTGCAGTTGCTGGGATTATCGATGGGGGGCATGGTTGCGGCGCAGTGGGCCGCCCATTACCCACGGGAAGTGGCCGGACTGGTGCTGGTCAACTCCAGCAGCGCCCTCAGCCCGCCCTGGCAGCGTCTGCGCCCGGCCGCACTGCCGCTATTATTGCTGACGCTGCTGACACCCCGGGCGCAGCGGGAGGCCCTGATCTACCGGCTGACCTGTGCCCGCCGGAGCGATGCCCACACCACCCTGCCGAAATGGATTCGCTACGCCAACGAATGCCCGGTGGCGCACGCCAATGTTGTGCGCCAGCTGGCCGCCGCCTCCCGCTACCGCATGACTGCCATGCCGCCGGGCCTTGTTCCCCTCATTCTGTGCGGCCGGGGCGATCGCCTGGTGGATCCGCGCTGCAGCCATGCCCTGGCACAACACTGGCACACGCAGGTGCGCGAGCATCCCTGGGCCGGTCACGATCTGCCCCACGATGATCCCGACTGGCTGCTGGATGAGCTGGCTGATTATGTGAATACACAGAAAAAAAGCGCCTTTCGGCGCTGATGCTGGCGGCGAATGCACCAGGCCGACGCGAATGTGCGGCCTGGTATCCGGGCGGGTTTACAACACCTGGGCCGCTATCCAGCCAAAGACGATCAGCGGAATATTGTAGTGAATAAAGGTAGGAATGACCGAGTCACGAATATGATCGTGCTGGCCATCGGCATTCAGGCCGGCGGTGGGACCCAGGGTGGAGTCGGACGCAGGTGAACCCGCATCACCCAGGGCACCGGCGGTGCCCACCAGGGCCAGGGTGGCCAGGGGCGAAAAGCCAAAGCTGATGGCCAGGGGCACATAGATGGCGGCAATAATCGGAATGGTGGAAAACGACGAACCGATGCCCATGGTAATAAAGAGCCCCACCAGCAGCATGACCAGGGCCGCCAGTGCCGAATTGTCACCAATGAGATTACCAGAGCCCGCCACCAGCTCGGGAATGGCGCCGGACGCCTTCATCACCCCGGCAAAGCCGGAGGCGGCAATCATGATAAAGCCGATCAGCGCCATCAGTCGCATGCCCTGGGTGAACACATCGTCCTGATCCTTCCACTTGAACAGGCCGTTCATCGACAACAGGGCAAAGCCCAGCAGGCCACCCAGCACCATGGAGCCGGTGGTCAACTGCACCACTAGGGCGCCGACAATGGCCACACCAATCATCATCAGCTGCTTGCGGCTCAATTGCGGCCGGCTGGCTTTGGCTTCCTTTACCTCATTCAGCGGCGACTGATAGCCCCGGGGCTTACGGTAGCTGAACAGCACCGCCACCAGCAGCCCCAGCAGCATGCCCGCCGCCGGCAACAACATGGCCTTGGGTGCCATGGCAGTGGTCACCTGCATGCCCAGCCCTTCCCCGGCCTGGTTAACGCTGTTGGTCAGAATATCGTTGAGAAAGATGGTGCCAAAGCCCACCGGGGTGGTCATGTACATGATGGTGATACTGAAGGTGATCACGCAGGCCACGGCACGCCGGTCCAGCCGCAGCATGTTCATCAGCCCGAGCAGGGGCGGCACCAGAATGGGAATAAAGGCGATATGCACCGGCACCACGGTGCCCGATGCCGCGCCCACCAGTATCAGGGCCACAAACAGCAGCCATTTTACGCCGCCAGTCTGACTGTTTTCCCCCGGAGCGACATCACGCCGCGCCCCCACCCAGGCCAGTGCCTTGTCCGACACCATGGCGGTAATGCCGGTGCGTGACAGCGCCACCGCAAAGGCTCCCAGGGTGGCGTAGGCCAGGGCCACGGTGGCACCGCCCCCCAGTCCTTCGTTAAAGGCCGAGATCACCTGATCCACCGACATGCCGGCCCAGAGTCCGCCCACCAGGGCCGCCACCACCAGTGAAAACACCACGGACACTCGGGCCAGACACAGGCCCACCATCACCAAAATCGCCAATACAATGGCATTCATCGGATCCTCTCCCCTTGATCACATCCTGTCAGGGTGCACCGGCCCCGATGCACAACAAACAATTAACATCATTAACCAAATTGAAACAAATACATTTTCTGCATGCCGTACATAACCTTTTGGCTATGTTCAGCCGGCCAGGGCCTTGCCCACCAGCGCCTGCATGGCCGGCGACAGCGGCAATGCCAGCGCCGCTTGATGACCCTGCTCAGACATTTTGCGCCAGGTTTTGCGAATAATGTCGACCACCTTGTCCTCATCGTGCCCGGCGGCGAAGTCTTCCAGGTAATGCTGCACAAACACCAGGCAGATCACGTCTTCCAAAATCTGCACATCGGCATCCTGCTTGAGCCGTTTTTTTTGCAGCAAATCACCGACCCGCCGCCGCTCGTTTTCATCATAACCCGCCTCGGCCATGAGGTTTGCCGTCAGATCGGCGTGATATTGCGCCAAATCGCTGCGCCAGCGTTTATAACCGGTCCGATCCATGGGGTAGTCGGCCCGAGGAATGGCCCAGCGGCGAATATGCTGCGCACGGGCGGCAATATGCAGCAGTTCGCCGGCATCGGGAGCAAACAGCTGCAGTTGCCGAGTCATACGCTCGCTGTAAAGCAGCTCCTTGGGTCGGTGATCCTGCTGATTGGGATCCTGGCTGTTGATCTGATCGATGGCGGACATGACTCGCTCAAGGCGGGATGAAGGCGACATTTGGCTTACTCCTTTTGCTCAATGCCGGCAATCATACCGCCAGCGCCGGCTCAGCTCGACCCGTGGCGGTCAAAAAAGACAAAAACCAATTGATGCATTTCAAATGTACCTATATCATCCATCACCGATAACACACATTTAAAATGCACATTAAAGACCAGTCGAGGTTGCCATGCTGAATGCCCGTACCATTGAGATCGTAAAAAGCACCGTCCCCCTGCTGGAGTCGGCCAATACCGCCCTTACCGAACACTTCTACCGACGCATGTTTCGCGACAACCCCGAGCTGAAGGATGTCTTCAACCTCAGTCACCAGAAGACGGGCCGTCAGCCCGCCGCCCTGTTCACCGCCGTGCTGGCCTATGCCAAAAACATCGACAACCCGGCGGTACTGGCCGCCGCCGTAGAGCGCATCGCCCACAAACACACCGGCTTTTCCATTCAGCCCGAGCAGTACGCCATTGTGGGCCATCACCTGCTGGAAACCATCAAGGAGCTGGCCCCCGACGCCGCCACGCCCGAGGTGATTGACGCATGGGCCCAGGCCTATGGCGCCCTGGCCGATATCTTTATTGGCCGGGAAGCACAGATTTATCAGGACAACGAGACCCGGCCCGGCGGCTGGCGCGGTACCCGAGCCTTTGTGGTGAAGGAAAAACATGCCGAGAGCGAGCAGATCACCAGTTTTCTGCTGGCCCCCGCCGACGGCGGCGCCGTGGTTGATTTTAAACCCGGCCAGTACCTGAACCTGCACCTGGACTCCGACACGCTGGAGCACAAGGAATATCGCCAATACTCCCTGTGCCAGGCACCCAACGGCGAAAACTACCGCATTGCGGTCAAACGTGAACAAGGCGGTGTGGCTTCCGGCTTTCTGCATGATCAGGTCAGTGTGGGCGACACCCTGCAGGTGTTGCCCCCGGCGGGCGACTTCTTTATGGAGGTAACCCCGAACACCCCGGTGGTGCTGATCTCCGCCGGGGTGGGCCAGACCCCGATGCGGGCCATGCTTGACCAGTTGCTCAACCGGCAGCACCCGGCCCCGATTTACTGGCTGCATGCCTGTGACAACGGTGCCCAGCATGCCTTCAGGCAGGACCTTCAGGCCACACGCCTGGCACACACCAACCTGGAAACCCACATCTGGTACCGTGCTCCCCTGGCAAGCGACAGGCCCGCGGAAGACTTTGACGCCGCCGGCCTGATGGATCTCGGCCCACTGCGTGAGGCCATCGACCTGCCCAACGCCCATTACTACTTCTGCGGCCCACTGCCCTTTATGACCATGGTCAAGGACACGCTGGCCGGCTGGGACATTGCCGCCGAACGGCTGCACTACGAAGTATTCGGGCCGCATCAAAGCCTGTAACACCCTGCTCAGCCCGCCCCGTTTCGGATACAATTCCCGCTTTCATCTCGTATAGAAAGGGAAGACCATGTTGGTAAAGGCATTACGAAACGGGCTCGGGGGCATTATGGTGGTGGGCGATCTGCTGACCCGCCCGCCCCGACAAAAACGAACCCCCGAGGCGCAGCAGGCGGTGAACACCGCCTGCCGGGAGCTGGCGCTGTATCAGCTGCCTCGCTGCCCGTTCTGCATCAAGGTGCGCCGGGCCATGCATAAACTCAACCTGCCCATTGAGCTGCGCAATGTGAACCCCGGCTCTCCCCATCGGGACGTCCTGCAGGCCGGCGGAGGACGGATCAAGTCGCCCTGCCTGCGCATCGAGGAAAACGGCGAAACGCGCTGGATGTACGAGTCTGGCGACATTATCGCCTACCTGCAGCAGCGCTTTGGCCAGCAGGGCTGATCGACCGTCCATGCCGGCTTTTTCGCCGGTTCGGCCCGTGCCGCTTGCGGCCGGGCCCCGTTTGTTCTAAACAGAAGACTCCCTTATCTGTGCTTCGCCCCGGCGAAAGGCTTTGTGGAGTTTTCTATGAATATCAATGCGCTGCAAACCCTGCTGTTTGTCCCGGCCAATCGCCCGGAGCGGTTTGACAAGGCCCTGAACAGCGGTGCCGATGCCGTTATCATCGATCTGGAAGACGCCGTGCCACCGGCGGAAAAAGACGCCGCCCGCGCCACCCTGGCCGGCTGGTTGATCTCACGGCCACCCGCCTCGGTACTGGTACGCATCAATGGTACCGACAGCCCCTGGTTCAACCAGGACATGGCGCTGTGCCGCTCCGATGCCGTGGCCGCCGTGGTGGTGCCCAAGGCGGAAGATCCGGACGCCCTCAACGAACTGGCCAATGTCACCGACAAGCCGTTGCTGCCCTTTATCGAATCCGCCCTGGCCCTGGCCCGGCTCGATGCCATTGCCTGCGCCAATGGGGTGGCCCGGCTGTTGTTCGGCCAGCTCGACATGGCGCTGGATCTGGCCATGGACTACCCGCCGCCGGCAGACGAGCCTCAGGATCAAACGCCCTTTCTGCCCATTCGCAGCCAGTTGGTGGTGTGTTCACGGGTGTACGGCCTGGCCGCACCACTGGATGCGGTGTATACCGCCTTTAATGACGACGCCGGGCTGACCGCCTATGTGCGCGAGGGCATGAAGCTGGGCTTTGGCGGCATATTGCTGGTTCACCCGCGCCAGGTTGCCCCCGCCCATCTCGCCATGGCCCCTTCCCCGGCCCAGCGGGCCTGGGCGGAGCGGGTGCTGGCCGCCGAGCAGAGGGTAAGGGGGGCCGTGGTGGCGGTCGGTGAGCACATGGTGGACAGCCCGGTCATGGCCCGAGCAAGGCGCATTTTGGGACAAGGCGAGAGGCCGGCATAACCAAAAGGGCCGGGCAATCGCCCGGCCTTGCCTGTGGAGTAATCCACGCTGTTAATATCCCTGTGCGTCCCGTGCCGCCTCCTGCACGGCCTCGCCGCCCTGCTCTATGTCCTTGCCGGCCCCGGCGAGGGTATTGCAGCCGCCCAGCCCCAGGGTTACAACGGCCAGCAGCCATAACGCCATTTTCGAGATTGTCATCGAACGCATCCTTCTGTGGAGAAAACGCTATCAGTATAGTCCGATAGATCAATCTAAATGGCCTCCTCTACGGCAGACTGGCTCAGGGAGCAAATCCGAACCAGTGGGCGGACAACCACAGCTTCATGGCCTCGGCGGTCATGGGTCGGCAGATAAAGTAACCCTGGGCATAATCACAGCCCATTTGTTTCAGGATCTGAAACTCGTCCCTGCTTTCAATGCCCTCTGCCACCACCCTGATGCCGCAGGCTTGCGCCAGGGCAATGCTGGCGTGGCACATTTTCAGTGTGGCCGGGCTGCTGGTGATGCCGGTGACAAAGGATCTGTCCAGCTTTAGTTCATCAAAGGGATAGTCCCTCAGCCTGTTCATATTTGAATAACCGGTACCAAAGTCATCCATTGACAGCCCGAATCCCGCCATCTTGATTCGCGCGGTGATCTCCAGCGGCGCCCTGGTATCCTCCAGCACGCGCCCTTCAGTCACCTCAAAGATAAAGTCGGAAGGGGAAAAGCCTCGCTCCAGCACCAGGGCGCACATGCCATTCATAAAATTCGGGGACATCAGGCTCAGCATGGAGACGTTCACCGACACCGAAAAGGGCTGGCTCTTCTCCAGCCACAGGCGGCTGTCGTGCAGGGCGTTTTCCATCACCAGCCGGGTCAGGGCATCGATGTGCCCTTGTTGTTCCGCCAGGGTAATAAAGTGATCGGGAGAGAGGATGCCGCACCTCGGGTGCCGCCAGCGCACCAGGGCTTCAACCCCGGCAATGGCGCCATTGGTCAGGGCCACCTTGGGCTGGTACACATTGAAAAACTCCCTGCGCTGCAGGGCGCTCGGCAAATCCTTCGCCAACTCGTCCCGGCAATGCCTGTCGGGATGGGCAAAGGGCCGGCGCGTTTCCTCCATCAGCGCCTGCAGCGTCGAGAATGACACCGGTTTCTCCAGTCGAGCCGCCACCCTGAGGTGACAGGCCTTGGACAGCTCTTCCGCGGTGCGCATGATTTTTTGGTCATGGCCGCTGACCAGCACCAGGGCGCCGTTAAAGCCCAACTCCTCAAGCTTTCGAATAAAGGAAAAACCGTCCATTTCCGGCATATTGATATCCAGAAACACCATGTCCGGGCTCGTCTCCTGGCCATTCATGCGTGCCAGCGCGCGCCGCGCACTGGTGCATCCGGTGGCCATGCACCCTTCCAGTCGGTTTAACATGCCCACCAGCAGTTTCAGGGTCACGATATCATCATCGATCACCAGCACCTCGATACCCGTATCCATTGCGCCCTCAAGTCATTATTTTACCGATGTGTGCCAGAACGCGGCCGACCTCGCGGTCCAGCTCGTCCATGGTGTTGTTCGAAATGCCCTCCTTGTTCCGGCAGACGGTTTCCACCTCGAAAAACAGCTCGCCCAACCGTTGTGCTCCCACGGCCCGGGACGAGGACTTCAGGGTGTGAGCCAACGCCTGCAGCCGTGACCATTCCCCGCTGGCAAAGGCCCGGGTTATTTCTGGTAAATCCTGGTTGAGCTGCTGCATATAATCCTGAAGCAGTTCACCAAACAGCGCTTCGTCATTACCCACCAGCTCTCGAAGCACCTCGGTGTCAATGGTGTGGTCACGCGCGTCGCCTCCCTCAACACCGGTACCGTTACCGGCATCACTGGTTTTTTCCTGCGGCAGCCACTTTTCCAGCATTTCCTTCAGCCGGGCCAGTTCGACCGGCTTGGTCAGGTAATCGTTCATGCCCTTTTCAAAACAGCGGGCCATTTCTTCCTTGAAGGCATTGGCCGTCAGGGCCACCACCGGAATGGCGGCGCCGTCCCTCTCTTCGCTGCGCAGTTGCTCGACAAACTGATAACCGTCCATTTCAGGCATGCTCAGATCGGTAAAGATCAGGTGGTAGTGACTCTCGTGGATCGCACTCAGTGCCTCCACGCCATTGCCGGCCAGATCGGCGTCATAGCCGAGCAGATCCAGCTGCTGCACGATGACCTTCTGGTTCACCACATTGTCTTCCACCACCAGAATACGCGCCTTGCCTCGATCGGCACCTTCAGCCGAGCCGGCGTGTTTTTCCATCACACCGTTGTGTTCGGGCAGCGTAACCAGCCCGGCCGCCATCATCACCGCTTCCATAAAGGCGGCACGACGAAGCAGGTTGGCATCAATCATCACATGATCTTCCGCCACTCGTCGGGCACTGCGCCGGGCCCCGCGCTCAATGGTCAGAAAGCTCACCTTGCTGCCGGTCCAGGCCGACGCCGCCTGCCTCAATGCCGCCAGGACGTTTTCCTGGTGGGGCTGGTCATAAATCCAGACCCAGTCCCCCGACGAATAACGGGGCGCCATGCTTTCGGCCACCTGGATCGTCTCGGCAAATTTCACCCTGGCCCGGTCATGGTCAAGGTAACACATCAGGCCCGAGACAATGCCCTGTTCATCCCCAATCACCAGACAGTTCAGCCCCTCGACCTGGTCATGGCCCGTCTTTGCCGGTTCATCATCGACTGCCACCTCAAACGGCAGGCTCACGCTGAAACGGCTGCCGTTATCGGGCTCACTGGTCACCGCGATATTGCCCTCCAGCAAGCCCACCAGGTGATGGGTAATGGCCAGCCCCAGTCCGGTACCGCCAAAGCGACGGGTGGTGCTGGAGTCGGCCTGCATAAAGGCCTGAAACAGGTTGGCCACCACCTGCTCGTTCATGCCGATGCCGTTATCGAGCACATCCAGCCTGACGCTGATGGCAGAGGGCGCACTCTGCGTCATGTTAAGGCTGACGGACACCTTGCCGGGCTGCTTGGTGCTGCTGAACTTGATGGCATTGCTGATCAGGTTGATCAGTATCTGGCGCAGGCGCAGGCTGTCGGATTTCACTCGCGACGGCAGCGCCGGATCCACAAACATGGTCAGCTCCACCCCGGAGGAGCGAGCCTGGTAATCAAACATCTGGCATACCTGCTCCACCAACGCGGTCAAGTCCAGCGGCTCTTTCACCACATCCAGGGTACCGGACTCTATTTTTGAAAATTCCAGAATGGAGTTAATCAGTTCGGTCAGGGAGATAGAGGAGGAATAGATGACGTCCATCACTTCCTTTTGTTTTTGGCTCAGGCCGGTCTGGTAGATCACCTCCAGCATGCCCACCACGCCATTGAGCGGCGTACGAATTTCATGACTCATGGTGGCCAGAAAATAGGATTTGGCCTTGTTGGCCTTTTCCGCATTCTGCTGTGCCTGCAGCAATTCTGCGGTGCGCTCCTTGATGCGGTCTTCCAGCTGATCGGTCAGTTGCCTGAGCTCGCCGGTGCGGGCTTCCACCAGATCTTCCAGGCCCAGGTTCAGCTCAAACAGGCGCTTGCTGCTCTTCTTTAGATTGTCTTCCGCCACCTTGCGTTCGGTGATGTCTACCGCAGCGATGATAACCTTTTCGACCCGGCCGTTATCATCCCGCACCGGAATGATGTTCATGTCCACAAAGAGCGCCTGGCCGTCTTGTCTGGTCAGGGCAACATCGCGCCTGACCGCCATGCCTCGCCAGGCGTCGTTGATGTCTTTCCGCAGCCGTTGCCGCTCTTCTTCCCGGTCATGCAACCAGTAGGCGTCGGTCACCCGCACGCCAAGCAGGCTGTCCTTGTTGCCGCCATAGGCTCTGAGCAGCGTTCGGTTCACATTGGTAATGCACCCTTTAAAATCCACCTCCACAATATAACTGGTCATGTTATCCAGAATATCGGCAAGCTCCTGCCGGGTTTTTCTCAGGGCTTCGGTACGCTGCTTCACCCGTTGTGAGATACGCACATTTTGCAGCAAGCTGTTATAAGTGTAGGCCGTCACCAGCAGCAAAATAAATACCCCGGTCACCATAAACCCTTGCGTATTCAGGGATCTGGCGGGCTTCCAGGCATCCTCGTGCCAGACCTCAATATTGAACCTTTTATAGCCAAGGTAATCGAAGTGTCTGTGCATATCGGCCGCCCCTTTCCGGTCGGCGGCGGGTCGAGTGTCCATCACGGTAAAATGACTGCCATCGTTGCGGTAATTCATGGTGATGCGAAAAATGACATCGAGCAGCCCCATTCTTTCCCTGATGTCATCTATAAAGGCATTAAAGTGAATCAGGCTGCTGACAAAACCGATAAACTCGCGGCGATTCTCTTCCACGCTGGCCAGCGTCGGATTAAACCCCGGTGTATAAACCGGCACAAAATAACGCCAGTCGTCATTGCTATCGGTTTCTCCGGAATGCAGCGGCCTGCGTTCCTGAAAGACCACCTGACCGCTGTCGATGGACAGTTTCAACAGCTCCCGGCTTTCACTGCCAAGATCATAACCAATCAACGACTGGCGCCCGCCCCTGACAAACACCAGCCAGAAGGGGTAATAGGCCTCCCTGACGCCTGCCACCACCGGAATGCTGTTATCATCATGTTCCAGCAAGGAAAAACCAGGATAAAAGGACCGTCTGGCCCTGGCCTCAAAATCCTCCCGGCTTTGATGCATTACCCTCGGAATCCAGGCCAGCCCTTCAATACCGGGACGAATCAGCAGACTGCTTGCGTAACTGGAGAATTCTGCCGGCGTGACCCGCTCACTGCTCGAAATGTAGGCGGCGGTCGAACGGGTGACGTCATCCAGCGACAGCAAGGAGGACTCCAGGCTATCTTGCAGCAGGGTACTGAAGGCGGCGATTTGCCGATCGCTTTTCAGCTTTTCCACTCCGCTTAGCGCAATAAACCCCACCACCAGCAACAGGCAAACCAGCATGGGCAAAAACTGGAGCTTGCCCACACGGCAGTCGTTGAAGCCCGTCCTTTTCAGCTCGGCGCACTGAATAAAGGGAATGGCGATAAACATGCCCAGGCTTTCCGACATCCACCAGTTGAGCAGGCTTCCCGCCAGATGCTCCATGGTCAGGGACAGAAACAGGTAAAAACTACCGATGCCGGTGACTGCCGTGATCACACTGGCCAGCGCCACAGTCGAAAGCAACAGGGCGATAATATAACCCTCGTTGACCTGCTCGGCCCGAGTGCGCAGCAGTTTCCTCAAAATAACCACACCGGTTAGCGTGGCCAGCACCGAGCCGGTGGCGGTGACCGCCGCCATGCCGATAAGGGAAGCACTGAGGTCATGATCCGCCAGCATGACCTTGTGCAGCACATTGGCCGAAAAAGACGCCAGCCACAGGATTTTCCAGTACTGGGTCCCCCACAGGGTCAGGCAATACAGGGCAAGGCCGGCCGCGGGCCAGACCGGCGCACTGAGCAAGGGCGGCATGGCCAGCCACATGCCAAGCTCCGCCAACATAAAATAGCCAACCAGCAGCAAGGCGCTACGCCTGAAAGCCTGCCACTGGCCATGGCTGATACCATTCGCTCCCGCTACCGCCCTGCTTATCATAGGTTCACCATTGTATTCAGTGAATGGCCATAATGCCTGAAGGCGCTTGGTACTGCCGGTGCCAAATACCCATGCCAAAGCTGCAACATTACATCATGTTCCAGTGATCCTTGTTTGCCGGTCCTTTTGCTTCCCTGGAACCCAGTGCCTTTTCTATTTTGCTGATAAAAATCTGACGATTAAACGGCTTGAGAATAAATTCAAAGGCCCCCAATTGAATGCACCTGGAAATAACTTCCTTTTGGCTCTGCCCGCTGATCACAATCACCGGAATATGCTTGGTCCATTCGTTGTGTCGAATATGCCTGATGGCTTCCAGGCCATTCATGCCCGGCATCATCAGATCCATCAGAATAAGATCGGGTGTATTTTCCTGAAGTATTCCCAGGGCCTCGGCCGCCGTTTTGGCAAAATTAACCTGATAGTCGCCGGCCTTGAGCAGGGTCATCATGATATTTCGGTAAAAGGCGTCGTCTTCCACCACCAGTACCGAGGGTTTTGCACTGGCAACCTGCTTCAACGCCCCCTGGTAGCTGTGCTCAACTTCCCGGCAAAGGGATTCAAAGTGCCAGACCTTGTTCTTCAACACATTGATGCAGTCATAGAGGGAGCCGATATCTTCGGTGCTCACCCTCGCATCCCGGTCCGTGTGCGGCAGGGCACCAACGCGAAGCTCCTCGGCCTCCTCCAGCACATCCCTGACCTGCTCCGTAAAGACACTGCCGCCATCCACCAACCTTGCCACCACTCCTTCCAGCTCGTCTATCACGGCATGCAGCCGGGCCGTATTCCTGAGCCGGTCACGGGCTTTATAAAGGTTATCCAGCGATCTCAGCTCCTGATAGATGGATATTTTCAGCCTATGGGGATCAAAAGACAGGGGCCAGAACACCACATAGTTATCAAAGGTTCCCTTTCGACAGAGGGAATAGGCCTTTTCCGCCTCAAATTTGTCGCACAACAGCAAAATGCGACAAGGCTTGAGGTGCAGCCTTTCGCTTTCGTTTTTGAGACGCTCGTAAAATTCGATGGATTGCTCGACATGATTAAAGGCCAGCACAATAAGCTGGGCCTGGCAGCGGTCAAACATTTTCACCATGTCCGCCCCGGGCTCCGGAAAAATCAGCGCCTTCACTTCATCCTGAAGCATGTCGCGAATGACTTCCATGGTGCTGATGTTGCTCACCGCCACAAATACTGACTGATTCTCGTTCACCGTCATTCCTTCCCATCACTTCCGAAGCTATCGGAATTCCCTGATCCGAGTTAGTCAGACATGCGGTATACATGCCTGGTGACAGCTGTTACTCAAATGTATCCTTGAGAGTATTGCCAATGCCTTGCCGTCTTGCATGGTTACTGGGCAATATTTTCCATTTTTGTTACCTTGCCTGGTCATGGGAACTTTCCTCAACGCCGTGCCATGACTGCGCTCAGGACGATCTGTCATCGGGCCGTCACCTTTTTCGGCTAGCATGGCGCCCCCCAACCAAGATGGAGTGAATGAATCGTCATGCTTTCGGTGTTTTGGCAGTTTTTTATGCTGGGTTGGATCAGCTTTGGCGGGCCGGCTGCCCACATCGGCTATTTTCAGCGTCATTTCGTGCAAAAGCTGGGCTGGCTGCCCCAGGACAGGTTTGCCTCCACCCTGGCCCTGTGCCAGTTTTTACCCGGCCCGGCCTCCAGTCAGCTGGGGTTTGCCATCGGCTATCAGCGCGCCGGCCTGGGCGGTGCCATTGCCGCCTTTATCGGCTTTACCCTGCCTTCATTTGTGTTGATGCTGAGCCTGGCATTGTTAGGTCAGCATTACGCCAATTCGCCCGTTACCGCGGCGCTGATCGGCGGCCTTAAGCTGTTTGCCCTAGTGGTGGTGACCGATGCGGTACTGACCATGGCCGGCCAGTTTTGCCGGCGCCGGCTGACCCAGACCCTGGCGGTGGGCACCGCCGCCCTGCTGTGGCTGTGGCCGGGGCTGGCGGCCCAGTTTGTGGCGCTGCTGGCAGCGGCGCTCACCGGCGCCTTCTGGCTGAAGCATGAAGGCACCGACAACGCCCCCGCCGCCCGCCTCAGCTGGCCCTTTTTGCTGCTGTTTGCCGGCCTGTTCCTGCTGTTGCCACTGCTGGCCCATGGCGGCTCGGCCGGCCTGTTTGCCGACTTTTACCAGGCCGGCAGCCTGGTGTTTGGCGGCGGCCATGTGGTATTGCCGCTGCTGCAGAGCCTGCTGGCAGATACACTGTCTCAAGAAGCCTTTCTCACCGGTTATGCCGCCGCCCAGGCCATGCCCGGCCCCATGTTCAGTCTGGCTGCCTTTCTGGGGGCCGAGCTGTTGCCGACCAGCCCCCTTATCGGTGCCCTGGTGGCCACCTTTGGGGTCTTTTTACCGGGATTTTTGCTGGTGCTAGCGTTGTTGAACGGATGGCAGGCACTGGCGGCCAACCGGCGCATGGCGGGCGCCGTGGCCGGTGTCAATGCGGCCGTGGTGGGATTGCTGCTGGCGGCCCTCTATCAGCCGGTGTTTGTGGCCAGTGTGACCGGAGCTCCGGCTTTGGCCGCAGCGGCGCTGGGCCTGCTGGCGCTGCGGGTGTTTCGCTGCCCGCTACTGGTACTGATCCCGGCCTTTATGCTGCTGGGGTTGTGGTTGTAAAACGATTTGTCTGTAAAGGCGAGCAAGGTCGGGGAAACGGCCCAGTTCCCCCGACACGCTTCAAGACCCTCCCTGGGGCGCTCGGAAAATGCCATCCGTGGCATTTGATCGGTCGTTGAAGTGGTTCCCTTTCCCCTCCCCTTCATGCCCTTGCGTGACCTGTTCAGAAAAGCAGGCAACACTGTTGTGAGCTCTGAGGAGCGAAGAAAAGCTTAAAACGCCACCTTGACCGCGGCGGCGGTACGGCGGGCCTTTTCCCTGGCGGCGTCGATGCCGTCGGCCAGGCTCAGGGCCACGCCCATGCGACGGCGGCCGTTGATTTCCGGCTTGCCAAACAGGCGCAGCTCGGTGTCCGGCTCGGCCAGGGCCACGCTAAGGTTGCCAAAGGTGGTTTGGGTGGAGTTGCCTTCGGGCAGGATCACCGCCGAGGCCGCCGGGCCATACTGACGAATGGCGGGAATGGGCAGGCCGAGAATGGCCCGGGCGTGCAGGGCGAATTCCGACAGGTTCTGGGAGATCAGGGTTACCATGCCGGTGTCGTGAGGCCGGGGCGACACTTCGCTGAACAGCACCTCGTCGCCACGAATAAACAGCTCTACACCAAACAGGCCGCGCCCTCCGAGGGCCGACGTCACTTTTTCAGCCATGGCTTCCGCCGCCGCCAGCGCTGCCGGGCTCATGGCCTGAGGCTGCCAGGACTCGCGGTAGTCACCGTCTACCTGCACATGGCCGATGGGGGCGCAGAAGCCGGTGCCAGCGGCATGACGCACGGTAAGCAGGGTAATTTCGTAGTCGAACTGCACAAAGCCTTCCACGATCACTCGTCCACCGCCGGCGCGGCCGCCTTCCTGGGCATAGTGCCAGGCGGCGTCGATATCGGCCTCGGTTTTTACCGTGCTCTGACCCTTGCCCGAGGAGCTCATGATCGGCTTGACCACACAGGGCAGGCCAATCTCGGCCACGGCCGCACGAAATTCCTCCTGCGTGCCGGCAAAACGGTAGGGCGAGGTGGCCAGCCCCAGCTCTTCCGCCGCCAGCCGGCGAATACCTTCCCGGTTCATGGTGAGCTGGGTGGCGCGGGCGGTAGGCACCACGGTAAAGCCTTCCCGCTCCAGCTCGGCAAGCGTATCGGTGGCGATGGCCTCGATCTCGGGCACGATCAGGTGCGGCTGCTCCTGTTCGATAACGGCGCGCAGCGCGGCGCCGTCGAGCATGGAAATCACATGGGCGCGGTGAGCCACCTGCATGGCCGGAGAGTTGGGATAGCGATCCACCACGATGACTTCAACGCCGAGACGCTGCAGCTCAATCACCACTTCCTTGCCCAGCTCACCACCGCCGCACATCAACACTCGGGTGGCAGTTGCCGACAGGGGGGTACCCAGAGTTGTCATAACAGAAGTCCTTTTTGTGAGAAATCGCACATTATAAAGAGTTATTCCGCGTCCTGGCCAGCCGGCCTGAACCGCTTCAGCCGCAGGGCATTGGTCACCACAAACACGCTGGACAACGCCATGGCGCCGGCAGCCAGCATGGGCGAGAGCAGCAGGCCAAAGGCGGGGTAAAGCACGCCGGCCGCCACCGGGATCAGGCACACATTGTAGGCAAAGGCCCAGAACAGGTTCTGGCGAATATTGCTCAGGGTGGCCCGGCTGAGGGCCAGGGCCTGGGGCACGGCACGCAGGTCGCCGCGCATCAGCACCACATCCGCCGCCTCGATGGCGATGTCGGTGCCGGTGCCGATGGCCAGGCCCACGTCCGCCGCCGCCAGCGCCGGGGCATCGTTGATGCCATCGCCCACAAAGGCCACGGCACCGTGCTGCCGGCGCAGATGCGCCAGCGCCTCCACCTTGCCGTCTGGCATGACCTCGGCCTCCACCGCATCGATGCCAAGCCTGGCGGCGATGGCACTGGCGGTGCCCTTGTTGTCGCCGGTGATCATGGCCACCTTGAACCCCTGCCGATGCAGGGCGGCAATGGCTTCGGGCGTGCCTGCCTTGACCTTGTCGGCCACCGCCAGAATCGCCGCCGGTTTGCCGCCAATGGCTACATACAGCGGCGTTTTGCCCTCACTGGCAAGCCGGCCGGCGGTGTCGGCAAACACCGCCAGGTCCATCTCGAGGGAGCGCAAGTAGCGGTCCGCCCCCACGTTCACCCGTACGCCGTCCACCATGGCGGAGACGCCCATGCCGGTAACGGTGTCGAACTCGCTCACCCCGGGCAGATTCAGGTTGCGCTCTTGCGCCGCCGCCACCAGCGCCTCGGCAATCGGATGTTCGGAGCGCTGCTCCACGGCGGCAATGTGCGCCAGCACGGTGTCCTTGTCAAAACCTTCACCCACTTGCAGATCAGTCAGCTCGGGCTTGCCCTCGGTCAGGGTGCCGGTCTTGTCAAAGGCGATGACCTTGGCGCCACGCAGGGCCTGCAGGGCCTCTCCCTTGCGGAACAGTACTCCCAGCTCGGCGGCCCGGCCGGTGCCCACCATAATGGAGGTGGGCGTGGCCAGCCCCATGGCGCAGGGACAGGCGATGATCAGTACCGCCACGCCGTTGACCAGCGCAAAACTCAGCGCCGGGGCCGGCCCCAGCCACCACCAGAGCACAAAGGTGAGTGTCGCCAGGCCCATGACCACGGGCACGAACACGCCGGTGACCTTGTCTACCAGCGCCTGTATCGGCAACTTGGCCCCCTGGGCCTGCTCCACCATGCGAATAATCTGGGCCAGCCGGGTCTGCTTGCCCACTTGGGTGACTTCCACCAGCAGGGAGCCCTTGTTGTTGACGGTGCCACCGGTGACCTCGTCGCCTTCACCTTTTTCTACCGGTTCCGGCTCGCCGGTAAGCATGGACTCGTCCACCCATGAAACGCCGTCAACCACGGTGCCGTCTACCGGAATGCGCTCCCCCGGGCGCACCCGCACTCTGTCCTTGACCTTTACCCGCTCAAGGGGAAGGTCTTCGGTATGGCCGTCGCGCTCCACCCTGGCGGTGGGCGCCTGCAGGCTGAGCAACTTTTTAATGGCCTCGCCGGTGCGACCCTTGGCCCGGGCCTCCAGATATCGTCCCAGCAGAATCAGGGTCACGATCACCGCCGTCGCCTCGAAATACACCTGCCGACTGCCCGTAGGCAGCCAGTGGCCGGCAAAAGTGGCCAGGGTGGAATAGCCCCAGGCCGCCAGGCCGCCCAGCGCCACCAGGGAATTCATCTCGGGCGCCCCCCGCAGCAGCGCCGGCAACCCTTTTTTCAAAAACAACCCCCCCGGGCCAAACAACACCAGGGTGGTCAGCACGAACTGCAGCTGCCAGTTGAGGGATTGCCCCAGGGTGGTTTCAACCCAGTGGTGCATGCCGGGTACAAAGTGAGATCCCATTTCCAGTATGAACACCGGCAAGGTGAGCACCGCGGCCATCATCAGGGAACGTTTCAGTGCGTACTGTTCCCGTTCACGGCCATCATCGGGCTCGCCTCTGGATTCAGCATCGGCGGCCTCGGCGCTGAAGCCGGCCTTTTCCACCGCGGCGATCAGGGCAGTGCTATCCTGGCTACCGGCCAGCAGCTCCACCCAGGCCCGGCCGGCGGCCAGGTTGACGCTGGCGGACAATACACCAGGCAGCCGGCCCAGTACCTTTTCCACCCGGCCGGTGCAAGACGCGCAACTCATGCCGCCAATCACCAGCTCCACCCTTTCCACCGGGCACTGGTAGCCGGCCTTGTTCACCGCCGCCACCAGCTCGGTGGTGGCGGTGCCCTGGTCCAGGGTCAGCTCGGCGCTGTTCGACGCCAGGTTAACGCTGGCCGAACGCACGCCCCGTTGCGCGCTCAGGGCCTTCTCAACCCGGGACACGCAGGACGCACAGCTCATACCTTCGATGGGCAGGCGCAGATTCAATGTGGTCATGGCCGCCTCCGCCTTATTCGCAGTCGTAGCCGGCGTCGCTCAGGGCCTCGACAATCTCCTCTCGCGGCAGGCGGGTGCCAATCTCCACCCGGCGGCTGGCCAGCTCAAAGCTCAGCTCGCAGTCCGGATCCAGCTCGGTCAGCACGGCGGAAATCACGCCCACGCAGTGGCCGCAGGTCATGTCGGGAACGGTAAGGATATGCATGCTTCAGTCTCCTGATTTGGTGAGTTCCCCACTACTTTGAACCCTGCCACAAGGGGAAGGTCAAGCCCAAAACAAAAAAGGCGGGCCCATGGCCCGCCAAACAACTTTGACATCGACGTATTAGCCGGCTCAGATGAGCTCGGCCAGCACCTGCTCAAGCAGATCCAGACCTTCACTGACCACCTCCAGCGGTGAGGTCAGGGCCGGCAGGAAACGGATCACGTTGCCGCGTACACCGCAAGACAACATAATCACGCCCTTCTCGATGCCCTTGGCCACCACGGCCTTGGTCAGTTCAGGATTGGGCTGGTCCACATCCCCACTGTGCACCAGCTCCATCGCCACCATGGCGCCCAGGTTACGCACCTGGCCGATATGGTGAGGATACTTCTCCTGCAGCGCATGCAGGCGTTTGTTCATCAGCTCGCCCAGGGCCAGGGCCTTGTCGCACAGCTGCTCTTCTTCAATGATGTTCAGCACTTCCAGGCCGGCGACGCAGGCCAGCGGAAAGGCAGCATAGGTGCCACCCAGGCCACCCGGGTTGGCGGCGTCCATGATGTCGGCCTTGCCCACCACGGCAGACAGCGGGAAACCGCCGGCAATGCCCTTGGCCATGGTCATCAGATCCGGCTCTATGCCGGCGTATTCGGTGGCAAACAGCTTGCCGGTACGGGCGAAACCGGTCTGGATTTCGTCGCACACCAGCACGATGCCGTGCTGATCACAGATGGCACGCAGCTTTTGCAGGAAGGACGGCGGCGCCGGATAGAAGCCTCCCTCACCCTGTACCGGCTCGATAATCAGCGCCGCCACTCGGCCCGGCTCAATGTCGCAATGGAACAGCTCGTCCAGGGCCTTGAGGGACTGCTCCTCGGTCACGCCATGGTAGGCATTCGGGTACGGCAGGTGATAGATCTCGCCCGGGAAGGGGCCAAAGCCGGCCTTGTAGGGCGCTACCTTGCCGGTCAGGCCCATGGCCAGGTTGGTACGGCCGTGAAAGCCGCCGTTAAAGGCAATGACGCCGCTGCGCTTGGTGTGGGCGCGGGCGATTTTCACCGCGTTTTCCACCGCCTCGGCCCCGGTAGTGACAAAAATGGCCTTTTTCGGGCTGTTGCCCGGCGCCAGCTGCACCAGGCGCTCGGCCAGCTCGACCGCACTCTCATAGGGAGTGACCATGGCGCAGGTGTGGCTGAAGCGCTGCAGCTGCTCGTTCACCGCCGCCACAATGCGCGGGTGGCTGTGACCGGTGTTGACCACGGCGATGCCGGCGGCGAAGTCGATAAAGCGCTTGCCGTCCACGTCCCAGATTTCGTTGTTGTTGGCGTGATCCACATAAACGGGGGCCAGGTTGCCCATGCCGCGGGCAAAGACGGCGTCCTTGCGCTGCTGAAGTTGCTGGTTCTTGCTCATGATATCTTCCTCTTCAATCGTAATTGGCCACTACAGCGGTGGTCTGTATTGTGCCGCCGGTAACGGCCGAGTTCCCTGTTCTTCGACGGCGCCATGAGTGGCGATGCCGGTACACAATGTGTGCTTTTTCGCTATGCTCAGGCGGATCGGGCTCCGTAGCGATAACCTTGCGCCGCCTGCTGCTGATGCCTCATGAAGAACATCATCAGAAAACCAGCGCCCCACCAGCCTGCCAGGATCAGCCACTCATAGGGCCAGACCAGCGCCGCCGGCATGCCCGGCAAATACAGGGCAACAAACAGCAGGCTGAAAGCAACGGCAGCCCAGCCAATGGCATTGGACTCCCCTGCCCGAAACGGGCGTACCATGTTTGGCTCCAGCCGACGCAGTCGTACAAAGGCAACGGCTACCAGAAAGTAGGCCAGCACAATGGCCAGACCACCCGCATTTACCAACCAGACCAGCATGGGACGGCCCAACATGGGGGCCAACGTAGACAAGGCGCCAATAAACAGAATGGCATTAACCGGAGTGCCATATTTCGGATGCAGTCGACCAAACCAGGCCGGAAGCATCTTTTTCTCGGCCATGGCGTACATGATGCGACTGCCACCAATAATGAAGGAGTTCCAGCTGGTGATAATGCCGGCGACCCCACCCAGAATAAGCACTATGCCAAAGGCGCCGTGCCCAAAGACATTACTCATAGCGTCTGCGGTGGGTAATACCGAGCTAATCAGGGCGTTCTGATCCAGTCCAAAACCCACGGCAAAAATGATGGCGACATACCAGATTACGGCGGCGGCAACCGACACAATCAGAATGCGGCCAATGGATCTGGGCGGAATCTTCATTTCTTCGGCCGTTTGGGGAATGACATCAAATCCCACAAACATAAAGGGTGTCATAATGGCCACGGTCAGCACACCGGCCACACCACCAATAAAGAGTGGATCGGCATTTTCCACATTGCCATTCACCGCCGCACCAAAAATCAGCATCAGGCCGATAATGGCAATAATGATGGTCAGTACCATTTGCAGCAGGGCGGCAAACTTGACTCCCATCAGGTTGACTATGGTAATAAACACGGAGCCCACCATTCCCACCAGGGCCCAGGAGGCATAAACATCATAACCATTAACCGAGTATAAAAATCCCACCTTGTAATTGGGGAAGATGTACTCAATAACGGTAGGCAATGCCACCGCCTCAAAAGAAACAACCGAGATATATCCCAATGCCAAGGCCCAGGAAGCCACAAAGGCCGGCCTATAGCCAATGCCCCTCAATACATAAATCAGGGCTCCTCCTGTGGTGGGCATGGCGGAAGCCAGTTCGGCATATGCCAGGCCCACAAACACTACCAGTACACCGCCCAATATAAACGCCAGCATGGCGCCAAAGGTACCGGCTTCGATCACCCAGTTGCCGGACAGCACGACCCACCCCCAGCCGATCATGGCGCCAAAGGCCAAAAACAATACGTCCAGCCTGGTCAATACCTTGTTTACATTTTGTTCCTTTTGCACGCGGACGCTCCCTATATCCTTGTCCTTTGAGCTTGCCTGTCCGCCAGGCAAGCTGCTCGCGTTTCATCTTTTATCAACCGACAGACAAACAACTTGCCTTTCGGAGGTCCTGCCTGATGGCGTATTCAGCGAATGCCGCCCATGCACAGGTATTTGGTTTCCATATAATCGGCCAGGCCCTCGGCGGAGCCTTCCCGGCCCAGGCCGGATTCCTTCACGCCGCCAAAGGGGGCGATTTCGTTGGACAAAATGCCCTCATTGATGCCGATCATGCCGTATTCCAGCTGCTCGGCGACGCGCCAGATGCGGCTGTGGTTCTCGGTGTAAAAGTAGGCGGCCAGGCCATAAGGGGTGTCGTTGGCAATGGCCACCGCCTCGGCTTCATCACCGAAGCGAATGACCGGGGCCACCGGGCCGAAGATTTCCTGGCTGGCGATGGCCATTTGCTGACTGACATTGCCCAGTATGGTGGGGGCAAAGAACAGCTCGCCGGCCTCATGACGCGTGCCGCCGGTCACCAACTCGGCGCCTTCGGTCAGGGCCGCGTCCACCATGCCGGCGATCTTGTCGATGGCGGCCTTGTTGATCACCGGGCCCAGCGTGGTGGCGGCATCAAGGCCATTGCCAATGACGAACTTTTCCACTTCGGCCTTGAAGCGGGCCATAAAGGCATCGTAAATACCGTCCTGCACCAAAATGCGGTTGGCACACACGCAGGTCTGACCGGCGTTGCGAAACTTGGAGATCACCGCACCGGTAACGGCGGCGTCGAGATCAGCATCGTCAAACACGATAAAGGGGGCGTTGCCGCCCAGCTCCAGGCTGAGTTTTTTCACGGTGTCGGCGCTCTGACCGTAAAGCAGCTTGCCCACTCGGGTGGAGCCGGTAAAAGACAACTTGCGCACTCGGGCGTCGTCGGTCATCACGCGGCCCACCACGGCGGCCTGGCTGGAGGTGACCATATTGATCACACCGGCGGGAATGCCCGCCTGCTCCGCCAGTGCCATCAGCGCCAGGGCGGAAAACGGGGTTTCTTCCGAGGGCTTGACCACCATGGTGCAGCCCGCCGCCAGTGCCGGCGCGATTTTGCGGGTGATCATGGCATTGGGAAAGTTCCAGGGAGTGATGGCCGCCACCACACCGATGGGCTGCTGAATGCTCAGGGCCCGCTTGTCGCCGGTGGGAGCGGAGAACACCTTGCCGTAGGCACGCTTGGCTTCCTCGGCATACCACTCGACATAGGAAGCGCCGTAGAGCACCTCGCCCCGGGTTTCAAACAGCGGCTTGCCCTGCTCCTGGGTCATCAGCCGGGCCAGATCTTCCTTGTGCTCGATGATCAAATCGAACCAGTTCCGCAGCAGGCGGGCCCGCTCCTTGGGATTGAGCGCACTCCAGGCCGGCAGGGCGCGGCTGGCGGCGTCGATGGCGGCACGGGTCTCGGTTTCGCCCATGTCGGGCACCTGGCCCAGGTGTTCGCCACTGGCGGGGTTGTATACGGCAATGGTGGCGCCGCTCTCGGCCTGACACCAACGACCGTCGATATGGCCGCTTTCCCTTACCAGGGTGCTGTTCACTGCAGAAATGCTCATAGTTGGCTGCCTCATGTTGATTCCATCCGCGCCCGTAAGCCTGATTACCGGTTTTGCCGTGAGCGACGCCACAACGGCACGGGCCATGGTTTGACAACATGCTAGCCGCAAGCGCAAAGTCCCATAAATGATGACCTTTCAACATACACATTGAAGCAGTTCAAACTATGAGCCAGACCAACCGGCCCGTGCTGGGCCAGATCGGTGACTATGAAATTCGCCTGTTAAAACTGTTCAAGACGGTAGTGGAGTGCGGCGGCTTTTCGGCGGCGGAAACCGAGCTGAATATCAGCCGATCCACCATCAGTGTGCACATGGCCAACCTGGAAAGCCGACTCAAGCTCAAGCTCTGCCGGCGTGGCCGTTCGGGGTTTTCCCTGACCGATGACGGCGAGGTGATTTACGAGTCCACCAAGCGGCTGTTCAGTCGGCTGGAAGAGTTTCGCTATACGGTCAACGAGCTGCACGAGCAACTGAGCGGTGAGCTCAAGATTGTCTCCAGTGACAGCATCTGGCTGGAAGACGAGTTTTCCATGGTGGACGTCTTTGCCGCCCTCGGTGAGCAGGCGCCGGATGTCAACGTGAGCGTGGATGTGGCCTACATGGGCGAAATTGAACGCCGAGTGCTCAGCGACGAGGCCGACGTTGGCTTTATTCATTATCACAGGGATCTGGAAGGGCTGGATTACCACCACCTCTATCAGGTGCGCTGTTTTCTCTATTGCAGCGACCGCCATCCGCTGTTTGCCGAGCAGGACGACGGCGTGATCGCCGAGCGCCTGCCCGAGTTCAAGCTAATCCACCCCGGCATTCATACCAATCCGGAAACCAGCGCCCAGCATGCGGGCCTGAAGCTGGCCGGGCGTGCCTACCACTATGAGCCCAGGGCGGCGCTGATCCTCTCGGGCCAGTACGTCGGCTTTTTGCCCGAAAGCTACGCCCGCCGCTGGGTGGATGGCGGGCGCCTGCGTCCGTTGCTGCCCCGGCAGAAAACTCACCAGCTGGGCATTGCCGCCATCACCCGCAGTCACGGGCGCCAAAGCCGGTTGCGCCAGCTGTTTCTGCAACTGCTGAAGGAACAGCTGAACCGTAGTTGAGGGGCATGGTGAGTGGTTTGCAAAACAAGTTCATCACCCGTGACGCCAACAATGCCATGATGAAGCAGGTTACCCCTTCCCTTTTGACCAGAGCTGCTCCATCGCCAGTGCCAGCAGGGTGCCGGTAAGCAGGCCGTTACCGAGCAGGTATTGCGCCATGCTGGGGAAGTGTCGGTACAGGCCGGGGGGCAGGAACATGCAGCCCACGCCCAGCAGCAGGGCCACGCCCACTATGGTGCTGGCGCGGTTGTCCATCCCGCTTTTGGTGATCAGCTGAAACGCCAGGCTCACCAGCTTGATAAAGGTGGCCAGCAGTGCCGCATTGGCCACCGGAGCCGGCAGCAGCGACAACACGCTTACCGCTCCCGGGAACAACGACACCAGTGCCAGCAGCCCGCAGGCCAGCAAAAAGGGACCCCGCCTGTCTTCACCACTCAACTGAATAAAACCGGCGGTGACCGGCAGCGGCACCACGGCGACGGTGGCAAAGCTGCCGGTCAGGCCATGGCTGATGCCGGACACCCAGCTGCTGCGATTGATCACGGCATTGTCATCGCGCTGGCGCTCCCTCACCACCGCCGAGACCGCGGTAACCGCCGCTATCTGGTTGGAAAACAGCAGTAGTGAAAACAGCACCGCCACCACCAGCATGCCGGCATCCAGCCGCGGCAGGCCCCAGGCAAACAACGCCGGCAGCGCCAGGCCGGTCCCTTCAGCCGGGGTGGCCGGCGATAATCCAAACAGCCAGAACGCCATCCAGCCCAGGACGATGCCCACCAGCACCGCATAGGTACGCAGCAGGTTGTGGCGGCTGAAGGAGCACAGCAGCACCCCGAGGAACACCAGCAGGCCAATCAGCAGCACCGGCAGGCTCATGGTGCCGGTGCGCGGATCCGTGACCATGCCGCGCACAAACACCCCGGCCAGCTGAATCACCAGCAGCAAAATGAAACAACCGGTCACCAGGGGAGTAAACAGAAACAACAGCCGGTGCACCTGACGCACGAGCCCCAGCACCAGCATGATAAGCCCCGCCACCAGCACGCCGCCGGAGAGCAGCCTCAGGGTGTCGACACTGTCTAGGCCCTGCTCCCTGCCGATATAGGCCATCACCACAAACACGATGGCCCAAGAGCCGGCGGGACCGTCGGCGATGGGATAACGGTGCCCCAGCCAGGCCTGCAGCCCCGAGCTCAGGCCCACCACCAGCAGGGTTCGCTGCACCAGGCCGGCCACCTCGTTGCTGTCCAGATCAAAGGCCTGGCCCAGCACGATGGGCAGCGCCAGCGCGTTGGCCAGCAAAAACACAAACCACTGAGTCACGCTCAGTCCCCACCCCAGCTGGTGTCGCATTGAAAAATCTCCCGTGTTGAAAAAAGCAAGCAGATGCCGGCAGGTCCGCAGTTGTTCACGGCCATTGGCGGGCAAATCGGCGTAGATTGGCGATGAGCGCAACCGAGTTCCAACATGCCGCCGTCGGCTGCGTGTTGGAATTCATCGCGCGCATTTACGAACTATTCGTTGAGCATCATGCAAGGCACAACAAGACAGGCCGCCAAAGGCGGCCATTTCAGGGGGCGTTAACGGGCGTTATTGTCGGTATTCTCAAGCTTGCCGTCCAGCGCTTCCAGAATGGAGCAGTGCTCGGCGCTTTCCTGCCCACCGCAGCAGGCCTCGGACAGTTGACGCAAAGAGCGGCGAAACTGCTCCAGCTCGCGAATACGCTCTTCCACGTCGGCCAGCTTGGTGTCGGCCACCGCCTTAACCTCGCGGCAGGTCACCTGGCAACTGCTGATGCGCAGGGCCAGCAGCTCTTCGATGTCTTTCAGGGAAAAGCCCACCTTCTTGCTGCGCAGAATAAAATGCAGCCGTTTCTTGTCGTCTTCGCTGTACTGCCGGTAACCCGTGGGGGTGCGCAAACTGGGCACCAGCAGCCCTTCCTTTTCATAAAAGCGCAGGGTATCGGTCTTGATGCCAAAGGCCCTGGCCAGCTCGCCGATGCGATACATTCGCTTCTCCTTTCAGAGCGGTATTGATTACACGTAAAACCTCTTGACGCCAAACCAAATAGTCCGGCACAGGACGGCAAAAACGGGTAGAATATGCCGCCTTCCGTTCTGGCGTACCAGGCGGTTTGGTAAAGCCGGTGGCGTCCTTTCGCCGATTTTACCAAACCCCCCGATGAATCGTTAAAGGAACGAGAACATAATGGAAACTGCCCGACCCATTCGCCGAGCTCTGCTGAGTGTGTCCGACAAACAAGGCATTGTGGAATTCGCCCAGGGGCTGCACGCCCGTGGCGTGGAGCTGCTGTCTACCGGCGGCACCGCCCGCCTGCTGGCGGAACAAGGCCTTCCCGTGACCGAAGTATCCGACTATACCGGTTTTCCGGAAATGATGGACGGTCGCGTCAAGACACTGCATCCCAAGGTACACGGCGGCATTCTGGGTCGTCGCGGCCAGGACGACGCCATCATGAACGAGCACGGCATTGCGCCCATCGACATGGTAGTGGTCAACCTCTATCCTTTCGCCAACACCGTTGCCAAGGCCGACTGCAGCCTGGAAGACGCGATTGAAAACATCGACATCGGTGGCCCCACCATGGTGCGCGCCGCGGCCAAAAACCACAACGACGTGGCCATCGTGGTCAACGCCGGCGACTACGACCGCCTGCTGGCCGAGCTGGATGCCAACGGCAACAGCCTGACTCAAGGCACCCGTTTCGATCTGGCCATTGCCGCCTTTGAGCACACCGCCCAGTACGACGGCATGATCGCCAACTACTTCGGCACCATGGTACCGGCCTATCACCAGTCCGCCGAGGGTTCCAAATTCCCGCGCACCGTCAACTACCAGTTCACCAAGAAGCAGGATCTGCGTTACGGCGAAAACAGCCACCAGAGCGCCGCCTTCTACGTGGAAAACAACGTCGACGAAGCCTCCGTGGCCACCGCCACCCAGTTGCAGGGCAAAGAGCTGTCCTACAACAACATCGCCGACACCGACGCCGCCCTGGAGTGCGTGAAGGAATTCGATGAGCCGGCCTGTGTCATCGTCAAGCACGCCAACCCCTGTGGCGTGGCCCTGGGCAAGGACCTGCTGGAAGCCTATGACCGTGCCTACCAGACCGATCCCACTTCCGCCTTTGGCGGCATCATCGCCTTTAACCGTGAACTGGACGACGCCACCGCCCGCGCCATTATCGAGCGCCAGTTTGTAGAAGTGATCATCGCCCCGTCCATCAGCGCCGAGGCGAAAGCCGCCGTGGCCGACAAGAAAAACGTGCGCCTGCTGGAGTGTGGCCAGTGGAGCACCAGTACCCGCGGTCTCGACATCAAGCGCGTGAACGGCGGCATTCTGGTGCAGGACCGGGATCAGGGCATGGTGGACATGGCCGACCTCAAGGTGGTATCCAAGCGCCAGCCCACCGAGGAAGAGCTGAAAGACCTGCTGTTCTGCTGGAAGGTGGCCAAGTTCGTTAAGTCCAACGCCATCGTCTATGCCAAGGGCAGCCAGACCATCGGTGTGGGCGCCGGCCAGATGAGCCGGGTGTATTCCGCCAAGATCGCCGGCATCAAGGCCGCCGACGAAGGTCTGCAGGTTGAGGGCTCCGTGATGGCGTCCGACGCCTTCTTCCCCTTCCGTGACGGCATCGACGCCGCCGCCGCCGCCGGCATCAGCTGCGTGATCCAGCCCGGTGGCTCCATGCGCGACGAGGAAGTCATTCAGGCCGCCGACGAGCACGGCATGGCCATGGTGTTCACCGGCATGCGCCACTTCCGTCACTGATTGCGAGGACACAGCATGAACGTATTGGTAATCGGCGGTGGCGGTCGTGAACACGCCCTGGCCTGGAAAGCCGCCCAGTCACCCAAGGTAAGCAAGGTGTTCGTGGCCCCGGGCAACGCCGGCACCGAGCTTGAGCCGGCATTGACCAACGTGGCCATTTCCGCCACCGACATTCAGGGCCTGCTGGCCTTTGCCAAACAGGAGCGAGTGGAGCTGACCATCGTCGGCCCCGAAGCCCCCCTGGTGGCCGGCGTGGTCGATGCGTTCGAGGCCGACGGCCTGGCCATTTTTGGCCCCAGCGCCGGCGCCGCCCAGCTGGAAGGCTCCAAGGCCTTTACCAAGGACTTTCTGGCCCGCCAGCAAATCCCCACCGCCGCCTACCAGAACTTCACCGAGGTGGAGCCGGCACTGGCCTACCTGCGTGAGCAGGGTGCCCCCATCGTGATCAAGGCCGACGGCCTGGCCGCGGGCAAGGGCGTGATCGTGGCCATGACCCTGGCAGAAGCCGAAGAAGCGGTGCGCGACATGCTGGCGGGCAACGCCTTTGGCGATGCCGGCAGCCGGGTGGTGATCGAGGAATTCCTCGATGGCGAGGAAGCCTCCTTTATCGTGATGGTGGACGGCGAGCACGTGCTGCCCATGGCCACCAGCCAGGATCACAAGCGCGTGGGCGACAAGGATACCGGCCCCAACACCGGCGGCATGGGTGCCTACAGCCCGGCCCCGGTGGTGACCCAGGACATTCATGACCGCATCATGGAACAGGTGATCATGCCTACCGTACGCGGCATGGCGGACGAAGGTCATGTGTACAAGGGCTTCCTGTATGCGGGCCTGATGATCGACCAGAACGGTCAGCCCAAGGTCATCGAGTTCAACTGCCGCTTTGGCGATCCGGAAACCCAGCCCATTATGCTGCGGCTGAAATCCGATCTGGTGGAGCTGTGCCTGGCCGGCTGTAAGGGTGAGCTGGACAAGGCCACTGCCGAGTTCGACCAGCGCGCCGCCGTGGGCGTGGTGCTGGCCGCCGGCGGTTACCCCGGCGCCTATCGCCAGGGTGATGTGATCACCGGCATTCCCGCCGAGGCCGAAGGCGCCAAGGTATTCCACGCCGGCACTCAGTTCAAGGGCGATGACGTAGTCACCGCCGGCGGGCGGGTGCTGTGCGCCACCGCCCTGGGCGAAAGCGTCAGTCAGGCACAGGCCAACGCCTATGAGCTGGCCCGTCAGATTCAGTGGGACGACGTGTTTTTCCGCAGCGATATCGCCTGGCGGGCAATTGCGCGGGAAGCGCAATAATCAACTCGCAGCTGAAAGCTTTAAGCCGAAAGTAAAACGGGGCCAGTTTGGCCCCGTTTTTTATGTACCGAATCGTAAACTTATCGAGTCGTAGGTTGGAATGAGCATCGCGAATTCCAACATTTCACTGGTGCCTTCACGTTGTGAATTCGCTTCGCTCATCGCCAACCTACCCTAGCTATTCGCCTCGTCATCTTCCTGCAACTGCGCCGCCAGCCACTGATCAAAGCCGGGAATGGCACCCAGGTGCGGCAGTTGCGTCAGTTTCACTCCGGGATACTGGGCCTTTTTCTCCGCCAGCACCGAGGGCAGGTCGTTCACCACATGCTTGCCTTCTGCCAGGAAATAGGGGAACAGGGTAATGTCCCGGGCGCCGGCAGCCACCTGGGCGTCGATCACCTGCCCCAGGGACGGCTCCGCCAGCTCCCAGAAGCCATAGCCGGTCAAATCAAAGCCGCCCTTCATGGCGGCTGTCATACGCTGGGCGAACCCGGCAATTTCCTCGTTGGCAGTCGCCCGCCGGCTGCCGTGGGCGACCAGAATAAAGCCTTTCATGCTACTCCTTGTTGATACACACTTCCGGCGGCTGAGCCGCCAGCACGTCGACGCAAAAATCCCAGCAGGCTATGCGGTAGTGCTGAATGTCCTCGTTCAGGTGAGTGCCCTGGGTTTCCTGGTGAAACCAGGTCAGAAAACGGGATGGGGTGATCAGCTGGATTTGGCTGTCGTTGTGCGGTTCGTCCTCAAACAGCTCGGGCACATCGGCACCTTCCAGCACGCGGTAACCATAGAGATGCCCAAAGCTGAGCCAGTACACAATGTGCGGTGGCGTGTCCATGTCGGAAGGCACCCCCATGGCCAGCTCCAGGCAACCGCTCCAGACATCCTGATGCAACTCGGTGAGCATCAGCCCCGTGGTCAGTTCCCGGGCTCCCGCCCATGGAATGGCGACCTGACGAATAGCGTTCACTTCCATAAAAGCCTCCCTGGTTCGGGACAGGACCTGGTTCAGTTATAACAACCTAATGATCGCGGGGGCAAGAAAAGTGTTAAAAAAACCCGGCCTGGGCCGGGTTGGGTGTGTTCTGACTGGGTCTTAGTTGACCGCGTCTTTCAGCGCCTTGCCGGCCACGAAGGCTGGCACGTTTGCCGCTGCAATCTGGATTTCCTTGCCGGTTTGCGGGTTGCGACCGGTACGGGCGGCACGGTGGTTTACCTTGAAGGTACCAAAGCCAACCAGCTGAACAGGATCACCTTCTTTCAGGCTTTGAGTGATACCGTTGAGTACTTCTTCCAGGGCAGCCTTGGCCTGAGCCTTGTTCAGGTCGGCCTTGGCGGCGATTGCATCGACAAGCTGAGTCTTGTTCATAGGGTATCCTTTCTCACTTGGCATTAAGCGGTTGCCCACTCTATTCAAATTCGAGGCTCAAGCAAAGCCTTTGGCTCAAACCCTCACATCAAGTGCCGTTGTTTTGTGCGGAAACTGCGGAAAACATCACATAACAGCGGGAAACACTCGAGGCCACACTTTGAGGCAGAGCTCAGCATAGCCGAGCCGCCCCGGCTCTGCCAAGCCCCGCCGCGACAGGGCCGGCAAAATTCGCCGCGCGCCCGCCTGCATCTCAGGACTTGAGATCCCGAATCACCACGGTGGAATCGCAGCGCCCCATGCCCTGCTCCAGCAGGCGCTCATACACGGCGTGCACATGCTCGGTCAGGGGCAGTTTGAGGCCCTGTTGCTCGGCCTCATCCAGGCAGATGCCCAGATCCTTGTGCATCCACTGGGCGGCGAAGCCAAAATCGAACTGGTCGTCGGCCATGGTCTGGGCCCGGTTCTGCAGTTGCCAGCTCTGGGCCGCACCACCGGCCAGCACCTCAATCAGGGTGGGAATGTCGAGGCCGGCCTTCTGGGCGATCATCAGGCCCTCGGCGATGCCCTGTACCGCCCCGATCACACAGATCTGGTTGACCATTTTGCAGCGCTGGCCGGCGCCCACCGGGCCCAGACGGGTCACCTTTTTACCATAGGCCGCCAGCACCGGCGCCGCCTCGGCCACATCGGCCTCGGTGCCGCCGATCATGATGGTCAGGGCACCGTTTTCCGCTCCCAGCTGACCTCCGGACACGGGAGCATCGATAAAACGCACATGCTGCTTGCCGGCGGTTTTTGCCAGCTCTTCCGCCAGTTGGGCCGAGGTGGTGGTATGGTCAACCAGCAGGGCACCGGCCTGCATACCCGCCAGCACGCCGTCGCTACCATAAACCACGGAGCGCACGTCGTCGTCGTTACCCACGCACACCATCACCATGTCGGCACCCCGCGCGGCCTCGGCCGGCGTGGCACCCTGGCTACCGCCAAACCGGGCCACCCAGTCCGCCGCCTTTGCTGAATTGCGGTTATACACGCACACCTCGTGGCCCGCCTGCTGCAGATGCCCGGCCATGGGAAAGCCCATGACGCCCAGTCCGATAAATGCCAGTTTCATGCTTCGGCTCCTTTGAATGAATGTCGTCGGCGAGCATGATCCCATGCTCATCATTGGGGAACAAGGTTGCTACCGCTCAGCCAAGCTGGTGCAGCACCCTGGCCATGCCATGGTCGGCGCGGGAAAACTGCGGACTCTCTCGAATGATCTGCGCCAGCCTGTCGGTTGCCTCGTTGGCCTCGGCCGCCACCAACAGGGTCACGTCGGTGCCGGGCAAAGGGGGCAGTCCCGCTTCCACCACCAGGCCTTCCTCCAGGGTACTACGGGGAATAATGCCCACGCCAATGCCCGCCCTGACCGCCGCCAGCACCCCGGCCCGGCTCTGGCTGGTAAAGGCAATCCGGCAGGGCTTTTGCCATTGCGCCAGTGCCTGCAGGGCCGCGTTTCTGTGATAGCAGCCCTCAACAAACACCGCCAGTGGCAGCGGGTCTCGCAAGTGCGCCTGGTGCACGGGTGAACGCACCCAGACCAGTTCATCACCGCCAAGGCGCTCACCGTCGTGCGAGAGCAGTGGCATTTCGACCAGGGCCAGATCCAGTTTGCCCTGCCGCACCTGTGACTGCAGGTAGTCGGGACGGTGATCGCACTGAATTTCCAGCCGAACCTCCGGGTAATTGAGCACAAAGGTTTCCAACAAGGGCGGCAGGCTGCGGGTGGCATATTGATCGTGAGTGCCAAAACGCACCTTGCCGTCAATATCTCCGTGCAGAAAAGCCCCCAGTATGCGGTCGTGCTGATTCAGCAGCAGCTGGGCATGGGCGCGCAGCAGGTCTCCCGCCGGAGTCAACCTCACGCCGTATTGCCCCCGCTCCAGCAAGGCGGTCGACACCAGGCCTTCCAGCCGGTTCAGCTGCATGCTGATGGTCGAGGGGGCCCGGTGCAGGCGGCCGGCGGCGGTGGTCAGGTTCAGGGTTTCCGCCACCACCACAAAGGTACGCAGCAGGGTAATGGGCAAATCACGCATGCTCAGATTTCAACCTTGTTGAACGCAGACGTCAATATTCATCGATTTACCGAAAACCAACAAGTCGTCAGGATGGCGAAACAGGATTTTTAATCACTCGGTTGGAGAGCATCAAGGATGAAGATGGTCGTAATATTCGGAATGAACCAGATAGTCAGCCATGGATTTGGCATGTTTCTGTTTGCCGCCCTGGTGCCCCTGATGCGCGAGACCATTCAACTCGGCCACTGGCACCTGGCCGCCATTGGTGCACTTACCCAGCTGGCCTACCTTGCCGGCGCCATGCTGCTTGGACTGTGCGGCCATCGCCTGAATACGGGGCGACTGTCTCTGGCAACCGGGGCACTGTGCTCGGTGCTGTTGTTTACCATGGCACACCTTGAGAGCCCGCCCCTGATAATGCTGACCCTGACCTGTCTGGCCGCCAGTGCGGCCATCAGCTGGGGCGCCCTGGTGGAGATCATCAGCCACAACACTCGCCCTGAGCAGCGCTCCACCTGCCTTTCCACCGTATCCAGCGGCACCGCCTGGGGGTATGGGCTGAACGGCCTGCTGCTGTTGCTGGTGGTGCCTTCCCTCGGCTGGCAGCAGGCCTGGCAACTGGCGGGAGCCTGTGGCCTGCTGGTGGTGGCCCTGACCTGGCAGCTGCTGCGCGGCCTCGGCCAGCCGGCCACCAATGCACAACCCGAGCCGGCCATGCCGACTCAAAGGCTGCTGCTTGCCCTTTGCCGCGAACGCACCGCCTTTCTGGCCTGCCTTATCTGCTTTCTGGCCGGGTTCACCACCATGCCGTTCTCCAGCTGGCTTGCGACCTACCTGGATCAACTGGGCCTTCCCGCCAGCCTCGGCGGCTACACCTGGACCATGGTGGGCGTCACCGGCATGGTGGCCGGCCTGCTTGCCGGCAGGCTGGCCGATCGCAGAGGCCACGGCGTGGCTTTGCTGGTAATCTTCGGCGGCTTTGCCCTTGGCCTGCTGGCCTTTGTGTATGATCCGGCCCGCTTTGCCATGGTGGCCGGCTTTGGCTACGGCATGATGTACTTTCCCATGTGGGGCATAGTGGCCGGCTGGGTGGGCAGGCACTACTCCGCCACCGCTACCATGCAGATCAGCGGGTTTTGCATGGTCACCTTTGGCTTGGGAGGCAGCCTGGGAAATCTGCTGGCGGGTTACCTGCGCGCCATTACCGGCTCTCTGGATGCGGTCTTTATGATGCTCGCCGGGGGGGCAGTCCTGCTGATGATGCTGGGCGGGTGGATACTGGGCAACCACACTTCTGCGCTGACCCCGGGGCCAGAGGCCCTGGGACCGGAGACGCCCGCTCCCTGACAAGAAAAACCCTGCTTTTCATTTCGAAAGCAGGGTTCTCAAAAGCGAGATTACGGTTATGTTCGGCCGGCGCGGCTGCCCTCAAACATCGAGTCTGCCGAGGCCGCCAGCCGACGCAAACCAGCCTGGATTAAAAGCGCAACCCGGGAGACAGGGTCTCGGGCATGTCCAGACTGTCGCCTTCCACCGAGGCCACCGGATAGGCGCAGTAGTCGGCGGCATAGTAGGCACTGGCCCTGTGGTTGCCGCTTTCCCCTACCCCGCCAAAGGGCGCGGCGCTGGAGGCGCCGGTAATGGGGCGGTTGCGGTTGACGATGCCGGCGCGAATATGGCGATAGAAATAGTCCCAGTCGGCCTCGCTGTCGGACAGCAGGCCCGCCGACAGGCCGTAGCGGGTGCGGTTGGCCAGGGTCAGTGCCTCGGGCAGGGAGTCGAACCGAATCACCTGCAGCAGCGGGCCGAAATGTTCCTCATCGGGCAGCTCGGCCACGCCGGTCACATCGATGATGCCCGGCGACACCAGGCCGGTGCCCGGCTGCAGGTGCTTCAGCATCAGCAGCGACTCGCCACCAAAGGCCAGCAGGTTGGCCTGGGCCGCTACCATGCCCCGGGCGGCGCGCTCGGAGATCATCGCGCCCATAAAGGGCTGGGGATCGGCATCGTAGTGACCCACGCTAATGGCCTTGGTCACCTCCACCAGCCGCGCCAGCAGCCGGTCACCGGCTTCGCCCCTGGGCACCAGCAAACGGCGGGCACAGGTGCAACGCTGGCCGGAGGTAATAAAGGCGGATTGCACGATGGCGTGCACGGCGGCGTTCTCATCGGCCACGTCGGTGACCACCAGGGGGTTGTTGCCGCCCATTTCCAGCGCCAGGATCTTGCCCGGCTGGCCGGCGAACTGCTGGTGCAGCAGCTTGCCGGTATTGGACGAGCCGGTAAAGAACAGGCCGTCAATGCCGGGGTGCGCCGCCAGCGCCTTGCCGGTGCCGACCTCGCCCTGCACCAGGTTGAGCACGCCCTCGGGCAGCCCGGCCTCGGCCCACAGCCGCACCATTTCCTGGGCCACCAGGGGAGTAAGCTCGGACGGCTTGAACACCACGGTATTGCCGGCGATCAGGGCCGGAATGATATGGCCGTTGGGCAGGTGGCCGGGAAAGTTGTAGGGGCCGAACACCGCCACCACGCCGTGGGGCTTGTGGCGAATAAAGGCACGGGCGCCGGGCATGGGGTTTTCCACCGTGCCGGTGCGCTCGGCATAGGCCCTTTCGGAAATGGCGGCCTTGCCGATCATGGCGCCCACCTCGGTCTGCGCCTCCCACTGAGGCTTGCCGGTTTCCCTGGCAATCAGGCCGGCCAGCTGCGGCTTGTGCTGTTCCAGCAGGCTACAGAAGGCCTTGACCACGGCCAGACGCTCATCCAGCGAACGAAACGCCCAGTCGGCCAGTGCCCCGCGGGCGGCGGACACGGCGGCATCCACCTGGGCCGCACTGGCGGCGGCGCCCTGCCAGACCACCTCGTTTTTCGCCGGGTCAAGGGACTCAAACCGTTCGCCTTCACCCGTCAACCACTGACCATTGATGTATTGCACTGCCTCAGTCATTGCGTTTCATCTCCGCTACCCTGACGGTATCTCCGTCTTCCACTTTCAGCAGGCTGGCCATTTTCGAAGAAATGACCGCCTGTTGCTGTTCATTGATTGCCATGTCGCCCAGCAGGGCGCGAAAGTCGCCAAAGCGGCCATTACTGATCAGGTATTGGCCCGGCTGCGTCGGCTCGCCGATATGCACCCGCAGCTGGCGGCTGCTGCGCACCGTGTGAATCTCGCGCACTTCACACTCCACCGAGGGGCCGGCGTCGAAGATGTCGACATAACCGCGCCAGCTGAAGCCTTCTTCTTCCAGCAGGTGCAGGGCCGGCCGGGTCTTTTCGTGAGTCTTGCCGATCACCGCCCGCGCCTGTTTTGACAGCAGGCTGACGTAAATCGGATATTTGGGCATGAGATCGGCGATAAAGCCCTTCTGCCCGATGCCGGTGAGGTAATCCACGGTGGGAAAGTCCATGGAGAAAAAATGCTCCTGCAACCAGCTCCAGAACGGGCTGTTGCCATCGTCGTCGGACACCCCGCGCATTTCCGCCAGAATGCGCCGATCAAACAGCTCGGGAAACTCGGCCAGGAACAAAAACCGACTCTTCGACAACAAGCGACCATTCATACCATGGCGGGCGGGCTCGCGCAGAAACAGGGTGCACAACTCACTGACCCCGGTGTAGTCATTGGTGAGGGTGAGGGTTTCCACCACATTGTAAATGCCCAGCTTGCGCGAGCTGTGCACCTGCTTGCCCAGCAGGTAGGTATAAAAGGGGGACGACAGCCCCACCGCCGACTCCAGCGCCGTGGTGCCGAGCACCTCGCCGGTGTCGCTGTCTTCGGCGACAAAAAAATACAGACACTCGCCCTTGCCGCCGGCACGGCTGGCAAAGGAAGCGAGGGAATGGTTGATTTTATTCTGCAGCAGCTCGTCGTTGACCGGCAGTGAGGTAAAGCCGTGGCCGGACTCGATGGCGATCTGCTTGAGCGTGGGTAAATCTCGCTGCTCTATGGGGCGAATCACCAGCATGCAGCACTCCTTTCAGCGTGTGGCGGGGCGCTCCGGCCCCGCCTGTTATAACGGTGGTGGCCCTCAGCCGTTGACCACCCTGGCCACGGCGCGCTCAAAGCGGGCCAGGCCTTCTTGCACTTCTTCTCGAGTGATCACCAGTGACGGCGCAAAGCGCACCACGTTGGCACCGGCGATCAGCACCATCAGGCCTTCTTCTGAAGCGGCCTGCAGAAATTCCTTGGCACGGCCCTGGTACTGCTCATTCATGACGCAGCCCAGCAGCAGGCCCTTGCCGCGAACTTCCGAGAAACACTGGTATTTGGCGTTGATTTTCGCCAGATCTTCCCGGTACCAGCCCTCGCGCTCCTTCACCCCGGCCAATACTTCCGGCGTGTTGACGGTATCAAAGGCGGCCTCGGCCACGGCACAGGCCAGCGGGTTGCCGCCATAGGTGGAGCCGTGGGTGCCCGGCTTGAGCGAAGCGGCGATGTCGGCACGGGTGAGCATGGCGCCGATAGGGAAGCCGCCGCCCAGGGCCTTGGCACTGGTAAGAATGTCGGGGGTCACACCCAGATCCATGTAGGCATAGAGGGCACCGGTGCGGCCCACGCCGGTCTGTACCTCGTCAAACACCAGCAGTGCATTATGCTGATCGCACAGTTCGCGCACCGCTTGTACAAAGTCGGCGTTGGGGCTGATGATGCCGCCCTCGCCCTGCAGTGGCTCCATCACCACGGCGCAGGTGCGATCGGAGATCAGGGCCTTGAGTGCGTCGAGATCATTGTAGGGAACGTGTTCAACGTCGGCAGGTTTGGGGCCGAAACCATCGGAATAGGCGGCCTGGCCACCCACGGTCACGGTAAAGAAGGTGCGGCCGTGAAAGCCCTGGTGAAAGGCGATGATCTGGGTTTTTTCCGGGCCGTGATGCTCGATGGCGTAGCGGCGGGCCAGCTTGAGGGCGGCCTCGTTGGCCTCGGCGCCGGAATTGCAGAAATAGACGCGCTCGGCAAAGGTGGCATCCACCAGCTTCTTGCCCAGGCGCAGGGCCGGCTCGTTGGTCCAGACATTGCTCAGGTGCCAGAGTTTTTCACCCTGCTCCTTGAGCGCGCCGACCAGGGCCGGGTGGCAATGACCCAGGCAGTTGACCGCAATGCCGCCGGCAAAGTCGATAAATTCCCGGCCTTGCTGATCCCATACGCGAGCGCCCTGGCCCCGTACCGGAATGCTTCCGGAAGGGGCGTAGTTGGGCACCATCACCTGGTCAAACAGTTCGCGGGTAACAGCCATATCAGACATGCGTTGCTCCTCTGATTTACCGCAGCATGCTCTGCGATAAAAGTTAAATCCATGTAAACGTGCAAGCATTATTGCAAAGTGACCACAACTTGTCTCTACACAAACCAACAATTTTGGTCGTTTATTTTGCAGCCTGAAAAATTGTAGTCATTTATCTTGCATAAGCTCGCAACCCGGCGAGTCCGTCCCCGTGATCACGGGTTTTTCACTGCATAAACAGGCAAGAAAAATTTTTTTACGAAAAAACGGGCTCACGGCCATTATTCCCGCCAGAACGACGGCTGGCGAACGAGAAAGTCTGATAAGGAAAACAAGAAAAACTAATAGTGAGGCTCGCAAGACACATCGCCTTGAAGGTTCGCATGGAACTGCAAGTCGTGTGAGGAAGGAAGGTGATGAGCGCAGCGAATGGCACCGAACGACGACTGCGCTCATTGGCGGCGCTTACAACAGCGTAAGAAAGTTGCGCAGCAGCCGGTGACCGCCTTCGGTCAAAATGCTTTCCGGGTGAAACTGCACACTGTGCACCGGCAGGGTTTTGTGCTGCATGCCCATGATCTCGTCCCGCCCGCCGTGGTCGTGTTCACTCCAGGCGGTGACCTCAAAGCAGGCCGGCAGGGTGCCGGCTTCAACCACCAGGGAATGATAGCGAGTGACGGTGAGCGGATCGGGCAGATTCGCAAACAGGCCGGTGCCAGTATGGCGAATGGCCGAGGTCTTGCCGTGCATGACCTGCCGGGCCCGCACTACTCGCCCGCCAAAGGCCTGGGCAATGGCTTGATGGCCCAAGCACACGCCCAGGATAGGCAGTGCACCGGCGAAACGTTCAATGGCTGCCAGCGACACGCCGGCCTCGTTCGGAGTGCAGGGGCCGGGGGAAATGATCAGTCCCGCCGGCGCCATGGCGGCCATCTCGTCCAGGCCGATGTCGTCGTTGCGGCGCACCACCACCTTCTGCCCGAGTTCACCGAAATACTGCACCAGGTTCCAGGTAAAGGAGTCGTAGTTGTCGATCATCAGCAGCATGTTGCACTTATCTCTTTGATTTTAAAGATACTAACCAGCCAAGCACTGCCGCGACACCCGCCCTGATACACAAATTTCATTTGATACCCTGACCCGGAACCTCAACAGCACACATGAGGAAACGGTATTTTCGCATCTATCCGATCGGACTGGAACCACATGGCCGGAGGCCAGGATCAGAGGCTGAAGGTGGCTTCACGCTTTTGACTACGGGCCGAAACCGTACCTTGTCATCTAGTGACTCAATATCACCCTTCATGAAAGCCGAGCAACAACGCCCTGTGAGCAGGGTCGCTTTTATTGCATACGGCTTCGAGTGGCCGCCAGATCGCAACGGCATCTTTGCCGGTTATTTGCTATATCTGGCAACATTCAGAATCTTGAGGCCAAGCAGCATGCGCCCCATACACGATACCCTCGACTGGAATTTGCTTCGCAGCTTTATGGCGATCGTGCAGGAGCGAAGCGTCAGCCGTGCGGCCGCACGGCTTCATCTGTCCCAGCCGGCGGTCAGCCTGGCACTCAAACGTCTGGAGGAACGCCTGGGGCAGAGCCTGATAGAGCGCGGCAGCCGCAGCTTTCGGGTCACCAAGGCCGGAGAGCTGGTCTATAACGAGGCAGTCGAAATTTATGCCAATGTGGCCAGGCTCAGTGTGGCCGTTAACGAGTCCCGTCCGGAAGTGGCCGGCAATATTCACCTGCTGATGGTCAGCGGCATCGAAATTCCGTTTCTCGACCAGGTGCTCAAGGACTTCCATCAGCTGCATCCCTATATCACCTGCAATATCGATGTCATGTCCAGCATTGAGGTTCAGCAGGCCCTGCTACAAAAAGAAGGCACAGTGGGCATCTGCCTGATGAATCATGATGTTGAAGGTCTTCAGTCCCAGGTGCTGGCCCGCCAGCTTTACCGCTTCTATTGCGGCCATACCCACAGGTTTTTCGGCAAGGACAACCTGAGCCTGGAAGACATGCGGCATGAACCCCAGGTTTCCTTCAGCAGTGCCCAGCTGGACGGTGTATTGTCGCCACTGGCGGTCTTTTGCGCCAATAACCAGCTGTCGAGCGACATTGTTGCCCAGTCGAGCAGCCTGGATGACGTCAAGAGGATGGTCAGGGCCGGCTGGGGTATCGGTTGTCTGCCGGAGCATACCGTTGCCAATGATGTAAAATTGGGAAAGCTGTGGCCCCTTCCGCCCTACGACGGTGTTGCCGATATTGATATGCACCTGATCTGGCATCGGGATGCACGCTTTGGTATTGCCGAACAGGCCTTTTTTGATTTCTGCCAGAATGCACTGGCACGCGTCCCCCTGGAAAAACGCCTGCTGGAACAGCATCACACCCCCTGATCTCTGGCCGGTGTGCGTTCCGGCCGCTCTCTCCCTGCACATGCCAGCCCCGGCCTCACTTAGGTTGGATGGTCAGTTCGCCCTCTTCCTGTCTCAGTTCCATCTATAAATCTGACAAATACTTACCATTAAAAATGGCAAATTGTCTTATGTCACATAACTGTCACCCTTAGGACACTGCTCATTGAAGAGCAGCAGGACACCGATTCAACCAGACCTAGGTGACATGACATGGAAATGAAACGTTTATCACTCTGCCTCGGCGCAGCACTGTTCGCGACAGCCACTTCCTCACACGCACTGGACATCAAACTGGGCCATGTACTGCCCACCACCCACAGCTGGAACATAGCGGCAGAAGGGTTTGCCGACGATGTCCGTAAAGCCACCGAGGGGCGCGTCAACATCACGGTTTTCCCCAGTGGTCAGCTGGGTAACGAGAAAGTCATGATTGAGGGCATGCAAATCGGCAGTGTGCATGCCGGCGTCATCGGCTGTGGCTCCTTCCAGCCTATCGAACCCAAATTCGGCATCGTGGAACTGCCCTATTCCTGGGACAAACGGGAAAGCGCCTACGCCGCCTTTGATGGTGAGCTGGGTGGGGCGCTTGAGGAACTGGCCCTCAAGAAAAACCTGCGCATTCTTTCCTGGTGGGAAAACGGATTCCGTCACGTCACCAACAACCGGGGCCCCATCACCAGCCCACAGGATCTGAGTAACCTCAAGATTCGGGTCACCCCCGACAAGATGCGGCTCGACACCTTCAGCGCCCTGGGATCCAGCCCCGCTCCCCTGGCCTTTGGGGAGCTCTACTCCGCCCTGCAGCAGGGAGTGTTTGACGCCCAGGAAAATCCGCTGTCCATCATCTACTCCTCCTCTTTCAACGAAGTGCAGGACTATGTCTCCCTTACCGGCCATGTATGGGCCCCCGCCTGCCTGACCGTTACCGACTTTACCTGGAAGAAGATCTCGCCGGCCGATCAGGCCGTGGTACAGGAAATGGCCTCCCGCTGGCGGGACCGGCAGCGGGACATGACCCGGCAGGATGACGAAGCACTGGTCGGCAAACTGAAAGACATGGGCATGGCGGTCAACACCGTTGACCCCGCCCCCTTTCAGGACGCCGTCAGCGGCATCTGGCAGCAATACACCCCTCAGTTCGGCAGCGATCTGATGAGCATTATCGAGCGCTACCGCAGTGCCAAGTGAGGTCCATATGCTTACCAGACTTGCCGAAACGGCCGGCCATGTCAGCCGGCGGGGCAAGGTCGAAGTGCTGACCCGAATGGCCTCTGCACTCAGCCTTGTCTGCCACGGCCTCGCGGCCGCCGGCGTCGCCACGCTGGCGACGCTGGTCGGTTATGTGGTCTTTATGCGCTGGGTGCTGGGTCAGCCGCCACACTGGGCCGAAGAGTTGCCACAGCTGATTTTGCTCTGGTCCACCCTGCTTGGTGCCGTGGCCTGTTCCTGTCATCGCTCACACCTCAGTGCCGGCCTGCTGCCGCTGTTGGTACGTTCGGCTCGCTGGCTGAAGGTCTTGACCCATATCGGCGACCTGCTGGTGTTGCTGATGCTGCTGGTGATCACCAAGGCCGGCTGGGAGCTGGCCATGCTGACCATGAGCCAGACCACCACCGCCCTGCAAATTCCAGCCGGAATCAGCTACCTGGCGGTACCCGTCGGCTGTGCCGCCATGGCGCTGGCTCAACTGATTCACTTGTTTAACCGGGGAGACGCTCTATGACCGCCGGCGCCTTAACCATGCTCGGGGTCTTTGGTCTCGGCATACTCATTGATATTCCCATCGCCTTTGCCCTGCTGATTGCTGCCGTGGTGTACCTGGCGGCATTTGCGGCCGCCCCCATGCTGGTCTCTGCCCAGCAATTCGCCGCCGGTATGGAAAGCTTTACCCTGTTGGCCATTCCGTTGTTCATTCTCGCCGCTCAGCTGATGAACAGCGCCGGGCTGACCCAGAAAATAGTCCGTCTGTGCATGACCCTGGTGGGAGATATCAAGGGCGGTCTGGCGGTGGTCGCCGTGCTGGCCTGCATGATTTTCGGTGCCCTCTCCGGCTCCGGGGTGGCCGACGTCATTGCCATCGGCAGCATGCTGCTACCGGCCATGCAACGCAGCGGTTACCAGAAGGGGTTCAGCTGTGCGCTGGTGGGCACCGCCAGTTCCATCGGCACCGTGATCCCGCCCAGCATTGTCATGATCGTTTACGGCACCACCTCCAATACCTCAGTCGGCAAACTGTTCATGGGCGGCGTGATCCCCGGCCTGATGCTGACCCTGGCACTGGTTGGGGTCGCCCTCTACGTCTCCCGCAAGCATGGCTGGGGCGGAGGCACCCCCAGTACCACCAGCGAAAAGCTCAGCGCCTTTGTTGATGCCCTGCCCGCCCTGATGGTGCCGGTACTGATCATCGGCGGCATTCGCTTCGGCGTCTTTACCCCGACCGAAGCGGCGGCCTCGGCCTGCCTGTATGCGCTGGTCGTCGGCATGGGTCTGTACCGCAACCTTCGCCTGACCGACCTCCTGAATTGTGTCAAGGCGACGGCGGAAACCAGCGCCGCCATTCTGGTGATCATCGGTGCCGCCGGCCTCTTTGCCTGGGGACTGACCTATGAGCAGGTGCCCCAGGCCATCGCCTCACTGATAGGTGAACTGACCGACAGCCGGACCAGCGTGCTGCTGCTGCTGACCCTGGTATTGCTGATCCTTGGCTCCTTCATGGAAAGCATCGCCATCATCATCATTATCACCCCCATCGTCATGCCGCTGCTGAGCCAATACGGCATCGACCCTGTCCACTTCGGGGTGTTGCTGACCGTTAACCTGGCCATCGGCGCCAACACGCCTCCGCTGGGTGTCGATCTCATGGCCGCCTGCCGGATCGGTGGTATCAGCGTGATGGAGTCGCTGCGCCCCCTGGTGATGATGCTGGTTGCCATGTTCTCCGTGCTGATGCTGCTGACCTTTGTGCCCGAGCTGGTGCTGTTCTTGCCAAACCTGATGAGCGAGTGAGGAGCTGACCATGAACCATGACTCCCTCTCTCTGAATCGGGCGGGCAGCTGGCTGTTTCTGCCCGGCCATCAGCCCGAACAGCGTGAGCTGGCCCTGGCCAGCAACGCCCAGGCACTGGTGGTCGACCTGGAGGAATTCACTCCCAAAGCACAACAACACCAGGCTTGCCTGGCCTTTCATGCCTTTGCCGATGACTGCCGGGCCAGGACGCGCCTGCCCATGGTGCGCATCAACCGACTGGAAAACGGCGGTGAGCAGGAATTGCAGCTGTTGCTGGCGGCCCGACCGGCCGCGGTATTTCTGCCACAGGTGGAGCGGGTGTCCCAATTGCGGGACCTCGCCGGGCTGCTGGATACCGGCGAGGCCGCCCTTGGGATTCCCCTCGGCAGCACCGCCATGGTGCCAACCCTGGAAAGCCGGGCCGGACTGAGTCGTGCCGATGAGCTGCTGGCGGCCAGTCCCCGGCTGCGTGCGGCACTGATCGGCACCGGCGATCTGGCGACCGACCTGCGGTTGCCGGCAGACATGCCACTGGCAAACCGGGTTGACGCCATCCGGCCCTATCGCCAGCGCTTTCTGGCGGCCTGCCAGGCTGCCGGCGTGCTCGCCATCGACGGTCCCTGGCCGGCGCCACAGGGCTTTGTACAGGATCAGGCCTGGTCGGTGGCGCTCGGGTTCAGGGCCCGTTGTGTGGTCAATACCGGGCAACTGCCGGCACTGCATGCCAGCCAAAAAAACCAACAACATTCATCAGACTTTTACCGTATTTCCTGAGAGGAAGATAACAATGACCAACCCGACTCGCCGTAACGGCGGCCAGATTTTGATCCAGCAACTTCGGGATCTCGGTGCCCGCCGCATTTTTCTGGTTCCCGGCGAAAGCTACCTGCCCTGTATCGATGCCCTGAACGAACACCGTGACGCCATCGAGCCCATTGTCTGCCGACAGGAAAGCGGCGCCGCCTACATGGCCGAAGCCTACGGCAAGCTGACCGGAGACCCAGGCATCTGTTTCGTCACTCGCGGGCCGGGCGCCACCAACGCCTCCATCGGTGTGCATACCGCGTTTCAGGACTCAACCCCGATGATCCTGTTTATCGGCCAGGTCGGTAACGACTTCGTGGAGCGCGAGGCATTCCAGGAGATCGATTACCGACGCATGTTCGGCCCCATGGCCAAGTGGGTTGCCCAGATCGACAGGACCGACCGCATTCCGGAATACATTGCCCGCGCCTGGACCGTCGCCACCACCGGCCGCCCCGGCCCCGTGGTGCTGGCCCTGCCCGAAGATACCTTGTGGGGCGAAGCCGAGGTGGAACAGCTCAAACCGGTGCCGCGCCGCTTCAGCTATCCGGGGGCGGCAGACATGGCCGAACTCGGCCACCGCCTGGCCGCCGCCAAACGTCCCTTCCTGCTGGTGGGCGGCAGCGGCTGGACCCCGTCGTCCCAGCGACACGTCACCGACTTTGCCCGCCGCTTCAAGCTGCCGGTCGGCGTGGCCTGGCGCCGGCTGGAGTGTTATGACCAGCGCCAGCCCGAGTTTGTCGGCCATGTGGGCTGGAGCATGCATGCGGCACTACGCCAGCAGCTGGAAGAAGCCGATCTGATCATCGCCGTCGGCACCCGCATGGGTGAAGCCACCAGCGAAGGATACCGCTGGATCAACTCGCCCCGGCCCCGGCAGAAACTGGTGCATGTTTATGCCGATCCGGAAGAGCTGGGCCGTGTCTATCAGGCCGATCTTGCCATTCATGCCGATGTCAACGGCTTCAGCGCCATGCTGGATCTGGTACCCGAACTGCCGGGTGCACCGGCCTGGGCCCCCCTGACCGACCAGGCCAGAAACGCCTACCTGGCTTCCCTCGAGTGTCAGCCCGCGCCCGGCCCGCTCAGCCTGGACCGGGTGGCGCTGCAGGTCGACCACATGCTGGGTGAGCGAGGCTGCATCACCGTCGGTGCCGGCAACTACGCCCTCTACCCTCACCGCTACCGCCGTTATTTCGGGCTCGGCAGCTCGCTGACTCCCACCGTCGGCTCCATGGGCTACGGCCTGCCGGCGGCCATCTCCTTCAAGATGGAACACCCGGATCAACCCGCGGTGTGCTTCGCCGGTGATGGTTGTTTTCAGATGAACATGCAGGAGTTGGGTGTGGCACTGCAATACCGGGTGGGCGTGATCGTGCTGGTGTTCAACAACGGCATGTTCGGCACCATTCGCGCCCACCAGGAAAGCGGCTTCCCGGGCCGCGAAATCGCCCTTTCCTTCACCAACCCCGAGTTCAGCCAGCTGATCACCTCCTACGGCGGACACGGTGAGGTGGTGACCGAAGACGACCAGTTTGCCGCCGCCTTTGAACGTGCCCTGGCCTTTACCGAGCGTGAACAACTGCCGGCCCTGATAGAACTGCGCTACGACCCGGACGGCATCGCCCCCGGCACCCTGCTGAGCCAGCTTCGTGACGATGCGCTGCTGCGCCAGCAACACCAGGATTGAGGAACCCGAACATGACGATTGCAATAAACCAACCACTGACAACCGATGCGCTGCGTGTTGACGGCAGCCGCCTATGGGCATCACTGATGGATCTGGCGCGTGTGGGCGCCACGCCCAAGGGCGGCAACTGCCGGCTGGCGTTAACCGATGAGGATCGCCAGGGCCGTGATCTGGTGGCCGGCTGGCTGCGGGACACGGGGCTGGATATTCGGGTTGACCGACTCGGCAATATCTTTGCCCGTCGCCCGGGCCGCAATAATGATCTGCCGCCGGTGGTGACCGGCAGCCATATTGATACCCAGCCCACCGGAGGGCGCTTTGACGGCAACTACGGCGTGCTGGCCGGCCTGGAAGTAATGCGGGTGCTGAACGAGCAGAGCATCACCACCGAAGCGCCGATGGAAGTGGTGATCTGGACCAATGAAGAAGGCAGCCGCTTTGTGCCGGTGATGATGGGCTCCGGCGCCTTCGCCGGCATGTTCACCCCCGAGGCGGCCCTGGCGGCGCGGGATCATGATGGCATCAGTGTCGCCGATGAACTGACCCGCATCGGCTACGCCGGAGACATGCCGGTGGGCGGACGCACCCTCGGGGCCTACTTTGAAGCCCATATTGAACAGGGGCCGGTATTGGAAAAAGAACAGCTGCAAGTGGGCGTAGTGACCGGCTCACTGGGCCTCAGCTGGTTCGATGTGGTGGTGACCGGCCAGGAGGCCCACGCCGGACCTACGCCGATGGAATACCGTCGGGACGCCCTGCAGACCGCCTGCGCCCTGGTCAGCGATATCCTGACCCTGGCCGAGCCCCATGCCCCTCATGGCCGGGTGACCTGCGGCGAGTTCCGGGTATTCCCCAATTCGCGCAATGTAATTCCCGGGCGGGTGAACTTCAGTGTCGATCTGCGCCACCTCGAGCCGGCGGTGCTGACCGCGATGGAGCAACGACTGCGTGAACTGTGTGAACTGTGTGACACCCAGGGTAATAACGCCGGCATCGAGGTGGAACTGCTCGAGGTGCAGCGCATTCCGCCGACGCCCTTTGCCCCGAAGCTGGTTGAACGGGTTCGCGCCTGTGCCGAGGCGCTGGCCATTCCTCACCGTGATATGGTGACCGGTGCCGGCCATGACGCCGTTTATATCAGCCGGGTGGCCCCCACCGCCATGATCTTTGTGCCCTGTGTCGATGGCATCAGCCACAACGAATGCGAAGACGCCAAACCCGAGGACCTTGAAGCCGGCGCCAATATACTGTTGCATGCCATGCTGCAAACTGCCGAGCCCATTCACCCCACTGACCAGGCGCAGTAGGAGTTCTCCATGACCTTGCATGATCTGACTTACTGGGAGCGACTGGCCAGCCGGCTGGAGATCCCTACCGGCGCCTATATTGACGGCGCCTATATGGCCGCCGCCGACGGCGCCACCTTTACCGCCCGCAATCCGGCCACCGGCGAAGCCCTGGCGGAAGTGACCGCCTGCGGCCAGCAGGACATTGACCGTGCCGTGGCCGCCGCCCGCCGCAGCTTTGAATCCGGCAGCTGGTCCCGGCGCGCGCCCCGTGAGCGCAAGGCGACCCTGCTGCGCTTTGCCGCCCTGATTGAACGGCACGCGGAAGAGCTGGCCCTGTTACAGACCCTGGAGATGGGCAAGCCCATCGCCGACAGCCTGAGCTTTGATCTGGCGGAAACCGCACGCTGCGTGGCCTGGTATGCCGAGGCCCTCGACAAGCAGTATGATGAGATAGCACCGACCGCCGACCATGTACACGCCACCCTGACCCACGAGGCGCTCGGCGTGGTGGCTGCCGTCACCCCGTGGAATTTCCCGCTGATGATCAGCGCCTGGAAGTTTGCCCCGGCACTGGCCATGGGCAACAGTGTGGTGCTCAAGCCCGCCGAGCAGTCCAGCCTCAGTATTCTGCGGCTGGCGGCCCTGGCCGGCGAGGCCGGGCTGCCGGACGGGGTATTCAATGTCACGCCGGGGCTGGGCGCCGTGGCCGGCCAGGCCCTGGGCCGGCATATGGATGTCGACTGCCTGGCCTTTACCGGCTCCACCGCAACCGGCAAGCGCTTTATGCACTACTCCGGTGACTCCAACCTCAAAAGGGTCTGGCTCGAGTGCGGCGGCAAGTCTCCCCATATCGTGTTTGATGACTGCAAGGATCTGGCGGCGGCGGCCCGGGCCGCTGCCGCCGGCATCTTTACCAACCAGGGCGAGGTCTGCATTGCCGGCTCCCGACTCTATGTTCAGGATGCCATCTATGACGAGTTCTTGTCGCTGTTGACGGCGGCGGCGGCGCAAATGCAGCCGGGCAACCCACTGGACCCCAACTCCCCCATGGGCGCCATGGTGGATGCCACCCAATACCGGCGGGTGCAGGACTATATTGCCCTGGCCCAGGATGAAGGCATGAAACTGCTGTCCGGTGGCAATACCACGGCACCGGTTGCCGGAGGCTGGTATCTGCCGCCAACCATACTGGAAGGTCGGCATGACCAGACCCTGATGCGTGACGAGGTATTCGGTCCCGTGTTGGGGGTGACCCGCTTTACCGGCGAAGAAGAGGTCATCGCCCTGGCCAATGATTCCGTATATGGCCTGGGCGCCGGTTTGTGGACTCGGGATCTCGGCCGCGCGCATCGAGTTTCGAAACGACTGCGGGCCGGCCTGGTGTGGGTGAACTGTTATGCCGATGGCGATATCAGCGTGCCCTTTGGTGGCGTCAAGCAATCCGGGTTCGGACGCGACAAGTCGCTCCATGCCCTGAGCAAATATGCCGATCTCAAAACCACCTGGATGCACCTGGATTAGGCCTGCCTCCAGACCTGAATAACCGGGTCACACTTACTAGGGGCCGGTGGGGTTTCGCCGGCCTCAAGTATCGATTAAACCAACAAGGATGGTGCTGTGATGTTTTCAGCTGCAGATACTTTCGTTCTTTCCGTTGTGGTGGTGCTATGCGCCCTGGGCCTGATTGGCCTGTCCTACTATTTTTTCCGTCAAATCAAGACCTATGACGACTTCAACATGGCCGGCCGTGCTACCGGCATGTTTCCCATGATTTGCACCCTGGTGGGCACCGCCGTCGGCGGCTCCACCCTGCTCGGTTTTATGTCTAAAGGCTTTCAGCAGGGCCTGGGACAAATGTGGCTGCCCGGCGCCATTACCATTGCCGGCATTCTGCTGCTGTTCCTGGTGCGCCGTATTCGAGCCTATGGCGAGCGCTTTAAGATGGTGACCCTGGCCGACTTTATGGTGAACCGTTACGGTGATGGCGCCCGTTTGCCCACGGTGATCAGCATGGTCTGCGCCTATTCGGCCATTACCGGCATGCAGTTTGTCGCCATTGCCACCGTGCTTAACCTGCTCTTCGACCTCAAGATGGCCCATGGCATTATGCTCACCTGGCTGGTGCTGACACTGAAAACCTACCTGGGCGGTCTGAAGGCGGTGATCTGGTCTGACGCCATTCTGGGCACCCTGCAAACCCTGGGTATTTTCCTGCTGCTCGCCATTGTTTATCAGGCCTCGGGCGGCTGGGAGAACATCGCTATCAGTGACAAACTGACCGGCCAGGAAGATTTTCTCAGCCTCACCGGCATTGATACCAGCGACCTGTTTATTTACCTGCTGACCATAGGGGGTTATCAGTTTGTGCGCCAGGATCTGTGGCAACGCTTCTGGGCCGCCAAAAACGCTCAGGTGGCTTATACCAGCTACAGTGTGGCCGTGGTGTTTAACTTCCTGGTGGCCGGGGCGGCGGTACTGATTGGTTGCTTTGCCTATCTGGGCATGAACCTGAGCGTGGCCAATCCGGATCTCACCTTTTATGCGGTGCTCAAGGCCACCCTGCCGCTGCCCATGATCGCCCTGATGATAGTGGTGCTGCTGGCTACCGTGGTGTCCTGCGCCGACTCCTTTTTTATTGCCGGCGCCTCGTCCATTGCCAACGACATTATCCGTCCCCGCCTGAACACACAGAAAGCCCAGGATAACCAGCTGCTGCTGCGCCTCAGCCGTCATTCGGTGGTGATCATGTCACTGCTCTCCGCCGGTCTGGCCCTGTATGCGCCCAAGCTGGTTTCCATCTGGATTTTGGGTAGCGCCATGCTGGTCTGTGGCGTGCTGGTGCCGGCCATCGCCGCCCTGCTGGCCAAGGAGCTGAACCGCACCGCCGGCATTCTGGCCATGTGGACAGGCCTGGGCTCGGCGGTTGGCTGGCAGCTGATCGGTCAGCCCTTTGGCATTCACCCCATTTTCATCGGTCTGCCCATTGCCCTGCTGCTGCTGCCGGTGATCCTGTCTCCCCGGCAGCAAAAAGCGCGAGCATAGCCGGCTCCGTTAATTTCCTCCCGCCAAAGCAGACGCCGGCATGAGCAATCACGCCGGCGTCTGCCGGCCTTAATACACGCGTGGCAAATCGCTGATACGGGTGGTGTAGGCCGGCGACAGGAATGCCCTGCTCCACGTGATCCCGGGACGGGCCGGGAAAGCCACGGGACGCCCGGTCTACCAGCAGAAATGGATTCAAAAATGCCTTATGCGCCCCCATCAGGATTGCCATTTCCACCACCAAAACATACTGCATATAAAAACAGTGCATTTTCGAGTGATAGCAGCCACGTGTTCAGCGCTCTAACCGGTCATGCTCATGACCGAGAGCGGCGGCACACACCCGGTTGCGACCGGCTTGCTTGGCTTGATAGAGCGCGTCGTCGGCGGCCTTGAACAAGGTCTTGATGTCGGCATGACGGCTTGATACTGCGGCCACCCCCAGCGATACGGTAAACCGGATTTCAGTTTCATTTGCTCCCATGACACGAAAACTGGCCAGGGCGTGACGAATGGATTCAGCCTTGTGAATTCCCTGTGTCAGTGACGTGTCGGGCAACAACAACACAAATTCCTCGCCGCCAAAGCGGGCCAGCAGATCCGCTCGCCGAATGATGCTTTGACAATGCTCCGCCAGGGCCTTGAGTACTTCATCGCCGGCATCGTGACCATGGGTATCATTGATCTTTTTGAAATAGTCGATATCCATCACCATCAGCGTCAGCGGCGAGCCGGTCCGGTGGGCTCGGGTCATCTCCCGCTCGGCCTGCTCATCAAACCAACGTCGGTTGGCCACACCAGTCAGAGGATCCTTTAACGCCAGCTCTTTCAATTGTTGTTCCATATAAACCTGCTGACTGACGTTCTGCATGCTGAACCGACCCAGTTCCAGGGTACGCTCGTCACTTAAGCGCGACGACACGCTGCAGGACATCACCAGAGTGTCACCGTTTTTGGCGTTGATCCTGATTCGTTGATAACGTTCTTCCCCCTCCATCATGCTGGCCAGCATGGCTTGTGCCTGTTCCAGCGAATGCACCTCCATCAGCTCGGCCAGGTGCATGTGGTCAATCAGCTCCTCACGCCGGTAGCCCAGGTATTCCAGGGTGCGCCTGTTGACGTTGGTAATGCGTCCATCCTGGGTCAAGGTGATATAGCCAATGGGAGCGTTTTCATAGAGATCCCTGAAATTGTCCAGCTGTTCACGCTGCAGTACGGCTTTTTCCCGTGCCTGTTCCCGATTACGCACGATCAGATACACCACCAGAAGTACCAACGCAAAACAGCCAGCCAGGACTCCCTTGAACCAGGGGCGGTGATAGATAGCCACCGACTGCCACCTTTGCTGATCAGACTCCACCAGAATGGCCCACTGAGATGCCTGCACATCACTTACCAGGCCGAGATCGTTTATGTATCGCGCAACGGAAGTACTTTCGTAGATATTGGCAATATCCAGCCAATGAAAAGTAAATAAGTTTTGCTCCAGATGCAGACTGCCCGACCGGGACTGCTGTAACTGCTGCCATAGCGCCGGCTCCCAGTTGGCAACCGTAAGTTCCGGCTGTTCACGCATCCAGCCCCATTCATTGTCCGGCTCATGGTTCACCATCCAGTAGCCATCAGCATTGAGCAGCATGGCCCGGTCGCCTTCAGGGAACAGCTCAATAAACTGATTGAGCATACCCGCGGCCTTGAGGTTAAGCACCAGCAGGCCGGCAGGCTCACCTGTGGCACTTTTCATCATGCGCACCAACCGCAGGGTGGGCTTGAAGGGCACTTCCAGCTCGCCTCGCTCTTTATTCAGATCCAGCGGCGACAGGTAAACCTGCCCAGGACTGAGCTTCAGCCCCTGCTGAACGTAATAGCGATCCCGTTTACTTTGCAACCTGAGTTCAGGCACAGCCTCGGCACCTGCGTTGGAATTATTAACGCGAATACGCTCGTGACCGTTCAGATCCAGTATACGAATTTGATCATAGCGGCCATAAATGGCGGCACTGTCAAGAAATACCCGTTTTAGCATTTCTTGGTTTTGCTCGGTAGGATTATCCAGATAGCCCAGTTCAAAGGCCACCGCCGAGAGCTGCTGAGTATCCTGAACGGACACCATTAGGTGTTCGTGCAACATGGTTCTGGCAGCCTTTATCAGATGTTGATGGCGGTTTAGCGCCTGTTGCTGAAGCCCGTTGTCGTAAATCGCCTTTCCAACCCACAAGCCCAGCCCCAGTAAGGTCCAGGCTATCAGCCACCATAGCACCATCCGTTTAAACATCATTATTCCGCCACACTAATCACGGTCATAGTGACCGGTTAAATCGGTGACCATACCAGAGTGAGGTTCACTTTACGGCATTGAAATAACGGACAGGTCATTGAGATAAATAAAAAACGCCTTGTTTCCGGTGAAACAAGGCGTTTTTCAGTGACAGCTTTGCTTATTGAACTAAAAAAAGACAACACTTAAAACCGGCTGATGACGAATTGCCAATAATGGCTTAGCGCCACTCCGCATAAGGGGCAAGCGGCTCAACCGGAAAGTCCAGATCTCCCAGCCAGGGCTGAAGGTAATAACGAAGATACAGGAACCCGTGACCGGGCGCATAGTCCTCGCTCACCTGCCAGTTCAGGCCCCCGCCCAGAATCCAGCGCTCGTTCAGCCGGTATTCCCCCCGGGCCGCCAGGCTCAGCCCGGGACCGCTGTTGCTGTCGTCATCGCTGCGCCGGGCCGCACCCGCCAGCAAGGGCTTGCCGCTGTCCGCAATGGCAGACCACTGGCCGGGATATAGATCATTACCCTCGGAGCGAGACCAGGACCAGCTCGGCGAAGCCTCCAGGGTGGTGGACCAACGTCCGCTGCGCTGACCGTAGCGTAATGGCAGCCCCACCGACAGGTAGTGCTGCGGACTGTAGTACCCCCCCTGGCCCAGGGTGTCTTCACTCAAATCCTTCTGATAGTGGAAATACAGCAGGGAGGCGCCCACCCGCAATTGCTCATTCGGTGTATCGGTCAGGCGATAATAGTAGCCGGTCATGGCGCTGAAACGGCGGTTGTTGTCCACCCGCTCCCCTTCGAGCTGGTGGGCACCCAGGCTGGCCCAGACGCCGTCCTTCCCTCCCTGATCCCGACTCAGGCCCAGGGTCAGGCCGGTGGCGGTCACGCCCCCCCAGCTCAGGCCGGTCACGGGATCGACCGCGCCGGCATAAGACACCAGAGAGTTGCTCATGGGCCGCCGTGACAGCGTTATGCTGTAACCAATATCGCGCCAGTCGCCGGCGTAGCTCAGCCCGCCCAGCCAGTTGCTTACCTCAAACCCCTGGGGGGTGTGGCCCAGATCCCAGCTCCACGCCTCTCCCTGCCAGCCCAGCGCCAGTGCGGAGCCCGAGGTATCGAGGGAGCCGGTCGCACAGTTGCCCACAGCATTACAGGCGCCGAAACGATCATCGGCGGCGGGCGAGCCCGTATTCAGCCTGATGTGCTCGGCCTGCACCCAGGCCCGGCCGTTCACCCAGGGCCATTCGGCCCTCACCATGGTGGTGTTCAGACTGAGATCATTAACCCCTTCCGGGTTATTGTCGGTTCGCCAGCCCAAATCATGCTGAACTTGCAGGGTAGCATTCTGCCGGCGGTAAAGATCGGCCGCTTCCCGCTTCAGGCTGCGCTGCAGCCAGTCATCCTCCGCTCGTTCCCGGCTGGCCTGGGTCAGGGCGGCCCCATCCAGGGGGGCCAGGGCATCGGGCGCCAGCTCCCCGGTGGCTGCCAGCCCGCGCCCATAGAGCAACAGGGCCCGGTTTGGCACGGGCTGCAGGCGGGCCGCATCCCGCAACAGTAAGGGGTCCGTCGGCGCCTCATCCAGCAACCCTGCCATCAGCTGCTCCGCCTGCCGAGATTGACCGCTGCCGACCAGCAAGTTGATATAGCGACGCCGCTGGTTCACACTGGCATCATTAGGCAGGGAATGCTCCTGCAGCCACTGCCGAGCCGCGCCAGGCTGTTGCAACGCCAGCCGGCTTTCCGCCACCCCTAGCCAGGCTTCGGTATTATCGGGGTGCTCGCGGCTCAGTTGCTCATACAGGGCCAGTGCCTGCCGGTATTTTCCGTCTTCCATCAGCCAGCCGGCCTGCAACAGGTGATCTTCCACCGTTCCCGATTGCGTCAGCAGTGCCAGCGCCCGTTCGTGATGACCCTGCTCACGCAATTGTGTGGCCTTTTCCCGGCGCAGACTTCCTTCAAGACGAACAAAAAGCTCACGCATGCCATCAGACCAGGCGTCAGGAGAAATATGTCGCAGACTGGAAAGGGCGGCTTCATCGTTGTCATATGACGCCAGAAACTGGGCATGGGCATGGCGAACCTGGGGATCGTCTCCGTGCGAACGCAGCAAAGGGGGAAATACCGCCGTCGCTTCCTCGGTATCCCCTTGTTGCCACAACAACGTCGCCAGCTCATAAGCCTTCCATGGCTGAGGCGGGGCAATCTGTATTGATTTGCGCAACAAGGCAATGGCGTCATGAGTTCGCCCCCCTGTCCTGGCCTGCTCAATTTCCTGCGCCAGCCGCTCCAGCCTGAGGCGGTTTTCCAAATCATTGTATTCCCGGCGGACACCGGCCGGTAGAGACTCCAGCACGGCCAAGGCCCGCTTCGGTGACGTTTGGCGATAAAAGTCGGTAAGGGCATAAACTACCCGGGCATCGTTTGGCGCCAGTTTACGCGCCTGTTCCAGCCGTTGCTCGGCCTCGGCCCAGTGTCCCTGCGTCAGGGCCACATCGGCTAAACCCAGCAAGGGCAGCACGTCGCCGGGACGCAACTGTCGTGCCTGCTCAAAGGCGCCCCGGGCCCGGTCAGGCTCCTGTCTGGCCAGCGCCTGCCGGCCACGATCGTGCCACACCAGGCTTTGCGCATAACGGTGCAGCTCCTGCCACTTGGCGATAACCCTGCCATCCTGCTCCAGCCGTACCGCTCGCCCCAACGCGGCTTCAGCCTCGGCGTAGCGTTCCAGCTGGATCAGCGTCTGGCCATGGGCACCGTGCAGGGCGGCATCTTGCGGATAGCCCTGCAGCGCCCGGCGCAACCGGGGCAAGGCCGAGTGGTAGCGCCCTTGTTGCGCCAGGGCAATGCCTCGCTGCCCGTCCTGCCAGGCAGGATCCTGCAACAAGGCCCGCTGTTGCTGCCACTGGCGCCGTCCGCCGGCCTCGTAACTGCTGCCCTCATAGCGGCTGAGAAAACGCTGCCACAGAGCCTCGCTCTGCGCCGAGACCGGCAGCTCGACCAGGTAGTTGTATTCCAGCTCGGCGGCCCGGTTGGCCGCCGTCGGGTTGCCGGCCAGCTCTCCCAGCAGCGCCAGTGCCGGCTGAGGCTTATCTTCCGCCAGCCACAGCCTGGCCAACAGCAAACGCAACTCGGGATTGCCAGGATAACGCGCATCCAGTTGCTGCAGCCGAGCCATCGCCTGGGGGCGCTGTCCGTCCACGCTGGCCAGGGTACGCCAGTGCTCAAGTCCCAGGTTCAGGCCGGGCGGTTCGTCACCCCACAATTGCCGATAGAGCTCCATGGCCTGCTCGGGCTGACCACTGGCCGCCAGCAGCTGTGCCTGTTGCCGCAACGCCCGGCCTTCGCCTTCGTGGGCATTGACCATGGCCTGAGCCTGCCGCAGCAGCCGAGGGTTATCGCCGTCCTGAGTCAGTCGCTGCAAGTCCGCCCTGGCCTGCTCCATATCACCCCGCCGCAGGCTGAGCTCGATTCCAGCCAGCACCACGTCGGCGTCCTGAGGTGCCAGTAATGCCAGCCGCCTCAGCGCGTTCTCAATCATGTCATCCCGGTACAGCGCCTGCCCCGTGCGCAATTGCTCCAGCAACAAGACACGCTGCTCGGCGGTGTTGTCAGGCTTAGCAAGGGCGGCCGGGACAGCCATCAACAGGCAGATACTGGACAAGATACCTATTCGCATGAATCCTCCCACGGCACATGTAATCGACCTTGTTCATCGAAACGATAGCGTTGTTCCTCCCAGCCCAGCGCGAACAACAGCAGGGAGCGATCATAATAGGCATCAGGGGCCGGCGGGTTGAGGCGCAGCCGCTCACGCTGACGTGCCACCACCATTTCAAACCCGGGCACGGCCGTCAGCATGGGCAGCAGGGCGGCGGAAAAACCCGCCGGGCCGGTGCCTTCGGCGGCGCCGGTCGCCGCATTAACCCGCTCCGGCGGCACTCCGGCCTGCCGGGTCAGCGTCAGCATGGGGCCGTAGTGCGCCAGCAGCTCGGCGCGTCCCGGGGCACTCGGCGCCATCAGTCCCAGCCACAAATACACGCGAATGGCATCGTAGCTGCCGAGTTCACCGGGACCGGGCCGGCCGTTGGCAGACCACAGGATCCAGTCGGGCGCCAGCCCGGCCGGCGCCGAGTTCAGCAGCAAGCGCCGCGTGCTGGCGGCCAGGTCCTGCCACACCACCGACTCGCCGGCAAAGCGCGCCAGCAAGGGCAAGGGCAGGTAGCTGGGATTGAGCGTCCAGCCCTGGGCCTTGTCAAAGCCGGCGTTACCGGGCAACAGCCCCAGCCCCAGCCCCGGCATCAGGCGCAGGCTCTGGGCCGCGGAACGCCACAGCAGCTCTCGTCCCAGACGTGTGTAGTCCGGCCGTCGCCACAGTCGTCCGGCTTCCAGCAGGCTATAGGCAATCCACAAATCCGAATCGGCAGCATTGTTGTCATCCAGCACTTGCCAACCGCCTTCTCTGGCCCTCCCCCATTGCCAGGCCGGCAGCCGGGCGCTCAGATCCCCCTGGGCCAGGTTGTTCTGGGTCCAGCTCAGCAGGCTGGCAAAGGCGGTGGCGTCGTTGGCCACCAGGGCGAAAAACAGCCCGTAGCTCTGCCCTTCCGAGGTAGTGATGGCCTGAGCAGAGGAATGATCAATAATGCGGCCGTCTTCACTCATCATGGCCGCCTTGTACTGCTGCCACAACGGCCAGTCACAGGCCGGCCAAGCCGGCAGGGGCATCAGCAGCCACAGCAGTGCCAGCACGACCGCCTTCATCACTCAGTCCTCGTCGCCCAGTTCACGCCGATGCGCCAGCCAGCGCAGGCTGCGCCATAGCAATACCGCCAGCAGCAGGGCACCCAGCGCCGACAATAGCGCCAGCCACACCGGGTGCGGCGACAGCAGGTACCAGAGTTTCAGCCACCAAGGCAGATAGCCGACAAAATACTGTTCCCCCACCAGCTGGCTGTGCACCCCGCTTTCCCGCACCAGCGCAAGTGAGCCAAAGACATCGCCCAACCGTGCTTCATCGTGCAGGGCCTGACGCAACAATTCATAGTCCTGGTCACCATTGCCCAGCAATGCCACCAGGCTGCGTCCGGCGACATAGGGAGATTCCATGCCAACCAGGGCCGCCAACGGACCGGCCGCCGACACCGTCACTCGAGCCTCGGCGGCAAAGCTGTCCTGGTTCAGCCGCTGCGGGGTAGCGGCCTGTACCGGTGTGGCGTTGGCGGCCTGCAACAGCCAGCCCGCCGAAGGTTCCAGGTTGGCACTGGGCGCCTGCTCCATGCCGGCCGGCAGCTGACCAAAGACCAGCCAGTCTGCATCACGGTCACGCACTTCGGCCGCCTTGTGGGTGACTTGCAGTGCCATGGCCGGGTAACCGGTATGGGCCGAAATTCGGGCCAGGGTGTCCAGCATCAGCCCGGTAAGTAGGGGCGAGGGCGCCTCCGGCATCAGTACCATGGTGTCGGACAAGTCCGCCATTCGGCTGAACGGAAAGCCGCTGTGCACAAAGGCCGACAAATCCGGCATGGCCTTGAAATGGTAATAGCCGGAGAAATCGATGCTGGAGTTCTCGTCAATCACCGCCTGGCTGTCCACCACCAGGGTGGTCTGGCAGCGCTCGGGCTGGGCACTGCCAAAGGTGGTGGCGAAATTGAAGTCGTAGCGAATGACATTGCGGGCGCCGATTTTTATCGATGGCACCATCAGCCGATCATGGGCATTGGTGGTTTCATTGGCGGTCACCGCCAGACGCAACCGCTCCAGCTGGCTACCCTGTTCCCCGTTCAGAGGCAGGCTGCCGATAAACTCGCCATTGAGGCTGATATTGAGTCGAGAGTCATCCTCGGCCGACGGCGTGGTATAGCGGTAACGGGTTTGCAGCGGAATGCCCTCGTTCTGCCAGACGAACAGGTCCGGCGGCAGGCGAACCGTCAGCTCAACGGGTTCGGGAATCAGCCCGCTGGCACGCAGCTGGCCGGGGTATTCCACCAGCTCGGCAAACCGCACCGGCCTGTCGGTGGGGGTCCAGTTGGGGGCATCATAGGGCTGACGCGGCGCCAGCGGCTGCACCTCTTCTATTACCGCCCGCTCGCCCCGCAGCAGCTTGCCGCCCAACGCCAGGGCCCGCACTGCCCGGCCGAGCTGTTCGTCGTCTTCTCCCTGCACCAGCAGCAGCTTGGTGAGGGAATCGTCCGGATGACCCATCAGCCGCACTTCGGCCCCCTTGACCGGGGGAAAGCGGCGGTTGTCACGCATAAAGGCGGGCCTGCGTTCATTGGTCGCCAGCACCAGAATACGGCCGGGGGGCTGCCCTCGGCCCACCGCCGGCAAGCTGTCGTAGCTCACCTCAAACCCGGCACTGCGCCAGCCCGCCAGGCTGCCGAAATAGGACGCCAGTACGCCCGCGGCCTGCAGCTCGGCGGGGCCAGGCTCCCGGGCCAGTACCATGTCCAGTTGCAGTGGCTGGTTGTCATTGCGGTCAAAAAAGGGCAGCGGAAAGTGAGACAGGTCATTGCTCAGGGCCAGAGCCTGCTCAGTCAGCTCCACCCGGCTGTTTTTGGCCAGGTTGAGCCAGAGGGCGCTGTGGGCGGGATCTTCACAGATATCCTGGTAGTGGCCCACAAACTCGATACGCACCTGATTGAAGTCGGTGATCAGGCGAGGATCCAGACGAACACGCTTTTCGACCAACCGGCCCGGCTCGCCCGGCTCGATGACCAGGGTGTCCATCAGTACCTCATTCAAGTACACCCGCAGGTGCGACAGCGTCGGCAGCAGTGCCGGAGACGGCGTATAGGCCAACTGCAATGCCGCGTCCCTGGCCAGCCGATCCCGCCGCAGGCCAAAGGTGATCTGTTGCGTGTTCTTGACGCCCCGCAACAGCATATCCCGGTTCTGGGCCAGCTGATCGAAGCCGTGGTTCTGCGTCCAGGTGGACACGCGCTCGGCATCGGACGGCACCTGGGCCAGGGCAGAGCTTGCCAACAACATGGCAAGGCTGGTTATCAACAGGCTCGGCAATCGGCTCATAAGGCTGTCCACTCTCGTTGTTCTGAATCGGTTCTGGCCTGAGGCCAGCGCGGTAAAAAGGAACCAAGCCAGCGCAACAGCGCCAGCAGGGGCTCGCATGCAAAACGCAGCCGGCGGGGCAAAAAGCGCCACAGCCGGGCATAGCCCCGGCCACCGACGGCAAACACCTCCAGCAGGCTCTGCAGGGGACGCTCCCGTCGTGGCTCAAGCCAGTCCAGCCAGGCGTCGGCCCGGGCAAAGGTGCACTGCACGAAATCGATACGCTGCTCCCGGCTCAACCGGGCAAAATGAATGCCCAGCACATGATCATGGGAGCGGCTGACCACGCCGGGAAACACGTGTTCCCGCTCGCCCCGTCGCAGCAGCAGGGACACTTCGCTGCCCGTCGTCAGCGCCGCCACACCGGGCACGCGAATGGCCACCCCGCCATCGGAATAATCCAGCAGCACCCCGGAATACAGGTGCCCGCCGGGCAGGCGCAAGGTGGCCGGCAAACGCATCCTGACTCTGGGGCTTTGCCGTACCTGGCGAGTTTCGGCGGCGATGGCCACGGCGGCCCCGATAATGAGCAGGTTGTACAGCACCCATAGACTGGTCACCACCACGGTGCCCTGCTCGGCAGCGGGACCGTAAATAAAGCGCCATACCCCCAATCCCAGGCCGGCCAGGTTCAGCAATGCCAGTACCAGGTAGGGCCGGGCAATGCGCCAGTCGAACTGGGCCTGCTCCATCAAGCCGCCCTTGGCGGTCACGTTGAATGCCCCCTTGGAAGGTGCCAACAGGGCCACCATGGTGGGCCGGGCGATGTACCAGGCCAGTACGGTTTCATACACCTCGCCCCAGAAGGTACGGCGATAGCGTCCCTGCATACGCGCCGCCGTCAGGCTGGAATGCATCATGTGCGGCAGCACATAGAGCAGCAACAGAATGGCCGGCGCATAGATGATGTAGGCATGCAGCAGCAGAAAGGCCAGGGGCGCCAGCAAAAACACCAGCCGGGGCACGCCGGCCAGAAAGTGCAGCATGGCGTTGGCGTAACACAACCGCTGAAACAGGGTCAGCCCCTTGCCCAGCAGGGGATTATCGATACGAAATATCTGTGCCATGCCCCGGGCCCAGCGAATGCGCTGGCCCACATGGGCCGACAGGCTCTCGGTGGCCAGCCCCGCCGCCTGGGGAATCCGCATATAGGCCGAATTCCACCCCCGCCGGTGCAGGCGCAGGGCGGTATGTGCATCTTCGGTCACCGTTTCCACGGCAATGCCGCCGATCTCTTCCAGAGCACTGCGCCGCAGCAGGGCACAGGAGCCGCAGAAGAAGGTGGCATTCCACATATCATTGCCGTCCTGCACCAGGCCGTAGAACAATTCGCCCTCGTTGGGCGAGCGCCGAAACAGCCCCAGGTTACGCTCCACCGGATCCGGCGAAAAGAAGTGATGGGGCGTCTGCACCAGCGCCAGCCTGGGGTCCTGCAAGAAGCCGCCGGCGGTCAGTTGCAGAAAAGAACGCACCGGCACATGGTCACAGTCGAAAATGGCCACCAGTTCACCACTGGTCTGTTTCAGGGCGTGGTTGAGATTGCCGGCCTTGGCATGACGATTGTCGGTACGGGCGATATAACCCACGCCGGCCTCTTCGGCAAAGCGGCGAAAGTCCATGCGCCTGCCGTCATCCAGTATGTAGATATTGAGTTTGTCGGCCGGCCAGTCGATACCCAGGGCGGCATATACGGTAGTACGCACCACAGACAGTGGTTCATTGTAGGTGGGAATCATGAGATCCACCGATGGCCACAGCCGCGTATCTGCGGGCAGGGGGGCGGGCGGGCGCTTGAGCGGCCAGCAGGTTTGGACATAACCCAGCAGCAGGATAAGCCAGGAGTAAGTCTCCGCCAGCAACAGGGTCAGGCCAAGGGCCAGATCCAGACCATCATTCCAGTTCAGGGTCGAACTGTAACGCCACCACAGGTAGCGACAAGAAATAAGTACCGACAGCACTATCATCAGCAGGGTGGGAAAACGCCCGGGCAGACGGCGCACCACCATGGCCAGCGACCACAGCACCACCACGAACAGCAGCTGGGCAGTGTAATCAAAGGGCTGGGTCACGCCCAGCAGGGCCAGCATCAAGGCCAGCCCAAGAATGACCCAAATGGTCAGGCGGCGCTTGCTGCGCCCCCGCTCCCGCCACCAGGCCCGGCTTCTCACCGCCCTGGGCGCGCTCACCGAGCCCGCCAGGGAACGAAACAGCCGGCTGCGCAACCAGCGTTGCTGTTGTTCCCGCCGCCGTCGCAGCCAGGCCAGGCCTTTTCGCAGCCACGTCCGTATGCTGACGCCCCGCTCGGGCCTGGGCCTGACCAGCAACAGCCAACCGCCCTGAATCAGGTAGCGCAGCGGATCCCCCGGACGGGGCGCCCTGTGCTCAAGGTGTGCCAGCCCTCGCGCATTAAGCAGGTACCGCCACGCCGGCTGCTCCAGGCGCAGGAGCAGCCAGGCCAACAGCTGCCAGCCGGTCAGCCACAGGGCGGTGACCCGACTGGATCCGCGCCGGCGCAGGGCGGCATAGGCACGGGCCGGGCTCAGCATGTCTGGCTCCGTTTGCCCATGCACCACACCGCCAGGCTGTGAATGCGATCGGCGGTTTCACTCAGGGGGGCATAGGTGCCCAGGGGAAGCTTGTGGGCCAGCGCTTCGGCCATGGTCTCGTCCTGGTGCAGCGCCAGCGGCAGCAAACGACCGGCAAACTGCCGGCGCCACAGCAACAGCAAATCCTGCTGTAACCGGCTGGCGGGATCGTGGCCGTTGATCAACAGCCACTCCGGCTCGGGCTGCTGATGCAGCAGCACCTGGCAGCCCATGTCGGGGCGGATCAGCCGCACATCCAGATCGGGCTCCAGGCTTTCGGCGTGCCCGGGCAACGCCTGAGGGGCGTCAAACAATACCCAGTCAAACTCATCCCGAAGCCCCGACAGGCGCCGGTTCCATTCACCGGGCCGATTCCTGAACCACAGCTCGAGGCGCTCCTGCTCTTCACGGACCAGCCTGCCATAAGGCAGCAGACACAGACCCGGCTGCAGCTCCAGGGCTTTTTCCCGCCAGTTCTCCCCCCGCGCCCAGCCATCGACATGGGCAAAGGGCAACTCGAAATGCAGCCCGAGCATATTGTTGGGAGACAGGTCCACCAGCAGTACCCGTTGGCCGAGCCGGTGCAATGCCTGCGCCAGGGCCGCCAGCACCGAAGTCACCCCCACGCCGCCACGAATGCCATTCAGCCGAAGCAGGGTCATAGGCCAGCCTCCTCCTGTTGCTGTACTTCCGCCTCGGCTGAAGCAAGCTCGGCCAGCAACGGCCAACGCTGCAGGGCCTGATCAAGGCGCTGCTGCTCGGCAATATCCCGGTGCTGCCACTGACCGAGCTGGCGGCGCAGATAAAGGGTATCGTCCGCCGATCTCTCCACTGCCTTTACTTTGCCGCGTAGGGTAGCCAATCGCCGTCCTCCTTGAGCCGAATGTAGGTTGCGTCCCGCTCCCGCACCACCACGCTGCCGGCGTTCTCCGCCACCCAGGGGGTGGCGGGCAGATTTGCAAGCAGCCTGGGCAGGTCTACCTGCCCCCCCTCGGTCACCCGTTGCCGATAAAGCCGGGCCACCAGCTCGGCCAGCGCCAGGTAACTGCTGTCCTGTTCCACGCGCAACGGACCGGCGGCATTATCACCCATGCCGAACAGCTTCACGCCCACCGGTACATGGGTAATGGCGGGAACTGGCAGCTCGCGCATGCCCGAAATCTGCATGCGATCACCGCGCAGGTTGGCCCCGTGCTCCGGCACCAGCACCACCATTACGGGTCGTCCGCTACGCTCCAGGCGCTCAAAAAACTGCTCAATATCACCAAACAGTGCCTGTACTCGCTCCCGGTAACTCGCCGGCTGAGTGCCGCCATCCGCCAGGATCCGGCGGTTGCCGTCATGCAGCGTGGTGGAGTTGTAGTACAACACCCTGGCCTGCCCGTCCCGTTGCAGGCGTTGCTGCCACCAGCGGCCAAGCACTTCTCCATCCCGCCGAATGGGCGCACCGTCAAAGCCAATCAGGTAGCGTGACATTCCCTGTTGCTCCACCACGGGCTGTGCCAGCCCACCCTGACGCTGTGCCTCCCCGAGGAAATCGTCAAAGCGGCCATTGTGGTTCAGGGCCAGATCGGTGCCAAAACCCAGGCTGCGCAGGTTGTCCATCAGCATGCACTGCTGTGGCGCCGGCTCAAACAGGCTCTGATGGCTCCCCTGTCCACAGCCGGCCCGCAACAGGCGAATGGCCGCCGGGCCGCTGTAGGAGGTGGCGGTATTGAAACGATCAAAAATCACATCCATGCGCGCAAGCAGGGGGTGGTCTCTCAGGCCCACGGCGTCGAGATCGTCCCAGCCAAGGGAGCAGATATTAAGCAGCAAGAGATCAAAGGGGGCCGGCGTGCCCGCCGAGGCCGGAAAATCCACCTGCAACCGCTGCTGGGTACGGTAAAAGTGCTGCAGCTTTTCATCCTGAGTGCGCACCGGCGCATCGACGGAGGTTGCCGTTACGGCCGGCGCCATCGGTATGCTCGGCGCTACGCCCGTCATGGCTTGCAACGCCAGCCAGGCCAGGCCGGCCAGGGTCAGAGTGGTAAAGCGAACCCAGGCCTGAAGATAGACATAGGCCACCACCATGGCCAGCAACAGGCCACACAGTTGCCAGTTGATAAAGCGGCCCGCCAGCTCCAGTAGATAGGCCCAGGTGAAATCGGTCACACCGGGCTGGGCCAGCAAACGGGCAAAGGGAGGCAGCCAGCTGTCCTGATAGAACAGTGCCAGTGCCAAGGGCAGGGCCAGCAGCAGTCGCAGGAGACGGAGCCACGCTCCCGGCAGCGGCAGCAATAAAAAGGCCGCCAGCGCCAGATTGGGCACCGGCTGCAGATTCAGATAACCCAGCCACAGCAGCAGCAACTTGCCCATAAAATACAGATTCCAGTGCCCCAGGCCACGCCATGCCGGCACGGCCCGAGCCTCGGTATCACTCATGACCGGTCTCCCTTTTCTTCACTCGTCGCACGCCCCTGTGCCTGAGATAACGATTGGGCCGGCACCGCCGCAGCAAGGCAAACAGCCCGCGCCCGCAACGCGACAACGTCCACCACAGAAGCAGCGCCAACAATGAATTCACCAGCACCAGTAACCACAGATCAGAATACATTTACTGCCCCCTGAGGTTAAGGTGTACCGGACGCCGGCCAAAATGGCGCTGTTTGGCGGCGACAGCCGGCCTCGACGGGGGCTCGTGCTCCAGCTCCGGCGGCTGCCGCTCCTGCTCAAAGCGCTGCCTGGGCAGCACTTCCGTATCGGGAAGGGAGCGACATTCGCGAAACAACTCAGGCCAGGGCAGACGAAAGACATTGGCCAGGGCCGCCTCCCTGGCCTCGTCCGGACAGGCGAACAAAAACAGGTAGCAGCAATCGTCCAGCAGACAGGCCAGATCCCCCTGACGGCGCAGGCTGAGCTGACTCAGACACAATGAGGCATCCAGCCCCAGACGCAGGGGCAAGGCCAGCAATTGATGGCTCATTTCGCCACTGCCGGCCCGAAACACGCCGTCGGCATGATGAAAAAACTCACTGGGGCTAAGCAGCCCGCAGGCGGACGGGGGCTGAAAGCGCTGCAGCAATTGCTCTATGTTGCCGACAAGGCTGCGCTGCCAGCGTTGCCCCGGCAGGCAGCGCAGCAACGACAGAAACTGGGCATGAGACAATCCATAAGGGATCACCAGGTTGGCGCCACACTGCAACAGCAGTTCCTGTTCCGCATCCCGAACGCAGGGACGCAGCTTGCGTATCGCCAGCCTGAAGCCGGGCCCGCGAAAACGGCGCAGGGCGTGAATGCGCCGCGCCAGGACGGGCACTTCCTCATTGCTGGTAATGGCGATCACCAGGGTGCCTTCTCCCGCCGTGGTGGCCAGCTGCCAGAAATCCTCGTCGGGACCCAGCACGCGCCAGTCCGCCGCCGGGGCCGGCATGTGCTCCAGGGCCGAACGCTGAATCAGAGTGCCCCCCTCATCCTGGGCAGATTCATGCAGAGCCACACTGGACGGCCGCACCGCAAAGCGGCCGGCGTCAAGCATGAGGTCGTAATCGACCCCGGCCAGCAACCCGAGGGCATTGCGCCAGCCATCCACCCGCAACAGAATGCCGCCGTCATTACGTTCCAACCGTAACAGACCGTTCACCCGTCCGGCCAGGGAGGTCGGCAGTACCTGCTCCTGGCCATGACACAGCACCAGCATGACGAGCCCACGCCGGCAGGCCCAGTCCTGCAACGACAACGCCCACGCCCGCCTTCGGGATTCGGCTAATGTGACTCGAGTCGCCGGCAGCACCAGCATCAGCACGCCGGACCTGACGCCACTGCGCCCCAGCTCGTTGATCAGCCATTTCAGATCGGCGCCACGCCGGCCCGGCGCCAGGGAGAAAAGCGACATTTCGTCGGGGCCGGCCGCATCGGGAATCATGGCCAGCAGTTCTTCCTGCTCGTCACCGGCACACACCAAGGTGGTGCTCTGGCTCGCCGGCGAGGCCGCCAGCAGGCCGGCGGCCAGCAACAGCATGTCGTCCCGCCTGGTCAGTGACAGCCAGTGCAAGCCCGGCTCGCTCATCAGGGCGGCCTCTCGGGGCAAGTGTTCAACAGCTAGGGCAAGTGACAGCATAACGTGTGAATTCGCCTCAATAATGACGCTGAAAGTATAAAAAGATGGACACGTTCGAAGCCTAATTTTAGGCCTCAAATCCATACGCGTCCAATCGCCATTACACCTTGATTGCCGTCATTCATGCCGGCGGGTATACAAGAGGGTAAAAAACGGGCGGTGAATATTACGCCTTTCGTCCCCGTCCTGCACGCCCTTTCATCGACACCGCATCTCCTGCCCGACGAGCGTTATGGGCAAGCCGTGCTCGGCAGGATAGTACGTGGCTCCCCCCGGCTTTCCACGCGAATGCGCACGGCGTCATGGCGCCAGACTTCGCGATCGCAATCGATCACTCGATCAAACTGATCGTAATTGATGCGGCTTACCGCCAGCACCGGGCTGCCCTGGGCCAGATTGAGCACCCCAGCCGCTTCTCCTCGCGCCGCCGTGGGGCAAATATCAAAGCGCGAGCGGCCATATTCCAGACCGTATTTCCGTCGGTAAAGCTCGGTCAGTGATCGACTCAGATCCTGCTGTTCGATGCCCGGAAACAACTCGGGCCGCAGAAAATGCTCCACATAGAGCACGGTACGCTCGTCAATGCGCCGGGCCCGGCAGATGCGGATCAGCCGGCTGAGCGGTGCCAGCCCCATTTCCGCCGCCAGCTCGCCGGGGGCTACTACCGCCTCGCAGGCCAGTACTCGAGTCTCGGCGGTACGCTGCTGGCTGTGCACCAGCTCGTGAAAATGGGAGCGGGTGGCCGGGTTGTATATCAACCGCGGGCGTGACACAAACCAGCCGCGCCGCTCTTCCCGGTAGATAAGCCCTTCGGCTTCCAGCATGGAGAGGGCGTCCTTGACGGTAATGCGGGTGGTGTCAAACAGCACGGCCAGCTCCCGCTCGGCGGGCAACTTGTGGCCGGGAGCCAGGCAGCCGCCGGCGATCTGCCGACGCAGGGTATCGATGATCAGGGTGGTCGTGTTCAAGAAAATGCCTGGACTGTTCCAGAGACGAATGAGCTCAAGCATGATCGAGAAAAGTGACACTAACATGACAATATTAGCCGACATCTTCAGCAAAACACCGCAAAACTGCCATGCAAGTGTCGCATGACTGACTCATTACTGTCATCAAGCCTGCCTAGCATGAGTCTCGAACCTGACCTAGTCCAGAGGATAAGACACTCATGAAACAGCTGTTCACCGCAAGTCTGATTACCCTGGGTTTGGGCACCCTTGCCCAGGCCGCCGACCTCAGCGAACTGGAAAGCAAAGCCCGGGCCGAAGGCCAGGTCTACAGCGTCGGCATGCCCGACAGCTGGGCCAACTGGAAGGACACCTGGCGGGATCTGGGTGACCAATATGGCCTCAAGCACCAGGACACCGACATGAGCTCGGCCCAGGAAATCGCCAAGTTCGCCGCCGAAAAGGAAGACGCCACCGCCGATATCGGTGACGTGGGCGCCGCCTTTGCTCCCATCGCCGTACAGCAGGGCGTGACCCAGGCCTACAAACCGACCACCTGGGACGACATTCCCGAGTGGGCCAAGGATAAGGACGGCCACTGGATGCTGGGCTACACCGGCACCATCGCCTTTATCGTCAATAACGAGCTGGTAAACAAGGTACCCACCTCCTGGGCAGACCTGCGCGACGGCGACTATCAGGTTACCGTGGGTGATGTGGGCGTGGCGGCCCAGGCCAACAGCGCCATTCTGGCCGCCTCCTTTGCCATGGGTGGCGATGAGTCAGACCTGAGCCCGGCGCTGGACTTGTTTGCGGATCTGGCCAAACAGGGCCGACTGTCACCGGTGGATGTCAATATCGCCAACCTGGAAAAGGGCGAGATTGAAATGGCCGTGCTGTGGGACTTCAACGCCCTCAATTACCGGGATCAGATCGACCGCGACCGCTTTACCGTGGTGATTCCTTCAGACGGCTCGTTGATCTCCGGTTACGCCACCATCATCAACAAGTATGCCAAGCACCCCAATGCCGCCAAGCTGGCGCGGGAATACATTCTCAGTGATGCCGGCCAGATCAACCTGGCCCGAGGCTATGCCCGCCCCATTCGCACCAGTGTGGCCCTGCCCGAGGACGTGCAGGCCCAGCTGCTGCCCAACGACATGTATGCCAAGGCCCGCCCCATTGAAGACTTTGGCACCTGGGAGCAAAGCACCAAGCGCCTGCCGCGCCAATGGCAGTCTCAGGTGCTGATCCACCAACAGAGGTAAGCATGAACAAGGTCATACTGATCATCATTGACGGTTTGGCCCATGAGGTAGCCCGGCACAGCCTGGGCTACCTGCTGGCCATGACCGAGGCGGGACGCGCCACCGGCTACAAGTTGCAGTGCGAGCTGCCGGCCCTGTCGCGACCCTTGTATGAAACCATTCTGACCGGCACCCGCCCGGTGGATCACGGTGTGGTACACAACAATGTCGTGCGACTGAGCCGGGAAACCAGCCTGTTTCATCTGGCTCAAGGAGCCGGCCGTACCACGGCGGCGGCGGCCTATCACTGGGTGAGCGAGCTCTATAATCGGGCGCCCTATGATGCCGTACAGGACCGCTTTACCGCCGACAACAACCTGCCCATTCAACACGGCGTGTTCTACCACCAGGACGATTATCCCGACAGCCACCTGTTGCTCGATGCCGAGTGGCTGCGCCGGCGTGCGGATCCCGATCTGCTGTTGATCCACCCGATGAACGTGGACGACGCCGGTCACAAGTTTGGCCTGGACTCGCCCCAGTATCGCAACAGCGCCCGTCGCTTTGATCTGTTGCTGGCCGATTACGTGCCGCGCTGGCTGGAGCAGGGCTACCAGTTGTTGATCACCAGCGATCACGGCATGAACCGGGATCGCAGCCATAGCGGCACCCTGCCGGAAGAGCGCGAAGTGCCCCTGTTTGTGCTGGGCTCGGCCTTTAGTCACGACCGCCACGCCCATCCGCGCCAGACCGAGCTGTGTGGCACCGTGGCCAGCCTGCTGGGCATTGAACACGACAAGCCCCTGTGCAAGGAGTTGCTGTCATGAACGACCATGCCCTGCGGCCGGCTCAGCGCCTGCAGGCGGCGCCCGCCGGCCTGAAGGTGCCACCGGTGGCGCGCCCTTCATCCCGGCGGCGGCGTCTGCCGCTGCTGTTGCTGCTGCCCTTTGGCCTGGTGTTTGCGCTGTTTCAGCTCGCCCCCATTGGCTGGGTGGCAATCAATGGTTTTCAGGTGGCCGGCGACTGGAGCCTGGCCAATTTTCGCGAGATCCTTAGCTCTCCCTGGTATCGCCAGGCCTTTGCCAACAGCCTGGATCTGGCGTTCTGGTCCAGCCTGGCAGGCCTGGCCATCGCCACCCTGGGAACGGCGGCCCTGCGCCAAGTACCGGGGCGTCTGCAAAACGCCGTGGTGGCCTTCACCACCATGGCCAGCAACTTTACCGGCGTGCCCCTGGCCTTTGCCTTTATCGTGCTGCTGGGCATGAACGGCGCCCTCACCCTGCTGCTGCAACAATTGGGGCTGGCCGAGCAGTTCCAGCTCTATTCCCGCACCGGCCTGCTGGTACTGTATACCTATTTTCAGGTGCCACTGGCGGTGCTGCTGCTGTATCCGGCCTTTGATGCCGTGCGCGACGACTGGCGCGATGCCGCCGCACTGCTGGGCGCCGGCCCGGTGCGCTACTGGCTGAAGGTGGTGCTGCCGGTGCTGAGCCCGGCCCTGCTCGGCACCTTTATCATTCTGCTGGCCAATGCCCTGGGCGCCTATGCCAGCACCTATGCCCTGATGACCAGCAACTACAACCTGGTGACCATTCAAATCGCCGGCCTGGTGGCGGGAGACATCTTCCTTGAGCCTCAGCTGGCGGCCGCCCTGTCGCTGCTGCTGATGGCGCTGCTGGTGCTGGTAACCGCCATCAACCACTGGCTTGTTGCCCGGAGTCGTTATGTCTGAATCTCCGCTGTTCGCGCGCCTGACGGTGTGGACCCTGATGGCCGTGCTGGCCACCCCCATCGTCATTACCCTGGCCTATTCCCTGGCCGAACACTGGGGCGCCCATATTCTGCCGCAAGGCTTCACCGCCGACTGGTATGTCTCGCTATGGACCGACACCCGCTTTCTGGCCGCCTTTGGCCGCTCGCTGCTGGTGTGCCTGGCGGCCCTGTTTCTCAGCCTGGTGCTGATCCTGCCGGTGCTGTTCGTGGTGTTTTACTACTTTCCGAAACTGAAAGGGCTGATGAACCTGCTGGTGCTGCTGCCCTTTGCGGTGCCGCCTGTGGTGTCATCGGTGGGACTGTTGCAGCTGTACGCCGGCGGCCCGCTGCCGCTGGTGGGCACCCCCTGGATTCTGGTGCTGTGTTATTTCACCCTGAGCCTGCCCTTTATGTACCGGGCCCTGGCCAACAATCTGGAGGCGGTCAATCTGCCCGATCTGATGGACGCCGCCCACCTGCTGGGGGCCGGCACCACTCAGGCCTTTCTGCAGGTGGTGCTGCCCAACCTGCGCAACGGCCTGCTCAGCGCCCTGTTTCTGGCGTTCTCATTTTTGTTTGGGGAGTTCGTGTTTGCCAACCTGCTGGTGGGCACCCGTTTTGAAACCCTGCAGGTGTACCTGTATAGCCAGCGTACCACCAGCGGTCACTTCACCAGCGCCATGGTGATGTCCTATTTCCTGTTTATCGGCATCGCCACCTGGGTGGCGCTGCGTCTGCAATCCCGGAGCGCCTGATGTTTTATCTGGAAGTTGCCCATCTCGCCAAGTCCTTTGGCGACACCCATGTGTTCAGCGACATTAACTTTGATATTCGCCGGGGCGAGCTGGTCACCCTGCTTGGCCCCTCGGGCTGCGGCAAGTCCACCCTGCTGCGCAGCCTGGCCGGCCTGGCCAGCCCCGACCGGGGCCATATTCGCGTGGCCGGCGAAGACATCACCCACCTCAAGCCCCAAAAGCGGGGCATTGGCATGGTGTTTCAGAGCTATGCCCTGTTTCCCAATCTGACCGTGGCCGGCAACATTGCCTTTGGCCTGCGTACCCAGAAACTCGCCAATGCCGAGGTACGCCAGCGGGTGGCGGAAGCGGTAGCGCTGGTCGGCCTGGAAGGACGCGAACGCCATTATCCCGGCCAGCTGTCCGGCGGCCAGCGCCAGCGGGTAGCCCTGGCCCGGGCGCTGGTGGTGCAACCGCGCATTCTGTTGCTGGACGAGCCGCTGTCGGCGCTGGACGCGCCCATTCGCAAGCGACTGCGCGAGCAGATTCGGCGCATTCAGCAACAGCTTGAGCTCACCACGGTATTCGTGACCCACGATCAGGAAGAAGCACTGACCATGTCGGATCGTATCTTTGTCATGAACAAGGGCAGCATCGTTCAGGCCGACACCGCCGAAACCGTCTATACCCACCCGGCCAACGACTTTGTGGCGGGCTTTATGGGCAGCTACAACCTGCTCGACCCGCAGCAGGCCAGGGCCCTGTTCGGCTTGCATATTCAGGGCCGGCTGGCCATTCGCCCCGAGAGCATTTACATTCGGGAGGCGGGCCGGGACTATGGCCAAATGATGACGGCACCGCTGCCGGCACAAGTGGAGCACCACCAGCTGCTGGGCAACGTGATCCGCTACCGTATGCGCCTGGAGCACGCCACCCTGGACGTGGACGCCCTTAACCGGGGACCGGCTTCGCTGCTGGCCGCCGGCACTCGAGTGGAGCTACTGTTGCCCCAACATGAACTAAAAGAGGTTGCCTGATGAACCTGGCCATTTTTGATCTCGACGAAACCCTGATTGCCGGCGACTCCGCCACCCTGTGGCTAAGCTTTCTGGCAGAGCACGGCCTGGCGAGCGAGGCATTGCTGGCGGAAGAACGCCGGCTGATGGAGAACTACTATCGCGGCACCATGGACATGCACGCCTACATGACCCTGACCCTGTCGCCGCTGGAAGGTCGCCGCCCGGCGGAGCTGGCCCCCCTGGTAGAAGCCTTCATCAGCGACTGCATTATGCCCATCGTCTATCCCCAGGCTCGGGAGCGGCTCAACTGGCACCGTGACCAGGGACACCACTGCCTGGTGATCTCCGCCACCGGCGAGCACCTGGTCAGGCCCATCGCGCAACGGCTGGGCGTGCAGGATGCCATTGGCGTGCAGACCGAAATAGCAGACGGCCGCTACAGCGGCCGCCCCACCGGCGTGTTCAGCTATCAGCAGGGCAAGGTGGTGCGTCTGGGCCACTGGCTGCGGGAGCAGGGCATCGAGCCCGGCTTCTGCTATGGCTACAGCGACTCGCTCAACGATCTGGCGCTGCTGGAATACGTGGATGAAGCCGCGGTGATCAACGGTGACGAGACCCTCAATGCCCTGGCCACCGAACGGGGCTGGCAGCGGCTTAGCTGGGCGCTGTAACTCACCCAAACAGCTTTTTTGAAAGCTCGGCCACGGTTTTGCCCTGATAGCGGGCGATGGTCAGCTCCCGTTCATCGGGCTGGCGCGAGCCGTCGCCGCCGGCGATGGTGCTGGCGCCGTAGGGAGTGCCGCCGCCCACCTGGGAAATATCGGCCAGTTCGGGGGCGCCATAGCCGATGGGCACGATCACCATGCCGTGATGGGCCAAGGTGATCCAGGTGCTGGTGATGGTGGTTTCCTGACCGCCACCGGTACCGGTGGAGCTGAACACGCTGGCCAGTTTACCCACCAGGCCACCGTTGACCCAGAGTCCACCGGTCTGATCGAAGAAATTGCGCATCTGGCCGCTCATGTTGCCAAAGCGGGTGGGCGTGCCAATGACGATGGCATCGTAATCGGCAAGCTCGGCGGGGCTGGCCACTTCCGCCTGCTGATCCACCTTGCCTCCGGCCTGTTTGAACGCCTGTGCATCCATGGTTTCCGGTACCCGCTTGATGGTGACCTCAACCCCGGACACCTCAGCCGCCCCCTTTGCCACCGCATTGGCCATGGTTTCGATATGGCCGTACATGGAGTGATACAACACCAGCAACTTGCTCATTGCGCTTCTCCTTTGCCTTGTGAATATCGCCTTTCACACTCTAGTTGCACCCGACAAAAGGCACAAAAAAACGGCACCCTTGCGAGTGCCGTTTTTTGGCGAAGGCCGGCGGAAGATCAGGCCAGGTCTTTTACCATTTCCAGTACGTCCAGCTCGATGCCGTCGAGCTCCTCATTCCAGTTGGGGCCAATGCGCACGCCGTCTTCCGACAGGTCTTCCACCCAGATTTCCAGGAATTCGGCCAGGGTAATTTCAAACGGCTCATACTGGGCCCACTCGTCCACACACTGCGCGCTGGCTTCGGCCCGGGTGGACCACAGCGGCATCACTTCGGTATCCTGAAATTCGGTGGAATCACACACCACCCATTCGTCTCCGAAGCGAAGCCCCCACATCATGTTGTCGGCTTTCACCTGATCGATAAAACGCTGGTATTCTGGCTGGTGGAGCTGGCTCATTATGGTCACCTTTGGCTAATGAGGGGGAAATACCCCGAATGGGGGCGATACTGAACCAAATTACCCTTAGACTCAATCAAAACAATATTAAAAACACGGTGCTGCACAGTGCCCGTTGTCCGCCCGTCACTTACAGGAGGTGGCACATGAAATTGCCCGCCAAACACAGGGTAGCCAGTCTGGACGTGGATGCCCAGTACACCTTTACCCCCGTCTGTCCCGATGAGTTGCCGGTGTCAGGCGGTGACGGCATCGCCGACGAGCTGAATCGCCAGGCCGCCTTTGCCGGCCATCGCCTGGGCTCCAAGGATGCCCACTCCCCCGCCGCCCACTGGGTAGCCAGCGACGCCCATCCCGCCTTTAGCAAAATAGCAGGTGACAACATGGATCTGCGCTGGCCCCTGCATGCCGTGCCCGGCACCCGCGGGTTTGAGTTGCTCGACGGTTTGCCCCATCCGGCCGACTACGACTTTTTTGTGTGGAAGGGGGTGGAGCCCGACATGCACCCCTACGGCGCCTGCTTTCACGATCTGGACGAACGCCAGAGTACCGGGCTGATTGAATACCTGCGCTGCAACGATATCGACACCGTACTGGTCGGCGGGCTGGCCACCGATTACTGCGTATTCTACACCGTCAAACAGCTGCTCGCCGCCGGCATGAACGTGGTGGTCAACCGCTCCGCCATTCGTGGCGTGGCCGACGACACCAGCCGCCACGCCATGGCCGAAATGATTCAGCTGGGCGCCCACTTCGTGCACGACAGCCAGGAGCTTGAGCAAGGCCATGACTGAACCCGTAATCCAATCCCTGCTCGATACCGATCTGTACAAATACACCATGATGCAGGCAGTACTGCATCAACACCCGGCGGCCGAGGTGGAATACCGCTTTCGCTGCCGCACGCCGAACGTGGACTTTTCCGCCTGTCTGAAGGACATCAGCCGGGAAATCGATCACCTGTGCAACCTGCAACTGAGCGATGACGAGCTCGACTACCTGGCCGGCCTCGATTATCTCAAACCCGACTTTATTCATTTTTTGCGGCTGTTCCGGCTGGATCGGCGCTTTGTGCAGCTGGAGTGTATCGAGGGCAGGCTCGAACTCGTCATTCGCGGCCCCTGGCTGCACACCATCCTGTTTGAAGTGCCGCTGCTGGCCATTATCAGCGAGGTGTTTTGCCGCCATCACTACCCAAGCCCCGACTGGCAGCATGCCCGGAAAAAAATGCAGCAAAAAATCGCCCAGGTGGCCGGCACCCAAGGGGCCGAAGGCTTTCGCTTTTCCGACTTCGGCACCCGCCGGCGCTTTTCCGGCCGCTGGCACAAGGAAGTGGTGCAAGCCTTTGCCGAGGGGTTGCCCGAGCAGTTTTCCGGCACCAGCAACCTGGCGCTGTCGCGCCTCATCGGCCGGCCGCCCATGGGTACCATGGCCCACGAGTTTCTGCAGGCCTTTCAGGCCCTGGGACCCCGGCTTATCGACAGCCAGAAAGCCGCCCTGGATGCCTGGGTGGGCGAATATCGGGGCCGGCTCGGCATTGCCCTGACCGACGTGGTGGGCATGGACGCCTTTTTGCGCGACTTCGATCTCTACTACGCCAAACTGTTCGACGGCCTGCGCCACGACTCCGGCGACCCCGTGGTCTGGACCGAAAAGGCCCTGGCCCATTACCGCCGGCTGAAGATCGATCCCCTCGGCAAGCGGCTGGTATACAGCGACTCCCTTACCGTGGACAAGGCGCTGCACCTGTACCTGCGTTTTGCCGGCCAGTGCCGACCGGCCTTTGGCATTGGCACCCACCTCACCAACGACGTGGTGGAGACCGCCCCGCTGAGCATGGTGATCAAGATGACCCGCTGCAACGGCCAGGCGGTGGCCAAGCTCTCCGACAGCCCGGGCAAGGCCATGTGTGAAGACGCCGGCTACCTGGCCTATCTGTCGCAGGTATTTGGCGTGCCAACGCCCGCCGTAAACCAAAGCTGACACCATCGTAAAGCCCAACTTCCGAACCGCCCTTCTCAGCGTCCGCCCGAGTCTCTAGATTAAAAAGCAACGAAATGACGCTGACGAAGGGCATATTGATGAACGCCTCCACCTACGTGGCCCGCAAGCCCGGGCCCGATGGCACCATTCACTACACGGAGGAAGAAAACGCCGTCTGGCACACCCTGATTGCACGCCAGCTCGGCTGCGTGCAGCACCGCGCCTGTAACGAATACCTTACAGGACTGGAACGGTTAACCCTGCCTCGGCATCGCATTCCCCAGCTGGAGGAGATCAACCAGGTGCTGGTGCCCGCCACCGGCTGGCGCGTGGCCCGAGTGCCGGCGCTGATCTCCTTTGATCGTTTCTTTGCGCTGCTGGCCGACCGGCAGTTTCCGGTGGCCACCTTTATTCGCCGGCGGGAAGATCTCGACTACCTGCAGGAGCCGGACATCTTTCACGAGCTGTTTGGCCACTGCGCCATGCTCACCCACCCGGCCTTTGCCCGCTTTACCCACACCTATGGCCGGCTGGGCCTTGAGGCCAGCCCCAAGGTACGTGGCTTTCTGGCCAGGCTGTACTGGTTTACCGTGGAATTCGGCCTGCTCAATACCCACGAAGGACGGCGCATTTATGGCGGCGGCATACTGTCATCGCCGGGCGAAACCCAATATGCCTTTGCGTCGAGCGAACCCGAGTTTCGCCCCTTTAACATGCTGGATGTGCTGCGCACGCCCTATCGTATCGATATCATGCAGCCCATCTACTATGTACTGGACAGCCTGAACGATCTCTTTGCCATCGCCGACATGGACATCATGGCCGAGGTGCGCAAGGCTCAGGCCCTGGGGCTGTTTGCTCCCACCTTTCCACCCAAACAAACCGCCGTTTAAGGAGAACCCATGACCCAACTGGCCCAACAACAATGCGAGGCCTGCCGGGCCGATGCGCCCAAAGTCAGTGATGCCGAGCTGGCCGAACTGATGACGCAGATTCCCGACTGGACCCCTCAGGCCCGGGACGGCGTGCTGCAGCTGGAACGAGAGTTTACATTCAAGAACTTCAAGCAGGCCTGGGCCTTTGCCGACAAAGTGGCGGAGCTTGCCGAAAGCGAGTTTCACCACCCGGCCATTTTGCTGGAATGGGGCAAGGTCACCGTGACCTGGTGGACCCACGCCATCAATGGCCTGCACCGCAATGATTTTATTATGGCGGCCCGCACCGATACCTTGCTGGCCAACTGAGTAAACGTGGAGCGCAGAAGTGGTAGGTTGGGACGAGGCACGAGTCCCAACATTTCAGCCGTCGGCTCATATGTTGGGATTCGCTTCGCTCATCGCCAACCTACGTATTCTCTTCCAGCCTCCGGCTCCCCCGATAGGGGTCACACCCCCAACTTATCCCGTAGGCTGTAGTAGGCGGCGCCCATGGCGCTGAAGGGCACCTGAAAGCGGCGGCCACCGAAGAACGGCAGGTGCGGCAGGCGCGCAAAGGCGTCAAAACGCTCGGCCTGACCTTTCAGCACTTCCGACAGCAGGCGTCCCGCCAGGTGGGTACAGGTCACACCGTGGCCGCTGTAGCCCTGCATGTAATACACGTTGGGCTCAAGCCGGCCAAACTGGGGTAGGCGCGACAGGGTCAGCAGGAAGTTGCCGGTCCAGCGGTAATCCACCTTGATCCCTTCCAGCTGCGGAAAGGTTTTCAGCAGTTTGGGTAACACCAGGCGGTCGATGTCGTCCGGATCCCGGGCGCCATAGACCACGCCGCCACCATAGAGCAGCCGGTTGTCGCCGGTGAGCCGATAGTAATCCAACAGATAGTTGCAGTCTTCCACACAGTAGCCGTTGGGGATCAGGCGCCTGACCTGCTCTTCGCTCAGCGGCTCGGTGGTGACGATTTGAGTGCCGCAGGGCATGGCCTTGGCCGACAGCTTGGGCTCCAGGTTGCCGAGGTAGGCATTGCCCGCCAATACCATGAAGTTGGCGCTGACGCTGCCCTTGTCGGTTTTTGCCACGGCCGGATCGCCGTATGTCAGGCTGGTGACCGCCGACTGTTCAAAGATGCGCCCCCCCAGCTTGCGAATGGCTTCTGCCTCGCCCAGCGCCAGGTTGAGGGGGTGAATGTGGCCACCGCGGTGATCCAGCAGGGCGCCCACATAGCGCGTTGAGTCGATCTCCCGGGCCACCGCCTCGGCATCCAGCAGCTCGAGGCCGTCGTGGCCGTAGCGCTCCCAGTTGCCCTTCTGACTTTCCAGCTCATGCAACTGCCGGCTGTTCAGTGCGGCGAAAATGCCGCCGGGCTTGAAGTCGCACCGAATGTCGTACTGCTGAATGCGTTCGCGAATAATGTCGCCGCCTTCAAACATCATGCTGCCCAGCATGCGGGCGGTATCGGCGCCATAGCGGGATTCGATCACGTCGATATCACGGCTGTAGGAGTTGACCAGCTGGCCACCGTTGCGGCCGCTGGCGCCAAAACCGATGCGGCCGGCCTCCAGCAGCACCACATCAAAGCCCGCCTCGGTCAGAAACAGGGCGGTAGACAGGCCGGTGTAGCCGCCCCCGACCACACACACATCGCACTGTATGTTTTCGGTCAGTTGCGGCCAGGGCGCGTGTTCGTTGGCGGTGGCCGCGTAGTAGCTGTTGACGTGTTCCATGATGTAAATGCTCCCTTAATCCAGTGCCAGCCAGGTGGTCTTGAGTTCGGTAAACTTGTCAAAGGCGTGCAATGACTTGTCGCGGCCGTTGCCGCTTTGCTTGACGCCGCCAAAGGGCACCGTCATATCGCCGTCGTTGTAATTGTTGATAAACACCGAGCCGGCCTTGAGACGGCGCGCCAGCCGGTGGGCCCGACGCAGATCCGAGGTCCACAGGCCGGCGCCCAGGCCGTACTGACTGTCGTTGGCCAGTTGCACGGCATCCTCTTCCCGTTCAAAGGTGGTCACCGCCAGCACCGGTCCGAAGATCTCTTCCCGGGCCACCGCCATGTGCGGATTGACCTGCTCCAGCACGGTCGGTCCCATGAAGTTGCCGGCCTGATCCCGGCCGTCCAGGCCAAGCACGGCGCCTTCTTCCAGGCCCTCGGCAATGTAGCGGCACACGCTGCCGTGGTGATCGCTGTCAATCAAGGTGCCCATGGTGGAAGACGGATCCAGCGGATCCTTGGGTTTGAAGGCCTCGGCGGCCTTTTTCAGCTCGGCCATAAAGGCGTCCCTGATGCTGCTTTCTACCAGCAGCCGGGTGCCGGCGATACACACCTGGCCCTGGTTGTAGAAAATGCCGGCGGCCGAGGCCCGGGCGGCTTTCGCCAGATCCGGGCAGTCGGCAAAGACGATATTGGCGCTCTTGCCGCCCGCTTCCAGCCATACCCGTTTCATGTTGGAACGGCCGGCGTATTCCATCAGCAGCCGTCCCACCCCGGTGGAGCCGGTAAAGGTCAGGCAGTCCACATCCTCATGCAGGGCCAGGGCCTTGCCCGCCTCGTGGCCGAAACCGGGCAGCACGTTGAGTACGCCATCGGGCAGGCCGGCTTCCTTGGCCAGTGCGGCCAGACGCAGAGCCGACAGCGGCGACTTTTCCGACGGCTTCAAGATCACCGAATTGCCGGCGGCCAGCGCCGGTCCCAGCTTCCAGCAGGTCAGCAACAGTGGAAAGTTCCAGGGCACGATCGCGGCCACCACACCAATGGGCTCACGGCTGACCAGGGCCAGGGCATCGGGGCCGGTGGGGGCTATTTCACCGTAAATCTTGTCCACCGCCTCGGCATACCAGCGCATGCAGCGCACGGCGCCGGGAATGTCGTCCCGCAGGCTGTGACGAATGGGCTTGCCGGTGTCCAGGGTTTCCAGCAGCGCCAGCTCTTCGGCGTGCCGCTCCATCAACTCCGCCAGTCTCAGCAGCACCGCCTTGCGCTCGGCGGGGGCGGTCTGCGACCACGCGCCGGCCTCAAAACTGGCCCGGGCGGCCACCACCGCCATGTTGACGTCGGCCTCCCTGGCCCGGCTTACCTCGGCAAGGGGGGTATCGGTGGCGGGGTTGATTACCGCAAAGCGCTCTCCGGCCATGGCCTCGCGGTATTCTCCTTCAATAAACAGCCGGCTCTCGGGTTGCAGTTTGTTCGCTGCGGCCTGCCAGTAAGCCTTGTTTCTGAACTCCATGATGTGTCTCCGCCTTGATTACAGGTTGGCCGGGGTATGGGCGCTGATAATGCGGCACTCCCGGTCCGATGTATTGGTAAAGGTATGGGGCAGCCCGGTGTCGATAACATAGCTTTGCCCGGCCTGCAGCCGGTAATGCTCGCCGTCCACCGTCAGCTCGATTTGCCCTTCCAGCACGGTGCCCACCTCTTCGCCCTGATGCTTGAGGTGGCCGCCGGTACTGGTGCCCGGGGCATAGCATTCGATAAGAAATCCCAGCGCCCGCTGACGGTTGCCGTTGTGCACCAGCTTGAACGACACCCCCTGGCTGCCGATCTCCACCAGCTCCTCTTCGTTAATGACCACCTTGTTGCGGGTGAGTGCCTGCGGCTCGGCAAAAAACTCCGACAGCGACATGTCATACACCTTGAGCAGTTTTTGCAGGCTGCTGACCGCCGGGCTGACCTTGTCCTGCTCTATGGTGCAAATGGCACCGTGGGTCAGTCCCGACAGCTCGGCCACGCGGCGCTGGCTGAGCCCCAGCCGCCGGCGAATGTCCGCCAGCCGGCTGCCCGGTGCCAGTTCCTGAGCGGCGCTCATACCGCCTCCCGCACTTGAGCGTAGTGCTGGCAGGCGGCCACAAAACCATCGAACAGCGCCCGGGACAGGGCGTCGTCGCGGCTGTGCCATTCCGGGTGCCACTGCACGCCCAGGGCAAAGGGATGATCCGGCAGGCTGATGGCTTCCACCAGGCCATCGGGAGCGGTGGCTTCCACCCGCACACCGGTGCCGGTGGTTTTTGCCCCCTGCATATGCAGTGAGTTGACCTTCTGCACATCGCTGCCCGCCAGCTGCGCCAGCAGGCCGCCCGCCATGGGCTGAATGTCGTGGGCCGGGGCGTATTGCACCTCCAGGGGTTGTTCCTTGTTTTCCCGGTGCTCGGCAAACAGGCCGGTCTCGTGCAGGCGCCGGTGCAGGCTGCCACCGCTGGCCACCACCATTTCCTGAAAACCGCGACAAATGCCAAACAGCGGCAGCTTCATGGTCCGGGCGGCGGCGATCAGCCGCAGGCTGAGCCGGTCCCGACCCACATCGGTGTGCTCTTCCTCACCGGGCTCACCGTAATGATGCGGCTCCATATTGCTGTAGCTGCCGGTAAGCAGAATGCCGTCGAGGCGAGCCAGCATGGCCGCCAGGGCCTGCTCGTCCTCGCCCAGCTGATGCACCAGGGGCACCGGCACCGCCCCCGCGGCGGTAATGGCGTCCAAGTATTTTTGCTGCACGGTCAGGCCGGCATGGGGCCCCAGCTGCTGCTGGCACAGGATCACCCCCACCCAAGGTTTGTTAAATATATGAACCGCTGTCATCTTCGCTCACCCGCTTTAAATTTTGAACACTTGGCCGTTATCGCGCGGCCACCGTAAAAAATATAGTCAAAACCCTAGCACCAGCCCGCTTTCACCTCAACAATTTTTAACACTTGCAAAACATAATAAACACACATAAGTTATCAACGTAAATTATTTTTAACGGTCACATGGTGGTGAAATCATGCAAGCGAATACAACGGTAACGACCCTTCCCTCGGCCGACGAGCCGGCCCTTACTCCCTTTGAACAGGAGGCGGCCGCCTACCTTGCCCGCTACCCCCAAACCCAGTATGTGGACGTTTTACTGACCGATCTCAACGGCATCTTTCGTGGCAAACGGCTGCCGATCAGTGCCCTCGACAAGCTTGAAGCCGGCTGCTTCTTTCCCGCCTCGGTGTTTGCCATGGACTTTCGCGGCAACGTGGTGGAAGAAACCGGCATCGGCCAGGACATCGGCGAGCCGGATCTGCCCTGCTATCCCATCGCCGGCACCCTGGTGCCCTCGGCCTCGGATGCGGAAACCGTGGCCCAGCTGCTGCTGACCATGGTGGACGAACACGAACAGCCCTTTGGTCTGGAGCCCCGAAACGTACTCAACCGAGTATGGAAGCAGGTGAAGGCGCGCGGGCTGACCCCGGTAATCGCCCTGGAGCTGGAGTTTTACCTGGTGGACCGGGACCGGGACGAGCAGGGTCGGCTGCAGCCCCCCTGCTCGCCGCTGACCCAGAAGCGGGACACCTACAGCCAGGTCTATTCCGTGGACAACCTCAACAACTTTGCGGAGATTCTCGCCGACATCGACAATATCGCCGCCCTGCAGGGGCTGCCCGCCGACGGTGCCGTGGCCGAGGCGGCACCGGGTCAGTTTGAAATCAACATGCATCATGGCAGCGACGTGCTGGCCGCCTGCGATCAGGCGCTGGCACTGAAGCGGCTGATCAAGCTGGTGGCCGAGCAGTACGAGATGGACGCCACCTTTATGGCCAAGCCCTATGAGGAACACCCGGGCAGCGGCCTGCACGTGCACATCAGCGTGACCGACGAACAGGGTGACAACCTGTTTGCCGATGAACAGGGCGAGGACTCCCCGCTGCTGCAGCAGGCGCTGGCCGGCATGCTGGATCTGATGCCCGACAGCATGGCGCTGCTGGCTCCCAACATGAACGCCTTTCGCCGTTTTCAGCCGGGCATGTATGTACCGGTGCAGGCGTCCTGGGGCCACAACAACCGCACCGTGGCGCTGCGCATTCCTGCCGGCGACGACGAGGCGCGTCGCATTGAATACCGGGTGCCCGGTGCCGACGCCAACCCCTACCTGGTGGTGGCCACCATGCTGGCCGGCCTGCTGCATGGCCTCGACAACACGCTGCCGCTGCCGGAGCCGGTGGTGGGTAACGGCCTGGAGCAGGAAGGCCTGCCCCTGCCCACCCGCCAGAGCAGTGCCCTGGCCCGGCTTGAAGGCGACACGCCGCTCAAGCGCTACCTGGGCGAGGAGTTCGTTGAGGTATACCGCATCTGCAAGCAGGACGAACTGCTCGAATTTGAAAAGCGCATTACCGATATCGAACTGGAATGGATGCTGAAAAACGCCTGATGACGGCACCGGCGCCCCGGCCAATAACACCATAACAAGCCGGGGCGCTTTGCTTTTCGGGTGGATTGATATAAAAGAGCGCCCCCACAGGCGTCCCCTCGACCAAAAAAGGAAGATGATGATGGAACAGCCCAACTCCCTGGCCCTTACCCCCAGTGTCAAATGGCCACCGCTCTGGCGTGGCCTGGCGGTGGCCGTGATTGCCGCCCTGGCCTTTGCCTGGCTCGGTTTTACCCATGAATCAGGCAGCGACTACGGTGCCCTTAGCCTGCTGCCGGCGGCGCTGGTGATCACCATGGCGGTGCTCACCCGCAAAACCGTGGAGTCGCTGCTGGCGGGCAGCCTGCTTGGCCTGCTGCTGCTTGACCCGGCCAACCTGGTGAGCCCGCTGGCGGACGTCACCCTGGCGGTGATGATGGACGAAACCATCGCCTGGCTGATCCTGGTGTGCGGCATGATGGGGGGTCTTATCAACCTGCTGGCCCGGGGCGGTGGCGTGCACAGCTTTGGCGCCGTCATGACCCGGCTTATCAAGTCTCCCAGAGGCGCCATGGTAGGCACGGTCGGCCTGGGGCTGGTGGTGTTTATCGACGACTACCTCAATTCCCTGGCGGTATCGTCATCCATGAAGCGCATTACCGACCGCTTTCATATCTCTCGGGAAAAACTGGCCTATATCGTGGACTCCACCGCCGCCCCCATCTGCATTCTGGTGCCGGTATCCACCTGGGCGGTGTTTTTCGCCTCATTGCTGGAAGACGCCGGCGCCACCGAAAGCGGCCAGGGCATGTCTCTCTATGTGGCCAGCATTCCCTGGATGTTTTACGGCTGGGCGGCGCTGCTGGTGGTGGCACTGGTGGCCGCACGCAAGCTGCCGGATCTAGGCGCCATGAAGAAGGCCGAGGCCCGTGCTCAGGGCGGTCAGCCGGTGCCCAATGGCTGGCAGGACGAAGAAACGCCCGCCCCCGAGCGCAGCGTGCCCGGCTGGTTGGGACTGACCAACTTTCTGCTACCCATGGCGGTGCTGGTACTGGCCAGCGTGTATTACGACATCGATCTGCTGAAGGGCGTGCTGGTGGCCCTGGGCGTAACCATGGTGCTCTATTCGGTGCAGCGGCTGCTGTCGTTTCAGCAGCAGGTGGAGGCAACCCTGGACGGCTTCAAGGTGATGCTGTATCCGCTGGCCACCGTGTGCGCCGGCTTCATTCTGAAGGAGGTCAACGATCAGCTGGGCATGACCCGCTACATCATCGACACGGTCACACCGCTGCTGACGCCGGCGCTGTTGCCCGCCGTGGTGTTTGTGGTCATGGCCGCGGTGGTGTTCAGCACCGCCTCAAGCTGGGGCGTGTTCGTGATCTCCCTGCCCATCGTAGTGCCCCTGGGCCAGGCCATGGACGTGCCCATGCCGCTGGTGGTGGGTGCACTGCTGTCGGCCTCGGCCTTTGGCAGCCACGCCTGCTTCTTCAGTGACTCCACCGTGCTCTCGGCCCAGGGCGCCGGTTGCGACACCATGGATCACGCCCTGACCCAGCTGCCCTATGCCCTGATCGGCGGCGCCATCGCCCTGGTCACCCTGCTGGCCGCGGGTTTCTGGCTGGTGTAACAGACGGGCCCGGCTTTCGCCGGGCTAATCTGCCTGCACTAGATTCCTTGTCCCTCGAGTGCCCCACTGATGTGGGGCCTACAAGGGTTTACCCGTTTTGCTCCTGGCAATAGTCAATAAACACCTCGGGCCGGAGCGGCGGTGAAAACCAGTAGCCTTGTATCTGGGTGCAACCCATGGCCCGCAGCAGGGCCACCTGCTCGGGGCGCTCCACCCCTTCCGCCACCGTATCGCAACCCAGAATACGGGCCATGTGGATCACCGCCTGCGCCAACCCCCTGTCCTGTTCGTCGGTATCCATGCTGTCGACAAAGGCCCGGTCAATCTTGAGCACAGACACCGGCATGGTCTTGAGATAGGCCAGGGACGAATAGCCGGTGCCGAAATCATCAATGGCAATGCCGATGCCCGCCGCGGCCAGCTGGCGCAACTGGGCCAGGGCCAGATCCAGGTTCTGCATCAGCCCCGACTCGGTCACCTCAATCTCAATGGCCCCTGCAGGCAGGCGGCTGCGGCCCAGCCGCGTGATCAGGCTGTCGGCAAAGCCCGGCTGCATCAGTTGCAGCGCCGCCACGTTCACCGCCACGCGAAAATTCGGCGGCACGCATTCCTGCTCGAGCCACTGCTCCAGTTGCCCTATGGCGGTGTCGATCACCCAGTCACCCAGCCGCAGAATATCGCCGCTGCTCTCGGCAATGGGAATAAAGTCCGCCGGCGACACGCGCCCCAGTTCCGGGCTGGTCCAACGCAACAGGGCTTCGGCGCCGATCACCCGCTCATTCACCAGTTCCACCTTGGGCTGGTACACCAGAAACAGCTCCCGCTGCTCGGCGGCGGTGCGCAGGGCCTGGCGATAATGACTGAGGGTCAGCAACCGCTGCTCAAGCTCGGGCTCAAAACAGCGCCACTCCCCCGCCTTGTGCGGCAGCGCCATGGCCGCCTGACGCACCAGATGCTCCTCACCGGAGTGGGCAAGGCCGCTGTGACTGACGCCGATGCGGCAGTCCAGGTGCAACAGCAACTGCTCCACTTCCATGCCCTGCGTCAGGCGGCCGAGCAGCTCGCCCGCCCGCCGGGCCATACCGGTCGCCTTCGGCGCGCCAAAGTCGAGCACCAGCCATTCGCTGCTGCTCCAGGGGCCAAACACACAGTCCGGCTCTTGCAGCAGGGCCTGCAGCCGCGAGCTCAGGGTAAGGCTCAGGGTTTCTGCCACCCGTAAACCGTGCAGCCTGGCAATGTCTTCCAGGCCGTCGAGGGCGATAAAATAGAGCACCACGTCCCCCTCGAGGCGTTCCCCCAGGCACTCCAGCAGGCCCCGTCGGTTCAGCCGGCCGGTCACCGGATCACTGATGGCCTGTTGCTGCAGCTCCCGTGTACGCTGACGCACCTCGTCCTCAAGCCCCCTGGCCCGGTCGCTGCGCTCACGCAACAGGAAGTGCGCCTGCAAGGTATTGCGAATGCGCTGCAACACCTCCAGTTGATCAAAGGGCTTGTTAAGAAAATCCCTGGCGCCCAGGCCCAGGGCCCGCAACCGGGTGTCGGCATCGGTCTGGGCACTCAGCACAATCACCGGTGGTGCCCGCACGCCCCATTCGGCCTCCAGCCACTCGAGCACGCGATAGCCGTCGAGGTGGGGCATGCGAATATCCAGCAGCAGCAGATCCATCGGCTGTTCCTGCATGTGCCGGGCCAGTTGGCGCGGGTCGGTTTCACCACGCACCTGCCGGTAGCCCTCGTCTTCCAGCAGGCAGAGTAACAACTCCACGTTAATGGGATTGTCATCCAGCACCAGAATATGGGCACCGGCATGAGCCGGCGCGGTCATGATGCCTCCCCGGTCAGTTCATCCAGCAGCGCCAGCAAACGGGGAATGTCCACCGGCTTGGTCAGGTAGTCGCGAAACCCGGCCTTGCGGGCCTGGCGCACCTCTGCCGGCATGGCGTTGGCCGACAGCGCCACCACGGGCACCTGGCGCGTACGCGGATGGCGCCCCAGTAACTGCGCCGCCTCCACCCCGCTCATGCCGGGCAGGTTGACGTCCATCAGGATCAGATCCGGCGGGCTGGCACAGGCCATTTCAAAGGCCAGCTCCGCCGAGTGCACACAGGCGAGTTCAAAGTCGTCGAGCTCCTCGAACAGATCACGCAGCAGCCGCTGGTTGGCCGGGTTGTCTTCCACATAGAGTACGCTCTTGCCGCCGGCCGCGGCCACCTCCCGGGACGGCAGCTCCTGGGGCAAGGCCGCCGCCGGCCCGGAGGCCGCCAGCGGCAGGCAGAACCAGAACTCGCAGCCGTCTCCGGGAAAGTTCTCGACGCCAATTTCGCCCTGCATCTGCTCCACTATGCTCTTGGTCAGCGCCAGGCCCACGCCGGTGCCCTCGATGGCACCGTTCTCGGCACCCAGGCGGTTAAAGGGCTGAAACAGCTGATCGAGGTAGTCGGGATCTATGCCCTCGCCCGTGTCCCGCACCGAAATGCGCAGGCGTTCGCCGTCGCGACGGCAACGGATATCGACCTGGCCATCGGGGCGGTTGTATTTGATGGCGTTGGACAACAAATTGATCAGCACCTGCTTGAGTCGAGTGTAATCGGCGGTGACGGTGCCGCAGCGGCCCATCTGGGCCAGCAGCCGAATGCCATGCTGTTCGGCCATGGGCGAAAGAATGTCGCAGGCCTCGCGCACCACGTCGGCCACCTCAATGGACTCGAACGACATGTCGATGCGGCCGGCCTCGATGCGCGCCAGGTCCAGCACCTCGTTGATCAGCTTCAGCAGGTGGCTGCCGCTTTTGTAGATCTGTTCCACCTGGCGCAACTGGCGCTCGCCCAGCGGCGCTCGCCGGTTGTTTTGCAGCAGCTGGGCAAAGCCCATGATGGCATTGAGCGGCGTGCGCAGCTCGTGGCTCATGGACGACAGAAACTCGGTCTTGGCACGGCTGGCCTGCTCGGCCTGATCCCGGGCCTGACGCAACTGCTCGGTGACCGCTTCCCGTTCGCGCAGCTGGCGATAAAGGTTAATCAGCAGGGCGCAGGTGGAAGTAAAGGGCTCCAGCCAGGACACCAGCTTCTCATCGTAGTCTTCCCGGCCGTTGGCGATGGCATACATGCCGATCACCTCGCCATCATCAAAGATCGGTACCCCGAGGAAGTTGTGCAGGGGCGGATGCCCGGGAGGAAAACCGCCCCGGCGGGGGTCGTCCGCCATGCGATTGCTGAGGACTGTCCTGCCGCCGGCAAACACCTGACCCAGCATGCTGTCGGGGTTGGTCAGCAGCATCTCCCCCGCCTGCAGCCTGAGCATCAGCTGGCGGGACTCCTCGCTCCAGGACAGGTCGGTAATGGCGTGGATCTTGAGCGCCGGCCCGGTGTCGCCGGGCAGCACCTCGCCGATCAGGGAATAGTCACTGCCGGTCAGCTCCCTGAGCGCCTCCTGCAAGAATCCCCACAGCCGGTTGCCGGACATCAACGCATGATAGTCGGTCAGTCCCTTATGCAGCACGCTCAGCAGTCGCTGCTGCCGCTCCAGCTGGCGGGCGGCCTGCCGCTCCCGCAGCTCGGCCTGATGCATTTCACTGAGGTCGGTCAGAATGCCGATAAACTCCGCCTCGCCGTGGTGCTCGTCCAGGCGTACCTCGCCCACCGCCAGGTGTACCGGCACCGAGTGGCCGTCCCGGTGCAGGGCCGCCACCTTGCGTCCCTTGCCGATCACGCGGGCGTCGCCGCCCTCGGTATAGTGACGCAGATACTGGTCGTGGTGCTCGGCCCAGCGGGATGGCATCAGCCGGCTGACATTTTCCCCCAGCAGGGCGTCTCTTTGGTAACCCAGCAGGTTCAGGGCGTAATCGTTGATCTCTTGAATGTGGCCACGGCCGTCGATGCGCACGATGCCGGCCGCCGCCCCCTGAGTAATGGCCTCGTAACGGGCCAGCCGGTTGTCGCTGAGGCTGCCCTGTTCATTGAGCATTTGCCGTTTCCAGCGTAACCGCAGCAGGGCCCGGGCCTGACCGGCAAGCAATTCCAGCCGACGCAGTTCTTCTTCGCTCAGGGTGCGGGGCCTGGTATCCAGTATTGCCAGCACGCCCAGCACCAGGTCGGATTCCAGGTACAGGGGCATGCCCGCGTAAAAGCGCAGGCCGGGCTTCCCGGTAACCAGGGGGTGATCGGCAAAGCGCGCGTCCTGGCTGGCATCGCTGACCACCAGCGGTGCCCCGTCGGCCACCACCCAACTGCAAAAGGCGGCGTCCCGGGGGACTTCCTGTGCGCCAAGTCCGCGCTGGCTGCGAAACCACTGCCGCTCCTTGTCCGTCAGCGACACCAGCCCCATGGGCGCATTCAGCAGCAGACAGGCCAGCTCCACCAGCTGGTCGAATTCCGGATCCGGGGGAGTATCGAGCAGCTGCAACTGGTGCAGGCAGGCGAGGCGAGCCGGTTCGTTCGAGGGAAAGGGGGCAGAACTGTGCATGGTAACATCCCGTGTCTGAGCGTATGTCGCAACGGCGGCGCGGGCCGGAACGCCTATTACTGAGGCAGGCATCTTAACGTGGCCCCATAACAAAAACGACCCATACGGGTCGTTTTTGTTCAGCGACGGACCGGGGCTCAGGGGCTGCCCAGCAGCAGCCTGATGGCCATCCCCACCAGGGTGATCACTCCCACTCCGGCCAGGTAAAGTGCCGCAAACCACAGCCAGCCCTTTTTCCCGGCCATCAGTAACCTTCCTCGAAATCTTCCACCTTGCCGGAAAAGATACGGTACCCCCACAGGGTATAGGCGCAGATCAGCGGCAGGAAAATCAGAATGCCCGGCAGCAGGAACTTGAGGCTGGTGTCGGGGGCACTGGCCTGCCACAGCGTGAGCTGATGGGGGATCAGGTAAGGGAACAGGCTCACCACCAGGCCACCAAAGCCGAGCAGGAACAGGCCACAGGCCAGCCAGAAGGGCCGGGTTTCATGGGGCTCGCCGTCCAGATCCCGGTACAGTAAAAAGCCCAGCACCATGCTCAGCAGCGGCAGCGGCGACAGCCAGATAAAGTTGAGGCCGTCAAACCAGCGGGCGCTGACCTGTTCGTTGTCCAGCACCATCCACAGGCTCAGCGCCAGCAGAATGACCATGATGGCAAGCACCAGCCGGCGTCCCAGGTGGGCGGCCCGGGTCAGCACGGGGTCCCGGCTTTTCAGCACCAGGTAGCAGCAGGCCAGCAGGGAATAGGCCACCATCAGCGCAAAGCCGGTAAACAGGCTGAAGGGGCTGAGCCAGTCAAGGGCGCCGAGCTCTCCCGGCGCGGCGTCCACCCCCTGCACCACGGCACCGAGAATGGCCCCCTGGCAAAAGGTGGCCACGGTGGAGCCGAGCCAAAACGACTTGTCCCACCAGGGCTTGGAACGGTGTGACTTGAACCGGTATTCAAAGGCCACGCCGCGAAAGATAAGCCCGATCAGCATGATGATGATGGGCGTGTACAGGGTGGCCAGTATGCCGGCATAGGCGGCGGGAAAGGCGGCGAACAGCACTACGCCGCCAAACACCAGCCAGGTTTCGTTGCCGTCCCACACATGGGAGATGGAGCGCATCATGTGATCCCGCTCGCCCTCACTGCGAAACCAGGGGTAAAGAATGCCGAGGCCGAGGTCAAAGCCGTCCAGCACCACATACATCAGGACCGCAAAGCCCAGCAGCAAATAATAAAACAGCGCCAGATCCATCTCAGTTCTCCACCACGTCGTGTTGCAGTTTCTTCACCCAGGCCAGGGCAAAACCGGGGGCCTTGATGCCAATCATGTGTTGCTCCAGGCGGGCCATGTCGGGCGGGCCCTTGCGGATCAGCTTGGCCATGAAATAGAGGTATACACAGAACAGCAGGCTGTAGGTCAGCACAAACAGGGTCAGGGAAAACAGCACCCGCTCCGCCGGCAGCGGCGACACCACCTCCATGGTGCGCACCAGGCCATGCACCAGCCAGGGCTGACGGCCCACCTCGGCCACGTACCAGCCGGCTAGGGTGGAGATCACGCCGGACGGGATCATCAGCATCATCAGCCACTGAAAAGGCCGGCTTTCAAAATGGCCGTTCTTTCTGCGCAGCCACAGGCCCCAGAGGGCGGCACCTATCATCAGCACGCCCAGGCCCACCATGATGCGGAAGGAATAAAAAATCAGGGGCACATAGGGGCGCTCGTCGGCGGGTACCGACTTCAGGCCCTGCAGCTCGCCGTCCAGCTCGTGGGTGAGGATCAGCGACGCCAGCTTGGGGATCTTGATCTCAAAATGATTGGTCTCGGCCTCCATGTCGGGCACCGCGAACAGCAGCAGCGGCGCGCCGCGCTCGGTTTCCGGCCAGATCCCCTCCATGGCCGCCACCTTGATGGGCTGGTGCTCTTTTACGTTGAGGCCGTGAAAATCCCCCACCAGGGCCTGCACCGGTGCCAGCAGCAGCGCCGCCCACAGTGCCATGGACAGCCCCTTGCGGCCAAAGGCCAGATCCCGTTTTTTATACAGATACCAGGCGCTGACACCACCGATAAGGAAGGTGGCGCTAAGCATGGCCGCCAGCAACATGTGGGTCAGGCGGTAGGGCACGGACGGATTGAAGATCACCTCCATCCAGCTGGCCACCTCAAAGCGGCCGTCCACCAGCTCGTACCCCGCCGGGGTCTGCATCCAGGAATTCGCGACGATGATCCAGAAGGCGGAGATCCAGGTGCCGACCGCCACCACACAGGTGGAGAAAAAGTGCAGTCTTTCCCCCACCCGCTGCCAGCCAAACAGCATGACCCCGAGAAAACCCGCTTCCAGGAAGAAGGCGGTCAGCACTTCGTAGGCCATCAGCGGCCCGAGCACGGCACCGGTGATTTCGGAAAAGCGGGAGAAGTTGGTGCCAAACTCGTAAGACAGCACGATGCCGCTCACCACCCCCATGCCAAAGGTGATGGCAAAAGGCTTGATCCAGAATTTGGCCAGCTGAAAATACACCGGATTACGGGTTTTCAGCCAGAGCCCTTCCCAGATAGCAATGGCGGTGGCCAGGCCAATGGTGATGGCCGGAAAGATAATGTGAAAACTGACGGTAAAGGCAAACTGTATTCGCGACAGTATGGCGGCATCGAGCTCCATGGATCCTCCTTAACGGGCCAGTTGGCGGCGTACCAGGGCCGGCAGGCCCGCCATCAGAAGAACGATCACAATAGCGGAAAATTCCATCAACAGGGCGGTCATGTTCATTTGGGTTATGCTCACTTGCTGGTTTGGTGATGCATACAAAGCACAAAGCGTGCCAGCCTGTTAAAAAGCACGCCCCGCCTTGTCCTGGATCAATAACGACGCGAAAACTTGTGCTCACTGACAACAGGGTTTACAGTTCCAGACGCTCGAACTGTCAATTTCATTTACACCGGAAGCCACGGTTGCCATGCCCCTGGAACTCGCCTTTGAACTCATGATGATGCTCACCAGCGGCTGCGCCCTGCTGGTATCGGCCTGGTTGTTCTGGCGCGCCCGCAGCCGGCGCAGCATGAAGGCGCTGGCCGGCTTTGGGGTGATGATGGCACTGTGGTGCGCCGGCCATGTGGCGGTGTTTTACGGCCTGGACACCCTGGGCATGGCGCTGATCCTCGCCAACCCGCTGATGCCCACCTTTTTTCTCGACTTCGCCATCGGCTTCGTCAACCAGGGGCCGGGACAGCGCCCCTGGCTGAGCCGGCTGGCGCGCTATCGCGGCCTGCTGTATGGCGCCGCCGTACTGGTCAGTATCATCACCCTGTGGCAAGGCGGTGGCGGCATCATCGCCTTTGGTCCCTTTGAGCACTATTTCGTGTTTCAGGGCAGTGGCTGGTTCAACATCGGCTACACCATTTTCATCGGCGTGCTGGCTCATGCCCTGCTGCTGTGGGGCTTTGTGCACCACAAGGGCAACCGGCGCCGCTCCATTGCCGCCATGTTCGCCGCCGGTGCCTGGGGCCTGCTGCTGGCCACCAGCTTTATCTTTCCCTCCCTGGGGCTGCACTGGTACCCCTGGCCCATGTTGCTGCTGCCGAGCTATGTGCTGCTGCTGGTCTACGGCGTGGTGCGTTATCAGATGCTGGAAATCAACGCCTGGGCCAACCGGGCGCTGCTGTGGATTCTGATGACCGGCCTGTTGCTGGGGCTGATGGCACTGTTCAGTGCCATGGCCGGACGGCTGGGCATGCAGGCGCTGGCCGCCGTGCCCCAGTGGCAGTTGTGGCTGTATTCACTGCTGTTGCTGATGCTGGCTCTGGCGTTATACCGGCCGGTAAGCGCCCTGGTGGAGCGCTTGGTCTACCCGGGCAGCCGGCTTGATGAGCAACTGCTGGAAACCTGGCTGGCACAGCTGCGCGACGCCAGCGGCTGGAATGCCCTGGCCCAGACCGCCGAGCGCCTGCTGGCCCGGCAGATGGGCCAGGCGGTCACCATACGCCTGCTGACCCAGACGCCGTTTTACGAACCCGGCCCCGGGCTGGAGCTGTGGTGCCTGCATCATGCCCAGGGCTGGCAGTTCCGGCTCAAGGGCTTTGATGACGTTACCCCCGGCATGCGGCTCACCGCCGAGGTGTTCGGCTCCCTGCTGGCTACCCGCTGTGGCCTGCTGGAACGCTCGCTGCAATTGGCCGAAGCCGAGCGCAAACGGGTTTCGGAACAGCACCTGGTGGAGCTGGGCGGGCTGTCGGCGGCCATGGCCCACGAGCTGCGCAACCCGCTCAATATCATCTCCATGGCCACCGCCGGCCTGGACGCCGAGCGCAAGAACATGATTCAGGATCAGCTCAAGCGCGCCGACCGGCTGATTGCGGATCTGCTGACCTATTCCGGCCAATTGCAGATCCAGGCCCGCGCCGTGCCCCTGGAGCCCCTGCTGAAAAGCCTGCAACCCCAGTTCGACTGGCAACGAGTGCAGTTTGATTATGTGCTGCCGGCAAACTACACCCTGTGGGCCGATGCCTACCGCCTGCAGCAGGTGCTGACCAACCTGATCGACAACGCCCTGGCCTTTGTACGCAACCAGCCACAGGGTCATATTCGGCTGGAAGCCGGAGACGCCCCCGGGGTGTTGTGGCTGCACAACAATGGCCCGGCCATCGAGGCCGACATGCAGGGCCGGCTGTTCCGCCCCTTTGTAACCCGTCGCCAGGGCGGCAGCGGCCTGGGCCTGGCCATCGTACAACGCATCATGGAAGCCCACGGCGGCCATATTCGCCACCGCAACGACGCCGGCTGGCCGGTGACCTTTGAATTTTCCTTTCCCGAGGAGCCCGCATCATGACCATGGCCCGCATTGTGGTGATCGACGATGAACCCGCCTTTCGCACCCTGAGTGCCCAGTGGCTGCGTTCGGAAGGCTACGAAGTCCATACCGGCGCCGATCTTGACGAGCTGCGTGCCCTGCTGGGACGGGTGGATGCGGATTTGATCCTGCTGGATCTGTCCCTGCCGCCCCTGTTTGATCCGCACCACACCCTGGCCGCCCTGCCCGAATTCACCGACAGGCCGGTAATCATTCTCACCGGCCACGGCGAGCGCGAGCTGGCGCTTGAGGCCCTGCGCCAGGGCGCCTGGGATCTGCTGGCCAAACCCATGGATCCGGATCTGCTGGCGGTGGTGATTCGCCGTGCCATTACCAAGCACCAACTGGTGCGCGAACTCAACAGCCTGAAAACCCGCATGGGCCGGCAACATCCCATCAGCACCCTGATTGGCGCCTCCCCGGCGATGAACACCATTCGCGCCCTGGTCGGGCGCATTGCGCCCACCGACGTGCGGGTGCTGGTCACCGGGCCCTCGGGCACCGGCAAGGAAGTGATCTCCCGCGCCATTCACGATCTCAGCACTCGAGCCGATGGCCCCTTTATATCGGTGCACTGCGGCGCCATTCCCGCCGAGCTGCTGGAAAGCGAGCTGTTCGGCCACACCAAGGGCGCCTTTACCGGTGCCGACCGCAACAAGGACGGCCTGCTCAAGCTGGCCGACGGCGGCACCCTGTTTCTGGATGAGATCGGCGACATGCCTCTGGCCATGCAGGTGAAATTGCTGAGAGTCTTGCAGGAAGGCAGCTTCTATCCGGTGGGTGGACGCACCCTGGAAACCATCAACGTGCGAGTGATCTCCGCCACCAACGCCAGCCTGCCCGACCGGGTAGCCAGTGGCGAGTTTCGGGAAGACCTGTTTTACCGCATCAAGGGCGTGACCATTGAAACCCGCCCCCTGGATGAACGGCCGGAAGACATTCCGCTGCTGGTGAGCCATTTCCTGGAGCTGCAGGCTCAGGGCTGTGGCCAGCCCCCCCTGCACCCGGACTCGGCGGCCTTTCACTGGTTTATTCAGCGCCGCTGGCCGGGTAATGTGCGCGAGCTGAAGAGCACCCTCGACAGCGTGGCCGCCATCGCACAAGGGGGGATTATCACCCTGGACGACATCGCCCTGCTCTATCCCGACGCCCGGGAGCAGGCGCCGGCCCGGCCCCAGCCTGCTGGAGACACCCTGGACGCCCAGGTGCGGGCACTGGAAATTGCCCTGATCACCGATGCCCTCACCCGCCACGACAACAACCGCACGCACGCCGCCCAGGCCCTGGGGCTATCGCGCCAGGGCCTGCTGAAAAAAATAGAACGCTACGGATTGTAAGCTGCATACCGCTCGCCCCCGGGTGCCATATGCCGGCAGAAAATTCGGCATATGCCCCCCATGTCCGGCATCGCAACGGGCAATCAATGGGTCGCAATCAGAAAAGCATTGCTGAAGACCCGGCTTAACAAACACAGATGAGAGATACATTCCTCTTACTCATCTGTCGAGTCTGATAAGTCACTTGATGATAACAACTTGTTAATAAAAAATGCATCAAAACAGACAGTGATGCAGATTCACTGCTGCCTAAATTGGACTTGTTGATACGGCCAATTAAAACCTGACCGACAATTCACCATTTAAAAAATGAATGCACCGTGGTCAGGGCATTAATAACAACCCTACGCCTTTTTAATCAAGCTGGGCAATTGAGGAATGAGCAATGGAAAAAATCGCTGAGCTGTTACACCAATATCGTCAGGGTAAAGGATTGCCCGCTGCGTTCTACACCTCAAATGAAATATTTAAATTTGATGTTGAGCAAATATTCAAGAAAACCTGGATTTATGTTGGTGTGGTATCCGAATTCAAGAAAAAAGGCGAATTCAGGGTTGTGCAGGTTGATAATAACTCCATCATACTGGTGCGGGATGAACAGGGAGATATTCGTGCCTTTCATAATTCCTGCCGCCATAGAGGCGCGCAAATCTGTGTTACCGAAAAAGGCAATGTACCCAAACTGGTGTGCCCCTATCACCAGTGGGTATATGGCCTGAACGGCGATCTGATTTATGCCGGGCGCATGGGAGAGTCGTTTTCCTGCAAAGGCAATGGCCTCAAGCCCGTCGCCATAGAGTCCATTGCCGGCCTGCTGTTTATCAACCTGTCGAAAGACCCTTCCTATGCCGATATTGAGAAGATGAAGACAGATCTGGCGCCCTATGTCGGCTTCTATCAACTCGACAGGCTCAAGGTTGCCAAGGAAATCGACATCATCGAAAAGGCCAACTGGAAGCTGGTGGTGGAAAATAACCGGGAGTGCTACCACTGCAATGCCAACCATCCGGAGCTGTTAAAAAGCTGGCCGCCTTTTGGTGCCGGTTTTGGCTGGCCGGACGACCCTCGGGAAGCCGCCGCCATTGCCAAAAAAATCGATGAGGCCTATGCAGTCAAACGCCCCTTGTGGGACAGCATGGGCATGACCCACGAGCCGCTGGATCTGACCGCGGATCGCTGGTACCGGGCCATGATGATGATTCTGGAAAACGGCGCCCTGTCGCAGACCATGAACGGCGAGCTGGCCTGTAAAAAGCTGCTGCCCGGATTCACTGAGCCGGACAACAGCGACCTGTCCATGTGGACCCATTTCAACTCCTGGCATCACTTTATGTGTGACCATGTGGTCACCACCATGGCCATTCCCATTTCAGAAAGCGAAACCCTGGTGCGCACCCGCTGGCTGGTGCATGAAGACGCTCAGGAAGGGGTCGACTATGACCTGGATAACCTGACCCATGTCTGGGTTCAGACCAATGATCAGGACAGATGGCTGGCAGAAATCAACCACGCCGGCATTCGTTCCGACGCCTATCAGCCAGGACAGTATTCGGAAGAAACCGAAGGCCTGGTGATGAACTTTATCGGCTGGTACATCAAGCAGTTGCAATCGGGTATCTGACAAACCCGTTGTTCATCGACTCAATCGCATTCTTTCAGGCAGGTAAACCATGTTCGAAACCAAGCATACCTATCTTAATGACATCGCCAGGGAGCAACCACTGCGTAACCCGGTGACGGAAAAGGTGCACAAAGCGGCCCGGACCTATCGCCTGCAACGGGTCAGGGAGCAGTTGCTCAAACATGACTGCGCCGCCGTGCTGCTCTATGACCCGGTCAATATTCGCTATGCCACCGATGCATCCAACATGCAGGTCTGGACCGCCCACAATGCTTCCCGCTATGCCATGGTGTTTGCCGATGGCCCGGTGATCATCTGGGAGTTCCACAATTGCGAACACCTGTGCGAACACCTGGAAACCGTGGATGAAGTCCGCCTGGCCGTGAACTGGGCCTATTTCGGCGCCGGTCCTCGAGTCGCGGAAAAGGCAAAAGTGTGGGCCGCCGAGATAGCCGACCTGCTTCGCCAACATGGTGGCGGCAACATGCGCCTGGCGGTCGACAAGATGGAGCCAGAAGGCGTGCCCTGCCTCACCGCCCTGGGCGTTCAGCTTCAGCAGGGCCAGCCGCTGCTGGAGCAGGCCCGCTCCCTTAAATCGTCAGAAGAGCTTGAGCTGATGAAGTGGACCATCACCGTGTGCGAGCATGGCATGCAACGCATGTTCGAGGAGCTGCGGCCGGGCATGACCGAGCAGGAGCTGTGGGCCCACCTGCACTTTGAGAACATTCGTCATGGCGGTGAGTGGATCGAAACCCGGCTGCTGGCTTCGGGGCCGCGCACCAACCCCTGGATGCAGGAATGCAGCAACCGTGTGATGAACGAGGGGGAAATCATCGCCTTCGATACCGACATGATTGGTCCTTATGGCTATTGTGCCGACATCTCCCGTGCCTGGACGGTGGGGCATGTTCGCCCCACAGACGAACAGCGTCGCCTCTACAGTGCTGCCTACCAGCAGATACACCACAACATGGATATTCTGAAAGCCGGCATGAGCATCACGGAATTTGTCGACAAAAGCTGGCCCATTCCCGACGAGTTCTACAAGAACCGTTACTGCTGCATCGCCCATGGCATCGGCATGGCAGACGAATACCCGGCCATTGCCCACCCGGGAGACGATTGGGAAAAGTCGGGGTATGACGGTATTCTCGAAGAAAACATGACCATCTGCGTAGAAAGTTGCATTGCCGTGGAAGGCGGTCAGGAAGGCATCAAGCTGGAGCAGCAGGTCTTGATCACCAAAAATGGCTGTGTGCCGCTTTCCAACTACCCCTGGGAAGAAGACTGGCTTATCTGAATGAAAGGGCCGTGGCTGATATCAGCCACGGCCCTTTCTTCACTCGCCCATTTCATCATGATTTACCAGCAGGACGCCTATAGATTTACCACGATTCACCCAAGGAAGATTTGTTTTAATCATGAGATTAAAACGAACAAGGAGATGTCATGCTTAAGGAAACCACAACAAACCGCAGCATAGGGCCGGAGGTAAATATTCCCACCTCTCGCCAAGGGTTTTATAAAGGCCTGAATCCGACCATTACCATCATCAGTAAAGTGATTATTGTAATGCTGGTATTGTTTGCCATTGTCATGCCCAGCAAGGCGGCATCGACCCTGGGATCAATCAATACGGCATTACTCGCCATGTTCAACTCCTATTATATTATTTCGGTCAGCCTGTTTTTGATATTTTGCCTGGCCATGGCACTCAGCCCGTTCGGAAAACTACGGCTGGGACAGGAACATGAACGCCCCGAGTTTTCCAACTTTTCCTGGTTTGCCATGATGTTCGGTGCCGGCATGGGCATAGGGCTGATGTTCTATTCCATTGGCGAGCCCATGTATCACTTCGCCGGCAACCCGGATGTCATCAAGGGGATGGTCAGTGCCAAAACTGCCGATACGGTACCATCATCCATTCGATACTCGTTTTTACACTGGGGGCTGCATGCCTGGGGCATTTATGTGTCTATCGGCCTGGCCATGGCCTATTTCGCCTATCGGCAGCAACTGCCACTGACCGTTCGCTCTGCCCTGATCCCCTTGTTTGGTGATCGCCTGAATGGCTCCCTGGGCCATGCCATCGATATTATTGCCGTGGTGGCGACCGTGCTGGGCATTTCCACCACGGTGGGCACCGGCGTTCTGCAATTGATCTCCGGCTTTGAAAGCGTCACCGGAGCGGCCTGGTTGCTGAACGGCGAAGGCAAGCCAACCGGCTCGGCCATGGTCTTCGCCCTGCTGCTGGTCATGGGCCTGTCTACCCTGTCGGCCATGACCGGTGTCGGCAAGGGCGTTAAATGGCTCAGCAACGTTAATCTGGCACTGTCCTTTGTGCTGCTGACGGTGTTCGCCCTGTTCGGCTCCACTGCCTTTGCCTTTTCCACCTATGTCAGCAGCCTGGCCGATTACCTGATCGCATTGCCGGCCATGAGCTTTACCGTGTGGGATCAGGCATCGGAACTGGGTCAGTGGCAAGGCGGCTGGACCATCTATTACTGGGCATGGTGGATAGCCTTTGCGCCTTTTGTCGGCCTGTTTCTGGCGCGTATTTCCCGCGGGCGCACCATCAGGGAATTTATTATCGGCGCCATGATAATCCCCACCCTGATGTGCTGCCTGTGGTTTGCCCTGCTGGGAGGCACCGCCCTGGATCTGGAGCTGAACGGCGGTGCCAATGGCAGCATAGTGGGCTCCGTTATCGAATCCCAGATGTTCGTCACCCTGCAGCAAATGCTGCCGGCCAATGCCGCCCTGGGCATGTCGCTGATGGTGATCCTGTTGATCCTGACCTACCTGGTTACCTCGGCAGACTCCGGCGTGCTGGTACTGAATACCATTATGGCGGGGGGGAACGATCAACCCGGTGCCAGCCATCGCGTGGTCTGGGGAACCATACTCACCCTGGTGGTGGGCTCCCTGATGTTTGCCGGTGGCCTGGAGGCCATTCAAAAGGCCATGGTTATCGGTGCCCTGCCCTTCTCGGTGATCATGATCCTGATGTGTGCCGGCACCCTTAAATCCGCGTTGAGCAAACAACAAACCGCCAACGCCGAGAATAACGCGGCCTGAGCCGGGCGGGATGATTCCCGCCCTCCTTACACCGATACATCAGCAAACCAATGCTATTGGAGCACTCATGACGACAATTCAGCGAAAAGAAACCAGCCCACGAATGAGCCAGGCCATCGCCGTTAATGGCTTCGTTTTTCTATCCGGCCAGGTGGCCGATCACCTGCAGGGCAATATTCAGCAGCAGACCACCGAGGTACTGGCAAAGATTGAGAAATGGCTGGCCGAATCCGGCTCTGACAAGTCCCGGTTAATCAGCGTGAATATCTGGCTGAGCGATATCGAACACTTCAATGCGATGAACGAGGTCTATGAAGCCTGGCTCGGCAATAGCAACCAACCCACTCGGGCCTGCGTGCAGTCGGCGCTGGCCGACCCCAGCTACCTGATTGAAGCACAGGCGGTAGCCCTGAGCCTGAGTGCATAATCAATATTGCCCACAGTATTCACTGTGGGCTTGTTGTGGCCTATTCGCTGCCATGATTAACCATGGCATCCAGCCGGGCGGTATCGGCTTCGGCGTCTTGCAACAACCAGTCACGAAAAACACAAGCCGAGGTCGACAGGGGTTTTGCCGAGCTGTAAACCAGGTAATCGGCCCTGCCGGTTTCCACATAATCATCGCCGACAATACGGATAAATCGGTTTTCCAGCATCTCCCTGAGCATAAATTCCCACCCCAGGGTGATCCCCATTCCCTGCAGCGCCGCATTCATGGCCAAGGGAACCTGATTGAAAACAAGGGCATGACCGGGCACCTGATAGTGAATACCAAAATGACGAAACCAGTCGCCCCAATTAACCCAGCGCCACTTCAACGGATCCAGATGCACAATGCGGTTATTCAGCAGGTCTTCGGGCCTGTTGATGTCGGTCAGTGGCAGATCATGGGCACAAACGGGATAAATACGTTCCCGAAAAAGGTAATGCCCGGTCAGGTTTGACTGCCACTGCTCGTAACCGTAGAGAATGCCCATATCCGACTTTCTGCAAAGATCTTCGGTGATTTCATCGGTGGCGTAGATATTGATATTAATATCCGGAAATTCCATATTAAAACGGGCAATGCGAGGAAACAGCCAGTAATGTGCCACCGCCACCGTTGAAACAATAGTAACGTTTTTGCTGTAAACATGGGATCGTATGCGGTTGCAACTGTCGGCCAATTGCCCCAGCATTGTTTTAACCTCGGCAAACAGCTCAAGGCCATCATCCGTCAGCATTACCTGCCGGCGCTCTCGATAAAACAGCTCGGCCCCCAGATATTCCTCCAGTAACTTTATCTGCTTGCTGACCGCACTCTGAGTCACGCACAACTCGTCGGCGGCACGAGTAAAACTGGCGTGCCTGGCGGCGGCTTCAAAAAAGGTCAGGGTTTGCAGTGGCGGCAATTGTTTAAACAAGGGCTTCATGATGGTACTTCCATATACTGGGAATGCATTCCCTTCACGACACAATCACATTTCGGCCTGCTCACACAAGGAGCAGGCCTGCTGGCTTCTCTGTTCGTTTCTTATTTTATAACGCACTTCGGCTTTAGATTCCTGACAGGAATCTATCGGTGCTTATTTGTCGATTGTAAAGTTTTTATCAAAATTTAGTATCAGCTACATAACATATTGGGAGCCAGACCATGAAAAAGATACTTCGCCTTCCTGCCATTGACGGTGAACTGGGTTGGTATGAAACCTCGCCGCTCACCGGACGCAGTTCGGCTCGTCGCCTCAAGGGCAGGCACCGCTTTGACGTTCTGATTGTCGGGGCCGGCTTCAGCGGGCTCTCGGTTGCCGGCCGGCTGGCCGAACATTGGCCCGACAGCCGTATTGCCCTGGTCGATGCCTTGCGTGTCGGTCAGGGAACCTCAGGCAGAAATGCCGGTTTTATCATCGATCTGCCCCATAACCTGGATGCCAATGCCGATCCCGAGCAAGACAAAAAGATTCACCGGCTCAACCGCTTTGCCATTGACCGACTGGATCGGCTGCGCCGGCAACACCATATCGACTGTGCATGGCAAAAAGCGGGCAAATACCTTGCCGCCCACGAAGCCGACAACCTTCGCCATATCGATGGCTTCACCCATACGCTGAATGCACTGAACACGCCCTACGAAGTGCTGGAAGGCCATGCCCTGCGGCAGCGGCTGGGCACGGAGTATTACCGCAAGGCGGTGTATACGCCAAATAACATACTGATGAACCCGGCGGCCCTGGCGCAAGGGGTAGCCCAGGCACTGCCCTCCAATGTCACCCTGTTTGAAAACAGCCCGGTCACCGGCATGGAGTTTGGCAGCCCGCATCGGGCCCGCTTCCTGGGTGGCGAGATCGAGGCCAAAACCCTGGTGCTCAGTACCAATTCATTCGGTGAAGAGTTTGGCCTGTTCCAGCACCGCCTGGCCCCGGTGTTCACCTATGCCAGCCTGACCCGCCCCATGAGTGAGAACCAGGCCGCACATCACTTTCCCGACATTGCTCCCTGGGGGCTGACCTCGGCCCACCCGGCCGGCACCACGGTACGCCTGACTCCGGACCGGCGCATTTTCATTCGCAACAGCTTCAATTTTAATACCTCGTTGCGCACCGGCCAGGCGGAGCTGGAACGCGCCTGGCAACAGCACAAAACCTCTTTTTCCGCCCGCTTTCCCATGCTGGACGGACTCGATTTTGAATACACCTGGGGCGGCATGCTGTGCATGACCCTTAATCATCAGTCGGTGTTCCAGCAATCGACGGACAACCTGTATGCACTCAGTGGCATGAACGGGGTCGGCGTCGCCAAGGGCACCTACCTGGGGTATTACCTGGCCGAATGGATTGCCGGCCACCACAGCAGCGAACTCGACTTTATTCGGCAAAGCAACCGGCCCAGCTGGGTTCCGCCCGACCCCCTGCGCGCCGTGGGCGCCCGCATTCGCCTGCGTTACGAGTCCGGCAAGGCCGGCGGTGAAATATGAGCTAACACTCCGGCCGTGACCGGGCCTTTTTCGCTTTCGACATTATTCATCTTTCAGGAGAGTCGCCACCATGACCCCAGCCGTACACGCCGTTAACACACAAACCTGGGTCAATGGCCGCCATGCCGTGCGCTGCGTCAAGGTCATTCAGGAAACCTGGGATGTGAAAACCTTTTGTTTTATGGCCGAGCAACCGGTGATGTTTTTCTTCAAACCGGGTCAGTTTGTCACCCTGGAGCGGCTTTACCGGGTACCTGGGCGAAGACATGCTCAGGCTGATCGCCCCCGATGTTATGGAACGAGAGGTCTTTTGCTGCGGCCCCACGCCCTATATGAGGGCGGTCAGATCCCTGCTGGAACGTCTGGGCTATCCCATGGCGCATTATCATGAAGAGAGCTTTGGCGCGACCCCCGATGAGGTGAAAACCGACGTGGTGGAACAAATTGAGCTGGCCCAGGAGGAAAGCGACAGCCTGGCGAGTGCAGACATGGTTCAGGTCGAATTCAGCGAGTCAGGCAAGAGCGTCAGTATTGCCCCGGGTGAAACCGTGCATACCGCCGCCGCCAAGCTGGGGCTCTATATTCCCAAGGCCTGTGGCATGGGCATTTGCGGCACCTGCAAGGTACGCAAAGTCGCTGGCGATGTGACCATGGAGCAAAATGGGGGAATTTCCGAGGGCGATATCGCCGAGGGCTATATTCTCAGCTGCTGCAGTATTCCGACAGCAAACACCGTTATCGCCTACCGAGATTGGCTAACGCCAGCCTGCTTCAACGGCCCGCAGAACATAAAAATGCCGGCCCAAGGCCGGCATGGTCAACAACAGGCAAGCTCGTCTCAGCCGCTGCAGGACGCGTTGGCCGCCGCGGCTTCCGCCTTTTTGATGCGGGTGTCGGTAGCCGGATGGCTGGAGAACAGTCCGCCGCCGTTACCGGCGTGCTTCTGCAGTTTTTGCTGGGCGCGGGCCGCGGCATAGGGATCCATGCCCAGCTGGCACAACACCTCCACCCCATAGGCATCGGACTCCAGCTCATCCTGCTGGGAGAATTGGGCGCTCACGAACTTGGCGCCAATGTCGCCATACTGGGACGAAGCCAGCGAGCCCACGGTGCCGCCGGCCGCCACGGCGGCCTGCTTGGCGGCTTCGGTCAGGTACGCGGTCTTGAACTGGTTAAGGGAGTGGTCGAATTTGACATGACCAATTTCATGCCCGATAACCGCCACCAGTTCGGCGTCATCCATCACATCCATCAGACCGGAATACACCCGCACGGTGCCGTCGGGCATGGCGAAGGCGTTGATTTCGTCAGACTCATAGACGGCGAAATTCAGCGGAGTGCCATCTATGCTGGTCAGCTCCCTGGTCAACTTCGCCAGCCGTTTGCTGTATTGGCTGTTGGGAGCGGACAGTTTGCTCTGGGCATCCATCTGCTCGGCAGACAGGCTGGCCTCGGCCTGCAGTTCTGCCTTGGACAGGGTCACCCCCTTAAAAGCGGTCATGCCGGCGCCGAGCAGGCCACTGGTGTCGTTGGATACGCAACCGGTCAGGCCGGCCACGGCAACCAGTGCCGCTATCATGGTTTGTTTCATTTTGGCTCTCTCGTATTCGTTATTGATGGCAGATACTCCCTCACCAGGAAGTACCATCCTCATTTGCATCCCATTTCGCAAGTTTCGCAACTTAAAGGAGCAGGGGGTAAGTTGCAAGCCTGCGAAGGGCTCGGGCCGGCCAGCGAGTGATCCCGATTCAAAAAAAGCCCGCAAGGGCGGGCTTTTTGGGCTGATGCAAACGCACCTAAGTGCCGCCTTACCAGAGGTTGAAATAAAACACGATCAGCAGGGCAATGGGAGACAGGTAACGGATCACCGGAAACCACACTCGGTGCCAGCCACCCAGTTCGGCGGCGGAATGGGCCGGCTTCATTTTCCAGCCCACAAACAGGGCGGTGAAAAAGGCCCCCAGGGGCATCATGATGTTGGCGGTGAGGTAGTCATAGAGATCGAACAGCGTCTTGCCCTCAAAACGGGCAAACATGTCCAGAGGGGTAAAGCCCGACCACTCGTTCAGCGACAGCACTGTGGTAATGCCCACCAGCCAGGCCACCAGTCCGCCACCGATGGCCGCCTTTACTCGGCTCACGCCCTTTTCATTCAGGTAACTGACCAGGGACTCCAGCAGGGAAATGGACGAGGTCCAGGCCGCAAACAGCAGCAACACAAAGAACAGGGTGGCGAAAAAGCTGCCGCCCGGCATCTGGCCAAAGGCCACCGGCAGGGTCACGAAAATCAGTCCGGGGCCGGCGCCCGGCTCCAGACCATTGGCGAATACGATGGGGAAAATCGCCAGACCCGCCAGCAGTGCGACGCCGGTATCCATCAGCGCCACCACCACTGAGGTGCGGGCAATGGGCACTTCCTTTTTCAGGTAGGCGCCGTAGGCCATCATGGCGCCACTGGCCAGGCTCAGGGTAAAGAAGGCGTGGCCCAGGGCCACCAGCACCGCCTCGGCGGTCAGGGCGGAGAAATCGGGCCTGAACAGAAAGGCGGCGGCTTCACCGAAATGCCCGGAGGTCATGCCATAACCCACCAGGATCAGCAACAGTACAAACAGCGCCGGCATCAGTTTGGTAACCGCCCGCTCCAGGCCATGGCGCACGCCCCCAGCGGAGACCAGCACCGTCAGCCCCATAAACACCGAGTGCCACAGCAACAGTTGCCCCGGCGAGGCCAGCAGGCCACCAAACAGGGCATCGGAGTCTTTCGCCGCTATGCCGCCGAACTCGCCGCTGGCCGCCGACAGAATATAGGGCATGGTCCAGCCGGCAATCACGCTGTAAAAGGTCAGGATCAGAAAGGACGCCAGGGTGGCCATAAAGCCAATGCCCACCCAGCTTCGGCTACGCCCTTCATCGGCGGCCACCTGCGCCATGGTGCCGATGGGGCTTTGGCCACCGCGCCGGCCCAGCATGACTTCCGCCATCATCAGCGGCAGGCCGATCACCGCGATACAGGCCAGATACACCAGCACAAAGGCGCCGCCGCCGTTCTCACCGGTGATATAGGGAAATTTCCAGATATTGCCAAGGCCGACCGCCGAGCCGACCGCCGCCATGATAAAGGCAAACCGGCTGGACCACTGGGCCGGACGCACGCCGGCTCCCTGCACGTTGTTACTCACACCCACTCCATCAAATCTTCGGCCTGTTATTATTTATCAGCCACCCCGGCCAAGGTGTAAAGAATAGCTGACAGTATGTCCTGCTATTTTGCCACCACACGCTCAAATAAAAAACGGTTGAGTGTAAAAATTGAAGATTATTCCGCCTTCAGCACGCCTCTGCGTATCTGATCCTCCTCGATGGATTCAAAGAGAGCCTGAAAGTTGCCCTCACCAAAACCCTCATTGCCCTTGCGCTGAATAATTTCAAAGAAGATGGGACCGATGACGGTGTCGGTGAAGATCTGCAACAACAACCCCTGTCCTTCAGTGGGGGCACCATCCATCAGAATGCGATTGTGCTGCAACCGCCCCAGGTCCTCATTGTGGCCGGGCAGACGCTCGTTCAGGCGCTCATAGTAGGTATCGGGGGTATCCATAAAACTCATGCCGCCGGCGCGCAACTGCTCCACGGTGCGATAGATGTCGTCGGTGCCGAGGGCAATATGCTGAATGCCCTCGCCTCGATACTGGCGCAGAAATTCCTCAATCTGGCTGTGTTCGTCGGATGACTCATTGATGGGAATGCGAATTTTACCGCAGGGACTGGTCATGGCCCGGGAGCGCAGCCCGGTGAGCTTGCCCTCGATATCGAAATAGCGGATTTCCCGAAAGTTGAACAACCGCTGGTAAAAGCCCGCCCACAGATCCATATGGCCTCTGGCCACGTTGTGGGTAAGGTGATCGATGTAGGTGAGTCCCACCCCTTTGGGATGGCGCGCCACTCCCCCAAGGGGGCGAAAGTCCACGTCATAGATGCTGTGATCACCGTACCTGTCCACCAGATAAATCAACGAGCCGCCAATGCCTTCTATGGCCGGGATCTGCAGTTCCATGGGGCCGGCACCGGACGGCACCACTTTGGCGCCATCGGCCTGCAATCGTTTCAGGGCGACGGCGGCATCCTTCACCCTGAACGCCATGGCGTTGGCACAGGGGCCGTGACTTTTGGCAAACTGCGCCGCCTGACTGTCGGGCTCGGCATTGAGAATAAAGTTGATGTCGCCCTGGCGATACAGGGTAACGTTTTTACTGCGATGGCGGGAGACCGCCACAAAGCCCAGGTGCTCAAACAGTTGCGCCAGCCGTTCGGGCTCGGTGGAGGCATATTCCACAAACTCGAAACCATCGGTGCCCAGCGGGTTTTCCCACAGGTGATTGCTGCTTTCGGCCATGGTGCCCTCCTTTCCCCTGAATGATGCGGGTTAAGTATAAGGGCGGAAGCCATGAACGAGCGGGTGACGGCCTGTGGCGTCGTAAACAAGGGTTTACAGGCGTCGGCAACAGCCGACGACCGAAAGCCAGTGCCTGACGGCTTGCCTATGTACCGCATGATATTACGGGGCCAGCCCTTCGGGCCGGCCCTGTCGCTCGCCAGGTTCCGCCAGTTAACTCACCGACAAGGGGTAGTGACAAGAGACCTGCTGGGTTTCGCTGATATTCTGCGTCGCCGGCGAGGCCTGCTTGCATCTGTCGGTGGCAAAGGCACAGCGGGGGTGAAAGGCACAGCCCGAGGGCGGCGAGATCGGATTAGGCACCTCGCCGGTGACCGGGGTGCGCTCCTTGTGGATAACATCCATGCTGGGAATGGCGTCCATCAGCAGGCGGGTATAGGGGTGGCGGGGGCGGTTGAACACTTCTTCCACCGTGCCCACTTCCACCAGCCGGCCCAGATACATGATGCCGACCCGATCCGAGAAGTGGGACACCACCGACATGTCATGGCTGATAAACAAATAGGTCAGCCCCAGCTCTTCCTGCAGATCCTTCATCAGGTTGAGCACCTGGGCCTGCACCGACACGTCCAGCGCCGAGGTGGGCTCGTCACAGACCAGAAACTCGGGCTCGCCGGCCAGGGCCCGGGCAATGGAGATGCGCTGGCGCTGCCCCCCCGAGAACTCGTGGGGAAACTTGTCCATGTCCGAGGCCGCCAGGCCCACCTGCTCCAGCAGTTGCCCGACCCACCTCCTCCCTTCTTCCCGGCTTTTGATCATGCCAAACAGCACCAGCGGCTCGGCGATGATCCGTTCCACCTTCCAGCGCGGATTGAGGCTGGCAAAGGGATCCTGAAAGATCATCTGGCAGCGGCGGCGAATATACTGGCGCTGCTCGCGGCTGGCTTCTGCCAGCACCGTGCCTTCATAACTGATTTCACCGTCGGTGGGCTGATACAGGCCCGACAACAGCCGCGCCACCGTCGACTTGCCGCAACCGGACTCACCCACCAGACTGAAGGTCTCGCCCCGGCGAATGCTGAAGTCGATGCCCCGCACCGCGTGCACATAGGTTTTGTCTTCCCGGTTCAGCAGCCGGTGCATAAGGGGCTTGGAGATATCGAACTTGATGTGCAGGTCGCGCACCTCCAGCAGACCTCTTTCTTCAATCATTTCGCTCATCACACCAGCTCCTCTTCCGTGACTTTCAGGCAGGAAACCCGGGAATCTCCCACCGTTTTCAGCACCGGCTCAGACTGCCGGCATTCGGCACTGCTGTTGGGGCAGCGCGGGTTGAAGGCACAGCCCGGAGGAATGGCGTTAAGCCGGGGCATGGAGCCCGGGATCTGCGACAGCCGAGGCTCACGCACGCCAATCCGGGGAATGGAGCCCATCAGCCCCGCGGTATAGGGATGGCTGGGGGACTTGAGCACCGCCTCCACCGGGCCTATCTCCACCAGCCGGCCCGCATACATCACCGCCACCCGATCGCAGATCTCGGCGATTACTCCCATGTCGTGGGTCACCAGCATCACCGAGGCATTGTGTTGTTTGCACAGCCGGCGCAGCAGCTGCAGCACCTGGGCCTGCACCGATACGTCCAGCGCCGTGGTGGGCTCATCGGCGATAATCACCCTGGGCTCAACACAGAGCGCCAAAGCGATCACGATGCGCTGGCGCATGCCCCCGGAAAACTGGTGCGGATACTGATCGATACGCTGCTCCGCCGCCGGTATGCCCACTTCCTTCATCAGGTTCAGTGCCTTCTGCCGGGCCTGCTCATAAGACAGCGGCAGGTGGGTCTGAATGGTTTCAATCAGCTGCTTGCCCACCGTCAGCACCGGATTCAGACTGGTCAGGGGATCCTGAAAGATGGCGCCGATTTCCTTGCCGCGCAGCAGCCGGCGCCGCTCTTCTGCCAGGTTATCGATGCGCTGGCCGTGCAGGCGAATTTCACCGCCGGCGATGCGTCCCGGCGCCTCCAGCAGGCCGGTGATGGCCGAGCCGGTCAGTGACTTGCCGGCTCCCGATTCTCCTACCACCCCAAGGATCTCCCCCTCGCGCATATCAAATGACACATTCTGAATTGCCTTCAGGTTGCCCTTGCGGTGCATAAACTCGATGCACAGATCATCCACCTCCAGCACCACCTCACCGCGGTTATTGTTCACCTTGTCCATGGTCTTCTCCTTAACGCAGCTTGGGATTTAGGGCATCGCGCAGCCAGTCGCCCACCAGGTTGACCGACAGCGCCAGCACGACCAGTACCAGGGAGGGGAACAGCACCACCCACCACTGGCCCGAGAACAGGTATTTGTTACCTTCGTTGATCAGGGTGCCGAGCGACGGCTGGTGTGGCGGCATGCCCACTCCGAGGAAGGACAGGGTCGCTTCGGTCAGCACCGCCAGCGCCAGGTGCAGGGTGGCCAGCACCAGTACCGGACTGAGCACATTGGGCAGAATATGCTGGAACATGATGCGCATATTGCTGCTGCCCATGACCCTGGCGGCCTGTACATATTCCTTGTTGCCCTCCAGCAGGGTGCAGCCCCGCACGGTACGGGCATACTGCATCCAGCCGGTGAGGGTGATGGAGATGACGATGATGTATACCGCCATCTGATCGTGCATGTCCTGAGGCAGCAGGCCACGGGCGGCACCGCTCACCAGCAGCGCGAACATGATGGTGGGGAAGCTGAGCATGGCATCGGCCAGGCGCATGATCAGGGCATCGATCAGGCCACCGAAGTAACCGCTGACCACCCCCAGGGTCACCCCCAGCGCCATGGCGCACAGCACACTGATAAAACCGACGATCAGCGACACCTGCAGGCCGTGCAGGATCAGCGAATAGACGTCTCGCCCCTGAATGTCGGTGCCCAGCCAGAAGCGGGCCTCACCGCCTTCCACCCAGGACGGTGGCAGCTCGGAGTCCATCAGGTCAAAGGCGGCCAGGTCGAAGGGGTCGTAATGAGCCAGCAGGGAAGCGCCAATGCCGCCGAACAGCAGCAACAGCAAGACAGCGCTGGCAAACACCGTCAGCCGGGAGCAGCGAAAGTTGTAGGCGATGTCGCTGTCCCAGACGGCCAGCAGCCGTTGCCATAGTTTCTGCAGTCCGACTGGGCGAGAGCCCGCCGGGGCGGCCGGAGCCGCCTTGGTCATGTTCATTGCCATAAGTTACCTCGTCCTTGGGGTGCTTACATTCAAGCGTTTTTCAGGCGCGGATCGATCACTCGATAAAGGATGTCCACCAGGGTATTGATGCAGATAAATATCAGGGAGATAAACACCAGATAAGCGGAGATCACCGGAATATCCACGTAGTTCACCGCCTGGATAAATAACAGCCCCATGCCCGGCCACTGGAACACCGTTTCGGTGACCACGGCGAAAGCGATCAGGCCGCCGATCTGCAAGCCGATAATAGTGATCACCGGCAGCAGGGAGTTACGCAGGGCATGCACATAATTGATGCTGCGCTGGCGGATGCCCCTGGCCTTGGCGAACTTGATGTAATCGGTGCGCAGTACCTCTTTCATCTCACTGCGTACCAGACGCATGACCATGGTGATCATGAACAGCGCCAGTGACAACGCCGGCAGAATGATCGAGGCCCAGCCCGACTGACTGAACAAACCACTGCTCCACCAGCCAAACTCCACGATGTCTCCCCTGCCATGGGAAGGCAGCCAGCCCAGCCAGACCGAAAACACGATGATCAGCACGATGCCGGCAATAAAGCTGGGCAGGGACACCCCGATCAGGGAAATGGTCTGCACCAGGCTGGTCAGCCACTTGTTGCGCGACAGCGACACCCAGACCCCGGCAGGCAACCCCACCAGCAGCGAGATGATCACGGCCACGAACACCAGCTCCAGGGTGGCGGGCAACCGTTCCAGGATTAAATTGAGCACATCCATCTTGTTGTAATAGGAAATGCCGAAATCCCCCTGGGCTATATTGCCGACAAAGCGCCCGTACTGGGTAAGCACGCCATCGTTCAGACCCAGCTCTTCCCGCAATTGATCCCGTTCCAGTTGAGTGGCGCTCTCCGGCAACATGCCGTCGATAGGATCCCCCACAAACTGAAACATGGTGAAGGCGATCAGCGCCACCGTCAGCATCAGGCCACAGGCCTGGATCAACCTCTGTATGATAAAAGCCAGCATTCATCTCACTCCTTTGATTGACTCGTACAAGGCCTTGCCAGCCCCACGGCGGGCCGGCAAGGAATCAGCTTTGCTTGATGCTCGCGTACCAGAGCCGTACCACATTGTCGGGGTTCTGAGTGATGGTCAGCTTGTCGGAGGTTGCCCAGGCCATGGGCTCAAAATGCAGGGGCAGGAGTGGCAACTCCCGTTGCGCCGTGGCCAGCACCTCCTCCATCAGCTGGGTACGCCTCTGCTGATCCTGCTCCACGGAAGACTGCTCAATCAGCCTGTCGATGGTGTCATTCTGAAAGCGGGGAATATTGAAGGCGCCGTAAATGCCGCCATCCCTGGAGTGCAACATCTGCTGGTTGATGCTGTAGGCGTCATACAGCGGCAGGTTGGCCCAGCCGAGCACCGCCACATCGGTACGGCCGTTGTCACGAATTTGCGAATAGACGCTGCGGGTATGCATATTCAGATTGGTGTCCACGCCAATCTTGGACCAGTAACGCTGCACCGCCTGACACCACTGCTCCGCGTTCAGGTAGTACCCCTGTTCACAGTCAAAGGCCAGCTTGAAACCATTCGAGTAACCGGCCTCGGCCAGCAGCGTTTTGGCCTTTTGCGGATCGTAGCCATGGCCAATGGCACGCTCGGCATCGTAGCCGGCGATGGCCGGCGCCACATAGGTGTTGGCCACCTCGGTCATGCCACGCATGATTTTCTTGACGATGGCTTCCCGGTCAATGGCCATGTGCAGGGCCTGGCGTACCCGCTGATCCTGCAGCGGATTTTTTCCATCCACATTGCCCGCATTAAGTTCGTTATTCATGTTCAGGGTAAGAAACATCACCCGCAGCGAAGGGCGCACCTTGACCTCTATGCCCTGCTCCCGTTCCAACCGGGGCAAGTCCTGCAGGGGAATGTCGCTGACCAGATCAAACTCGCCGGAGAGCATGCCGGCCAGGCGAGTAGACTCGGAAGCCACCGGCTTGAACACAATGCGATCAATGTTGTGCTTGACCTGCTCGGCCTGCCACCAGTGATCATTTTTGATCAGCACCATTTCCGCATCGCGGCGGCGGCTTTCCAGAATAAAGGGACCGGTGCCGTTGGTGTGGTTGGTGGCGTAGCCTTCGGTGCCCTTGCTCATGCTGGTGGGCTCGGTGGCCTTGTGCTCTTCCAGCCACTCCTTGTCCATCATCAGAATGCCGGTCAGCTCATTGAGGGCGATGGGCGACTTGCCATTGAGGCGAATATCCACCGTGTAATCGTCCACCTTGACGGCGTCCTTGATGGAAGAAGCATTGCCGCGAATTCCCGAATCCGGGTGGGTCACCCGGGCAATGGAAGCGACCACGTCATCGGCATTGAAGCTGTTGCCATTATGAAACCTGACTCCCTCGCGCAAATAAAAACGCAGGGTGGTTTCATCCACTTGCTCCCAGCCGGTCGCCAGTGCCGGAGACATTTCCAGCTGTTCATTCCATTGCACCAGACCTTCATAGATATGGTTCTGGAATGCCAGGGCCGGGGTGGAGGCAAAGGCGTAGGGATCAAGGGTGGGAATGTCTCCCTGCTGGGCCCAGCGCACCACATTTTCGGCCTGGGCCTGCTGTGCATTCAGGCTGCAGGAAGCAACCAGCAGACAAGCGGCAATTTTGGTCAGTTTCATCATCAATCATCCCTGTGAGTGAACATAGTGAGGCCTCGTCATCGAGCCCCTTCTGACAGATGTAATGCCTGTACAACCAGCATCGATAACATTTTTATTACAAAAAATTAGAGAGGGTAACCAAAATTGCTAACAATCTACTCCTTATGTGATAGCAATCCCAAAACCCAAAGATGCTGCCTGACGGGGCTCCACAACCCCTTACCCCGCTGATATGTTGCGTGAATGTTATCTTCACCCTGCATTTCCGGGCAGGGTGACGGCATCAGGTGCACCACACCGCATTCGCTTCATCGCTACAGGGAGTAACCATGACAGTCGCACTGCTCAGACAAGTTCGTATCAAGGGGGCGGCGGACAGCCGGGATATGCTGATCGAACAGGGCAAGATCTCTCGTATAGCGCCCCATATTCCATTGCCGCCCGGCGCCACCCTGTTGGAAGGCCATCACCGCCTGGCACTACCCGGTTTCATCGACGGCCACGCCCATATAGACAAGTCCCTCTGGGGCATGGACTGGTATGAAAATCAGGTTCCTCGGGAACTGCCGGCCATCATTGAAAACGAGCGCCACTTTCGCCGTCACCATGACGTTGACCCTCAGCGGCAGTCCGAGCGCATCACTCGACAGGCCATCAGCCTGGGCACCACCCATATTCGAACTCACATCGATGTGGACACCGAAATCGGCCTCAAGCACATGGAAGGTGTACTGACCACCAGAGATAAGCTAGCCGGTCAGGTCTACATAGAAACGGTCTGCTTTCCCCAGAGCGGCATGCTGGGCCGACCCGGTACCCAGGCCTTGATGAATGAGGCGCTCAGACTGGGCGCCGACTATGTCGGGGGCATTGATCCCTCCAGCTTTGAACGCAATCCGGTGGCCCATATCGATGCACTGTTCGACCTAGCCAACCGTCACGACAAGGGCATCGACCTGCACCTGCACGAAGCTGGCGAGCTCGGCGCCTTCTCGGTAGAGCTGATGATTGAACGCACCCTGGCTTCGAGCCTGCAAGGCAAGGTGACCATCAGCCATGCCTTCTGCCTGGGCGAAGTGGATACGGCCTACCAGGAGCGACTGATCGAGGGCCTGGCCCGGGCGGATATCGCCATTGCCACCACGGCGCCGGCCAACCGCAACGTGCCTCCCTATGAAAAACTACGCGCCGCCGGCATCAGGGTCACCGCCGGAAATGACGGCATTCGCGATACCTGGAGCCCCTATGGCAACGCCGATATGCTGCAACGGGCCATGCTGATGGGCCTGAAGTATCGCTGGCGTCAGGACAGGGAGCTGGAACAGGCTCTGCACGCCATCACCCAGGGCGGTGCCGAGGTCATGGGGCTGAGCGACTATGGTCTGCAACCGGGCTGCCAGGCAGACCTGGTGCTGCTGGACACCAGAACCGTTGCCGAAGCCATTGTCGAGCCCCCCCAACACCGTACCGTGATCAAGGCCGGTAGAGTGGTTGCCGACAGGGGGGAATGCCTGTTCTGAACCGAACCATGCCAACGCGCCACACCCGTTTACTGTTCAAAGGAATGAAATTCATATGAAAACCACCAAAATCACTGCCCGGTACGTGATTGGCTTCAAGGATGACGGCCATCACATTTATGAACACGGCGAGCTGGTCTACCAGGGGGATACCGTCCTCTTTGTGGGCCACGACTATCAGGGCCAGGTGGACGACACTCAGAACCTGGGTAACGCCCTGGTCGGCCCCGGTTTCATTGATCTGGATGCCGTAGCGGATCTGGACTCCACCGTGCTGGCCTTTGATCATCAGCCCGGTTGGAAAAAAGGCCGCCTGCCCGCCAGCGACTGGCTGCGACGGGAGACCTACAGCGATGCCGAGCTGGACTTCAACAAGCGCTATGCCTTCAGCCAGCTGCTGCTCAACGGCATTACCACCATCGCGCCCATCACCTCGATCCTGTACCGGGAGTGGGCGGAAACCGCCGACGAGTTTCGTCGTGCCGCCGATATCGCCGCCAGCCTGGGGGTCCGCGCCTACCTGGGCCCGGCCTACATGTCCGGTTATGGCGTGGTCAATCCGAACGGCAATTTCGACATGCGTTTCGACGAACGCCGCGGGCTGCAAGGACTGGAAGAAGCGGTGCACTACGCCGAACAGCTGGACCAGTACGGCGACACCATCAGGGGCATGCTGGCACCGGATCGCATCGAAGGTTGCACCCCTGAGCTGCTGCGCCAGACGGCCCGGGCCATGCGCGAGCTGGACTGTCCGGTGCGGCTGCACAGCTGCCAGGGCGAGTTCGAACTGGAAATGGTGCACCAACTGCACAACGGCATGTCCTCGGTGGAGCTGATGGCCGAAAACGACCTGCTTGACCGCCGCCTGTTGCTCCCTCACCTGCAATTGCTAGGCGGCAAGCACTCCACCCCGGACAAGATAGCCAGGGAACTGGCCTTGCTCGGACAAAGCGGCGCCAGCGCCGTGATCTGTCCCCTGGTGGCCGGTCGCCATGCCAAATACTTCAACGGCGTCAGTCGTTTTCGCGAGGCCGGCATCAACATCAGCCTGGGCACGGACACCTATCCGCCGGACATGATCCAGAACATGCACATTGGCGCCATTCTCAGCCGGGTCGAGCGCGGTAACATCACCGAGGCCTCGGCAGCGGATTATTACAATATGGCCACCCTGGGCGGAGCCAGGGCCCTGGGGCGGGAAGACATCGGCCGCCTCTGCCCGGGAGCCAGGGCCGATATTATGGTGTTCGACTTCGACCGCATTCATACCGGTCAGGTCTTCGACCCCATCACGGCCATGGTGATTAACGGCAATGGCCGGGACATCAAGGGCGTCATCATCAACGGTGACAGAGTAGTCTGGGACGGCCAGCTGGTGAAACTCGGGCTGGATCTGCAGCAACTGCATCACCAGGCCCAGAAACAGTTTGACGGCTTTATCGCCAGCTACCCGGAGCGTTGCCACCAGCATCCGCCGCTGACGGAGATCTTCCCGCCCAGCTTTCCCCTGAGTCGACGAAACCGGTAACCGAACGCAACGACGCAGCCAATAAGTACTGCGGGAAAGTGGCGGGATTGGCGGTATGCATATTGGTGGTATGGCCAGCGGTTCTGGCCTCTTCAATATTGGCCTGACGGTTGAGGTGTTCATTGGCCTTGACCGGCCGGAAAAACACAAACTCACGCACTTTGGTGATCAACCCGGGAATATTGACCGGGTGCACCAAGTGACTGGGCCCTTGAGCGCTTTCCCGGTATTTACGTTCTGCGCCAGCATGATCGTCCGGCATTGAAGCGGCCGGTCGCCTCCTTCACCAAAACGGGAAGGCCGATATCGGGGCGCCTCAGTGCGAACCGGGACCGGACTCCGCCTGTATCTCGGAAAACAATGCCGCCAGATCCAGGCTTTGCTCTTCATTTTCACTCAGATCCAGGCTGGATTCGAGGTGATCGAGGTGGCGGCGCATTTCCCCCACGGCCGTGTCCACGTCACCAGCCAGTAGCAGATCAACCAGCCGGCCATGATCATCACAGTGGCATTCATGGGCCCGGCGATCTTTCTGATACATGCTGACAATCAGCGAACAGCGCGCCAACAGCCGCTCCAGCATTTCCAGCAACACCTGATTACCGGCAATACGCGCCAACTCGAGATGAAAGCGGGCCGCCAGCTGCACCGCCGCCGGTCGCCGCCCTTCGTTGACGGCCTGCCTTTCCGCGTCGATCAACGCCCTGAGCGAGTCCCCCCCGGCTTCGTCGATGCGTGTAGCCGCCAGCACCACGGCTTCGGCTTCCAGCAAACGACGCACCACAAACACGTCCGCCGCTTCCTGCTGACTGGGGCAGGCGACCATAGCGCCCTTGTTGGCAATAATGCTCACCAGCCCCTGATGACTCAGCTCCAGCAGGGCGGCACGAATATGATTGCGGTTGGCCTGCAGAGCCTCGACCAGTTTGAGCTCTATCAAGCGGGTACCCGGGGCCAGCCGCTGCTCGACAATGGCACGACCTACGGCCTCGACAATACGGTGGATTTCCTTCTTTTTGGCAGTCGTCAAGGGCTACTCTCACACACCATGTCAGCACGAAATTGGGTAAATATTAACAAATGCCGTATAAAAGCGACACGACTCGAACAGGCTGCCGGCCGATGACGTCGGCAAGTTTCCCCTGCCATCACCTGATGCTCATCCCTGCCAGCGGCTGACGCCGGGATAGCCTCCTTCCAGCAGCTCTTTGACGAAGGGAGAAGGTATTTGCCGGTCGGCCAGCAGAAAAACCTGATCCCGGGCCCGGGTCAGGCCCACATAAAACAACCGGCGCTCTTCGGCGTGGGGATAGTCTTCCTCGACGGGCAGCAGCGCGTCGAGCAGCGAGGCCTGCTTTTTTTCCGGCGGAAAACCATAACGGCCCCGGGCCAGGCCCAGCAGGATCACACAGTCGCTTTCCTTGCCCTTGGCGCCGTGCAGGGTCTGAGCGTCAATGTGCAGGCCGGCAAAGCGTTTGCGCCAGCCCGCCAACAGGGCTTCGTCGGGCAGGCTGAAACGAAAGCGGGACAACAGATAAACGGAGGCATTGGGCCGCTGGGCGGCGATCTGCCCCAGCAGCCGGGCCACCACGTCCATACGCTCGTCATCGGCCACCGGCAGCACATGCACGCAGGGGCCGTCGCTGCGCTCCAGGGTGCTCAGGTTTTTTGGCAACTGATGGGGATTGCGGGTGACAAAGCGACTGGCCACTCGCTCAATCACGTTGTTGAAGCGAAAGGTGGTATCGAGGGCGGTAACGGCGGTGGCGCCAAAAAAGCCGGCAAAATCGGTGGTGAGCGATACATCGGCACCGCTGAAACGATAAATGGCCTGCCAGTCGTCACCCACGCAAAACAGTGACAACTCCGAAGCCGCATCACGCAACGCCAGCAACAGCTCGGCCCTATCCCGCGAGATATCCTGAAACTCGTCCACCAGCACATGGCGCCAGGGCACCGCAAAGCGGCCGGCTCTCACCAGGGCGGTGGCCTGCTCTATCATGTCGTCAAAGTCAATTTCACCGGTCTCGGCCAGGCGTTGCTGGTAGCGCTGCAGCAGGGGCCGCACCAGCGCCAGCTGCTCGGCCTGCTCCGGAGTGGGGGCCTCGGGCTCGCCGTACTGCTTGAGTGCCGCCACCAGCGGCGCCCATTCCCTCGCCAGACGGGCAAAGTCGGGAGTGGGCACGGTCTGAAAGCGGTGCATGCGCAACCAGGCCAGCAGGCGCATGCCATAGTGCTCGTCCTCGGCCAGTTGCTCCAGCCAGCGAGAAAAGGCACGCTGCCTGACCGCCTCGCTTTGTGCCAATTCACTCAGCGCCGGCGCACACCCGGTGGCCCGAGTGATAATGTTCAACCCGAGGGCGTGAAAGGTGCTGACCTGCACCCCGGCGTTTTCCGGGCGTCGGGCCAGGCGCTCGCGCATTTCCGCCGCCGCCTCATTGCCAAAAGCCAGCAACAGCAGATCATAGGGTTCGGCCTGGCCGGATGCCAGCAGAAAGGCGGTGCGCGCCGCCATCACGCTGGTCTTGCCGCAACCGGCACCGGCCAGCACCAGGTTGTGATCCTCATCGGTCACACAGGCCAGCCGCTGGGCCGGGGTAAGCGGATGGGCTTCCAGGGTATCGAACAGCGCCTGGTGTTCCTGCAGCACCTGCTCGCAATGCTCCCGCTGGCATTGCTCGCGCCAGTGATCATCGGCCTGTTGCAGGGTGGCCACCAGCTCAAAGGCGGCCCGGGCGCGGTCATCCAGAGAGGGCGGCAGGGTCAGGTCACACCAGCGCAGCGGCTCTTCGGCCAGCCAGTGCTGCAGTTGCTGCCAGCGGGACTGGCGCAGGTAGCCGGATTCCAGCAACGCCAGGCAACGCTCGGCCAGGGGGACCACGCGCGCGGCATGATGCGCGAACCAGCCCAGCTCCAGTTGCCGCTGCAGTGCCTCGGCACGGGCTTTAGGCAACCAGGCACACACCAGCTGTCCTTGCCGGCAGTTAAGCACCAGCTGCCGGAACAGCCGGCCGGGCGCCAGCACCGGCGGCGCCAGCAGTTCCTGCCAGGGCACCGGGTGACGTTCCCGCCGCAGGTGCAGCACCGGCCCGTGGTCGGTGGGCTCCACTCCCGAAAAGGGATGACTGAACAGCTGGCCCAGCCAGTGGGCCTTGCAGATGGACATGATGACGCCTCAGGACAGGGTGTTAATGAGCTCGCCCAGAATCATGTGGGTGCGCACCGTCTTGATATGGGGAGTGTGCTCAATAATGTGACGAATGGCGTCAAGCCGCTCCATCGACTCGGCCTCCACATACACCAGCATGTCGGTTTCGCCGCTGATGGTATAGCACAGTTTGATTTCAGGCACGGCACGCAGGGCCTCGGCATACTGCTCGCACTGGCGTACGTGGTAACAAAGGGCGAAATAGGCGCGTACCACCCCCTGAGGCCGTCCCAGGCGCGCATGATAACCGCGAATAATGCCGCGCTCTTCCAGGCCCTTGATGCGCTCGGACACCGCCGAACGGGACAGGCTCACCTCACGGGCGATGCTGGCTACCGCCATGCGGGCGTTTTCCGTTAACAAAGACAGAATTTTCTGGTCGAACTTGTCCACTGCTACCTCTTGTTCACGCTGCCGAACGAAACGTCGGGCAAAAGCGACGTTTCGCCGACGGAAAGCGTCATAGTGCCGAGTCTGATTATTATTGTGTGGCGGTAATATATCAGAATTCCTGAATATGGATTTGAAACTCGATGGGACGTTTGCATAAAGAACTGGGACTGGGCTATGGCACCGGCATGATGGCTACTTCGCTGCTGGGCAGCGGCATTTTCGTGGTGCCGGCGGTGGCCGCCGGCCTGGCCGGGGCAGACTCGCTGTGGGCCTGGCTGTTGCTGATGGTATTGGTGTTACCGGTGGCCTTTACCTTTGCCCGCCTGGGCCGGGCCTTTCCCCATGCCGGTGGCGCACCCCACCTGATTGGCCGGGCCCTGGGCCTGCCCATGGAAAAACTGGCCGCCTTTTTGTTTCTGGCGGTGCTGCCGGTGGGCCTGCCCGCCATGCTGACCCTGACCACCGGTTTCTGGCATGCGCTGTTTCCACTCAATGACGCCGGCGATCTGTTGATCCAGCTCGGCAGCCTGGGGCTGGTGCTGCTGCTGGGCAGCCGCCCCGGCGGCGCCTCGGGGCTGGTGCAGCTGATGATTGCGATCACCATCGTCGGGCTGCTGGTGGCGGTGTGGCTGGCGGGCGGCCTGGCCGCCAGTGCCGCCGCCACCCTGCCGGCGCCCTCCACCGTTAGCTGGGGCACGCTGCCGGCAGTGCTGGCGGTGATGTTCTGGTGCTTTGTGGGGCTCGAAGCCTTTACCCACATGGGCGAGGAGTTTCGTCGCCCGGAGCGGGACTTTCCCCTGGCGCTGTTGTTGGGGGTGCTGCTCGCGGGCCTGGTATATTTCGCCTATGCTATGGCGGTGGTGAAGTTCGGACTCTATGGTGACGAGCGCACCAACACCACCTCCTTCCCGGTGCTGCTGGCCATGCTGTTTGGCGAGCCCGGCCGCTGGGTTGCCGCCCTGGTCGGCTACGCGGCCTGCTTTGCCGGCCTCAATCTCTATGTGCAGGGCTTTGGCCGGCTGCTATGGAGCCTGGCCGACGAAGGCAAGCTGCCGGCATCTCTGGGTCGACTCAACCGCCACGGCGCTCCTTTTCGCGCCCTGTGCTGGGTGGTGGCGGCCTGCACCCTGTGCGTGCTTGCCGCCTGGCTGTTTCGACTGCCGCTGGAAACCCTGATGCGCTACGCCAACGGCAACTTTGTGCTGGTCTACCTGCTGGCAATGATCGCCGGGGTCAGGCTGCTTACCGGCTTCTGGCGTGCCCTAGCCCTGGTGGCCACCCTGCTGTGCGCCGGCGTCTTTGTGTCGCTGGGGCTGGAGGCGGGATACGCCCTGGTGCTGGGCGCCGGCTTTATCGGCGCAAGGGCGATCGGCGCGCGACGGGCCCGTCCGCAACTGGCCGCAAAGCGCCAGCGCCTTTAAACGCCGTTGGCGACTCAGTCCAGCCGCTTGTGAAAGCGGCGGGCAGCCACCACCAGGCCGAGCAGGGTAAAACCGGCCAGCCAGAGGGTGTCAAAAGCCAGGGAGGCAAGGCTCGCATCACGCAGCAAAATGCCCCGGGCCAGTCGCATGTAATGAGTGGCGGGCAGGCCTTCGGCCAGCCACTGGGCCGCTACCGGCATGCCCTCGTAGGGAAACATGAAGCCCGACAGCAGAATGGACGGCATCAGCACAAACACCGTCATCTGCATGGCCTGCAGCTGGTTGCGGGCCAGGGTGGAGATCACCAGCCCCAGCACCAGACTGGCGGCAATAAACAACAGGGTGGCCAGCAGTAGCTGCAGCGGGCTGCCGTTGATGGGCACATCAAACAGCGCCACCCCCAGCGCCAGAATGAGCACCAGCTGCACCAGACCGGCAAAAATATAGGGCACGATCTTGCCGATCATCAGCTCCATGGGACTCACCGGGGTAGTGATCAACCACTCCAGGTTACCCCGCTCCCGCTCCCGCACCACCGCCAGGGCGGTAAACAGCACCATGGTCATGGTCAGGATCACCCCGATAAGCCCAGGAATAATGTTTACCGCCGCCCGCTGCTCCGGGTTGAACAGCAGGGTCACCGCAAAGGGCGCATTCCGCCCCGGCGCTTGCGATATTTCCGGCAGGGCCGCCTGGCGCAACAGGGCATTGGCCAGCAAGGGATCCGTCCCATCCACCAGCCACTGTCCCAGCGGTCGCTCGTCCTGACGCCGGCGCGCCAGATCCACCGGCAGCACCAGCGCCGCCTTCACCCGTCCCGCGGTTATCGCCGCCTCGGCGTCGGCCGGCCGCACCAGCCGCTCCCTGAAGACAACCAGACCTCCGGCCTCCAGCCGCGCCGCCAGCGCCCGGCTGCCGGCGGTTTGCGCCTGATCCACCAGCGCCGCCGGAATATGCCGCACCTTGGTGTTGATGGCATAGCCAAACAGCAGCAACTGCAACAGCGGCACCATGATCACCATGGCAAAGGTGAGTCGGTCCCGGGACAACTGGCGGAACTCCTTGACGGTAATGGCCTGAATACGACGCAGACGTATGAGCAGGTTCATGGGGAAGCCCCGGTGCGGCTCACAAACACGTCTTCCAGGCTGGGGCGTACCCGTGTCAGCTCGGCTCCGTTCAGGCGTTCGGGTAGTTGCCGGCGCAGCCAGTGTTCCGGCTGCTCGATGCGGCCATCGACCAACACCCTCAGGCGCAGGCCCAACTGGGCGGCGGAATGCACCTCCCCAAGCGCCAACAGATCACGTTTCAGCTCGCGCAGCCCGGTAGTAAGCACTTCCACCACGGTGACCCCCAACCCATTCATCAGCTGCTCCGGCGAACCATCGGCCCGCTTGACCCCCTCATCCAGAATCGCCAGGCCATGGCAACGTTCGGCCTCGTCCATATAGTGAGTACTGACCACTATGCTGGTACCGGTGTCGCACAGATCGAACAGTGTTTCCCAGAAATCACGGCGGTTCTCCGGATCCACCGCCGAGGTAGGCTCGTCGAGAAAAAGCAGAGCCGGACGGTGCACTATGGCCGCCGCCAGTGCCAGCCGCTGGCGCTGACCGCCACTTAAAGAGCCCGCCAGCCGCTCCGACAGTGCCGCAAGCTCGTGGGTGGCCAGCAGCTCATGAATACGCTCCCTTGCCTGCCGGCCACTCAAGCCCTGCACCCGGGCCACAAAGGCCAGGTTTTCCTGTACCGACAGGTCCTCATAAAGGGAAAAGCGCTGGGTCATGTACCCCACTCGCCGGCGCAGGGCCTCGGCCTGCCGGGGAACCGGCAGCCCCAGCACGGTCACCTGACCATCACTGGGCAGCAGCAGGCCGGTAAGCATGCGCAAACAGGTCGACTTACCGCTGCCGTTTGGGCCGAGAAAGCCGTAGATGGTGCCGGCGGGAATGGCCAGATCGAGCCGGTTCACCGCCACCAGCTCACCAAATCGTCGAGTCAGGCCGTGCGCCTCTATGGCCAGTTCGCTCATGGTCCCTCCGGCACCACCCAGGCGGGCACGCCGGACGGCAGCTCCGCCGCCTCCGGCGGCAACTGCACTCGGGCCAGATACATCAGCCGGCTGCGCTCGCCCTCGCTCAGGGCATAGTAGGGACCAAACACCGGCTCTGTGGCCACCCAGCCGAGCCGACCGCCGAAGGGCTCGGTCAGGCCTTCCACCCACACCTGCATGGCATCCCCCAGGCGCAACCCGGTGCGCGCTGGCGCCGGCACATAGACCTCGGCATAAGGGGCGATGTCGGTTTCCAGTATTGCCACCACGGCACCCGCCGCCACCCTGTCCCCCACCCGGTAGGGAAGCTGCTCAACCACGCCGGCGCGACTGGCCTCGATGCTGAGTTCACTCAACCTGAACCTGGCCAGGGCCAGCTCGGCCCGGCTGGCATCCCGCGCCGCCTCGGCCGCGGTGATGTCTTGCGCCCGGCTGCCCGTTTCTGCCCGCGCCAGCCGCTGCCGAGCCGCCTCAACCTGGGCCTGCAGACGATCATGCTCTGCCTGCACCCGGTCCAGCTCCGCCCGGCTGGCCAGCCGACTTGAAGTGAGCACCCGCACTCGCTCCAGGTTGCGCCTCGCCTCAGGCAACAACGCCTCCAGCTGGGCCAGCTCGGCCCGGGCGGTTTTGATGTCTTCCACTCGGCTGCCCGCCTGCAACAGCGCCAGCCCCGCCTCGGCCTGGCGCAACCGGGCCCCTTGCCGCGCCACTTCCAGCCGCAGGCGCTCCGGGTTCAGCTGCATCAGCAGGGCGCCGGTCGATACCCGGTCACCCTCCGTCACCGGCTGCGCCAGCACCAGCTCGGACGCCGGGGCGAGCAGCTCAATGCGGTCCCGCTCCAGGGTACCCAGCCAGGGAACCGGCCCAGCGGGGTTGCAACCAGCCAGCAACAGGCCAAAGGCACAAAACAACAGGCGGCATAAAGCGGACATAAGGGATTCCATTGGAATTGATGGTTTCAGCTTAGCCGAGTGCGGGCCGTTGAGGTTTGCGCTACATCAGCCCGGCATGCAGTTCACCGACAATCCGAGTAACATAGCGCCCCATACATTGTCCCGACGTCAAGGAAAGGAACCACCCATGCCCATCACTCAGGAACTGCTTAACCAGACCGATGCCCTCGCCCGCCAGGCCGGTGACGCCATTATGGAAATTTACGGCCGGGACTTTGCCGTCGAACACAAGGAAGACAACTCTCCGCTCACCGAGGCCGATGCCGCCGCCCATCAGATCATCGTCAACGGGCTGAAGACATTACCGCTCACCGCCCCCATTCTGTCGGAGGAAGACACCGCAGGTTTTGCCGGGGCCGATGACCAGGGCCGCTACTGGCTGGTAGACCCTCTGGACGGCACCAAGGAATTCATCAAGCGTAATGGCGAGTTCACCGTCAACATTGCCCTGATCGAACAGGGCGAGCCGGTACTGGGTGTGGTTTATGCCCCGGCACTGGGCCTGGGCTATATGGCCGCCAAAGGGTTGGGAGCCTTTAAAACGGAGGGAAATGGGGAGCCTGAAGCCATTCGCGTGGTGGAGCATAAAGAGGGCCAGCCCTGGCGGGTGGTGGGCAGCCGCTCCCATGCCGGCGGCGAATTGCCGGCCTTGCTGGCAAAACTGGGTGAGCACGAGCTGGTGGCCATGGGCAGCTCGCTGAAACTCTGCCTGGTGGCGGAGGGCAAGGCCGATGTGTATCCGCGACTGGGCCCTACTTCGCTGTGGGACACGGGTGCCGCCCAGTGTGTGGTGGAACAGGCCGGCGGCCGAGTGCTGCAGCTGAACGGTGAACCACTGGGCTACGCCAATACTCGGGAAGTGCTTAATCCGTACTTTCTGGCACTGGGCGAAAATGGAGTGGACTGGCCGGCGCTGTTTGGCTGACACGGACGGCCATCACCGAATCGAAAAGGGCGGCGCTAAGCCGCCCTTGGTTTATTCAGTAAAGGCCTGGGCTGTGCTTATGCGCCCAAATGGCGGGCGTGAAACCGCAGATGTTCTGCAATAAAGCTGGCGATGAAGTAGTAGCTGTGATCGTAGCCGGGCTGCAGGCGCAGCTCGAGATCGGCACCGCTTTCTTCGGCGGCGGCTTTAAGCGCCTGGGGCTTGAGCTGTTCGGCCAGGAAGTTGTCGGCTTCGCCCTGGTCCACCAGCACCGGCAGGGAACAACCCTTTGCTTTCAGCAGCAGGCTGGCGTCGTAGTCGGCCCAGGCCGCCTTGTCTTCACCCAGATAGGCGCCCAGGGCCTTGTGGCCCCAGGGGCAGTCGGTGGGGTTGGAGATGGGTGCAAAGGCCGATACCGACACAAACCGCTCCGGGTTGCGCAGCGCCAGCACCAGGGCGCCGTGGCCGCCCATGGAGTGACCGCTGATGGCCCGTTTGCCGTTGAGCGGCAGTTCGCTTTCCACCAGTGCCGGCAGCTCGCTCAGCACATAGTCATACATGTGATAATGGCGGTTCCAGGGCGCTTGCGTGGCATTCACATAAAAACCCGCCCCCAGGCCCAGATCGTAGGCACCGTCGACGTCGTCGGCCACGCCCTCGCCCCGAGGGCTGGTGTCGGGAATGATCAGCGCCAGGCCAAGCTCGGCGGCCGCCCGCTGGGCGCCGGCCTTGGCAGAAAAGTTCTCGTCGGTACAGGTCAGTCCCGACAGCCAGTAAACCGCCGGTACCGCACCCTGCTCGGCCTGAGGCGGCAGAAACACGGAAAACTGCATGCTGCAGTTGAGGGTGTTGGAGTCGTGCTGATAGCGGATTTGGCGACCACCAAAGCACTTTTGCTCTTGTACCAGTTGCATGTGGGATCCTTTGAAAATCGGCTGAAAAGAAGGCCTGCTGCGCAGGCCCTTTTGGTAGGCCCGGTTTTAACCGGGCAGCTTGTACAACATGTATCGCCTCGCCCCCAATAAATTGAGGCCTGCCGATATTACTTGTTGTACAGGATCACGGAGCGAATGGACTTGCCTTCGTGCATCAGGTCAAAGGCATGGTTGATCTCGTCCAGGCCCATGGTGTGAGTGATGAAGGTGTCCAGCTCGAATTCGCCGTTCATGTACTGCTCCACAATGCCGGGCAGCTGAGAGCGACCTTTTACACCGCCAAAGGCGGAGCCTTTCCAGACCCGGCCGGTCACCAGCTGGAACGGACGGGTGGAGATCTCGGCACCGGCCGGGGCCACACCGATAATCACGGACTCACCCCAGCCCTTGTGACAGGCTTCCAGGGCGGAACGCATCACCTTGACGTTACCGATGCATTCAAAGGAGAAGTCCACGCCGCCGTCGGTCATTTCCACGATCACGTCCTGAATCGGCCGATCGAACTTGCTCGGGTTAACGCAATCGGTGGCGCCCAGCTTTTTGGCGATCTCGAACTTGTCTTCGTTGATGTCGACGGCGATGATGCGACCGGCCTTGGCCTGTACCGCACCGATGATCACCGCCAGGCCAATGCCGCCCAGGCCAAACACCGCCACGGTGTCGCCTTCCTGCACGTTGGCGGTGTTCTTGACCGCCCCCATACCGGTGGTTACGCCGCAACCCAGCAGGCACACCTTCTCCAGCGGCGCATCCTGGTTGATTTTGGCCAGGGAAATTTCCGGCACCACGGTGTGCTCGGCAAAGGTGGAGCACCCCATGTAATGGAAAATCGGCTTGCCGTCCTTGAAGAAACGGGTGGTGCCGTCGGGCATCAGGCCCTTGCCCTGAGTAGCGCGCACCGCCTGACACAGGTTGGTTTTGCCGGACTTGCAGAATTTGCACACGCCGCACTCGGCGGTGTACAGCGGAATGACGTGATCGCCGACCTCAAGGCTGGTCACGCCCTCGCCCACGGCTTCCACAATGCCGGCGCCTTCGTGGCCCAGGATGGACGGGAATACGCCTTCGGCGTCGTCACCGGACAGGGTGTAGGCGTCGGTATGACAAACCCCGGTGGCCACAATGCGAACCAGCACTTCACCCTTTTGGGGCGGCATCAGATCCACTTCTTCAATGCTGAGCGGCTTGCCCGGTTCCCAAGCGACGGCGGCGCGGGTTTTCATCATTTCCATGGTTTGCTCCTATTTGCTTTTTAAAGCGATAAATTGCAGTAACGTCAGCGTCTGTAACATTTCGCCCCGTTAAAACGGGGCCTACCAAGGGCGCAACATGTAAAAATATTGCACTTGTAGGCCCGAGTTTATTCGGGCAAATCGTACAGCGCTCCCCGAAGGGGATGCCGGCTATTGTAATACGGCCGTTTCCAATGATAATGCTCAGCAAGGCAAATGATTTTTACCCGTGAGTAACAATGACCCACTGGGAAGGCATTAACGAGTTCATCAGTGTAGTAGAAACGGAAAGCTTCACCGCCGCCGCCCGCCGGCTGAACGTGTCGGTGGCACACGTAAGCCGGCGCATCAACCAGCTGGAAAAACGACTGGGAGCCAAACTACTCTATCGCACCACCCGCAAGCTGCACCTGACCGAGACCGGACGCATCTATTACCGTCAGGTACGCCGGGTGCAGGACGAACTGCAGGCCGCCGAGCAGCAGGTGATGGCGATGGAAGGCAACCCGGCGGGCAAGCTGCGCATTACCGCCCCCGTCTATTACGGCGAGCAGTTCCTGGCGCCGCTGGTGAACGACTTTCTGCTCCGTTACCCGGAGCTCAAGCTCGACATGGTGCTCACCAACCAGACGGTGGATTTGGTGCAGGAAGGCTTTGACCTGGCCATTCGCCTAGGCACCCTGGACTCTTCAAGCCTGATGTGCCGCAAACTGGCCCGACGCACCCAGTATTTGTGCGCCGCCCCCGACTACCTGAGCCGCTACGGCACCCCGGGGCAGATCGGCGATCTGGGCCGGCACCGCTGTCTGGCCGGCACCGTGGATCACTGGCGCTTTCTGGAGCAGGGCAGGCCCCGCGCCTTTCGGCTGCCATCGGGCTGGCACTGTAATTCCGGGTTGGCCCTGAAGGACGCGGCCATCAAGGGGCTGGGCATAGTGCAGCTGCCCGACTATTACGTCACCGAAGAGCTGGAAAAGGGATTGCTGGTCAGCCTGCTGGATGAATTCCGCTTGCCGGACGACGGGGTCTGGGTGGTGTACCCCAATAACCGGCACCTGTCGCCCCGTGTGCGACTGCTGGTGGACTACCTGGTGGAACAACTGGGCTAGAAAGCAAACAAGGTTCTGAATGGTGCCCAGCTGACTTTATCCCGGCAGCGAGTATACAATTGGCAACATTTCATACAGCCCGCCCCGCCGCAAGGAAGCCGACATGTCCTCGTTCAAGCCCTGTGAAATTCTGACGCTTCCTGCCGAAATGACCACCCATCAGCATCACTACAACCAGATGGTCATCGGCCTTAACGGACAAACCGAATTCGATATTGGCGGCAGTGGCTGCCTGCTCGGCCCCGGTCAGGGCTGCCTGGTGGCCTCCGAGCAGGATCATGCCTTTGGTGGACTGGGTCGCAACAGCATACTGGTGGTCAATTTGCCCCCGCTGGTCACCTCATGGCTGCCCGACGGCGACGAGCGGCTGTCAGGCCTGTTTGACCAGCCTCGTTATTTTCAGCTGCCGCCACAGGCCCGGCAGCTGGTTTCGGCGCTCAGTCAGGAAATCAGCAGCCAGCCGGAAGACGAGCTGCTCGGCCAGGCCTGCGCCCATACCCTGATGTGTGCACTGCAGCGGCACATGGCCTTTGCCCAGGCCCGCCCCCGGCGCCCCCAACTGAACATGGATCTGATCGATGATTACATTCGGCTGCACCTGCACCGCAAGATCACCGTGACCCAGCTGGCCGGCTGCGTGTTCCTGGGGGAGAGCCAGTTTCACCAGCTGTTCAAGGAGCAGACCGGGCTATCGCCCTATCAGTACGTGTTGAAACAAAGGCTGGCCGAGGCCTGTCGGTTGCTGGTCTTCAGCCAGCACAGCCTGGCGGACATAGCCCAGCGCTGCGGTTTTTCCAGCCAGAGCCTGTTCACTCAGGTGTTCAGCCGGCACCACAATGTGTCTCCGGCCCGTTACCGCAAACTGCACGCCTGATCACAACCACACCAAAACCGGAGCTTTACTAAAAAAAACCGGAGCATTCCAAAAGACTCATCATTGGCCAGGCCCTACTATCCTCGACTATAACAAAACCTTAACCAAGGACCACGCGTCCTGCGTGTGCAAGTCAGGAATCCATCCTGGAGGAATAGGGAATGATTGAACCCAGCTTTGCCATTACCGGCACCTTTATCGTTTATCTTCTCGGCATGCTGGCGATTGGCTACTACGCCTATCGGCGTACTGCCAACTCGTCAGACTACTTTTTGGGCGGACGTTCGCTCGGCCCCTGGCCCGCGGCCATTTCCGCCGGCGCGTCCGACATGAGCGGCTGGCTGCTGCTCGGCCTGCCCGGCTACGCCTATGCCGCCGGCATGGAGTCGCTGTGGCTGGCCGGTGGCCTGCTGTTGGGCACCTGGGCCAACTGGCAGTTCTGTGCCAAGCGCCTGCGTACCTACACCATTATTACCGACAACGCCCTCACCATTCCCGAGTATCTGTCTCGCCGCTTTGAAGACGGCTCCAAACTGCTGCAGACCATAGCGGCGTTTTTCATTCTGCTGTTCTTCCTGTTTTACACCAGCTCCGGCCTGGTCGCGGGCGGCAAGCTGTTTGAAACCGTGTTCGGACTGGACTATCAGGTGGCCGTGGTCATCGGCACCGTCTGCATCGTGTCCTACACCCTGTTCGGCGGCTTTCTGGCGGTGTCCTGGACCGACCTGGTGCAGGGCCTGCTGATGGCGGCGGCGCTGCTGTTCGTGCCCATCGCCGCCATGGAAGGAGGCTTTGGCCAGCTCGGTCAGGATCTGTCCGCCATCAACCCCGAGTTACTGACCCTATGGAACGACATGCAGGGTGAGCCGCTGTCGCTGATCGCCATCCTGTCACTGGCCGCCTGGGGCCTGGGCTATTTTGGCCAGCCCCATATTCTGGCGCGCTTCAAGGCCACCCGCAGCAACAAGGACATCGGCACCGCCCGCCGTATTGCGGTCAGCTGGAGCCTGCTGTCCATGGCTGGCGCCGTCATGGTGGGCATGGTGGGCCTGCTCTACGTGAACAAGCAACTCGGTGGCGAGCTGGCCGACAGCGAAACCATCTTTATGGTGCTGGTGAACGCCATGTTCCACCCGGTCATCGCCGGCATTCTGCTGGCCGCCATTCTGGCCGCTATCATGAGTACCGCCGACTCCCAGCTGCTGGTGTCGTCCTCGGCGCTGGCCGAAGACTTCTACAAGCGGGTATTCAAGCCCGACGCCAGCTCGGAAAGCATCGTCAACGTGGGCCGCTTTGCGGTAATTGCCCTGTCGGTGATTGCCCTGGCGCTGGCCTTCAACCCCGACAGCACCGTGCTGGGGCTGGTGTCCTATGCCTGGGCCGGCTTTGGTGCCGCCTTTGGCCCGGCCCTGCTGTTCAGCCTGTACTGGCGTAACATGAACCGCAACGGCGCCCTGGCCGGCGTGCTGGTGGGCGGCGTGACCGTGGTGGTGTGGAAGCAGCTGTCCGGCGGCCTGTTCGATCTCTACGAAATCGTGCCCGGCTTTGTGTTTGCCTCTGTGGCCATCGTCCTGGTCAGCATCCTGACCGGCGGCGCCAGCCGCTCGGTAACGGCGACCTTCGACGATTACCAGAAGGGTCTGGATACCCTGGACTGATTGAGCGTAACAGCACCAAAACAAAAGGCCGGCAAATGCCGGCCTTTTTCATACGAGGTGAATACGGTTGTCAGCCCATCTGGGACTGCAGGTAGTTGGGCAGGCCGATGCGCTGAATGAGGCCCAGCTGCTGCTCCAGCCAGTGAGTGTGATCGTTCTCGGTGTCTTCCAGCAGCACCTGCAGCATGTCACGGGTCTGATAGTCCTGTTCCTGTTCGCACAGGGCCATGACCTTGCGCAGATCCTTGATCACCTTGTATTCCAGATCCAGGTCGCTCTGCAGCATGGAAGGCACATCCTTGCCGATATTGAGCGGTACTCGCGTCACCATGTCGGGGGTGCCTTCGAGAAACAGAATACGCTCAATCAGCTTTGAAGCGTGGCCCTTTTCATCCTCAAATTCGTGGTCGATGCGGGCAAACAGCTTGCTCAGACCCCAGTCGTCATACATGCGGGAGTGGATAAAATACTGATCCATCGCGCTCAGTTCACCGGCCAACAGCTCGTTCAGCGCGCCAATGATTTTTTGATTACCTTTCATGTTCTGCTCCGTTACAGTTGCGACTGCTGGTAATTCTCAAGACCAATCTTGCCGATAAGGTCGAGCTGGGTATCGATCCAGTCGAGGTGACCTTCTTCATATTCTTCCAGCTCGCACAACAGCTCCCGGGACACGAAATCGTGCACCGACTCACAGTAGGCAATGGCCTCTTTCAGCACCTGCAGCTGTTCTTCCACCTGCTGGCGATCACAGCCGAGCATTTCTTCGGTGTTTTCACCGATGCGCAACCGGTTGAGGTGCTGCAGATTGGGCAGGCCTTCAAGAAACAGGATGCGCTCGATCAGATCGTCCGCCTGTTTCATGTCCTTAATCGATTTTTTGTATTCGCGATCGTTCAGCTGCTGCAGGCCCCAGTTCTTGAACATGCGGGCATGCAGGAAATACTGGTTGATGGAGGTCAGCTCGATGCTGAGCACCTGGTTCAGGTACTCGATGACTTTGGTGTCGCCTTTCATAACCACTCTCCCTTTGAATGATGGCCATAAGGATAGACGCCAAGGGCCGTTTTTTCAAATTTAAACGCAATATAAGTTGTTGATTTAATTAACTTTAACTGTTAACGAGAACGAGTGGCATTCGCCCTCTTTATTGAGCCGGAACGCCGTCCCAACCGTTCATGGCAAAGCGGCGCTTTCCACCGTGCCGGCTCCTTCATTTTCCCCTGCCGTTCCTAGAAAAAATGAAAATATGGCTTGCCTTGATACACAAATGCAAATAAAAACAATTAACACTCACAATAAGGAGACTCGTAATGGCCTTCACCCTTCCCGCCCTGCCCTACGCTTACAATGCGCTTGAGCCGCATCTGGATGCCATGACCATGGAGATCCATCACGGCCGTCACCATCAGACCTATGTGAACGGCCTGAACGCCGCGGTGCGGGATACTCCCTACGCCGATTGGCCGCTGGAGCGACTGCTGCGTGAAATAAACAGCCTGCCCGCGGCGCTGCAAACCGCGGTGCGCAACCACGGTGGCGGCCATGCCAACCACTCGCTGTTCTGGACGGTGATGTCTCCACATGGCGGCGGCGAACCCGAGGGGCGACTGGCCGATGCCATGGGCAATGCCTTTGGCAGCCTTGAGGCGTTTCGCGAGCAGTTTGTGCAGGCCGCCGTCAGCCGCTTCGGCAGTGGCTGGGCCTGGTTGTGCGTGGATGCTGACAAGCGCCTGCTGGTGACCAGCAGCGCCAACCAGGACAGCCCGCTGATGGAAGGCCTGACCCCGATCCTGGGGCTGGATGTCTGGGAGCACGCCTATTACCTGAAATACCAGAACAAGCGCCCCGACTACATCGCCGCCTTCTTCCAGGTGGTGAACTGGAATGAGGTGGCATCACGTTACGAGGCGCTGTGCTGAGGAAGCCGCTGCCGCGCCACAGGCGCGACTACCGTCGGCCCCGCACCCTGGTGGGGCTGGCCATACTGGTGACCGGCGCCTGGCTGGTGCTCGGTCAAGGGGCTGAGGCATTGCTCGGGACCGATTCGGCTTTTTGGGCAGGCCTGCTCGGCGCCCTGCCGGGCTGAACAGGCAACTCTTAACAAAAAAGCCAGGGCCACTCTGTGACCCTGGCTTGTGTCTCGGAGCCGCGGTTATTTAATCCAGATGGGGTTGGAGTAGGCGCGCTTGCCGTTGCGGTCTTCCACCACCCACTGCATCCAGGTGTGGTTGGGCGGCACCGGCACGCCGGTCCTGAACCACTTGGCGCCGTTAATCTTCCAGCCGGCCACCTGCTTGCCATCCAGCCAGACCTCGGCCCGGGCCAGGCCCACCTCGGAGCGAAACTCCACCTGGCTTTCAGTGAAAGGCTGGGCGGTGCCGCCGAAGTTGGTGGTGATGGGATAGACCTGAGGCCCAAAGCTCAGAAAGCTGTGCCCCTTGCCGGCGGCGCTGGCATAGTCCGCGGTCAGCCGGCCATTGGGGGTGTAAGCATACAGCTTGCCGCTGTCTCCCCCCAGATACACCTTTTCACCCCGGCTCCAGCGCCGGCGCAGATCCTGCAGCCGAGCCTCAAAACCGGATGACGCCGGCGCCAGCTCCAGCAGCGCCAGCTCGGCACGGCCCAGGCCGGCATAAAGCTGCTTGTCGGCACTGAGGGCCCCCAGCGAGCCGGCGCTGAGCCAGGCGCTGACCTTACTGCCCTTGCGGTTTTTACGCAGATCGTCGCTCTCGTAGAGAATGCCCAGCTCGTTCTGCAGGCTAGCGGCGGTCCAGTGGGCCTGCACCATGTTGGGCATGTCATTGTAGTCGGGGCGGGCGGCGACGCCCTCATTGCGCTCCAGCCGGTAGCCGGCGAACACTGACTCGGCGGACGGCAGCGTGGTGGACAGACGAATGCCGGCGGTGTCCCGGTTGACCTCGTAGCGGCTGGTCAGGGGGCGGCCCTGCCATTCCCGCCGCAGCTCAATCACCACCCGCTGGTCGCTTTGCTCCACCACCTGGAGCTCGCTCAGGCGTAGAGCCTGCTCACCCGGCACAAAGTCGAGGGAGCGCACCAGATCGGCGCCGTACCGGCCGTCACCGGCCAGCGCCAGATCCACCAAGGCGCCATTGTCGGCACTGATGGCAAAGGCGAAATACGGCGTACGCACCGTGATGTCCTGTTCGCCGGTGGCATTGCCGCCCTCGATAAAGGTAGGCCCGTGCAACACCTCAAGGTTGACGGAAGCCGTGTTGGAATCACCGCCCTTGGAGGCGCAGGCGGAAAGCACCAGGGCCGCCAGCAGGGGCAGCCCGGTTTGAGAAAAGCGCATGAATAACACCCCGAAACAATGAAAAATTCGCCATGGATTCTGACACTTTGGCGCCGAATCTCAATAGCCTGAATGCAGCGGCAGCGGCCAGCCCTTGCCTGGGCCCCCTGGACCACTCGGGCTTGCGCGTGGGCGCGACCAAAGCGGTCGTTCAGCCGGCCTTGTCGTCGAGCCAGGCCTCGGCTTCGCTCAGGCTTTCAAAGTATTGCACCTCGCTGCCCAGCATAAACCAGTCCATCAGGGTGGCCATCAGCTTTTCCTTGAAGTTACAGCCCACCACCGCCAGCTTGCTGAATTCGTCACCGTGCTTGCGGGTGAAACGAATGTCTTCCCAGAAGGCCCGAGCTTCCCAGCCATTAAAGCCGGTCAGATCCACCAGGGCGAGAATGCGCGGCCCCTTCATCGCGGCCAGCTCCTGCTCCAGGCGCTGCTCCATCTCCCTGAAGTCGTCATAGGCGATGTCGCCGAAAATGCGCAGATTCAGGCGCAGGGTATGGTTGTCCTGGCGCGCCATCTCCACTTCCATGCCGTGTGCTTCAAGCATGTGTCCTCCCGTCGAGCTGTGACTGTGGGAGTAAGTATAGAGCCGCTCAGCGGCGGGAGTCGCCCATGCGCTCCAACTGCGTCAGCAGCCGGTTCAGGGTGTCTACCAAAGGGCGGGTTTCGCCTTCTGCCAGACCCTGCGCCAGCCGGTGCTCCCACTCCAGCACACGGGGCACCATGCGCCGGTACAGGGCCCTGCCCGCAGGGGTAAGGGCAATGCGTGCCGCCCGCTGATCCCGCGGGCTGGGGCTGCGCCGAATCAGCCCTTTTACTTCCAGCCCCTGCAGTGCCCGCGACACCTTGACCTTGTCCATGCAGGTGAGTTCGGCCAGCTCCCGGGCAATCAAGGCTCGGCCCTGACCAGTGACCGCCAGCAACCGCCATTCGGGCCGGGTAATGCCAAACTCTTCACGGTAAAAGGCCGCCAGCTCGCTACTGACCCGTTCGGCCACCTGCATCAGCTTGTAGGGCAAAAAGCGTTCCAGCTCAAAATCACTGTGATCATCCATGTAGGTCTTCCTGTCGGTCCGTTGAGGGGGCGCAGTGTAACCATTTTTGTGCCCGGCTTTGAAGTGGCCGCCACAACCGCGGGCGGACGGCTATAGTGTTTAGCATATGCATTCAGCGCAGGAGGGCACAGCATGAAAACGGAGTTCTCCTTTCCCCTGAGCGAAGGCGAGCATTCGCCTCAGGCTCACTGCGACCTGCCTGCCGGCAGTGTCGAACGGGAAATTGGCCGGGACGGCTTTTTCGGCCCGGCCAGCCACATGTATCACCGCCACCCGCCCACCGGCTGGAGCCACTGGGAAGGGCCGCTACGGCCCCGCGCCCTTGATACCAACAAACTGCCCAAGCTCGGCCCGTCGCCCTGGGATGCGGCCCCGCTGCTGCACAATGAGCGCCTGAGCATTCGGCTATGGCGTTGCCAGGCCGCCATGGATCACCTGGTGCGCAACGGTGACGGCGACGACTGCCTGTTTGTGCACCAGGGCAGTGGCGTGCTGTTTTGCGATTATGGCCGGTTGCCCTTTGGCGAAGGAGACTACCTGGTGCTGCCCCGGTCCACCAGCTGGCGAATAGAGCCGGAACAGCCGGTCACCCTGCTGATGATAGAGGCCACGCAAGGGCGCTATCGGCTGGCGGACCGGGGAGCGGCCGGGCGCCACGCCATTTTTGACCCCGGCGTGCTGGCACACCCGCGTATTGACGAGGCCTTTACTCGCCAGGCCGAAGCACCGGGAGAATGGCAGGTACGGCTCAAGGCCAGAGGCGGCCTCAACACCATCACCTATCCCTTTAATCCCCTCGACGCCATTGGCTGGAAAGGGGATCTCACCGCCCTGCGCCTCAACTGGCGAGACATAAGGCCACTGATGAGCCACCGTTATCACCTGCCGCCCTCGGCCCACAGCACCTGGGTGGCCGACGATTTCGTGATCTGCACCTTTGTGCCCAGACCCATGGAGTCGGATCCCGGCGCGCTCAAGGTGCCCTTTTTTCACAATAACGACGACTACGATGAGGTGCTCTTCTATCACCGGGGCAACTTTTTCAGCCGGGATAATATCGACGCCGGCATGCTCACCTGGCATCCCTGCGGTTTCAGCCACGGCCCCCACCCCAAGGCCCTGGCCGCCGGTCGCCAACCCGGCCGCAGCGACACCGACGAGGTGGCGGTGATGATTGACAGCCGCCGCCCCCTGGAGCTGGCCCCCCTGCCCGCCGGGGTGGAGAACCCCGATTATGTGAATTCCTGGCAAGGCAAGGCCCGAGCCGAATAATGCGACCAAGGAGGAAATGGTGAAACTGGCCTCTCTCAAACACGGACGCGATGGACGTCTGCTGGTGGTATCCCGGGATCTGCGCCGAGTCTGCATTGCCGAAGGCGTGGCCCCCACCCTGCAGGCCGCCCTGGATAACTGGGATGAATGCGAGCCGGCTCTGCGTCGCCTCTACCAGCGCCTGAACCGGGGCGAACATCAGGCTGCCTTTGCCTTTAATCCCGTCGAGTGCGCCGCGCCCCTGCCCCGGGCCTATCAGTGGGCCGACGGCAGCGCCTATGTCAGCCATATCGAGCTGGTGCGCAAGGCCCGGGGCGCCGAGATGCCGCCCAGTTTCTGGAGCGATCCCCTGATGTACCAGGGCATGTCGGACGGCTTTCTCGGGCCTCATGACGACATTGAACTGGCCGATGAAGCCTGGGGCATCGACTTTGAAGGAGAGGTGGCGGTGATCACCGGTGATGTGCCCATGGGAGTGAATGAACACCGGACACTGGACCATGTGCGATTGCTGATGCTGGTCAACGACGTGTCGCTGCGCCACCTGATCCCGGCGGAGCTGGCCAAGGGCTTTGGCTTTTTTCAGTCCAAGCCCGCCACCGCCTGCTCGCCGGTGGCCGTGACTCCCGACGAACTCGGCCGCCACTGGCACAATGGCCGGGTACACCATCGCCTGCGGGTAACACTGAACGGCGTCCTGTTCGGCGAGCCCCACGCCGGCACCGACATGACCTTTGGCTTTGACCGCCTCATCGCCCACGCCAGCCTGAGCCGCTGCCTGGGGGCCGGTACCATTATCGGCTCGGGCACCGTTTCCAACCGGGACCCAAATGCGGGCGCCTGCTGCATTGCCGAGCGCCGCACTCGCGAACTGCTCGACACTGGCGAAGCCAGCACCCCCTTTATGCGCTTTGGCGACACCGTGCGCATGGAGATGTGTGATGCCGGCGGCCACTCCATTTTCGGCGCCATTGAGCAGCGGCTGACGCCCTACTCCGGGCCGGACCAATGACAACCCCACCGCTGTGGACACCCTCCCCACTGCGAGTGCGGCAAAGTCGGCTGCACGCCTTTATGCAGCAGCTGAAACGGGAGCTGGGGCTGGAGTTTGCCGACTATGCCGCCCTGCATGCCTGGTCGGTGCAATACAGTGATCTGTTCTGGCAACAACTGTGGCGCTTTGCCGGGGTGACCGGTCACCAGGGGGGGATCACGGTGACGGACCCCGATGATGCCGAGCACGCCATCTGGTTTCCCGAGGCCCGGCTCAATTTTGCCGAAAACCTGCTGGCCCACGATCGGGTGCCGGGCCATGAGCCCGCCATTATCGCCCTGACCGAAGATGGCGATACTCAAACCCTGAGCTGGCACAAGTTGCAGCAGCAGGTGGCGGCGGTGTCCACCTGGCTCAATGCCGCCGGGGTGGAGCCCGGCGATGTGGTGGCGGGCTTTATGCCCAATGTACCGGAAACCCTGGTGGCCATGCTGGCCTGCACCAGCCTGGGGGCAATATGGACCTCCTGCTCCCCCGACTTCGGCGCCGATGGCGTGATTGAACGCTTTGGCCAGACCAGCCCCAAGGTGCTGTTTGCCGCCGACGGCTATCGCTATCACGGCAGAGCCCACGACAGCCGGGCCCGGGCCGACGCCATCATGGCGGCCATTGACAGCCTGACTCATCGGGTGGAAGTGCCCTGCCTGAACGCCCCCCCCGCCCCCGCCGGTATCACGCCCTGGCATCAAGTGCTGGCCGAAGGCCAGGGCGTGTCCCTGCGGTTTCATTCCATGCCCTTTAACGCGCCGCTGTATGTGCTTTATTCCTCCGGCACCACCGGCAAGCCCAAATGCATGGTACACGGCGCCGGCGGCACCTTGCTCAACCATGTAAAAGAACATGCCTTGCACTGTGATATTCGCCCCGGCGATCGCGTGTTCTATTTCACCACCTGCGGCTGGATGATGTGGAACTGGCTGGCGTCGGCCCTGGGCAGTGGTGCCACCCTGCTGCTCTATGATGGCGACCCTTTTTACCCCGATGCCGGCCGGCTGTGGCAATGGTGTGCCGAGCAACAGGTCAGCCTGTTCGGCACCTCGGCCAAATACCTGGAGGCACTGGAAAAGCGCGGCCTGCACCCGGGGCAGGAGTGTCACCTGGAGGCTCTGCGCACCTTGTGCTCCACCGGTTCACCGCTGGCACCGGAGCAGTTCGACTTCGTTTACCGACACATTAAAAGCGATCTGTCGCTGGCTTCCATTTCCGGCGGCACCGACATCTGCGGCTGCTTCGTGCTCGGCAATCCCCTCAGCCCGGTGTACCGGGGCCAGTGTCAGGGGCCGGGGCTGGGCATGGACGTCAGAGTGTTTGATGACAATGGCCGGGCCGTTATCGACGAGCCCGGCGAGCTGGTGTGCTGCAACGCCTTTCCCAACCGGCCGGTGGGGTTCTGGCACGATGCCGATGGCCACCGCTATCACGACGCCTACTGGGCACGCTGGCCGGGCGTGTGGCATCACGGTGACTTCGTCACTCGGACGGCCGAGGGCGGCATGGTGTTTCACGGCCGCTCCGACGCCGTGCTCAACCCCGGCGGCGTGCGCATCGGCACCGCCGAAATTTACCGACAGCTGGCGCGCTTTAAGGAAATAGCCGAGTCGGTGGTAATTGGTCAGCGCCGAGGCAATGACGAACGCCTGGTGCTCTTTGTGCAGCCGGCCAAGGGCCATGCATTGACGGCCGAGCTGACCGAGGCCATTCGCACACGGCTGAGAGAGGCCTGCTCACCCCGCCATGTACCGGCGGTGATCCTGGCGGTGAACGATGTGCCCCGCACCCGCTCGGGCAAGCTGGTGGAGCTGGCAGTGCGGGAAGTGGTGCATAACAGACCGGTGAAAAACCGGGAGGCCCTGGCCAACCCCGACGCGCTGGCGCAGTTCAAGGACAGGCCGGAGCTTATCTGAAGACAGCGGGAAGCCATCAGTACGAGTAGGTTGTGATGAGCGAAGCGAGTCCCAACCAATATAGACGACTGCGGCATGTTGGAATTCGCCGAAGCTCATTCCAACCTACAGACCATATCGGGCTGCTTATCGCTGTCAGCTGTCGAGGTAGCGTCCCTGATTCAGTTCGCGCTCACGCTGACATTCGGCCAGGTAAATCGCCGCCACCACCGAGGATTCCCGATGATGGTCGTCTATGGCCCGGGACACCATGCGTTCCAGGGTCTTGTCGTTTTTAGCCATGCGAAACTTGCGCAGCCAGTAGTGTTTATCCTGCAGGTCTTGCTTCGACTCTGTGTGTGTGTTCATTAACGGTGTGAATTCCGGTGAGGAAACAAAAAACGGCCAAAGCCTGAAAATAAGACGGTAAAAACAGCAAAATGGTTCCCGCACTCCGAGCGCGGGAACCACCGGCTCAGCGTGCCCGTGGCACGAAGCCGACGACATCATACACTTTGTCGAGGGTCTGCACCGCCTTGGCCCGGGCCTTGTCGGCGCCCAGCGTCAGCACACGACGCAGCTCGGTTTCATCTTCCCGCAGCTCGTGAAAGCGCTGCTGAATGGGCGTGAGCATGTCCAGCACCGCTTCGGCGGTTTCGGTCTTGAGGTGACCGTACATTTTGCCCTCAAAATGCTGCTCCAGCTCGGCAATGGAGCGGCCGCTGACGCCGGACATCAGGGTCAGCAGGTTGGACACGCCGGGCTTGTTTTCGGTGTCGAAACGCACCACGGGCGGATCGTCCGAATCGGTGACGGCCCGTTTCAGCTTCTTGCTGATCTTCTTGGGATCTTCCAGCAGGCCGATGAAGTTGTTGGCGTTGTCGTCCGACTTCGACATCTTCTTGGTAGGCTCCTGCAGGCTCATGATGCGGGCGCCGTCCTTGGGAATAAAGGGCTCGGGTACGGTAAAGACGTCACCGTAAAGCTGGTTAAAGCGATAGGCGATATCCCGAGTCAGCTCCAGGTGCTGCTTCTGATCGTTGCCCACCGGCACCTGATTGGCCTGATAGAGCAGAATGTCGGCGGCCATCAGCGCCGGATAGGTAAACAGGCCGGCGTTGATGTTTTCGGCGTAGCGGCTGGACTTGTCCTTGAACTGGGTCATGCGCGACAGTTCACCGAACTGGGTGTAGCAGTTGAGCACCCAGGCCAGCTCGGCGTGCTCGGGCACGTGGGACTGAATAAAAATGGTGCTCTGCTCAGGCGTGAGGCCAATGGCCAGGTACAGGGCGGCGGCGTCCAGACAGGCGGAGCGCAGGGCTTGCGGATCCTGGCGCACGGTAATGGCGTGCATGTCCACGATGCAATACAGGCAGTCGTAGTCCTGCTGCATTTTCACCCACTGGCGCAGGGCGCCCATGTAGTTGCCTATGGTCAGCTGGCCCGAGGGCTGGGCACCGCTGAGTACGATGGGTTTAGCCATGTTGTTCCTTGTGATGTATTTGATTAAAGCTTAAGCAGTGCGGCGAGCCCGGCAAAATCGTCCAGCACCCAGTCGGGCTGGCTGTCGGCAATGGGCCGGCCGTAGTTGTAGCCGTAGGTCAGCGCCGCCACCGCCATGCCAGCCGCCTTTGCCGCCAGCACGTCGTTCTCCGAATCGCCCACCATCAGGCTACGGGCCGGGCTCACATCCAGCCGCTCGCACACATGCAGCAGAGGCGCCGGGCTGGGCTTTTTCTCGGCCAGGCTGTCGCCGCCCAGAGCCAGCTCAAAGTGGCTGCTCAGTCCCGCCGCCGCCAGAATGCCGGGCACGAAACGATAGGGCTTGTTGGTGACCAGGGCCAGGCGCTTGCCGGCACTGCGCAACCGCTCAAGGGTGTCGAGCACGCCGGGATAAAACACTAGGGCACCGTCGGCATGGCCGGCGTAGGCCTCATCGAACAGGCCACGGGCGTGGCGATGCAGCTCGGCGTCAGGGGCTTCTCCCCGAGCGGCGGTGAGTGCACGCTGTACCAGCATGTCGGCACCATTGCCCACCCAGTGACGCACCGCGTCCACCGTCTGAGTCGCGTGACCGAGACTTGCCAGCATGTCGTTGATGGCTTCGGCCAGCTGGGGCACGCTGTCGATCAGGGTGCCGTCGAGGTCGAACTGAACAAGATCAAAGTCAGCCATGGGCGGCAGCCAGCTCGCGGCGCATGTCGTCGATCACCGCCTTGTAGTCGGGCTTGCCGAAAATGGCGGAGCCGGCCACGAACATGTCGGCGCCCGCCTCGGCGATGTCACGAATGTTGTCGGGCTTGACGCCGCCGTCGATTTCCAGGCGAATGTTGCGACCGCTTTCGTTGATGCGGCGGCGGGCCTCACGCAGCTTGTCGAGGGTGCCGGCGATAAAGGACTGGCCACCAAAACCCGGGTTGACCGACATCAGCAGGATCACATCCACCTTGTCCATGACGTAGTCCAGGTAACTGAGCGGCGTGGCCGGGTTGAACACCAGGCCGGCCTGGCAGCCGTGCTCGCGAATCAGGCCCAGGGTACGGTCGATATGCTCGGAGGCTTCCGGATGAAAGGTAATGATGGAGGCACCGGCCTTGGCGAACTGGGGCACCAGGCTGTCCACCGGCTTGACCATCAAATGCACGTCGATGGGCGCGGTAATGCCGTAGTCGCGCAGGGCCTGACACACCATGGGGCCAATGGTCAGGTTGGGCACATAGTGGTTGTCCATCACATCGAAGTGCACGACATCGGCACCGGCTTCCAGCACTTTCGCCACGTCTTCTCCCAGGCGGGCGAAGTCGGCAGAAAGAATGGAAGGAGCTATCAAAAAGTCTTTCATGGGGTTACCTTGAGCGCAAAAAACGCACCGATTCTACCCCAGCAACCGGGGATTCTCTAGCGTCCATCCCCCATGAGTAGCCGGAAGATGTAAGCTTGAAGCGGTAAGTAAAACACGGGAGCCTGAAATCGGGATGCCCTGCCCGCTGGCGACCTCGGGCAGCTTACCGCTAATCGCTTACGTCTTACAGACTGTCACGGAGTGCGCAATGAACTGGAAATACAGATTGCAGGGGGTGCTGGCGGCGATGTTCGGAGTACAGTCGGAGCAACATCGCCGGGCCCAGTTCAGCGGCAGCCCCTGGCCTTATGTGGCGATGGGGGTGGTGGTGATTGTGTTGTTTGTGCTGGCGCTACTGGGCGTGGTGCAGCTGGTGCTTGGAGCCTGAAACGGAAGAAGGAAGACATAATTAAGCATACTTACTCACTTTATGTCTTATCTCTTGTGTCTTGCCTTTTACTTCTTACATTTTGCCCGGAGCAAACAGCGCCAGCAGCTCGTCGACCTTCTGGCGATTATGACCATGACGGCTGATGGTGCGCTTGACCGCCACCACATCTAGGCTGGCGTCCCGGTATAACTCCCGGGTCAGCGGAATGTCGTGGTTGCTGATCAGCACCGGCACGCCTCTGGCGGCCGTTTCCCGGGCCAGCCGCGCCAGAATGGCCTGATCGTCCAGGGTGAAACCGTTGGCGGCATAGGTGGTGAAACTGGCGGTACTCGACAGCGGCGCATAGGGCGGATCACAGTAAAACACCTGCTCCGGCCGGGCACCGGCGAATACCTCGGCGTAACCCTGGCAGACAAAGGTGGCCTTTTGCGCCTTTTCGGCAAAAAACCACAGCTCCTTCTCGGGAAAATAGGGCTTCTTGTAGGCGCCGAAGGGTACGTTAAAACCGCCCTTGCGGTTGTAGCGGCACAGGCCGTTGTAACCATGGCGGTTCAGGTACAGAAACAGCAGCGCCCGACGCCAGGCATCCTGCTCCTGGTTAAATTCGGTACGCAGGCCGTAATACACTGCCTTGTCATTATTGGCGGACACAAAAAGCCCGGCAGCCTCACGAACAAAGGCCTCGGGCCGGTTTTTCAGTAGCTGATAAAGGTTGATCAGATCGGCATTGATATCGGCCAGTACATAGGCATCGAAGTCGGAATTGAGAAACACCGAGCCGGCCCCCACAAAGGGCTCGACCAGGGTGCGCCCTTCGGGCAGGCGGCGGTTGATGTTGTCCACCAGGCCGTATTTTCCACCAGCCCATTTCAGGAAGGCGCGGGTTTTCATCATTGTTGCCATGCTTGCCGAACGGTGTGAGGGGCGCGCATTGTACCCCCATGCCACGCCCATGGCTATGGGCTGGCCTCTTTCTGCACCTGGCCAAAGGGCTTGGGCCAGGGCTTGGCGGCACGCAATTCGGCAGGCAGCCGTTCGATCGCCCGCCTGGCCAGCTCCGCCGAAGCGAAGTCACCGAAGATAAGCACAAACCAGGGCTGGTCATTCAGCTGTCGGGCATATACCCAGGCCGGCTGCAGGGTGTGGCGGCTGGCCAGCTGCTGCAGGGCCTGCCGATCCTTGCTCGCCATCAACTGCAGGGTATAGTGACCAGCCGGCTTTTGGAACAAGGACGATGCAGGCGTAGCGGCTGGCACCGGTTGCGCCGCCGGCGTGGCATCTGCCGGCACCCTGGCCGCGGCCAGGGCCTCGCCAGACTTGCGCTGCAGCAGCTGGCTGACCACCTCGTCCTCAATCACTACCCGCTCCTTGCTGCTGTCATCGGGTGACTCCACGACCTGAGTAGTCACTCGAGGCTCCTCGGGCAGCGGCTGAGCCGGCCACTCCCCCGCCAGCCGTTCGGCCGAGGGCTCGGCGGCGGATAACGGCGCACCGCTCCCTTCGGGCGTCAGGGTCAGGGGTTGGGCCGGCGCCTCGGGCAACGACTCTGCCTGGAACGGCTGAGCCACCTCGGGCTGCGGTGGCTCCCTGTCCAGCAGCAAACTAACCAGCAGCAACAGGCCAAGCAGGATCAACCCGGTCAGCAGAATTTTCACCGGTTTTTGTTCCAGCCATTGCCGGTAGGTAGGTGTTCTCATGCTTGGCTCCGAAGTCGCGACCAGATCGCCGGGATAACGCAGCGTCGCCGGCTGGTCGGACGCCGTCACCCCGAGGTGTGTACATAACTGCCGTTTATCTTCCTCGCTCAGCTCGGGAACTTCAAGCTCCAGCACCGGCAGATCAGGCTGGTTGCGCAGCAGGCTGCGCACGCCACCGGCCCAGGCCGGCGAGCCCAGCAACAGTACAAAGGGACGTTGCGCCTCCGGCAGCCCCAGGCACAGCTCTGCCAGCTCCTGCAACTGGGGATCGGTCAGCCACTGACCGTTCTCCACCACCAGCAGCCGTCGGCCCGGGGCCGCAGGCAGCAGCCGGGTCACCGACTCCAGCAGGTGATCATCAGGGTCGAAAATGGCATCGCTGAACCAGTCACTCAGCAGGGCATCGCGAAAGGCGGCCTGGCTGGTAAGCAGGCGGGCGTCCAGGGTGGCAGCAGCGGGCAGCCCGGCCTGCTGCACCAACAGGCCGGCCAGGGTACGTTTGCCGGCTCCGGGCGGACCACTGAGCAACACCAGCCCCTGTTCAAGACGGGAGAGGTGCAGCAGCCGCTCCAGCAACTGCTGCTGGGATGACAGGGTCAGCACCATTTCGGCAGCCACGCTCGTCGCCCTTACGCCAGCACTTGTGCCAGCTGGGCTTCGGTTACATCACTCACCACCTGAGCCCGGCCTATCCCCACCGGCAGCACCAGCCGCAGCTTGCCGGCCAGTACCTTTTTGTCGCGCATCATGTGCGGCAGATACTGGGCCAGGGACATATTGCCGGGGCCGGTTACCGGCAGTCCGGCCGCGGCCAGCAGCGCCTCGACCCGAACCACCTCGGCATCACTCATGTCGCCGCGCAGCCGGGCGGTATGGCAGGCTTGAACGGTGCCGGCGGCCACCGCCTCACCGTGCAACCAGTTACCGTAGCCCATCTCCGCCTCGATGGCGTGACCAAAGGTGTGGCCCAGGTTGAGCAGGGCGCGCACGCCATGTTCGCGCTCGTCACAGGCCACCATTTCCGCCTTGATTTCACAACAGCGACGAATGGCGTAAGACAGTGCCTCGGTCTCGAGTTGCTGCAGCCGGTGCAGGTTGACCTCCAGCCAGGCAAAGAAGTTGGCGTCCCAGATAATGCCGTACTTGATCACCTCCGCCATGCCGGCGGCAAACTCCCGCGCCGGCAGGGTCTGCAGGCAGGCGGTGTCGATCAGTACCAACTCGGGCTGGTAAAAGGCACCTATCATGTTCTTGCCGAGCGGGTGGTTGACCGCGGTTTTGCCGCCCACCGAGGAGTCGACCTGGGCCAGCAGCGTGGTAGGCACCTGAATAAAGGGCACCCCCCGCTGATAGCAGGCAGCGGCAAAACCGGTCAGGTCGCCAATCACACCGCCCCCCAGGGCTACCAGGGTAGTGTCACGGCCATGACCACTTTCCAGCAGCCGGCCCATCACCTGGTTGAAGGTATCCAGGCTCTTGTACTGCTCGCCGTCGGGCAGCACCAGGCTGTCTACCTTCAGCGGCGCCAGGGCCGCCAACAGTGCATCCAGGTACAGCGGCGCCACCACCTCGTTGGTGATCACCAGTACCTTGTTGCCCTTGATGGCACCTTTCAGCAGGCTGCCGTCGGCCATCAGGCCATCGGCGATCAGGATGGGGTAGCTGCGCTCACCCAGGTTGACGGTTAACCTTTCCATGGAGCTCCCGAGGCTTAAAGGCCGATAAGTTCGACGATCTGGTTGGCCACCAGCTTGGCACTCTGCTCGTCGGTGCGCACCACGTAATCGGCCACTTCCAGATAGAGTTCGTTGCGCTCGTCGGCAAGGCGCTCCAGCACATTCCGCGGCGCCTCTTCGGTTTGCAGCAGCGGACGGCGCTTGTCTTTCTGCACTCGGGCCAGCTGCTTGTCTACCGTGGTCTCCAGGTACACCACTATGCCCCGGGCCGACAGCCGGTTGCGGCTTTCACGGCTCTTGATGGAGCCACCGCCGGTGGCGAGCACGATGCCCTGCATCTCGCTCAGCTCGTTGATTACCTTTTCTTCGCGTTGGCGGAAGCCTTCTTCGCCTTCTACATCAAACACCCAGCTGATGTCGGCACCGGTGCGGCGCTCGATTTCCTGATCAGAGTCATAAAACTCCATATGCAGTTGTTGCGCCAGGTATTTGCCAATGGTGCTCTTGCCCGCACCCATAGGTCCCACTAGGAAGATATTGCGTTTCTCAGCCATGTTGCACGAAATTCTCACAAACAAATGCGCCCCACGAACACCGCGGGGTCGACGATGAACCTAACCTTGATTTTCTGAAACTGGACGCCGGATTATCGCAACTGCGCCGCCGGCTGGCAAGGTGTACGCCGCCGGCCCGTAAACCGGCGGTCAATCCTTATATGCTGTCGTGCACGATACGGGGGGTGACAAAGATAATCAATTCCCGTTTGCTGTTGTTGTCCCGAGTGGTCTTGAACAGGTTGCCCACCACAGGAATGTCACCCAACAGCGGCACCTTGGTGACGTTGCGAGTGATATTTTGCTGAAAAATCCCCCCCAGCACCAGGGTTTCGCCGTCGTTAACCAGCACCTGGGTGGTGATCGACTGGGTGTTGATGGCCACCGCCTCGCCGCCGGTGGCCTGGGGAATGCGCTCGCCGATGGCGTCCTGAGTCACGGTAAGATCCAGTACCACCCGGTTATCGGGCGTGATCTGGGGCGTCACCTTGAGACTCAGCACCGCGTCCTGAAACTGTACCTCGGTGCCACCTTCTCCCGACGAACTGGAATAGGGAACTTGAGTGCCCTGCTCGATCAGCGCCGGTTTCTGATTGGAGGTGGTGACCCTGGGGCTTGCAATGATCTCGGCGCGGTTTTCCCGCTCCAGCGCCGACAGCTCCAGATCGAGAATACGCCCGCCATTTAGCTTGGCTATCTGAAAGGCCACGTTGCCGGCGGCGCCGGCCACCGGCAGGTTAACGTTAAGCGAGGTGTCATTGTCGGATCTGAGCCCCTCTAGGGTGCCACTGACCGACTGGGTGTTACTGCCGCTGGTGTTGTCGTTGCTGTAACCCCAACGCACCCCGAATGCCTCTTCAAAGCCGTCGTCTATGGTCACCATGCGGGCTTCGATCACTACCTGCTTGATGGGAATGTCCAGCAACGACAGCATACGGCGAATGCTTTCTATGCTGGCCCGAGTGTCCTTGATCACCAGCATATTGGTCCTGTCATCCACCGCAATAGCACCTCGCTCGGTCAGCAGGCCGGTGCTTTCATTGGTGAGCAGGGCCACCACGTCGGCGGCTTTGGCGTAGTTGACCTGCAGAAATTCGGTCTCCAGTGGTGCCAGTACTTCCTGGGCCTGCTGATGTTCCAGCTGGCGCTGCTCCTGCTGGGCCAGCTCCGCCGCCGGTGCTACCAGCAGAATGTTGCCGTCCAGCCGCTTGCCGAGGCCACGCACCTGCAAAATGGTATCCAGCGCTTGCTCCCAGGGCACGCCGTCCAGGCGCAGGGTCAGGTTACCCTGCACCGAGTCGGTGGTCACCAGGTTGAAATTATTGAAATCGGCGATCAACTGAAGCACGGTACGCACCGGAATATCCTGAAAATTCATGGAAATGGGCTTGCCGTCATAGCGCTTTTGGGTGACCGAAACGGCCTTGGCCCGCGTCGCCGGCACCAGCTCCAGCACGAACAGGCGCCGGGACTGATCATAGTGATAATCATAGGCTTCGGTGGTGGACACGGTAATCAGTGCCTTGTTGCGTTCGCGTCGTACTTCGATACGTTCCACCAGGGTAGCGAAGTCACCGACCCGGTAGCTCTTGAGCTGAGCCTCCGGCACATGGGTGTTGTGAAAGCTGACGATCAGCTGATTGCCCCGCTCCTGCATATCGACCGCCGCACTGGGGTTGTCGAGGCTTATCAGCACCTGGCCCTGGCCCTCGCGACCACGGCGAAAATCGATGCCGCCGATGGCGTTGGTGGCGCCCGGCGGCAGCGCCGTACCAGTGCTGGTGGTACCGGCCAAATCCTTGCCCAGTAACAATCGCACCCGATTGCCCTCCGGCTGCAAGCGATAAGGCAGGGGCTGCGCCATGGAAATCACCACCTCCAGGGCACCACTCACACTGCGCGCTTCTACGGCTTCGATACCAAGGCGCTCAACGGGAATACGGTTTTCCAGCAGCGCCGAGGTCGCGCCTGGCATGCGCAACACCAGCCGGTTAGGCGCACCCAGCATGCTGTCGGTAACGACGGGAGGCTCGTCGAATTCCAGCTCCAGCGCCAGCTGTTCGCCCGCCAGGGGATTGATCCGTATCTGCTCCAGGCTGGCCGCCAGCGTCGGCGCTGGGGCCGCCCATATCAATGCCAACGCCATGCCGGTTACCAGCCTCAGGGCCGTTGTTTTCAACATAATGCGCACTCCCTGCAATCATTGTTATGTCGTTATGGCTGGCCCAGGGCCAGCTCCAGCGCGGTCTCTCTCTTGTTCCAGCACCCCCGCCCATCGGGCACAAATTCCTGCAGGGTCACACCGTCGCGCTCGATGCGAATCACCCGGCCATGGTTCAGACCCATATGATGACCAATGTCGATGATGTGGGTTTCTCCGTCCTGGGCACTGATCAAGGCCTTGATGCCGCCGGCGTTTTGCAGGGTGCCCCTGAGATAAAGGTTGCTAAGGGAGTACTGCTCCAGCGGCTCACGGGCGCGCTGCAGGTTCGGCTGTTCGCAGTTCACCGGTCCTTGTTTCTCCTGGACCACGCCTTCCGGCTTCGGACTCACAAAGGGGCTACGGCGCTCATCCGGCCGGTAGTCTTCGGGCACATACTGGTTGACCTCCGGCACCGGCTCGGGCGGAACCGCCGGGCGGGAACGCACCTGGGCCACATACTGGCGCAGATCGTCCTGCTCCGAACAGGCCGTCAGCATCAGCAGCAGGCTCAGGAGCAATACCCTGTTCATGGCGCCTCCCGTTCATTGTATTTGTAGGTCTTGGCCAGCATGCTCATGCTCAGTTGCTCATCCTCAAGCCGCACCAGGCTGAAGCTGTCGAGGATTACGATACGCGGCAGCCCGGCCACATCCGCCACGAAACGGCCCAGCTGATGATAGTTTCCTCGCACTATGATACGCATGGGCAGCTCGGTGGAGAATTCGCCGGGCTGCTCCGCCTCCCAGTTGATGCGCTCAATGCGCAGGCCATTGTCGGTGGCGATATAGCTGATATCGTCCAGCAGGCCGGCAATTTCCAGGTTGCTGGGCAACTTGCGCAGCTCGTCCTCCAGCTGTTTCCCAAGCATCAGCAGTTGCGCTTCATAGGACGGCAGCAGGGCGGCCTGGGCGGCCTTTTGCTCAAAGGTGGTTTTCAGCCCAGTCTCCTGGGCCTGCGTGCGTTCCAGCAGCGCCAGGCTGTCGCGAATGAAGAAATAACCAATCAGCACCATTAGCAGCACAGAGATCACCACCACCGTCAGCACCTTGGCCGACCTGGGCCACTGGCCGATATTCTCAAAGTCCAGTTCGTTGAGTTCCTGCCAGTTCATGGCTGACTTCCTTCTGTGACCACCTTGATGCGCATGGAAAACTGGCTGAGGGCGATGGGCTGGGTATCGCTGGCATAGATAGAGCCCAGCCGGGGCTCGGTCAGCCAGCGCGACGCCTCAATACCGCGCAGCATGCTGGCTACCCGCGGGTAGGCCTCGGTCTTGCCCACCAGTTCAATGCGATCGCGGGCCACGTCCATTGAGCTCAGGTACACGCCCGGCGGCACCAGGGCCGGCATTTGATTGAACAGCCGCACCGAAAAGGCGCGACGTTGCTGCAGGCCTTCGATCAGCTGCATGCGCTCCAGCAACCGATCCCGCTGTTTAATGATGTCGCCGATACGCCCCAGCACCTGATCCAACCTGGCGGTTTCCACCTGCAGGTAACGATTACGCTCCTGCTGATGAGCCACCAGCTGGTGAATACGCAGGTTGACCAGCAGCATCAACGCCACGGTCAGGGTGGCGGCCACGCCCAGCAGCACCATGAAGTGTTTTTTCTGTCTGGCCTTGAGCGCTTCCCGCCAGGGCAGCAGGTTTATTCTGGACATGGCGTGAAGCTCCTCAGTGCCAGCCCCAGAGCCGTAGTATAAGCGGCGGTATTGGTATACTGCCCCTCCCCCAGCAGGTGCTCGAAATGGGGTTGAAGTACCGGCATGCCCAGCTCCTGCTCCAGTATCGACGCCAATCCCGGCAACTGGCTGCCGCCTCCGCTCAGAAACAGGGCCTTTGGCGTCTGCCCGCCGGAGCTGCTGGAAAACAGCTGAAGATTACGACGTATATGCTGCAGTATGTCGGTGATGTGTTGCTGCTCCACTTCTTCCCGCAGCGGCACCGCCTGAGCCGGATCCAGCTTGGCGCGCTCCGCCTGCTCTTCGGGAATATTGTTCATCTGGCTCAGGTCGCGGGTAAAATGAGCCCCGCCGAAGTTCTGCAGCCGGCCGTAGATCACTTCTCCCTGATCCAGCACCGCAAAACTCAGGCATTCCGCCCCCAGATCGACCAGCGCCATCACCTCCGTGTGTACTCCCTGAGCCTGAAGCAGTGCCTGAGCGGCCCGGGCCAGGGCATGTACGCCAATGTCCACCACCTTTGCCTCCCAGCCCGCCTGGTTCAGCGCTGCCAGACGGGTGGAAATGCTGTCGGTGCGAGCGGCGCTCAGCAGAATGCTGTCCCGATCCGGACGAGTGCGGCTGGGGCCGAGGTTTTCGTAGTCCAGGCTGATTTCTTCCAGCGGAAAGGGAATATGCTGCTCCGCTTCCAGCAGCACCTGGTTTTCCAGATCATCGGCAGACAGGCCGCGGGGCAACAGAATGATTTTGGTGGCGACATTGCTGCCGGTGACCACGGTCGCCACCTGGCTGATACGAGTATCAAGCCGCAGCCGCAGGCGCTTGAGCGCTTCGCCGACCACCTCCACATCCTGCAACTGGTGATCAACAATGCTGTTTTTGGGCAAGGGGACCGAGGCCATGGCTTCCAGCCGAATGTGTTCCGGCGTGCCCCGCAGGGCCACCGCCTTGAGGCAGTTGGAGCCGAAATCGATTCCCACCATCCACTGCGCATCCTTTTTTTTGAAAAGGTTCCACATAAGGCATCCATGCTGTTGTTTTTGTTGGCCCGATTTAGCTTAGCCTAGTTCAGGAAGACTCAAATGTACTTATTCATGATTTGGTACAGGTCTCAACAAAGCACTCGAATCCGACAAGGGGCACAGGATATACTTGCCGATTGTTGGTTAAAAAATGATATGTGAGTTTCTTCCATGTTGAAATGGCTCGTGCGCCTGATTGTTCTGGCGCTCTTTCTTGGTCTCTCAGGCGTGATTGCCGTGGTGGTGTTTTATCAGCAGCTCAGCAGCGATCTGCCCGATGTTTCCACCCTCAAGGACGTGCGCCTGGAAACCCCGATGCGCATCTACAGCCAGGACGGCGAGCTGATCTCCCAATACGGGGAGCAACGGCGCACCCCGGTATCGGTCGGACAAATGCCGCCACTGTTGATCGATGCCTTTCTCGCGACCGAAGACGCCCGCTTTTACGAACACCCGGGCATCGATCCGGTGGGTATTGCCCGCGCCGCCCTGGTCTGGCTGACCACAGGCGAAAAACGCCAGGGCGCCAGCACCATTACCCAGCAGGTGGCGCGCAACTTTTTCCTCAGCCGGGAAAAAACCGTGGTGCGCAAGGTCAAGGAAATCTTTCTGGCGCTGCACATTGAGAGTCAGCTGAGCAAGGACGAAATTCTGGAGCTCTACCTCAATAAAATCCCCCTCGGCCATCGCGCCCACGGTGTGGGGGCCGCCGCACAGGTGTATTACGGCAAGGAGCTGGCCGACCTGACCCTGGCGGAAATGGCCATGATCGCCGGCTTGCCCAAGGCCCCGTCCACCCTTAACCCCATCAGCAACCCGCTGCGCGCCGGCGAGCGCAGAGCGGTGGTGCTGGGGCGCATGCTGGAGACCGGCAAAATCACCCAGGCCCAGTATGATGAGGCCATGGCCGCCCCGGTGGCGGCCCGCTATCACGGTGCCGAAATCAGCCTGAACGCTCCCTACCTGGCAGAGATGGCACACCAGTTCGCCCTGTCCATGTTTGGTGAGGAAGCCTACACCCGCGGCCTCAACATCTACACCACGGTGCAGGCCGACGAGCAGCAGGCGGCCAACCAGGCCCTGATCAACGGCCTGCTCGCCTACGACCTGCGTCACGGCTACCGGGGGCCCGCCGCCACCCTGTGGCAGGGCGGTCAGCCCTGGAGCACCGAGCGCATTGCCGAGCACCTGCACGAGCTGCCCGCTTACTGGCCCTTGAAGCCGGCGGTGGTAACCGCGGTCGGTGAGCGCAGTGCGGTCTTGATGATCAAGGACAAGGGCGAAGCCACGCTGGACTGGGACGGTCTCAAGTGGGCACGCCCCTACATCGCCGACAATCGTCAGGGCCGCGCCCCTCGCCAGGCCAAAGAGATTCTCAAGGCCGGCGAGCAGGTTTGGGTGCGCCCTCAGGGTGAAGGCTGGATGCTGGCCCAGGTGCCCGAGATCAACGGTGCCCTGGTGGCGCTGGAGCCGGGCAGCGGCGCCGTAACCGCCCTGGTGGGCGGCTTCAATTTTACCCTCAACAAGTTCAACCGGGTGGAGCAGGCAGAACGCCAGATGGGCTCCAATATCAAGCCCTTTATCTACTCCACCGCGCTGGATCACGGCTTTACCCTGGCCAGCCTGGTGAACGATGCCCCCATCAACCATTGGGACGTCGGCAGCGGCAGTGCCTGGAAACCGCGCAACTCACCCAACGTGTATGATGGCCCCATTCGTGTGCGCGAGGCCCTAGCCCGCTCCAAGAACGTGGTGTCCATTCGCCTATTGCGGGATAGCGGCATCGCCAACGCCATGCAGCGGCTCAACGCCTTTGGCTTTGACACCGACAGTATTCCGGCCACCGAGAGCCTGGCGCTGGGCTCCCCCTCGGCCACACCGTTGCAAATGGCCACCGGCTACGCCGCCTTTGCCAATGGCGGCTACAAGGTCACCCCCTTTGTGGTGGAACGCATAGAAGATGCCCAGGGTGTGGTGCTGTATCAGTCCGAGCCGTCACGGGAGCGCATTATCAGTGAGGAAAACGCCTTTCTGGTGAGCTCGGCACTGAGCTCGGCGATTCAGGGTGGGGCCAGCGGCGACCGACGCTGGAACGGTACCGGCTGGCGAGCGGGGCGTGCCCTGGGTCGCGGCGACATCGCCGGCAAGACCGGAACCACCAACGACTCCCGTGATGCCTGGTTCTCGGGCTTCAGCACGGCCCGGGTAGCCACCGCCTGGATCGGTTTTGACGACTTCGGCCGCCCATTGGGCCGTACCGCCTACAACCCAAACCTGGGTCGGAATCAGGTAGCCGGCGGTGAATTTGGCGGCAGCACCGCCTTGCCGGTATGGGCCGATTACATGAAGGTAGCGCTGTCGCACTTTCCCGAACAGGCCAGGCCTCAACCCGAAGGCCTGGTGACCGCCACCATAGACACCAGCACCGGGCTGCTCAGCAACGGCAAGGGACGTACCGAGTATTTTGTAAAAGGCAGCGAACCCAACCGCTACAGCCGCCCCGACAGCCATCAGCGCTTCGGCGGCACCAGCGTGACCGACGAGCTGTTTTAACACCGTTGATGATCCAAAAGGGCGCTGCCTATGCAGCGCCCTTTTTTATTACATCAATTCCTTCAGCAACTTGCTGATCACTCGGGCCATTTCATTGAAACAGGGCCGACGCACCGAATGGGCCCGATGCAACAGGGCAATGGTGCGGCTGGGCTCGGGGTCGGTTACCTTGAGGTAGCTCACTCCGCTTTCCCCATTGTGCTCCCCCACCGCCAGCTGCGGGATCAGGGTCAGCCCCGAGCCCGCCGCCACCATGTTGCGCAGGGTTTCCAGGCTGGTGGCCTTGAAATGATTGTCTTCACCGATGCCGGCGGCAAAGCAGAAGCCCATGGCCTGTTCCCGCAGGCAGTGGCCGTCTTCCAGCATCAGCAGTTTTTCCCCCTTGAGCTCGTCGAGCCGAATCTGCTCCCGTCCAGCCCAGGCATGCTCCGCCGGCAGCGCCAGCAACATGGGCTCATCGTAAAGGGCAAGTGACCCAAACTGGTCCATATTGTCGAGCTGCGCCAGGATAAGGCAGTCCAGTTCGCCATCCGCCAGCTGCTTGAGCAACACCTGGGTCTGGGCTTCGTAGAGAAAGATATGCAGCTCGGGAAAATGCCGTTTCAGCGCCGGAATGATATGGGGCAGCAAATAGGGGCCAACGGTGGGGATCAGGCCGATATGCAGCTCCCCCGACATGGGCTCGGTAAAGGTGCGGGCAATGTCGCGCAGATCCTTGGTTGCGGCCAGCACGCGCCGGGCCTGCGCGGTGATGGCATCCCCCGCCGGGGTGAACAGCACCTTGCGGGACGTGCGCTCCATCAGCAAAACCCCGAGCTCATCCTCCAGCTTGCGCAACTGGCCGCTCAGGGTAGGCTGGCTGACGAAGCACTTTTCCGCCGCCTTGCGAAAGTGGCGTTCTTCGGCAAGCGCCACCAGGTATTCAAGATCCCGTAAATTCACCGTTTCACCATGGTTATCAATTCCTTTAACGGCATGATCCCCGATTTGGGTGAGAATGGGAAGGCAGGAGAAGCGGCCATAGGGTTAGCTATAGCTTCAATGCCGCTCTGCTCACTGCCATCCATGGCATGTGAACAGAGCGGCTCAGGTAATTCCTGTTACTGCTTTTCGCGTCATCCGTAGTCAGCCCAGGTGGGCGGCCAGTTCATCGCTGCCGCCGATATGACGACCGTCAATAAATACCTGAGGCACGGTACTGCGACCGGACACCGCCTTCAGGCTGATGCTGGTGGCGTCCTGACCGATAATCACCTCTTCGTAACGCAGGTTGCGATCCAGCAGCATTTGCTTGGCACGGGCACAATAGGGGCAACCCGGCTTGGTAAACAGGGTGATGGCAGACGGCTTGGCCGCATTGGGGTTGATCCAGGCCAGCATGGTGTCGGCATCGGAAACCTCAAAGGGATCACCAGGCTTTTGCGGCTCGATGAACATTTTTTCAATCACGCCGTCCTTCACCAGCATGGAGTAACGCCAGGAGCGCTTGCCAAAGCCCAGCTCCCGCTTGTCCACCAGCATGCCCATGCCCTCGGTGAACTCACCATTACCATCGGGGATCACACGAATGTGCTCGGCCTCCTGGTCCGCCAACCAGGCGTTCATCACAAAGGTATCGTTCACACTCAGACAGATAATGTCGTCGACGCCGTTTTCAAACAATGCCGGTGCCAGCTCGTTAAAGCGGGGCAAGTGAGTGGAAGAACAGGTGGGTGTAAAGGCGCCGGGCAGCGAAAATACCACCACGGTTTTACCGCTGAACAGCTCGTCGGTGGTCACATCGCTCCACTGATCCTGAATGCGGGTACGAAAGATCACCAGGGGCACACGCTGGCCGGTTTTGTCTGTCATCATGTTCGAGTCCTTGTGTTAGCTGCTTGCTGTTGGACTCAGTATTACCCGACGAGAGAGAAAGATTAAATCGTTTAATTGCATCAAGTTGATAGCTTTTAGCAATCAAAACGGGCAATGGCCTCGCCACTGCCCGTCTGTTGTTGTTCGTCAGCCCCGGCCGTTGAACCATCCCTTGTAAATCTGCTCCTTGAGTTGATGCCGGCGCAGTTTCAATCCCTCAAACTCGGCATCGGAAATGGGCAGGTTGCAGGCCTCCAGGCCTTCAATCTCGTGGTTCACCTTGTGATACTCCCGGGCCAGTTGTGCGAACTCTTCGTCGTTCAGCTTGAGCTCGCTGATGCGCTCGGCATGCTCGGGAAACTCTTCGGCAAGCGTGTGTGTCATGAATCAACCTCCTCGGCAACAGGGGATGATTTAACTATAGACGACAGACTCCTCGGGTACTCGCGCCATGGCGGCCTCCACCACTTCCGGGCCGGCCCCACGCTTGTGGGCATTTTCACTGAGGTGGCGGCGCCAGGCCCGGGCTCCGGGCATGCCCTGAAAAATGCCGAGGGTATGGCGGGTAATGTTGCCCAGATAGGTACCCTGGGTCAGCTCCCGCTCGATATAAGGCAGCAGGTTGCGAATCACCTGATGGCGGCTCGGCACCTCGCGCGTATCCTCAAACAGCTCGGCGTCCACCCGGGCCAGCAGATAGGGGTTCTGATAGGCTTCCCGCCCCAGCATGACGCCGTCCAGATGCTGCAGGTGGATGTGAGCCTCTTCCAGGGTCTTGATGCCGCCATTAATGGCCACGGTCAGCCCGGGGTAATCCCGCTTGAGCCGGTATACCCGCTCATAGTCCAGCGGCGGAATTTCGCGGTTTTCCTTGGGACTCAGCCCCTGCAGCCAGGCCTTGCGAGCGTGCACGACAAGGGCATCGGCACCGGCCTCGGCCACCCCGTCCACCAGCGCGCAGAGAAATTCGTAGCTGTCCTGCTCATCGATGCCGATACGGGTTTTGACCGTCACCGGTATGGACACCGCCGCCTTCATCGCCGCCACCCCCTCGGCCACGGTTTTCGGCTGGGCCATCAGGCAGGCGCCGAACAGGCCATTCTGAACTCGATCGGACGGGCACCCCACATTCAGGTTGATTTCGTCATAGCCGCGCTGCTCCGCCAGACGGGCGCAGTGTGCGAGCGCCTGCGGGTCATTGCCACCCAGCTGCAGCACCAGGGGATGCTCCTCGTCGTTATACGCCAGGTAGTCACCCTTGCCGTGAATAATGGCGCCGGTGGTCACCATTTCGGTATAGAGCTGGGCATGACGGCTCATCAGCCGATGAAAATAACGACAGTGTCGATCGGTCCAATCGAGCATGGGAGCTACAGAAAACCTGCCAGAGCTGAAACCGCCAGCTGTAGCGGCTTCGCTCTGGTTTTTCCTTGCATTTGAATCTCTTACAATCTCAGTCATTTCGCATTGTTCTCAGGTATTTTTCAGGCTACGGTATCCCATACAGTATCCCGCATAAATGGGATACCCGATGGAGGAAGCATGGCCAGCTTTACAGTGGAGAAGCGCAAAACGGCGGCGGGCGTCATACGTTACCGCTGCATTGTGCGCGTCAAAAAAGATAAGGCGATAGTGTATCAGGAGTCCCGCACCTTCGGGAAATTGGCCGATGCCCGCACCTGGGGTAAGGCTATGGTGTCCCATATCGAGACCCAGGGGATACCCGGTCAGACACCCGAGATACCAACCATTCGGGAGCTGATCACCATGTATCAGCAAGACCCTGACATATCGAAGAAGATAGGCCGCACCAAGGGGTATGTTCTCAACCTGCTGGTCGACAGCGACATATCAAAGCTACAAGCCGACAAGCTGACCACCATGGCCATTATCAACCACTGCCGGGACCGCAACGCCGCCGGCGCCAAACCGCAGACCGTCGCCCAAGACATCAGCTACCTAAAATCGGTCTACACATCTGCCAAGCCGGTGTTTGGGATACCGGTCACCGACGAAGTGATCCGCGAGGTGATCCCCGTTCTGCACAGCATGGGCCTGATCGGCCGTTCGGAACGGCGCAGCCGGCGACCGACCAGCGATGAGATCGGCAGGCTCCGCGAAGGCCTGGCCAAGCGCATGAGCCACCGAGGCAGCAAAATCCCCCTGACCGACATTCTGGATTTTTCCATACTCAGTTGCATGCGCATCAGCGAGGTTTGCGCTATCCGCTGGGGCGACATTGACGAAGAAGCTAGGGCAGTGATGGTGCGCAACCGCAAGGATCCCCGTAAAAAGGCAGGCAATCATATGTGGGTGCCACTGCTGGGCGAGGCCTGGAACATAGTGCAACGGCAGCCCAGGGAGAACGAGCTGATATTCCCCTACGAGTCACGCAGCGTGACTGCGGCCTTCCAGCGGGTGCGCAATGCGCTGGGCATTGAAGACTTGCGTTACCATGACCTGCGCCGCGAAGGCGCCAGCCGCCTTTTTGAAGCCGGGTTCGGCATTGAAGAGGTGGCGCAGGTGACCGGTCACAGAAGCCTGAACCTGCTCTGGCAGGTTTACACCGAACTGTTTCCAGGCAGACTGCATGCCAAGATGAAGGCAGAAAAACATTAGAAAAGAGTAGATCTTAGCGCCTGTTTAGATCGGCGTGAGAGGCCACTAACGTTGACATTCTTGTTGACGTACGCATAATGCTGCGCCAATTTATGCGGTAAGGTATACGAATGAATACATCAAAGGAGGGGGGTAGCATGCGAACACTGTCAAGCGAGTCTGTGGCCAACTACTTCATACAACGGTCCTTTGATGAGGGTGTACCACTGACGCCGATGAAGCTGCTTAAACTCGTTTACATTGCCCACGGTTGGCACCTTGGCTACTTCGATAAGCCATTGATCAACGATGCTGTTCAGGCATGGCAATACGGACCAGTGATCCCCGACCTCTACCGCAAAATAAAGCGATTTGGCCGCATGACCATAGACGCTCCCGTTGAAGGCTATGGTGTGGTTGGTGACGGTAATTTGATAAACACCCCACCGGACGAGCAGACAATCGCTCTTCTCGATAGTGTTTGGAATTCTTATTCCAAATTCGACGGCATTCAATTGTCTTCCATGACCCACCAGCGTGGCACGCCGTGGGATCTGGCATGGCATGAGAACCATGGCAGTCAGTATCAGGGCGCCATTATTTCCAACGACCTGATAAAATCTCACTATCAGTCAAAAATTCAACAGAATCAGCCTCGGTAAATCATGGCCGCTGAAGATATATTTGCCGCAATTGAGGTTGAGGCTGCAAAACCATTAACAGCTCAAAACGACACGCTGGCAAAAAAAGAGCAGGAGGCTCTTGAGAACGGACGAACACAAGTACAGACAGAACTTCACAAGCTCGTTCGCTACTCCCTCCGATTTGGAGCTGTGTTGATAGGCGCGTTGATTTGCGTGAGGTTCTGGCATCTTGGATCGCCTGAAGCATGGCGCTGGTTAAGCGATGAAGATGTTCAAGGTATCGACAAAATGCTATTCAGCAGCGCCTTCGGTGGCGTTGTAATTACTTACCTTAAAGACGTTCTATCTCCCCAGCAGCAAAAATCATAAAAAGATTCCCCGCCCCTTCATTCAGAATACTCATGAAAGCCGGCAGCGTTTTCATGCCCACTACCCCACCGAAAAATCAATTATCTCATTAGTTGTCACTTAGGCCTCCCCAGTAGTCATTCTAGCGTGGCTGCACCTGCCTGAATGGCATTCCCCAGAAACCTACCAGAAAACAGATAAACCACACGTCCAGGTGCACATTGTTGTGACCGTGGCAGCCAGGTCATGCAGCTCCCCCCTTCTCCGGCCCGCCCAACACAGCCCGCACCAGGTAAACAAGATGGGAAAGGCCCTCATCATCCCTGGTGGCTCAGCGATTAGCATGAAATTTTCGATGATTATACCATTGATTGCTTTTTAACCGCCCTGCCAATAAGCGCCACTGACCGCCAATAACTACCAAGTAAAAAAATCAACCCCCAAAGCCAATGTTTATTCCGAGGGTGATTCAACATTCACCAAATCCAGCCTGTTTGATACTGTCCATCCATACAGTAAGCTGTGAAAAGTTCCGAGACATTCCGGGCTTTGAAAGATCGGAATTTTGCAGAACTCGGAAAGCTGCCAACGCAAGCGATTAAAGGAAAATGCAGGCGATATAAGAACAAAGAAAGGATCCGAAAGGAGGTGGAAAATGCAGATGTTAAACACCAATGAGGCTGCAAAAATCCTGAACGTGCATGCAGTCACCCTGAGTAAGTGGGTACGCAATAAAAAGCCAGGTCTGGTGTGCTACCGGGTAGGGCGAGAGCTGAAATTCAAGCGTGAAGACGTGGAAGCGTTTCTTCAAAGCTGCAAAACCGGCTGCAGGCCAGAAGAGGTGAAGGCGTGACATTCCATACCAGTGTGAACGGGCTAGTAGAACGCCAGGTGGCCGAACTCAAGCAGGAGCTTACCGAGCTGAGACGAGCAGCAGAGCTTTTCAGCACTCTGCCGGACAGTCCAGGACAAAGCCTGATGGCCGCCGTTGAGCGCCTGGAACGCAAGCAACAAGCACTGTTCTCAGAACTCGGGTTCCATGCCGGTGGTTTTCATCTGGTGTAGCCAGTTGGGGTCAGTGAGGCGGCGTGGAGGCAGCATCAATGACCAAATCAGGAAAACACCAAATGTCAGAATCAAACATCCGTACCGGCTGGATTTGCATTGCCACCGAAGGCAACACCGCTGATGGCCGCATTATTCCCGCCCATTGGCTGAAGCAAATGGCCGAGACCTACAGCCCCGATTTTTACACCGCCCTGTTGTGGCCAGACCATAACCGCAAAGCGGATGTAATGGGCCAGGTGATCGCGCTCAAAGCCGAGCAGGTGATCGGCAAAATGAAGCTGTTCGCCATTCTCAAACCAACCCGTGAGCTGCAGTCGCTCAACGCCAGAGGCCAGAAGCGGTTCTGCAGCATTGAGCCAGCTGAAGACTTCGCCGGCACCAGTAAAACCTACCTGATGGGAGTGGGTGTGACCGACCAGCCGGCCAGCACCGGCACCACCCAGATGCAGTTCAGTCAGGGCAAACGACTTATTTCCAAGTCTGAGCCCCTGCACTTCTCCGCAAAGGCCGAAAAGGTCAGCGATGCCGAGTTCCAGAAGTTGATCGGTGCAGTGGAAAGGATTGCCCAGCAACAGCAGGAGTTTGAAAACAAACTGTACACCGCCGCCAGTGAAGCTCGGGGCTTCTACCTGGTGTAAAGGTCAGCCATGCCAGGTGGCATATCAAAAAAGCAGAGCTCCCCAAGAAATAAACCAAACGACCCAGACTCATTCACAAGGTGATCCGGACGGCCATTATGGTTGGGGACTAAACAAAAAATCATGAAGAAAAAACGAAGGAATAACCCATGAATAACGAAATTAACGCCGCCTTTAAAGCATTCGGTCAAGCCAAGCAACATCAGGACGAGATTGATCAACAGATGGTTTCTCTGAACCAGTTGAAATCAAAGCTGCTCAAGGAGAAAGCCGAAAAAGAGCAGCAACTTGAAGCGCAATCATCCGTTGAATCTGACGGCCTAATCTACGGCGAAAGTAAGACGCTGAAAAGTATTGCACAACTGAAAGGTGCCGTGCTGGTACTGGATGACAGAATGAAAGCCATTAACACCAAAGTCGGGGAAATGAAAGGGCAGCTTTCCGACGCTTACTTAGCCACCCAGGAAGCCAGGAGGAAATTCAATTCTCTTTATATCTACTGGCTTGAAAACGAAGCGATAAATGCTATTCAGAGTGGCCTAACAGAGGCTCTGAAGCCGGCGGCAGGTTTTATAAAAATGAAACGAAAGCTTGTTGGAGGCAAGGTCGAGTCAGGGATTGAAAAACTAATCAGCGATACCTTGTCAGAACTTTCCAGAAGTGAGAACACCAGTGAGGTGGTGCTTTTGCCTGGTGCGGAAGAGGTTGTATTCCAGCGTTATCAGCCGGCTTCGTTAAGCCATGAAGAACTTCAATTACTGAGTACCCCCGCCGGCCGCCACAAGCTGAAGGTACTGGCCAAAGCCCAGTAAAGCAAAAGCCGGGTAGTAGACCCGGCTTTGAACAGAGATCACCCACGCCAATGGAATCTCATTATTTAATATTCAAGCCATAGGTAAAAACAGTGATGACTATTCACCCTAAAAGCAAGAACACTGTTGATTATGCAATCGCCGATCCTGTGTGTAAAGCGCCTGCTGAAAAAATCACCCTGTTGCGCTTTGCTGACACCCTGCGTATTATCGTACTCGCTGGCCTAGACACCCAGCCAAACCGGTGGATTAGACACCCACAGGACGAAAACCAAGCAGGAAAATTTGTACGCCACATTCAATATGGACCTGAAGCCACTTCAGGTTCATTATCACTTTGTGGTGCAAGGATTGGAGCCAAGCGGCTTGACCGCAAAGCACCATCGCGCGTTCCTGCTTGGGCGCACGTCTTGAGGCTGCCAATCCACCCTGTTTTGAACTTCAAGCAGGGTATCAACATGCTCTATCAATTTCTTATCTGCTCCCCAGGCCGCAAGCTGGCCGAGCTTTCCCGTGTCCGTATTGTTTCCGCCTTCGGTCGGTCCGAGGCCGAGGCTCGCGCCCATCTGGCCGGCCCGAATCTGGTGTTTCTGAGCCGTACCCCGGCCCGTAAAGGGGGGGCAGCATGAGCCAGGTATTATCTCCCACCGTCTTTATGTTGATGGCCACCTACGGTGGCGTGACCACCGTTCGCCTGGACGACGTGGCCGATCTTTATTTCGGCATGGCCCCCCAAACCGCCAAGGCCAAGGCCACTGCCGGCCAGCTCCCCGTGCCGGCCTTTCGTGCTTCCCAAAAATCACCCTATCTCATTCACCTGGTTGACCTGGCCGCATACATCGATACGCAGCGCCAGGCCGCCGCCGAGCGGATCCAGCGCCTCAGTGTGGGAGGTAAACCAGCATGACCACTCCCATCAAACAGCGCATCGCCGAAAACGAAGACAGCGTTCATAGCCTGGCCCTGGGCGTGACGGCTCTGGGTGATCTGCTTTCCAGTCTCGACCCGGCCTCCGGCATGTCGGACAAAACCTTAAGAAGCCTGGGTTACCTGATCCAAGAAGTTGGCAAAAGCATGACCCAAAAGCTGGATGAAAATAACCGGCTCGACCTTGAGGAAGGCATGAAAAAACTGAGGGGGTCACGTGAGCACTAAGCTGTCCCCTACTTTGGATCGTCAGCCTCTTCCCGTCACCATCCCCGACTATGTAGCCGGGGTGAAAGTGATTCAGGCACTCTTCTCCGGGCCCACGGGCCCGGAGGACCTGGCATTCATTGAGTACGCGCTCAAAGGTCTGGAACTCAAGGCCGCCGGTAAGCTGTTCGGTGAATACCAGCGCCGCCGGAAACAATACAAGGCGAAATCGGCAAACATATGGCTACGAATGGCGGCCGGCACTGCCCGGGCGCAACAAGAACGTTTTCCCGTTCCGTTGAAACGCATCAACGAGGAAAAACGGCGTGAAGAAGTAGCCCGCGAGTGGGCCAGTCAGGTAGCCGCCATTATTGATAACTCAACCAAGGGGTTTACCTCTCCCCAGCCGGCCGATGAGCTGCTGGCGGCCGCCATGACCCCGGCCCGCCAATGGGGCTTTTCTCCGGTACTGCCCGACCTGAGCGGTGAAGTTACCGATAAGCACCTGAACCATGCAGCCAGTGCCTTGGCCAGGCTGCAGGATGACGGCTGGTGGCTGAGGCAGATCCGCCGCGCCTACCAGCGACACCAAGAGCTGATTGCCATTATGTCCGGCGAGGTACGCCGGGGCGTGAGCCCTTATGTATCGCATCGGGCCTTTATGGAATACCGGGCCAATAAAACCGCCCAAGCTCGCTGGCTGGCGGAAATGCTGGTGGTGAATGAGGAAGAAGGGCTGGAACTATCACTGGCCGAGGCCCACGCTGCCAGCGTTTCTAATCCGGAAGTCCGCCGGGTGGAGCTGATGGTAAGAATGCGGGGGTTTGAAGATCTGGCTTGGGAGCAGGGCCACGCCGCCGAGTTCTACACCTGGACCACGCCCAGCCGGTTTCATGCCTGGAATACGGTCAAAGCAGACCGGGGCCGCTCGGTGCGTAACAAGCGATACCGCGGCACCAGCCCAAAAGACGCCCAGGCTTATCTGTGCAAGCAGTGGGCCAAGGCCCGTGCCGCCATGGCCCGGGCCGGCATTACCGTATACGGCTTTCGGGTGGTGGAGCCGCACCACGACGGCACGCCCCACTGGCATATGCTGCTTTTCGTCGCGCCGGGCCAGCGTGATCAACTGCGGGACATTCTTGGCTATTACGCATGTGAACACGACCAGGGCGAAATAAAGAACAACCGCTCTGCCCGCTTTGACGTGCTGGCCATCGATCCAGAGTACGGCAGCGCCACGGGCTACATTGCCAAGTACATTGCCAAGAACATCGATGGCCACCGGGTAGGTGATGACTACGAGGCCGAAGCCCGGTCCAGCGATACCGCTACCAACGTGGCCGCCTGGGCTAGCCTGTGGGGCATCCGTCAGTTTCAGCAGATAGGCGGCCCGGCCGTGACCGTGTGGCGGGAGCTGCGGAGGCTACGGGAAGCGGTCAAGGATCCTTTGATTGAGTCGGCTAGAGTTGCCGCCGACGCCGGCAACTGGGCGGAGTTTATTGGTTCCATGGGCGGGGTCTCGCTGCCCCGGCAAGACAGGCCTGTAAAGCTGGCTCACCTAGTCACCCCCTGTGCCAGCAAATACGGCGAAGACCTGCGCCGCCTGGTGGGTGTTACGTCGGCCGGGGGCTGCTCGATGCGGACCCGCCTGGATGGTTGGGCCGTGATCAGAAAGTCACAGGCGCGGGGTTGTGGCGAGCGCAGCGAGTTGCCTTTAAGCGGCGGCAGCCGCGCCCCTTGGAGCTCTGACAATAACTGTACGGGGCAGATAGAACTCCCTCCCCTGGCCACCGAACTGGCCCGCGCCGGGCTCGATAACGTGGACCGGGCACGAATGGAAGCCGGTGCCGTGGTGGTAGTGGACGGGCTCTATCACTGGATCCGTGACGGCCGGCTTTACCAGTCCCGGCACCGTCCCCAGTTTGGCCGGTCGCCGGCGCCGAACGGCAGGAACGCATGGGAAGAAGACCGGGATCTGGAGCAGCTGCAGCAATACCAACTGAAACGCCAGGCCATGGCCGTGCTGGCTGGCGATCTGCAGCTTGATGAGTACATCAAAAACGCGATGGATACCTTCCGGGCAGTGCACACTCTGGAAACCCTGCTGGACAAGGAACGCCTGGAAGCGCCGGCATCCTTTCACCAAAGTGAGCACCTGGCCAGGCTGTCCGGGTTTGTAACCTCATGCCCGAGCCAGGGAGGTGCACTGTGACGGTACGCAAGCTCCCCACCGGCAAGTGGCTGGCTGAAGTGTTTCCAGAAGGAAGGGCCGGCCGGCGGGTGCGCCGCCAGTTCACCACCAAAGGCGAGGCCATGGCTTTCGAGCGGTTTCTACTGGAGCCAAACCAAGATCGCCCATGGATGGATGACGGGCACAATGATGGCGACACTCGCCGCCTGCAGGACTTGGTAGAGACCTGGTTTAACCTGCACGGGCAAAGTCTGAGCGATGGAGGCCGGCGAAGAACCAAGCTGCTCAACCTGTGCGAGGCTCTGGGAAATCCGGTGGCCACCGATTTCACCGCTCGGGATTTTGCAGCATACCGCGAAGCTAGGCTTTCCGGCCAACTGCCCAACCTTCGCGCTACCCAGCAGGAAGGGAAAGGAGTCAGCCCGACCACTGTCAACCGTGAGCATTCTTACCTGCGGGCGCTATTCAATGAGCTGAAGCGTCTGGGCGAATGGCAGGAAGGCAACCCGCTGGACGGCGTGCGGGCCTTCAAGGTCTCTGAAAGTGAGCTGGCGTTTCTGTACGAGATTGAGCTCAAGCGCCTGCTGTGTAGCTGTGCCGAAAGCAGTAACCCGGATCTGCTGATGGTGGTCAAGCTGTGCCTGGCCACAGGTGCCCGCTGGTCTGAAATCGAGAAGCTGCAGCAGTCCCAAGTATCCCCGCACCGGATCACCTTCACCCGCACCAAGAGCAACAAGAACCGCACCATTCCGATCAGCCGGGAGCTGTTCGCCCAGCTCCCCAGGCGAAGGGGCCGGCTGTTCGGTGACTGTTACCGGGCATTTGAAGTCGCCCTGGACAAGGCAGAGATCACCTTGCCCGAAGGCCAGTGTACCCACGTTCTGCGCCACACCTTTGCCAGCCACTTCATGATGAACGGCGGCAATATTCTGGTGCTGCAGAAGATACTGGGGCACTCCACCATCAATATGACCATGCGCTATGCCCACTTCGCCCCTGACCACCTGGAAGACGCGGTGAAGATGAACCCATTGGCGGCGGCCGGGCTGCTGTGATGGCGGAGAGGGACACCAGGAGGCAGCCACGGCGTAAACAAACACGCCACGAAAACCGCGCTCCTCCGCGCCCGCCTCCGCTCTTTACGTCATAAAAAATATGAAATTCTGCGGGAGTGCAATGCAGCCCGCCAATCCGCGCCATGACTGGGCTCATGGCCGGGAAAGCGGAATTTCAACGAATGATCTTTTTTGAAGAAAAATGAAATTACGGCGGGGTGGCGCAAGATCCGGCAAGGATCGCAAAACCCCGCCGGCTCTGCCTCTCAGGCCGTTTACGTGGGTGTATTTCACATTCCAATGTTTTATCTGGCCAGAAATAAACATTGCATAAAGCCAGGCAGGGCAAGGAGTTGGCCCGTTTTTATGCCGGGCTGAAAAATTTCACTTTTGAAATTCTTGGGGGGAAAAGATGCGCTTTACCTGCCGAGCCTGTGGGGCAAAGGCTACCGTCACGAAAAACAACCGGATTTCCGCCGATTACGCCGAGCTTTATATCAGCTGCACGGAGGTTTTGTGCGGGCACCGCTGGGTTGAATCAGTGGGGTATTCCCACGAACTGGCACCCTCACAGCTGCCCATACGGGATAGCGAAGTGTTCAGGATGATCAGCAGGATGCCGCCGGCAGAACGGGAAGAGCTGGTGGAGCAACTGAGAAAAGAGCTACCGCCTGCTATGGAAGCCGAACCAAGCGGCCCCAGGATCGTCAGGCGGTAAAAGTGAGTATTCTTCAAGTTGGTGGCGGCTGGCCACCACCAGGAGGTGGCTGCAGTCCCGGTTCTGGCCTTGTGATGCCTTTACCTGGGTATCAATCAGCTGAATAAGACCATCCAGCAGGCTAACGTTAATCCGCTTTGGCTTGCAGGTGAATTCGGTTAAATCCACATCCAGTAGTAACCAGCCATCACAGTGGTTATAACCTCCAATCTGCCAGCAATGACGTGGCCCTACTCCTTGATGCCGTCAACGTTTTGCACACCGGGCGATATAAGCGTAGCTTATCTAAGCCCGAGCCGAGTAACGGCTGAAGTGCTGCAACTTGTTAACTTTTTGTGGCAGCAAGGTAAGTCTCATTAGAAGAAAAAAGTTCAGAGATACATTTTTGCAAGCTAATAAAATTTGGAATTAACACAAGATTGACATCAACCTCATCAGATACTGACAGGAGGTACGGGAATTTTGAATCAAAACTTCCCTTATAGTGCTCAATTATTAATGAAGGCTTGTTCACTTTCTCGAGCTGGTTCTCAGTGTATCCAGCGAATTTGATAGCTTCGGCATGGTCTGATGAGTAATCTTGTCCTAGAACCTCTTCAAATACAGCCTCAGAATATACCCATCCTTCTGAAATGTCATATATGTAATCCATCTTTCGGTTCACTCGAAACTCCTTTGTGAAATTAACGTTTCAATAACGAACCAAAAAGCGAAGGCTTTTGAAGGTCCGAGCCCGAAGGGCTTTCGTTGATTGATTTGCTATATTCACAAATCACCGTTATATACTATTGATCTCTTATCTATTCCAATATCTTTCCGGGCTTCATTCAACATATTAAGTGCTAACTCTCGAACATCACTCCATACGTACTTTTCGGTTCCATTAGATATTTTTAATAGATGATCCATGAGCTTATCCTGCGCATCCATTACTGATTGTGGCGCAAGCATCGCAAGATAGCCATACACCCTCATTCTTTGCTCGTTAAACTCATCAAAGCGACTGCCTGCTTCATGCGGCTGAAGCCGTCCCATTTCATGGGAATCAAAAGAAGAGAGTATTCGAGAAACAACATCAATAGTTGCACGATATGTAAGAATTTTATCGTTCTGAAATCGGAGGGTAGTTTCTTTAATCAGGTCTAATTCTCGCTTTGTTTTTTCGAGAGCAGATGCTAACTCATGTGTTTGGTCAGCAAGAATTCGATTTGCCCAGACCTTGCCCAGCCACGACGACAGGGCGAAAATGGCTGCTCCTCCAATGCCAATAGAGGCAGTTGAGGCCGTTATGAATTTAAATACAGTTTCCCAGTCCATATGTCGTCACGCTCCGTGAATATAACGAGTCAATCAGTCATTAAGCCACATGCGACTACAGCAGTTTGTTATGCTTTGACTTCAACATATTCAGTCAACAAAGCTTCAAACCCTCTAACCGCAGAAATTACAGTAATTACTTCACTAGGTTCAATGTCAAGATCTTCAGGACTACGAGGATGCATTAACCGATCACGAATTTTGATTGCTTTTTTAAAATCGCCCCACCAAGCACCCCCCGCATGAAATGCTTTATTTAACTGATGAGCTTTTGAATATAGGTTAAAAGCAAATTTTATATTCTTAGTTAGGTTGATATGAGCACTAACTGCAACAATTTCACCTTTATCATTTAACTGGTGAGAAACTTCAAACGCTAAGTCTATTTCGGCTTGGGTTAGTTCAATGCCATTATCAATAGCATCATCAATTGCAGCAACTTTCAGAGAAAAGCTGACTCCCTCGATATAAGCGAAACCAGCTCTAACGAGCTGACGTGCATTAAACTCATGATCAGCGAGAGTTGTACCGTCTTCTTGCTTTTCACCCTCCTCAATATCTTTTAAGACATTGGTGTAACAGCGTTGAAAGTCTTCACCTAGTGTTAAAATAAGTTCGCCTGTACCTCTTTCGCTCATGCTTTCCTCTTTAAAGCATAACATTTTTAATACTGCATATGCACATACACACTCATGCACGCTATCTTAAAATATAACTTAAGATGATTATTAAATTGAACTTTTCTATTAAATAAGGAATTCCACACCGGCAAAAACGCGCATGCGCATATTGATGCATGGCCATGCGCAGTATCTACTTTGTTTACACGTCAACTTATTGATAATTAATGATTTCATCAAATTTGTTGGTTGTATACGCGCATCATGCTGCGACAATTTGAGCATCCGAACCGAGAAACGCAAAATATACTGTATATGAAAACAGTATTTTAATAGGCTTCTCATACAACCAAAACCAGCATAATTTCCTGCAATGGGCACGCTACCGCCCGGGTCTTGCGGGCGACCTTGCCTCTCCTCGTCCCTGCTGAGGTTGCTCTCTGCCAGTAGATTGGCATCGTATGAAGCTTTTGCATTATGACGCTACAGACCGCCGAATGGAAGACGGGCCCCGGTGTGCGGCATAAAGCCCCGGCCGCTACTGAGCCCGGCTGGAGTTAATGCGCTTGGATCACCGAGGGCCCCTTCAGCTCGACGTGATATTGCCGGCTACCAAGCCCGGGATTTAATGTGAGGGTCCAGGGCTCCGCCCTGGCGGGTATGGGCGGAGCCCATGAAGACCCTGCGAAACTGCAGGCCAGGACAAGTCCGCTACGCGATCACTGATGCATAAGGCGATACAAGGCGTTATCGCGCCCTGCCAAACCGAGCTTTTGCCGAAAGGTGCCGAGTAGAATGCTCTTGGCTGTGGGGAGGTATGTCACAAGTCCAGTTCAGCCTGCGGCAGGAAGCCCGGGAACGGGCGGAGAGTCTGGCGATGGCAGGGGCCAGAAAGTGCGCTTAATCAGATCCTTGGTGATCTATAAGTATCCCAATGAGTTTATCACTCTAATAAAAACAATGATTTATTTAAAAGTCTGCCCCATCGAGCATGGGGGCAACGGAAAAGCGGGCGCTGGGGTAATGACTCATGTGTATGACGACTTTTTGAACAACAGGGCGCGCATTATACCCAAGCAGGCTCACAGACCCAACCTTGAACGCAGGACGGGCATCCCAGCTGTGCTAAGATGCGCCCAGAAGCCTTAGCGTGAGCCTGATTTATGTCCATTCAACAACAACTTGAACGTGCCGAGCGATTGTGCGAGCAGCGTGGGGTTCGTTTTACCCCCACCCGGCGCCACGTGTTTTCGCTGCTGGCGGGCCAGAAGGGCGCGGTCAGCGCCTATGAGCTGCTGGACCGGCTCAGGGAGCTGGAGCCCAATGCCAAGCCGCCCACCGTGTACCGGGCGCTGGATTTTCTGCTGGCCCAGGGCTTTGTGCACAAGGTAGAGTCCCTCAATGCCTTTCTGTTCTGCGACCACTTCGCCGAGCACCACCCCATGCAGTTGCTGATCTGCACCCAGTGCGGCGACGTCATCGAGTTGCACGATCAGGCCATCAACCGGGCTTTTGAACATCAGGCCGAGCAGCACGGCTTTGCCATCACCAGCCAGTCTATCGAGGCCCATGGCCGCTGCCGCCGATGCCGGAGCGAAACCGCCGACAGCTGATATAGTTAGGTAACCACCAGCCACAAGGAATGCTGAGGATGGGCGCCTTTTTCAAGCTGTTTCTGCTGCTGGCCGTGTTTTACCTGGCCAGCGAGGTGAAACTGAGTACCTCGCTGTATCACTACGAAGAAAACGAGATTGAGCTGACCTTTCCGGTCTGGCAGACCGACAACCCCTGGTATTACATGAAGTGGAACCCGGCAAAGCAGGAATTTGAGCAGAAACTGGGAATACTTGAGCGTGAAGCGTGAAGCGTGAAGCGTGAAGCAGTATAAGGCAACCCGATGGCTGATCACCGGGTTGCCTGAGGAATATCCTCGTTAATCCACGTATTCCAGTCTCGGGCGGGCGGTCATGCGGGTCACCAGCTCATAGGCAATGGTGCCCACATGGCGGGCCACTTCTTCCGCCGCCAGCCCCTCACCCCACAGTAGCACTTCATCTCCCACCTGATCGGTGGCGTCCGGCCCCAGATCCACCGTGGCCATGTCCATCGAAACCCGGCCAGCCAGGGTGGCCCGGCGGCCGTTGACCAGCACCGGGGTGCCTGCCGGCGCCATGCGCGGATAGCCATCACCGTAGCCCACGGCAATGACGCCAATGCGAGTGTCACGAGGACTGACCCAGCTGCCGGCATAACCCACCGGCTCGCCGGCCTTGTGCTCACGTACCGCGATCAGGGTGGTGGTAAAATTCATCGCCGGGCGCAGGCCAAAGTCGGTGCCCTGCCGATCGCCAAAGGGGGTGATGCCATAGAGCATGATGCCGGGCCGAATATAGTCGGCATGGGCCTCGGGAAAGGCCATTACGCCGGCGGAGTTGCACAGGGCGGTGGCCGCCACTTTGCCATCGGTGACGGCCTTGAAACGGGCAATCTGGGCCTCGGTCACGGTGCGCTGCTCGGGCTCGTCGGCCCGGGCGAAGTGGGTCATGGCGTTCACCGGCTGCACCACCTGAGGCAGTTTCGCCAAGCGGGCAAACACCCCTTCGGCCTCTTCCGGGGCAAAGCCCACTCGATGCATGCCCGAGTCGATTTTGACCCAGACGGTCACCGAGGCGGCCAGCGGCGTACGCTCCAGTGCATCGAGCTGGGCGTGACCGTGAATGCACAGGTGAAAGTCGTGGCGCGCGGCATAGTGCAGCTGCTCGAGATTGAAAAAACCTTCCAGCAACAGGATGGGAAGGCGAATGCCGCCGGCACGCAGACGCTGCGCCTCTTCAAAGCGGGCTACCGCAAACAGATCCGCTTCCGCCTCCAGCGCCGCCGCTACCCGCAGGTCACCGTGCCCATAGGCATTGGCCTTGACCACCGCCACGGCCTTGGCATTGGGTGCCTGTTGTTTGGCCACCTTCAGGTTGTGCCGAATCGCCGCCAGACTGATGCGGGCCACCGCTCCCCGTGCATCCATGTTCGCTCCTCAATAATCATCATCGAAATCCGGTCCGGCGTAGTTGTCGAAGCGGGAAAACTGCCCCTGGAACGTCAGCCGCACCTTGCCTATGGGTCCGTTACGTTGCTTGCCGATGATGATTTCGGCGATACCCTTGTCGGGGCTGTCGTCGTGATAGACCTCGTCCCGATAGATAAACATGATGAGGTCGGCGTCCTGCTCGATGGATCCCGATTCCCGCAGATCCGAGTTTACCGGCCGCTTGTCGGCCCGTTGTTCCAGGCTTCGGTTCAGCTGGGACAGCGCCACCACGGGCACTTCCAGCTCCTTGGCCAGGGCCTTGAGCGAGCGGGATATCTCAGCGATCTCCAGGGTCCGGTTATCGGCCAGACTCGGCACCGTCATCAGCTGCAGATAGTCGATCATGATCATGCTGACGCCGCCGTGCTCGCGGGCCACACGCCGGGCCCGGGAGCGTACTTCGGTGGGAGTCAGACCGGAGGAGTCGTCAATATAGAGCTGACCCTTTTCCAGCAGCATGCCCATGGTGGAAGACAACCTGCCCCAGTCTTCATCATCCAGTTGCCCGGTACGAATGCGGGTTTGATCGATTCGTCCCAGGGATGCAAGCATCCGCATAATAATCTGCTCAGATGGCATTTCCAAGGAGAATATGAGCACAGGTTTGTCATTTGTTAGTGCAGCATGCTCGCAAAGATTCATTGCAAAAGTGGTTTTACCCATAGAGGGTCGGGCCGCCACTATAATTAGATCGGAAGGCTGTAGTCCGGCAGTTTTTTTATCTAGATCATTGTATCCCGTCGAGACTCCGGTTATGCCCTGATGGGGATTTTTGAATAGATCTTCTATGCGATCGATCGTCTTTTCGAGCAGATTACGCAGGGGTTGCGGGCCTTCATTGGCGCTGGTGCGGCTTTCGGCTATCTTGAACACCTTGCTTTCGGCCAGATCCAGCAGGTCGGACGAATTGCGCCCCTGAGGGTCAAAGCCGGCCTCGGCAATCTCGTTGGCCACGGAAATCATCTCGCGCACCACCGCCCGCTCCCGCACGATATCGGCATAGGCACCGATATTGGCGGCACTGGGAGTATTCTTGGCGATTTCCACCAGATAAGAGAAACCGCCCACGGTTTCCAGCGCCTCGTGCCGCTCCAGCTCTTCCTGCACCGTGATCAAATCGATGGGATTACCGGTCTGGCTGAGGCGTTGCATCGCCTGAAAAATCAGCCGGTGCGGCCGGCTGTAAAAGTCGGTATCCGAGACCTTTTCCGCCACCCGATCCCAGGCGTTGTTGTCCAGCAACAAGCCGCCCAGCACGGACTGCTCCGCTTCAAAGGAATGGGGCGGCATCTTCAGCTGGGCCACGGCCTGATCGGGCCTGGCGGCGGATTTGTCTGTCATCGGAACTCTCACTGCGTGACCAAAACGCCATTATCGGAATTTTTGCCCGCCACTGAAAGGTTCAATCTTGCCCTAACCGTAAAAGTCGATGGCGAATGATTAAACAGCAGTTGACATAACATGTCCCTGCTTTACGATGTTGCCAGTCTGTAACCCAAGGAAATCACCATGCGCAAATTGCTTGCCCTGTTTACCCTCGTCTTTGCGGTGGGCCTGACCGCCACCGCCTTTGACGCCGAAGCCCGCAAGATGGGCGGCGGCAGCCGCTCTGTCGGCAAGTCCTACAAGACCGCGCCGGCGCAACCGGCCCAGCAGAACATCAACAACACCGCCGGCAGCCAGGCCCAGCCCAAGGCCAAGAAGTCCGGCCTGATGGGCGGCATTCTCGGCGGCCTGCTGGCCGGCGGCCTGTTCGCCTGGCTGCTGGGCTCCGGCGCTTTTGAAGGTTTCCAGTTTATGGACTTTCTGCTGATCGCCGGCCTGGCCATCGGTGCCGTGTTCCTGCTGCGCGCCCTCAAGGGCAGCAAGGCACGGCAACAATCGCAGCAGCCGGCCTACAATGGCCCCCAGCGCTTTGAAGCGCCACAGTCCGCCCCGGCCACCGGTGCCACCGGCGGTTTTGGCCAGACCGATGTGCCCTTCAGCCTGCCCCCAGGCTTTGACATGCAGGCCTTCCTGCAGGGCTCCCGCGAGCACTATCGCACCCTGCAGCAGGCCTGGAACCAGAACGACCTGGAAAAAATGCGGGAATACATGTCTCCCGAGCTGTTTGCCGAGCTGAGCCGCGAGCGGGCCAGCCTGAGCGGCGATCAGCACACCGAGGTAATGTTCGTGGATGCCGAGCTGGTGCGTGCCGACCATACTTCCTACCAGGCTCAGGTCAGCCTGAAGTTCAGTGGCCGCTACCGCGACAGCGTGGAAAACGTGGAGCAGGACATCAATGAAATCTGGCACCTGGAGCGGGACCTGACCCAGGCCAACGCCCCCTGGCTGATTGTCGGCCTGGAAGATCTGGCCTGATAACTTCCTGTTTGCCAAATCAAAGGGCTGCCATGGGCAGCCCTTTTTATTTACGCCCCCCTTTCGCGCGCGGATCTTGTCCCTGATGAATAGGGGCGGCCTGCCCACAACGTACTCACACTGCGAAGGAACGACAGCACGCTGTAGGTTGTGATGAGCGAAATCGCAACAAGGCAGGCGACGGTGAAATGTGGTAATTCGCTGCGCTCATTTCAACCTACCGAACCGAGCAAAGTACTGAACCGCAGCCCCCGACTGACCATCCGATATACACTCCCACGCAGGAGCGTGGGAGCGAGAAACCCCGTATCCCCATTCCCAGCTCCCTCCTATTCCCCAAAATAAAAAAGGCGCCCGCAGGCGCCTTGTCATCCAGTTTGACAGTCGTCAGCCCACCAGGGCCAGCAGCACACCGGCAGCCACCGCCGAGCCGAGCACACCGGCCACGTTGGGGCCCATGGCATGCATCAGCAGGAAGTTCTGATGGTTGGCTTCCAGTCCCACCTTGTTCACTACCCGGGCCGCCATGGGCACCGCCGATACGCCGGCGGCGCCGATCAGCGGGTTAACCTTGCCACCGGTGAGCCGGCTCATCAGCTTGGCCATGAGCACACCCGCTGCGGTGCCGATGGAGAAGGCCACCGCACCCAGGCCGAGGATCCCAAGCGTATCCAGGGTCAGGAACTGTTCAGCCGACAGCTTGGAGCCCACCGCCAGTCCCAGGAAGATGGTGACCACGTTGATCAGCTCGTTCTGGGCGGTCTTTGACAGCCGGTCCACCACGCCCGATTCCTTCATCAGGTTACCCAGGCAGAACATGCCCACCAGGGGCACCGCCGACGGCAGGAACAGCAGGGTCAGGGTGAGGATCATCAGCGGAAAGATCACCTTCTCGCGCTTGCTCACATGACGCAGCTGATCCATCTTGATGGCCCGCTCTTCCGGGGTAGTCAGCAGCTTCATGATGGGCGGTTGAATGATCGGCACCAGCGCCATGTAGGAATAGGCCGCCACGGCAATGGCCCCCAGCAAATCCGGTGCCAGCCGGGAGGCCAGGAAGATGGCGGTGGGGCCGTCGGCACCGCCGATGATGGCGATAGCCGAGGCGTCCGCCAGGGTAAAATCAAAACCGGGCAGTGCATTGAGGGCAATGGCACCGAACAGGGTAGCGAAAATACCAAACTGGGCCGCCGCCCCCAGCAACAGGGTTTTGGGGTTGGCAATCAGCGCCCCAAAGTCGGTCATGGCTCCGACCCCCATGAAGATCAGCAGCGGAAACACCCCGCTGCCGATGCCTACTTCATAGACGTAATAGAGCAGACCGCCGGGCTCGGCCATGCCGGCATTGGGAATATTGGCCAGCACGCCGCCAAAGCCGATGGGCAGCAGCAGCAAGGGCTCAAAGCCCCGGGCGATGGCCAGATACAGCAACAGCAGGCCGACCGCGATCATTACCAGCTGTTTCCAGTGGAAGTTGGCGATGCCGGTTTCCTGCCACAGGGTCAACAAAGAGTCCATTCCGTGCTCCTTATGCCAGGGTGACCAGGACATCGCCCACAGACACGGCGTCGCCTTCCTTGACCAGCACGTCCACCACCTGGCCGTCCCGGGAGGCGCGCACCTCGGTTTCCATCTTCATGGCTTCCATGATCAGCAGCACGTCACCGGCGGCGACCTGGGTGCCTTGCTTGGCCAGGATCTTGAAGATATTGCCCGCCAGCGGCGCAGCCACCGGCTCACCTGCACCCGCGGGTGCAGGTGCCGGCGCGGCGACAGGAGCCGAAGCCGGCGCACTGGCATCACGCACGGCGCTGATGCTGCCCGCCGGGCCCACTTCCACCTCATAGACACGACCGTCCACCTTGACCGCATAAGTCTCGGGAGCGCCCGCAGGGACGGCTACAGGCGAGGCGGCCGGAGCCGGCTCCGTGCCCGGCGCCGGCTCAAAGGCACCCGGGTTGTCGCGGTTGCGCAGGAACTTGAGGCCGATTTGCGGGAACAAGGCGTAGGTGAGCACGTCGTCCACCTCATCGCTCGCCACCCGCAGCTGCTCATCTTTGGCCAGCGTCTTGAACTCGCCGGTGAGCCGCTCCAGTTCATCGGAGAGCAGATCCGCCGGCCGGCAGGTGATGGCCTCGCCACCATCCAGCACCCGCTGTTGCAGCTCGGCATTAACCGGCGCCGGGGCCGCACCGTATTCCCCCTTGAGAATACCGGCGGTTTCCTTGGTGATGCTCTTGTAGCGCTCGCCGGTGAGCACGTTGATCACCGCCTGGGTGCCCACTATCTGAGAGGTGGGGGTCACCAGCGGAATAAAGCCCAGATCTTCCCGTACGCGCGGAATCTCTTCCAGCACCTCGTCCATGCGATCCGCGGCATTCTGCTCCTTGAGCTGGCTTTCCATGTTGGTGAGCATGCCACCGGGCACCTGGGCCAGCAGAATACGGGAGTCCACGCCCTTGAGGCTGCCCTCGAACTTGGCGTATTTCTTGCGCACCTCACGGAAGTAGGCGGCAATCTCTTCCAGCTTGGTCAGATCCAGGCCGGTGTCACGCTCACTGTTCTGCACCATGGCCACCAGGGTCTCGGTGGGCGAATGACCGTAGGTCATGCTCATGGAGGAAATGGCGGTGTCGAGAATATCGATGCCGGCGTCGATGGCCTTCATGTGGGTTGCCAGACTCAGGCCGGTGGTGGCGTGGCAGTGCAGCGCCAGCGGCAGCGAGACTTCGGCCTTGATACGCTTGATCAGCGTCTCGGCCTCGTAGGGCTTGAGCAGCCCCGCCATGTCCTTGATGCAGATGGAGTGACAGCCGAGATCCTGCAGCCGCTTGGCCATGTCTACCCAGGTATCCAGGGTATGAACCGGCGAGGTGGTGTAGGAAATGGTGCCCTGGGCATGGCCGTCCATTTCCACCGTGGCCTGAATGGCACTTTGCAGGTTGCGTACGTCATTCATGGCATCAAAGATGCGGAATACGTCCATGCCGTTGGCCCGGGCTCGCTCCACAAACTTGAATACCAGATCGTCGGCATAATGGCGGTAGCCCAGCAGGTTTTGACCCCGCAGCAGCATTTGCTGACGGGTGTTGGGCATGGCCTTTTTCAGGGCACGCAGGCGTTCCCAGGGGTCTTCGCCCAGATAACGAATACAGGCGTCAAAGGTGGCACCGCCCCAGGTTTCCAGGGACCAGTAACCGATGGCATCGAGCTTTTCGGCGATGGGCAGCATGTCTTCCAGGCGCAGGCGGGTTGCCAGCAGGGATTGGTGCGCGTCGCGCAGCACGACGTCAGTGATGGCCAGAGATTTGGTCATGAGTAAGAGCTCCGTTCATGTTTCCGTTTAAGGGAGTTTCCGTTATGTGCCGCTCAGGGCTTGTGGTTTTTTTTATATTGGGCAATGGCCGCAGAGATGGCGGCAAGTGTTTGCGGACCCGGTCCCTGGTCGGCGGTTGCAGGCGCAACCGGGACCGCAGGCGCGGGCGCCGCTTCACCCGCCAGGCGGGCCAACAGCTTGACGGCCACAATGGCCAGAGAAAGAAAGGCAAAAACGAAGGCCATGCCCAGCCCCATCAGGCTGGCGGCCTCCAGCAGTTGTGCAGAGAGGTTATTCATATCAGCGTTGTCCTTGCTGTGGTTTGTCCAGGGCCACGAGCATACTGAGCCAACCCGGGTAATGACAACGCCGCATTGTCAAAAGTGTCGTAAAGATTAAAAAAAAGTCATCACAAGGTGAGTGGGGTCACAGGACCCGAAGAAAGCAGGAAGTGAAAAACACAAAAGAAAAAAGCCGGCACAAGGCCGGCTTTTTTAGATGGCGCATCCGGGAGGATTCGAACCTCCGACCGCTCGGTTCGTAGCCGAGTACTCTATCCAGCTGAGCTACGGATGCATGTTATGTTGCGTTTATTTTCAGATGGCGCATCCGGGAGGATTCGAACCTCCGACCGCTCGGTTCGTAGCCGAGTACTCTATCCAGCTGAGCTACGGATGCTTTTCTGAAAAACGCTTTTTAAAAGTGGCGCATCCGGGAGGATTCGAACCTCCGACCGCTCGGTTCGTAGCCGAGTACTCTATCCAGCTGAGCTACGGATGCGCTGTAAAATGGCGGTGAAGGAGGGATTCGAACCCTCGATGCGGGTATAAGCCGCATACTCCCTTAGCAGGGGAGCGCCTTCAGCCTCTCGGCCACCTCACCGTGTTTGCGGGGCGTATATTACCGCCGGGCCAAAATAAGTCAAACACTTTTCCAACCCGATTTTTTCGTTCGAACAGACTTTAAGCATTTCGCTGCCAAAGCCACCAAAAAGAATAAAAAACGCCCCAGGAACCCGTTAATTAATACTGGCTGTCTTCGCCGGTGCCCTTCTCGGCCTGTATACGCATGTAGATTTCTTCACGGTGAACGGACACTTCTTTCGGTGCATTCACACCAATACGCACCTGGTTACCCTTCACACCCAGCACGGTCACGGTTACTTCGTCACCGATCATCAGGGTTTCCCCTACTCGACGAGTCAAAATCAGCATATGGCTGCTCCTGTAATTGCAATGATTAGAAAATATGTTGGTTATTATCCGATAAAGGCGACGAAAAACCCAGCCTTCCCATGGCCTGAAATGGGGTGAGCCGATGCCAAAATCAAGAGGCCTGTCGATGACAGGCCTCTTTATACCACTCGGCTTAACGCTGCCGAATCAAATTATAGACGGCTTGCCTTGGACTGCGGCCTCAGAGGCGCTCGCTGAGCCAGGACGTGACCGAGTCCAGCGCCGCCGGCAGGGCCGCCGGCTCGCTGCCACCGGCCTGAGCCATGTCGGGACGGCCACCGCCCTTGCCGCCCACCTGCTGGGCCACCATGTTGACCAGCTCGCCGGCCTTGACCTTGCCGGTAAGATCCTTGGTGACACCGGCAATCAGGCTGACCTTGTCACCGCTGACGGTGCCCAACACCACCACGCCGGACTGCAGCTTGGACTTGAGATCGTCCAGGGTGCCACGCAGAGACTTGGCATCCACCCCTTCCAGGTTGGCCACCAGCACCTTGTTGCCGTTGATGTCACGCACCTGCTCCAGCAGAGAGGCACCGGCCTGGGCCGCCAGCTTGCCCTTGAGCTGTTCGATTTCCTTTTCCAGCTGGCGGCTGCGGTCCAGCACCTGGCGCACCTTGGCCGACACCGAGAAGGTGTCGCCCTTGACCAGGCTGGCGGCCTGGGCAATTTCATGGTCAAGCTGGTGCAGATAGGCCAGCGCGGCCTCGCCGGTCACCGCCTCAATACGGCGCACACCGGCGGCAATGCCGCTTTCCGAGAGGATCTTGAACAGACCGATGTCGCCGGTACGGCCGACGTGAGTACCGCCACACAGCTCGGTAGACACCTCGCCCATGGCCACCACCCGCACTTCGTTTTCATCGTACTTCTCGCCGAACAGGGCGGTGGCGCCGGCCTGCTTGGCGCCTTCCAGATCCATCAACCGAGTGGAGACCGGCAGGTTGGCGCGAATGTCACGGTTGACCATGTCTTCCACTTCCCGCAGTTCCTGGGCGCTCATGGCCTCCAGGTGGGAGAAGTCAAAGCGCAGCCGCTCGGGCTCGACCAGCGAGCCTTTCTGAGTCACGTGCTCGCCCAGCAGCTTGCGCAGGCTGGCGTGCAGCAGGTGGGTCACCGAGTGGTTGAGGGCGGTGGCCTGACGACGAGCGCCATCGACCGCGGCGGAAACCTCCTCGCCCACTTCGAGGGTACCCAGCTCCATGAAACCCAGGTGCAGAATGCCACTGCCGGCCTTCTGGGTGTCTTTCACCACGAACAGGCCGTCATCCATGCGGATCACACCCGCATCGCCCACCTGACCGCCGGACTCGGCATAGAAAGGCGTGGTGTCGAGCACCACGGCGCCCTCTTCGCCGGCGATCAGCGCGTTCACCGGCTCACCGTCCTTGAACAGCGCGGTCACCTTGCCCGGCTGGGCCAGGTGCTCATAGCCGGTAAAGGCGGTTGCGCCGTCCACTTTGATGGTTTTGGAGTAATCCACACCAAAGTTGGAGGCTTCCTTGGCCCGTTCCCGCTGCTGCTGCATCAAGGTCTCAAAGCCGGCCTCATCAATGCTGATATCCCGATCCCGCAGCACGTCGGCGGTGAGATCCGCCGGAAAGCCGTAAGTGTCGTACAGCTTGAACACCACCTCGCCGGGCAGCACAGTGCCCTCGCCCAGTTCGGCAATGGCGTCTTCCAGCAGCTGCAGGCCCCGGTCCAGGGTGCGGGCAAACTGTTCTTCTTCCAGCCGCAGCACCTTCTCGATGATCGGGCGCTGAGTGTTGAGTTCGGGATAGGCTTCACCCATCTGCTCGCACAAGGCAGCCACCAGGGTGTGGAAGAAGGTCTTGTCGGCGCCCAGCTTGCGGCCATGGCGCACGGCGCGACGAATAATACGACGCAGTACGTAACCCCGGCCTTCGTTGGACGGCATGACACCATCGGCAATGAGGAAGGAGCAGGAGCGAATATGGTCGGCAATCACCCGCAGTGACTTGTTGTCGAGATCGCTGGTGCCCACCGCGTCGGCGGCGGCCTTGATCAGCGCCTGGAACAGATCGATTTCGTAGTTGGAATGCACGCCCTGCAAAATGGTGGCGATACGTTCCAGGCCCATGCCGGTGTCTACCGAAGGCTTGGGCAGCGGCTCCATGGTGCCGTCGGCATGACGGTTGAACTGCATGAATACCAGGTTCCAGATTTCGATGTAGCGATCACCGTCCTCTTCCGGACTGCCGGGAGGCCCACCCCAGATATGCTCGCCGTGATCGTAAAAGATCTCGGTACAGGGGCCACAGGGGCCGGTGTCGCCCATGGTCCAGAAGTTGTCGGAGGCGTACTGGGCGCCCTTGTTGTCGCCGATACGTACAATGCGATCCACCGGTACGCCGATTTCCTGGGACCAGATATCAAAGGCCTCGTCGTCGGTTTCATACACGGTGACCCAGAGTTTTTCCTTGGGCAGCTTGACCACACCGGTCAGGAATTCCCAGGCGAAGCGAATGGCATCCTGCTTGAAGTAGTCACCAAAGCTGAAGTTGCCGAGCATTTCAAAGAAGGTATGGTGACGGGCGGTGTAACCCACGTTTTCCAGATCGTTGTGCTTGCCACCGGCACGCACGCAACGCTGGGAGCTGACGGCCCGGTTATAGGCCCGCTGTTCCAGACCCAGGAACAGATCCTTGAACTGGTTCATGCCGGCATTGGTAAACAGCAGGGTCGGGTCGTTGTGAGGCACCAGCGAGCTGGACGCCACCACCTGGTGTCCTTGCTGGCGGAAATACTCGAGAAACGCATTGCGTAACTCAGACGTGGTCATTCGCATGGAAAATCCTGTTGATAGCTTGGTAGGCGTTTACACGCATAATTTAAAAGGAATGGGCGGCAATGTAAAACGCGCCATCGGGCGGGTGCAGGCGGAAAGGAGCTATTCGTCGTCGCTTTCCAGGGCATAACGAATGTGATCCGGGCCAAAGCCCCGCGCCTGCAGGTAGCGCATGCGTCTGGCGCGTTCCTTGAAATCGGCGATGGGTGCGTCGCCGAAGCGGGCCCGGTGGCATTCCCGGGCCAGCTCGAACCAGTCGGTGTCCTGCTCATCCAGCGCCGCGGCAATCTCGTCTGCGCTTACCCCCTTACGCTGCAGCTCGGCACGAATGCGCGAGGGGCCATGCTTTTTATACACGTGCTGGCGCACCTGAGTATGGGCAAAGCGCGCATCCTGCAGCCATTGCTGCTGCTCCAGCCGATCGAGCGTACGCGTAATCTCGTCTTCGCCAAACTGACGCTGGCGCAGCTTTTGCTCCAGCTCCCGCCGGCTGTGATCCCGCCGCGACAACAACCGCAAGGCGCAATCCCATACCGCCTGATCCGGATTGGATGACTCAAATAACATGCTCGTCCCTTAAAACACGAAGGCCGGGCATTGCCCGGCCTGTTTATCAGAACTCCTGGTCGCCGTCGGGGCCATCCAGCTCGGCCAGTGCCTCGCCCTTGCCGTTGCCTTCGGTAGCCGCTCCCGGCGCCAGCAGCAGCATCTGACGCAGTTGTTGCTCGATTTCGTCGGAAATATTCTTGTGTTCCAGCAGATACTTGATGGAGTTGGCCTTGCCCTGGCCAATTTTGTCCCCCTTGTAGCTATACCAGGCTCCGGCCTTTTCAATCAGCTTGTTTTTCACGCCCAGCTCAATCAGCTCGCCTTCCTTGGAGATGCCGGCGCCGTACATAATCTGGAACTCGGCCTGCTTGAACGGCGGCGCCACCTTGTTCTTGACCACCTTGACCCGGGTTTCGTTGCCGACCACCTCGTCGCCTTCCTTGATGGAACCGATACGACGAATGTCGAGACGCACGGAGGCGTAGAACTTGAGGGCATTACCACCGGTAGTGGTTTCCGGGCTGCCGAACATCACACCGATTTTCATGCGGATCTGGTTGATGAAAATGCACAGGCAGTTGGCGCTCTTGATGTTGGCGGTAAGCTTGCGCAGCGCCTGGGACATCAGACGGGCCTGCAGGCCCACGTGGGAGTCACCCATCTCGCCTTCAATTTCGGCGCGGGGGGTCAGCGCCGCCACCGAGTCGACGATGATGACGTCCACCGCCCCGGAGCGCACCAGCATGTCGCAGATTTCCAGCGCCTGCTCACCAGTGTCGGGCTGGGAGACCAGCAGGTCGTCCACGTTAACGCCCAGTTTGCCGGCATAGACGGGATCCAGGGCGTGTTCCGCATCCACAAAGGCACAGACCTTGCCGGCGCGCTGGGCTTCGGCAATGACCTGCAGGGTCAGGGTGGTTTTACCGGATGACTCGGGACCATAGATTTCCACGATACGGCCGGTAGGCAAGCCACCGATGCCCAGGGCAATGTCCAGAGACAGGGAGCCGGTGGAAATGGCTTCAACATTCAAAGCCTTGTTGTCGCCCAAACGCATGATGGAGCCCTTGCCAAACTGTTTTTCAATCTGGCCCAGGGCGGCGGCCAAGGCTTTTTCTTTGTTCTGATCCATAAAATGCTCCGCTGAAATTGGCTGGTGCGTAATGCAGGAAACTGAGGATGAGTATACTGTTTATTCGTACAGTATCAAGTGGGGTTTTGCTCAAGCAGTGTCAGGCAGGCCTGCAATGATTCCGTTACGGTCTGCCGACGTACGGCGGCCCGATCACCATCCAGCCGCAACAGCCGGCAGTCGAGCCGATCGCCGGCGGCCGCATAACAGGCCAGCCAAACGGTACCCACGGGTTTGTCCGGACTGCCGCCGCCGGGGCCGGCCACACCGGTGACCGCAACCCCGAGGCCGCAGCCCGACACGGCGCAAGCGCCGCGCACCATGGCTTCGGCCACTTCCCGGCTGACCGCGCCATGGCGCTCAATAATGGCGGCATCCACGCCCAACATGGTGGTTTTGGCGGCATTGGAATAGGTGACAAAGCCCCGGTCAAACCAGGCCGAACTGCCAGCGATATCGGTGAGCGCCGCGGCGATGCCACCGCCGGTGCAGGATTCGGCGGTGGTCATCATGATGTCACGGGCGAGCAAGGCTTCACCCAGTTGCCGCGCCAGTGTCTCCGTGTCCATCGCTTTCCCTCGTTCGCCAAATACTCGTATCGGTATTATGCCGGGGCAGAGGGGGAACGCCAATGGCTAACCGACAAGTCCTGCCCGAATGCCCTGCCACAATACTCCCAGCGCCGACAGCACGGAAATCAGCAGAATGGCCGGCCGGACGCTGTCTCTATGGACCCTGCGTTCAAGCCACCGGGACAGCCAGAAGCCCAGCGCCACACCGGGAAGCAACTTCACCACCAGCGGCAGGGCAAGCAAGGCCGGCCCCCCCTTGGCGAGCAGCATCAGCAGCGACAGCGGTGTGCCCACCAGAAAAAAGACGGCGAGCTCGTCACGGGTGGTCAGTCGGGGTTGATACTGATAAAGCAACGCCATGGGCGGACCGCCCACCGAGGTGGCGGTACCCAACAGGCCCGAACAAAAGCCGGCCACGGTCAGGCCCACCGGCGTAGGCGCAATCGGGTAACGGCGTCCACTCAGCCAGACCGCCAGCAACAGGGCGCCGCCAAACAGCAGGCTGAGCTGCCAGCCGGTCAGGGTGACCAGCAGCAGGGCACCGCACCAGGAGCCGGGCAAGCGAGCGAGTATGGCCGGCCACACTCGTCGCCAGTTCAGCCGGTGGCGCTGCTTCAGCACCACCAGCAGCGACAGCCCCCAGCCCAGCACCAGCACCAGCACCGGTCCCGGAACATAGGCAGGATTGAGCAGATACAGCAGGGGCGCGGCCAGCAGTCCAAAACCGATGCCCACCCAGGCCTGCACCAGAATGCCACCGGTCACAATCAGCAACGCCAGCAACTCGGGGGAGGAATACAGCATGAATGTTGTTGGCAAGAAGTCGATGGCAAGCAAAGGGGATAGTCACCTATCGGAAAACCGACAGGTGACCAGTGTGCGTTATTGTGCCCCCGCCCCCAGGCGGGAACGTTCGCTGTTTTCCACCAGAATACCGGCGCCGATACGGTTGATCTCGGCCCACAGGGCTTCGTCGATCTCGATGCCGTTATCGATCACGTATTCCTTGTTCTCCGCCAGATCCTCCGGGCTCAAATAGCGCGCATGGCGGTTTCCCTTGGAGCGCTGCAGTGACCCGGCCAGATCCACCCGGGAGCTGCAGACAATGGTCAGCGCCTGTTGCTCTTCCGGCGTGGTCACCAGATTGGTGGAAGCCTGGCTGAAACTGGGGTAGCGCTCTCCCGCCTTGATGGCTGCGGCATATTCCTTCACCGTGCGGCTGCCATTCTGCCAGTAGGCGGTCACACTGATGCCGCGCCGGCCGCAATCGGTCAGCGCCTTGAGGGCAAACATGCGGTTGTGGCAGTTGTGTACGGTAATGGTGGCAATGCCGCTTTCCAGCGCCTTGGCATGGGCCAAATCCACCGAGGCGGCAATGCAGTTCAGGGCACTGCGGCCGTTGCTGTCGATAATGGCCGAGGTGCTGTCTTCATACACGACCGTGCTCAACGGCTTGTCGGCGTCCAGGGTCAGATAGGGCAACGCCCGCTCCAGCTCCGCCAGCCCGCCCAGGCCGTGCTTTTCCAGCCACAGCACCATGTTGGCAGCATCTTCATAGTTGCCCACAAAGTATCCGCATGCTTCAAAGCAGCGGCGCAGAGCCGCCTTCAGCTCATTCATTGAAACCTGCATCAGTCGTTCCCTCCCACGGTCGGTGCCAGGGGCATAAACCAGTCATCGTTATAGGTTTTGCCGATGTCTTCCAGCAGCGGAGCCCCCTGATACATGGTATTGCGCACCCACAGTCGGGAGCGCGGATCGAACTTGCTCACCCCAAAAAACGACAGCTTGCAGCGCAGCAGGTGCATGGGCAATATGTCATGGGCCAGCAGGTTGGCCTGAATGTCACCGTACACACAGCGATTCATGCTCTGAATGCGGCGGACTATGCCACGCAGTTTGGGCCGGGCCACCATAAAGCGGGCCGTGGTGTGCTCCGGGAACTCTTCAATATACTGGCACAGCAGCTGGTAACAGCGGAACACGGCATAGCCCACGCCCAAAGCCATTTGCTTTTCCCGGCCATCATCCAGCTCGCATTTGCCCAGGCGGGGCTCCATTTTGTCTTCCGAGCGGTACCAGAAAATATCCCGGTTTTTCGGATCGCTGAAGTCGATTTTCAGCGTCCAGGCATAGCGTTGTTCAATCACTGCCTTAAGCTGCTGCAGCGGCATCAGTGGATCCAGGTCGAGAAACTCTTCCGCACAATAATATTCATCCAGGCCATCCACCAGTTGCGGGTAAAGCTCCAGCATGACCGACACCAGCAGCTCCTGTCCCTGCAACGAGCAGTGTTGTTCGCTCCAGGCCAGCAGGTCATTCCAGCTCTCCAACCCCACGCCCGCCTGCTCCCGCAACTTCGCGAGATCCTCGATCACTCGGCGATTGTTATTGCTCTGCCAGGCGTCTTCCGTCACGGTTTCGGCAATATGCTGTGAACAGCGGCCCAGCAATTCACCCAGGCGCCAGCGTACTCCTTCATCGATATGCCCGAGGGCACGAACCTGGGCCAGGGCCAGCTCGCGCATTTCGATCCATCGGTTGATCAAGATGGGGTGATTAATAAGGTAAGGCGCCATGCCCAGGCCGGTGGAATTGCCGATGCCGAAATAGCGCTTGAGCTCGAGCTTCATGGGCGTGAACTGCTGCGGGTCCCGCTGCCGGGCAATGTGCTCGACCTGCAGCAGACTAAAGTTGCGCAGCATAAAACAGGCAAACATCTCGGCCGCAAACGGGCGGGCAAAATCCGGGAAACGGCTGCAGACCTTGTCCCAATCGGCCATGCCCAGCTTGCCGCTGCCGTAGACCGCGGTGGTGCGATAGAGGTAACCGACTTCGGCAATACGGGCGACGTCGGGTTGCTCCCCCTTGCTCAGTTGCGCCACCACATAATCAAAGTTGCGGGCGCTGCGGTTGGCGCGGGACAATACAAACACCCGGGAGTCGACCCGGCCGGCTTCCTGCAGGGGAACATTCTGGCGCAGGAAGGCCAGATATTCGTCTTCAATCCGCCCTTCCACCAGCGCCATGGTCAGATCCCACTTGCTGGCAATGACCCTGTCGTTGCGCTCTTCCGGGCTCAGATAATTGGAAAAAATAACAAAACTGAACAGGCCCTGGGGCGTGTTGATTTCGTAGATAAGGGTGCCGTAGCCTTCGGCACACAGCTCCTGACGAGCAATATTCACCTGCCAGCGTTCCAGCATAATGCGGCGTACCAGGGTACGCATAAAGCTCAACCGGCTTTGATGCATGGCACCCAGCCGCTCCAGATCCATCACCTGCTCTGCCGGGCGCAGCGGTAATGCATTTGGCCCCCGCAGCGAGGCCTTGATCGCAGCCAACCTCATCATGTTTCTACCCTCGATTAATGATTCCATTCCTGTGCGCCTTGAACCGAAACAAACGTTCGGGACGGCGCAGTGCCTGAAAGCGCAACACAGCCCGTTACCGGTGTGCTTGCCCGCCTTCTTTCTGGCTCATGGTGTGCATCTTCAATCAGGGCAATAAAACCCGACAAGTTAAATGGCTATATCACTTGATAAGAAAAGTTTATCAGAATGCTGCAAACCCGCATAAATACTGTTTCCCATGTAAAAACAAACCCGGCAAAGAGAAACAAAAAAACAACAAAAAATGAGAGATCGCGCAGCTAGGTGGGATGGATCGGCTGCCGACTTCGGCCGGCAACCATCGACGGCTCAGCCCTGGCGACTGGCCAGAATAAAGTCAACCAGCGCCTGGGCCGGCGGAGTCAACGACTTGTTGTTGAGCTGAATAATGCCGACCTGGCGCGTGATCACCGGGGCATGCAGGGGAATAAAAGTCAGCCGGGTATTACCTTCGGGAAAGGCATACCAGGGCAGAGTGGTAATGCCAAACCCCGCTTCCAGCATGGCGACCAGGGAAATCATGTTGGAAATATAGTACTGGGAGTGAGCCAGCAGTGACTCGGCCGCGCTGCCCTTCAGCAGGCTGGAGGTGCCATTACGGATCAACCGGTAGGGTTTCAGCTCGCGCCAGTGCAGCTCCTGGCTGACCGCCAGCGGATGTTCCTTGAGACACACCACGCCCAGCTTATCCTCCCACACCGGTATATAGCGTTTCTCGCTTTGGTCCTGATCATCGAACAGGCTGGCGATGCCGAAATCCACCTGCTGGTTTTCCACCATCTTCAGCACGGCGCGGGAGTTGTCATCGAACACGCTCACATGCAGCTCGCTGTCACCGATAAAGTCGAGCAACAGGCCGGGCAGAAAGCGGCTGGCAATGGAGGGCACCGAGGCCAGCCGCAAATGGCCGGTTTTATGCTCGGCCAGCAGCGCCATGTCTTCGGCAATGCGATCATGATGGGACAACAGCTCCTTGGCCCGAGGCAGAAACGCCCGACCAAAGGGGGTCAGTTCGGTCTTGGCGGTGCGGCTGTTGCGCTTTTCAAACAGGGCCTCGCCCAGCTTGCTCTCCAGGTCACGAATCGACAGCGAAATGGCGGGCTGAGTGCGATGGGCCTTTTCCGCCGCCAGGTGAAAGCCCTTCAGTTCGGCCACCCAGACGAAATGACGCAGCTGCGCCACCTTGAACTCCGGCAACATGATAAGTCTTCCTTATCAGCTAATATCATTAATTAATTTTTATTATTAAAACACAGCTCCTATCATGACTCCAACCAAGTAAAGGAGGTCCCTCATGTCTGATTCCGTATTTCGTAACTATATCGCCGGTGAGTGGGTTGAAGGCCCGAAGACCATTGCCAACATCAGCCCCGCCGATCTGAGCGACGTGATTGGTCATTACGCCCAGGCCGACGCCGCCCAGACCCAGGCCGCCATCGAAGCCGCCGAGCAGGGTCAGCAGGAGTGGGCCAAAAGCGGCCTGGAGCAGCGCTATGGCGTGCTGATGGCCATTGGTGACGAGCTGATCGCCCGCAAGGACGAGCTGGGCCGGCTGCTGGCCCGGGAAGAAGGCAAGACCCTGGCCGAAGGCGCCGGTGAAGTCTACCGCTCCGGTCAGTTCTTTCATTACTACGCCGCCGAAGTGCTGCGCCAGATGGGCGAAACCGCCGACTCGGTGCGCCCCGGTATTGAAATTGAAACCCGCCGCGAGCCGGTGGGCGTCGTGGGCATCATCACCCCCTGGAACTTCCCCACCGCCACCGGTGCCTGGAAAATCGCTCCGGCCCTGGCCTTTGGCAACGCCGTGGTGTGGAAACCCGCCAACCAGGTTCCCGCCTCCGCCTGGGCGCTGACCGAGATCATCTCCCGCCAGAACCTGCCCGCCGGCACCTTTAACCTGGTGATGGGCCCGGGCGCCGAAGTGGGCGACGTACTGATCAACTCCCGTCAGGTCAATGCCCTGACCTTTACCGGCTCACTGGAAACCGGCCGTCGGGTAGCCGCCGCCACCGCCGGCAATCTGGTCAAGTGTCAGCTGGAAATGGGCAGCAAAAACGCCCTGGTGGTGCTGGATGACGCCGATCTGGACAACGCCGTGGAGTGTGCCGTGAACGGTGCCTTTGGCGGCACCGGCCAGAAGTGCACCGCCTCGTCACGGCTGATCGTGACCGAAGGCATTCACGATCGCTTTGTGGACGCCGTGGTCGAGCGCATGAAGAAACTGGTCATCGGTCACCCGCTGAAGGAAGGCGTACATATCGGTGCCGTCGCCGACGGCCGCCAGATGGAGTCCAACCTCAAGTACCTGGAGCTGGCCAAAAACGAAGGCGGCAAGCTGGTGTTCGGCGGTGAAGTGATTAACGAAGACACCGACGGCTACTACATGCAGCCCGCACTGTTTGTGAACACCACCAATGACATGACCATCAACCGGGAAGAAGCCTTTGCCCCCATCGCCTGTGTGATCAAGGTGAAGGATTACGCCGAGGCGCTGGCCACCCTGAACGACACCAACTTCGGCCTGACCGGCGGTATCTGCACCCAGTCGCTGAAATACGCCACCGACTTCAAGCGCAATGCCAAGACCGGTTGCGTGATGGTCAACCTGCCCACCGCGGGCACCGATTACCATGTGCCGTTCGGCGGTCGCAAGGATTCCAGCTTTGGTCCCCGCGAGCAGGGTACCTACGCCCGGGAATTCTACACCGTCGTGAAAACCACCTACATCCGCGCATAACGGAGGCGGAATCATGAGCAGAGAGTTGCATAACGAAATGATCGTGATCGACGGACTGCAGTATTCCAACTGGAGCCGGGAGATCTTCGAACAGCTGCGCGAAGGCGGCGTGACCATGGTGCATGCCACCATTGTCTATCACGAGCAGATCCGTGAAACCCTGATGCGCATTGCCGAATGGAATCGTCAGTTCGAACAACACGGTGACCTGATCATGCCGGTGCGCGGTGCCGATGACATTCGCCGCGCCAAGGCCGAGGGCAAGGTTGGCATCATGTTCGGTGCACAAAACTGCTCACCGATCGAGGACGACATCGGCATGGTGGAGGTGATGCGGAATCTGAACCTGATGATCATGCAGCTGACCTACAACAACCAGAGCCTGCTGGCCTGTGGTTGCTACGAGGCAGAAGACAGCGGTGTGACCCGCTTTGGCCGTCAGGTAATTCGGGAAATGAACCGGGTCGGCATGGTGGTGGACATGAGCCACAGCGCCGAGCGCAGCACCCTTGAAGCCATCGAGATCTCGGAACGTCCCATCGTGATCTCCCATGCCAACCCGCTGAGCTTTCACGCCGCCAAGCGCAACAAGTCGGACACCGTGCTCAAGGCGCTGGCCGAGTCGGGGGGCCTGCTGGGTTTCAGCGCCTACCCGTTCCACCTGAAAAACGGCCCGGACTGCACCCTGGAAGACTACTGCGACATGATTGCCCGCACCGCCGATCTGATGGGGGTAGAGCGACTGGGCATCGGTACCGATCTGTGTCAGAACCAGCCGCTGTCGGTGCTGGAGTGGATGCGCAACGGCCGCTGGTCCAAAACCATGGATTACGGTGAAGGTTCCAAATCCAATGCCGACTGGCCCCGCCCGCTGTCCTGGTTCCGCGATAGCCGCGATTTCCCCAACCTGACTCAAGGGCTGCTGGCCCGGGGCTTTGGCAAGGAAGACGTGGCCAAAATCATGGGCCTGAACTGGCTCAACTTTCTGGACGAGGCCCTGCAACCGCAGGCCGCTGCTCGATAAGGATCTGGGGAGCCCCCGCTCCCCTTCGCATGATGTACCGCTATGGAGGCGAACATGAGCAACTCAACCGAGGCAACCCTGGCCATGAATAAGGATATCAACGGCAAGCCCACCCTGCTTTCCAGTCTCGATTTACCGGTGTTTCTGATCAGTGGCGGCGCCCTGCTGCTGTTCGTGGCCGCCGCCCTGTACGATATCGAGCTGGTTTCCCGACTGGTTAACAGCGCTTTTGCTACTTCCACCCGGCTGTTTGGTGCCTACTGGCAGGTGCTGCTGCTGCTGACCTTTCTGATCGGACTGGTCATGGCCGCAGGCCGTGGCGGTCGCGTGCGCCTTGGCAATCTGAGCACGCCCGAAATGTCCACCTTTCAGTGGATGTCGATCATCATGTGTACCCTGCTCGCCGGCGGCGGTGTGTTCTGGGCCGCCGCCGAGCCCATGGCTCACTTTATGTCGCCACCGCCGCTGTATGCCGGTGAAACCGACAAAATGAACATGGCCATCAACGCACTGGCTCAAAGCTTTATGCACTGGGGCTTTCTGGCCTGGGCCATTCTCGGCAGCCTGACCGGCGTGGTGTTTATGCATCTGCACTACGACAAGGGCCTGCCGCTGAAACCCCGTACCCTGCTGTATCCGGTGTTTGGTGACAGAGTGATGAAAGGCTGGCTCGGCGCCCTGGTGGATGCCAGCTGCGTACTGGCAGTGGTGGCCGGCACCGTGGGCCCCATCGGCTTTCTCGGTCTGCAGGTCAGCTTTGGCCTGGAAAAACTGTTCGGCATTCCCGATGTCTACAGCACCCAGGTCGCCATTCTGATAGGCCTGATTGTCATCTATACCCTGTCCGCCGTGAGCGGTGTGACCCGGGGCATTCAGATTTTGAGCAATGCCAATGTGGTGCTGGCCGCCTTCCTGATGCTGTTTATCTTTCTGTTCGGCCCGACCTCTTTTATCGTCGATACCTTTCTGAACGCCTTTGGTCTGTACCTGGACAACTTCATTCCCATGGCCACCTTCCGTGCCGATCCGGCCTGGCTGGACTGGTGGACGGTGTTCTTCTGGGGCTGGTTCCTGGGTTACGGGCCACTGATGGCGATGTTTGTGGCACGCATTTCCCGGGGCCGCACGGTGCGCCAGGTGATCATGCTGATTTCCATCATTGCGCCCATGATCACCTGTTTCTGGTTCACCATCATGGGAGGCAGCGGCCTGGCCTTTGAACTGGCCACGCCCGGCAGCGTGTCCGAGCCCTTTACCGGCTTTAACCTGCCCGCCGCCCTGCTGGCGATCACCGAACAGCTGCCCCTGGGCTTTGTGATCTCGGTACTGTTCCTGGTGCTGACCACCATTTTCGTGGCCACCACCGGCGACTCCATGACCTATGCGGTCTCCATGGTGATGACCGGCACCGATCACCCCCACGCCAGCGTGCGGGTGTTCTGGGGCATCATGATGGGGGTAGTGGCCGCCATTCTGATCTCCATCGGCTCCGGCGGCATCAGTGCCCTGCAGTCCTTTATTGTGGTCACCGCCGTGCCGGTATCCCTGGTGTTACTGCCCACCCTGTGGACGGCGCCACAAATCATTAAGCGCATGGCAGCTGAACAGGGGCTTTAAGCCGCCATGGCACGCTCCCGGTCTGACTCGCCGGAGCACGACTTTTGAGCGGCGACAGCCGCTCTTTTTTCACTTTTGTCCATCAAGGAACCACTTATGAAAACCGCCGTAAAAACCGACCTTTTCGCCTCCAAAGCGCCGCTGGAATGGGCCGTCATGGCCAACGGCCAGTTCTATACCGCCCAGATCCCCATCGATGCCGACGGTCAGGTAGTGGACGGTGGCATTGAGGCCCAGGCCCGCCAAACCATGGACAACTTCAGGCACACGGTGGAAGCCGCCGGCCTGACCATGGCCGACGTCACCCAGGTGCTGATCTACGTCACCGCCCGGGATCAGCTGCCGGTGTTCAACAAGGTCTATGCCGAGTACTTCGAGGCCCCCTACCCCAACCGCGCCGCCATGATCGTGGCCGGCCTGGCCCGGGAAGAGATGCTCTGCGAAATCGTGGCCTACGCCGCCCAGCCCTGACCCCGCCATGCTGTTCCGCTCACGATAACCCCGGCGGCCCGTGCGATTACAGGGGCCGCCGGTCTGCCTTCTTTGTTTGCGCTTTGCCCGCTTATCCTCGACTCCCCGATGCTGGTATCATGCTCGCCTGTTTTGTTTCGTCACGCTTCCACCAGACAAAAAGGCATTGATTTCATTATGAATCAGGAAAATTCCCCGCATACGCCCATGATGCAGCAATACCTGGCCCTGAAGGCCCAGCATCCGGACATTCTGCTGTTTTACCGCATGGGGGATTTTTACGAGCTGTTCTACGACGACGCCAAAAAGGCATCGCGGTTGCTGGACATCTCCCTGACCAAACGAGGCAAGTCGGCGGGCACCGCCATTCCCATGGCCGGGGTACCCTATCACGCGGCGGAAAACTACCTGGCACGGCTGGTGCAGATGGGGGAATCGGTGGCCATCTGCGAGCAGATTGGCGACCCCGCCACCAGCAAGGGGCCGGTGGAGCGCCAGGTGGTGCGCATCGTCACCCCCGGCACCCTGTCCGACGAGGCCCTGCTGAATGAGCGCCAGGACAACTGCCTGGCGGCGGTATATCACGACGGCGAGCGGTTCGGCTTTGGCATTCTGGATGTGAGCACCGGCCGCTTTGTAATCAACCAGTTCGAGCAGGAAGAAACCCTGATCGCCGAGCTGCAGCGCACCCAGCCCGCCGAGCTGCTGTATCCGGAAGGCTTTGCCTGGTTTGGGCTTATCGAGCAGCGCAAGGGCCTGCGCCGCCGGCCCGAGTGGGAGTTCGATCTGGGTACCGCCCGCCACCTGCTGTGCCAGCAGTTCGGCACCCGGGATTTGGTTGGCTTTGGCGTCGAGCAGTCCACCACCGCTCTGTGCGCCGCCGGCTGCCTGCTGCAATACGTGAAGGATACCCAGCGTACCGCCCTGCCCCATATCAACAGCGTCCGGCTGGAGCGCCGTCAGGACATGGTGATCATGGACGCCGCCACCCGCCGCAACCTGGAGCTGACCTTGAATCTCTCGGGCACGGTGGAAAACACCCTGGCCGAGGTGCTGGACGGCACCGCCACTCCCATGGGCAGCCGGCTGCTCAAGCGCTGGATCCATCAGCCCAGCCGCAACAAGAACGAGCTGAGCCAGCGTCAGGACATTATCGCCACCTTGATGGAGGGCGGCCACCATGAAGAGCTGCACCCGCTGCTGCGCCAGGTAGGCGACGTGGAGCGGGTGCTGGCGCGGCTGGCATTGCGCTCGGCCCGGCCAAGAGACTTAAGCCGGCTGCGCGCAGCACTGCAGGCCCAGCCGGACATTCAGGCGGTGCTGACTAACGCCCAGGCCGAGTGCCTGATGCCCCTGGCTCAACAAATCAGTGACTTTCCCGAGCTGGCCGAGTTGCTGGAAGCGGCGGTGGTCGACACCCCGCCGGTGGTCATTCGGGACGGCGGCGTCATCCGCGACGGCTACAACGCCGAACTGGACGAACTACGCGAGCTGGCCGCCGGCGCCCACCGTTATCTGGAAGAGCTTGAAGCCCGGGAGCGGGCCGCCACCGGCATCAGCACCCTGAAGGTGGCCTACAACAAGGTGCACGGTTTTTATATCGACGTCAGCCGGGCCAACTCCCACCTGGTGCCGGTGCACTATGTGCGCCGTCAGACCCTGAAAAACAACGAACGCTACATTATTCCCGAACTGAAGGAATACGAAGACAAGGTGCTCAACGCTCAGAGCAAGGGCCTGGCGCTGGAAAAGCGCCTGTACGAAGCACTGCTCGACCGCTTGCTGGAGCACCTTGCCCCCTTGCAGCAAAGCGCCGCCGCCCTGGCCCGGCTGGATGTGCTCGCCAACCTGGCGGAGCGGGCCGAAAGCCTGAATTACTGCCGGCCCGAGCTGACCGACGACGAGGTGATCGACATTGAGGAAGGCCGCCATCCGGTGGTGGAGCAGGTCATGACGGATCCCTTTATCGCCAACCCGCTATCGCTGTCTGATGAACGAAAAATGCTGGTGATCACCGGCCCCAACATGGGAGGTAAGTCCACCTATATGCGGCAAACGGCGCTGATCGTGCTGCTGGCCTACATGGGCTCCTTTGTGCCGGCTCAATCGGCCCGCATCGGCCGGGTGGATCGCATCTTTACCCGTATCGGTGCGTCCGACGATCTGGCCTCGGGCCGCTCCACCTTTATGGTGGAAATGACCGAAACCGCCAATATCCTCAACAACGCCAGCCGTCACAGCCTGGTGCTGATGGACGAAATCGGCCGGGGCACCAGCACTTACGACGGCCTGGCCCTGGCCTGGGCCTGTGCCGACGCCCTGGCCAACCGGCTGCATGCCTATACCCTGTTTGCCACCCATTATTTTGAGCTGACCGGGCTGGCGGCGCTGTGGCCGGCGGTGGCCAACGTGCACCTGGATGCGGTGGAGCACGGCGACACCATTGCCTTTATGCATGCCGTTCAGGAAGGGGCCGCCAGCCGCTCCTACGGCCTGCAGGTGGCGGCACTGGCGGGCGTACCCAGACCGGTGCTGACCCTGGCCCGGCAAAAACTGGCAGAGCTGGAAAGCGGCCGGAATGTGAGTGCGCCCAAGCCCGCCGCCGAACCTCAGGGCTCGCTGCCGTTGTTTGATGAGCCGGTGAATCCGGCGCTGGAATTGCTGGACGGGCTGAACCCGGACGACCTTACCCCACGCCAGGCACTGGAGCAGTTGTACCGGCTGAAACAGGCCAGAAGTGAAGGGTAAACGTAAGGAGTGAGGCAGTCCGAACATTCCCTACAAAGATGAAAAAGCCCCGCTTTACCGGGGCTTTTTCATGAGGCCAGCTTAGTATTACTCGCTGTGAAACAGGGTGTCGATATTCAGCCCCTGCTGGGTGAGGATTTCCTTCAGTCTGCGCAGGGCTTCCACCTGGATCTGGCGCACCCGCTCCCGGGTCAGGCCGATTTCCCGGCCCACGTCTTCCAGGGTGGACGCTTCATAGCCCAGCAGGCCAAAGCGCCGGGCCAGTACTTCCCGCTGCTTGGGATTGAGCTCTTCCAGCCAGCGCACCAGGCTGACATTCATGTCGTCATCCTGGGTTTCCATCTCCGGATCCTTGTCGTTCTCGTCGGCCAGCACATCCAGCAGCGCCTTGTCGCCGTCACCGCCAATGGGGGTGTCAACCGAGCTGATTTTCTCGTTCAGCTTGAGCATGCGCGAGACGTCTTCCACCGGTTTGTCGAGGGCTTCGGCAATTTCGTCGGCGGTAGGCTCATGATCCAGCCGGTGGGCCAGCTCGCGGGCGGTACGCAGGTAGACATTGAGCTCTTTCACCACATGAATGGGCAGCTGAATGGTGCGGGTCTGGTTCATGATGGCCCGCTCTATGGTCTGGCGAATCCACCAGGTGGCATAGGTGGAGAAACGAAACCCGCGTTCGGGATCAAACTTTTCCACAGCGCGGATCAGGCCCAGGTTGCCTTCCTCGATCAGATCCAGCAGGGCCAGGCCCCGATTGTTGTAGCGGCGGGATATTTTGACCACCAGGCGCAGATTGGACTCAATCATGCGTTTACGGGCAGCGAGATCGCCACGCAGGGCGCGGCGGGCGTAATGAACTTCTTCTTCTGCGGTCAGCAAGGGAGAAAAGCCGATTTCTCCCAGGTAAAGCTGGGTTACATCCAGGCTGCGTTGGCTTGGCGCGGAGAGAATTTCCTCTTCCTGAGGGCTTTCCTGCTCCACGGTTTCCACGTCCGCATCCCGATCCAATTCTACGTCTGCGTCCTGGTTCCTGTTCTTTTTCTGGCTCATGGCAGTTCTCCCTAAAACCGGGTACTACCCGACTCCCGGTGACTATCGCTTTGGCAGATACTTTCTCGGATCAACCGATTTGCCCTGATGCCGGATTTCAAAATGCAGCCGGACATCAGTGGCATCACTGCTTCCCATATCCGCTATGTGCTGGCCCGCCTGCACCGAGTCCTGCTCCTTGACCCGCAGTACCTCGTTGTGAGCATAGGCCGACAAATAATCATCGTTGTGCTTGATGATGATCAAATTGCCATAACCACGTAGCGCGTTCCCTGCGTAAACTACCTTTCCTGCAGCGGCGGCCTTGACGGCCTCCCCCCTGCTTCCGCGTATGTCGATGCCCTTGTTGCCGGTTTCGGCCAGCGAGAAGCCGGAAATCACCGGCCCCTTTACCGGCCATTGCCAGGCAATGGGCCCATTGACAACGGCGTTTTTTTGAACTCCGCTACCAGCGTATGCTTTTCCTTTCGCCGGTGCAAGAGGTCGGGAGGATTTGACTGCTGGCGACGGTTTGGCCGTGGGCTTGCTCGCCGACGCAGAGGCCGGCGTCGCCGAGGCCGGGGCGGAGGGCGCCGCAGCGGCGCCGATGGAATGCAACGCCAGTGCCTGGCCCACATAAATGCGGTAAGGCGGACGCAGGCCGTTGAGGCTGGCCAGATCGGCCACCGAATGGCCGGTGCGGCGGGCGATGCCGTTCAGGGTATCCCCCCGGCGCACGCGATAGGCCACCCGCTTACGGCCGGGCACATCCAGCCGCAGGGTCTGACCGGGATAAATATGATAGGGAGGGCGCAAACCGTTGTGCCGGGCCAGGGTGGGCACATCGGTGCCGGCCTGCCAGGCGATGGAATAGAGGGTATCCCCCCGCACCACCACATACTGACGGCCATTGGCCTTGACCTGCCCCTGGGCATGAGCCCCCACTCCCGCCACCGGGGCCGGTGGCGCCACGGAGCAGGCCGTCAGCAACAGGCTCAGCGCAATGCCGAGACTGCCAATGCCGACGGTCTGACTCCGGCTCTTCATCAGGGCCTCAGCAACAAATAGGCCACCACGGCCGCCGCCACACAGGCCCAGCCGAGCAGATCGATATAGCGGATCAGCCTGCTTTCCATACGCACGCCGCCCCATACCATCAGCCCGGACACCAGGAAAAAGCGCAACCCCCGGCCGATCAGCGACACCAGAATAAACGGCAGAAACGCCATTTGCAGCAGACCGGCGGTGACCGTGAACACCTTGTAGGGAATGGGCGTAAAGCTGGCAATAAAGATCACCCAGATGCCCCAGTCATCAAACCACTGCCGGGCCACGGCGATCTTGTCCTGATAGCCCATGGCCTGAATAAAGGGCTCCACCAGCGGCTCCCACATGGCGTAACCCAGCAGGTAGCCAAAGGCCGCCCCCAGCACCGAAAACACCGTGGCCAGGGCGGCGTAATGCCAGGCCCGGTCCGGCTTGGCCAGGGCCATGGGGGCCAACATTACGTCTACCGGTACCGGCCAGAAAATAGACTCCACAAAACTGTTCATGGACAAGTACACCGGCGCATGGCGGTGCACCGCCCACATCATCACCAGCCGATACAAACGGGAAAACAGCTTCACTCAAGATCACCCTGAATCAAAGGAACAAACCGCACCGCTTCAAGCTCGGTGCGCACAAAATCATCTCCCCGGCGCCGATACAGCCACAAGGTCTGGCTGAGCCCGCCCACCGGAATGACCATGCGACCGCCATCGGCCAGCTGTTCCAGCAGCGCCGTGGGCGTGGTGCTGGCCGCCGCGGTCACCATAATGGCATCGAAGGGTGCCTTACTGGCCCAGCCCTGCCAGCCGTCGCCGTGCTTGGTGGACACATTGTGCAGATCCAGCCGTTGCAACCGGCGCCGGGCCTGGTATTGCAGTGCCTTTATCCGCTCCACGGTAAACACCTGCTCCACCAACTGGGCCAGCACTGCAGTCTGAAACCCGGAGCCGGTGCCCACCTCCAGCACACGCCGAAGGGGCGGCCCATCCAGCAGGGCCTCGGTCATGCGCGCCACTATATAGGGCTGGGAGATGGTCTGGCCAAAACCGATGGGCAGGGCGCTGTTGTCCCAGGCCTTGTGCGCCATGGCCTCATCCACGAAATCGGCGCGCGGCAGTTCGGTAATGGCACGCAGCACCCGCTCGTTACGAATGCCCTGCTGTCGCAGCAGGCGGTAAAGCTGCTCTCCTGCTAACCTGTGCACGCCTTACTCCACATCCTGAATCCAACGGGACAATGCCGACATTTGATCGTAGGCCGTGAGATCTATGGTCAGCGGCGTGATCGACACAAAGCCCCGTTCGACGGCATCAAAGTCGGTGCCCTCGCCCGCATCCTGAATGGCACCGGGAGGGCCAATCCAGTAAATGGCGCGGCCTCGCGGATCGAATTCTTTCAGCACCGCCTCGGAACGATGACGATTACCCAAACGAGTCACTTTGATACCCTGAATCTCGTTCAGGGGCAAGTCGGGCACGTTCACATTCAAAATCTGGTTGGAATAAAGCGGCGCCCGCAACAGGCCCTGCACCAGCATGCAGGCAAAATGGGCCGCGGTGTCAAAATGCCGGTCGCCGCACAGGGAAATGGCCAGGGACGGCAAACCCAGGTGGCGGCCCTCGGTGGCCGCCGCCACCGTGCCCGAATAAAGCACGTCGTCGCCCAGGTTGGCACCGTGGTTGATGCCCGCCACCACCAGATCCGGATCCGGATCCAGCAGGTGATTTACCGCCCAGTGCACACAGTCGGTGGGCGTGCCCTTGACCGAATAAAAACCGGTATCATCCAGCTTGTCGGCCCGCAGGGGTACTTCCAGCGTCAGCGAATGACTGGCACCGCTGCGGTTGCGATCCGGCGCCACCGTGACCACCTCGGCAAATTCCGCCAACGCCCGGCTCAGGGTGCGAATGCCGGCGGCGTTCACACCATCGTCGTTACTCACCAGTATTTTCATGGCTGTCCTTTTCCTGAATGATTTCCCTGACCAGACTGGTGGCATAACTGCCCGCCGGCAGCCAGAAAGACAGCGTGAGGCAATCGCCGTTTTGCTGCCAGCTGAGTTGCCCCGGCTTCAGCAGCAGCGCCCGGCGCTCCTGCTTGAGGCCGTTGGCCTCCAGCCCGTCCATCAGATCCTGCTGTCCGGCCAGCGCCGCCAGCTCCAGTGTTGCCGCTTCGTCTTCGGCCGGCAGCCGGCCCCGCCCCCACAGCGGCGCGCTCAGGCGAATGTCGCCCTCGGCAAACCGCGCACGCAGGGCGTCGTCGAGGGGATTGTCTTCATTGATGGTAAAGAATGACTGACTGCCTGCCAGCATGACACAGTCGCCGTGCAGCAGCTGCTCGCCCAGGCCCTGCGCCAGCCGGTGGCTGACCGCCAGGTTAAACAGCTGGCTGCGGGCCGCCGATAGATACATCGACCGTTTATTGCGATCCTTGATGCGCTTGCCGCCAAACATGGCCCTGGCCTGATCAATATTGCCACCGTTGTGGCCGAAACGCTGCTCACCGAAATAGTTGGGCACGCCCCGTTCGCCAATGGCCGCCAGCCGGGCGTCGAGATCGTCTTCCCCCTCCAGCTCGGTCAACACCAGCTCGAACCAGTTACCCTTGAGGGCACCGGTTTTCAGCTTTTTGTGGTGCCGGGCAATGGCCAGGATCTGCACGTCGTCGCTTTCCAGCGGTGAGAAGTCGGGCATGTCCTTGCCCGGCAGGTGCACGCCAAACCACTGCTCGGTGACCGCATGGCGGTCCTTGAGCCCGGCCCAGGTCACATCGCGTTGGGCTACGCCCGCCAGCCGCGCCAGATCCCGCGCCACCCACTGGGTATTCTGGCCGCGCTTGCGAATGTGCAGAAAAATATGCTCGCCTTCACCACTGGGCTCAAAACCCAGATCCTCGCGCACGATAAAGTGTTCCGGCGCGGCCTTGAGCAGGCCGCTGACGCCGGGTTTGCCGTGCAGGTAATGCTGTTGTTCACTCATGCTTTCACCAGCAGCACCACGGCTTCCGCCGCTATGCCTTCCTTGCGGCCCACGAAGCCGAGTTTCTCGGTGGTAGTGGCCTTGACATTGATATGGGAAACCGTGGTCTGCAGATCCTCGGCAATGGTGGCCGCCATGGCGTCCACAAAGGGCGCCAGCCGGGGGGCCTGCGCCATGATGGTCAGATCGGCGTTGCCCAGCACGTAGCCGGCGGCCCGCACCTTGGCAAACACCTCCCGCAGCAGCAGGCGGCTGTCGACCCCCTTGAAGGCGGCGTCGGTATCGGGAAAGTGGCGGCCGATATCACCGGCGCCAATGGCGCCCAGCAGGGCATCGCTCAGGGCGTGCAGCACCACGTCGCCGTCGGAATGGGCCAGCAGGCCCTGGTCATGGGGTACCGCCACCCCACCCAGAATGCAGGGACCATCCCCGCCAAATTTATGCACGTCAAAACCGTGCCCGATTCGCATCATTGATTGTTCTCGTTCAGCTGCTGCAGAAAAAAGCCGGCCAGCGCCAGATCTTCCGGCCGGGTTATCTTGATATTGTCGGCCCGGCCTTCCACCAGCAGGGGGTGAACGCCGGCCAGCTCCATGGCCGAAGCCTCGTCGGTGACCGCCTGCCCTTGGGCCAGCGCCTCGGCAAGGGCCCGGCGCAGGGCCTGGGTGTCAAAACATTGCGGAGTCAGGGCGTGCCAGAGCTCGTCCCGGGGCACACTGGCGGCAATGGCACCACGGCCATCCCCTCGTTTCATGGTGTCCCGCACCCGGCAGGCCAGAATGGCGCCCCGAGGCTGTGAGGCCGCCGCCAGCAGGGCATCAAGATCCTGCATGGCCAGACAGGGCCGGGCGGCGTCGTGCACCAGCACGTATTCGCTGGACACCGCCGCCAGGGCATTAAGCACCGAGTCGGCCCGCTCCCGGCCACCCTGTACCCGTACCACGCGTTCATCCCGGACCAGGGGCAGGCTGTCGAACCACTGATCTTCCGGGCTGACCGCCACCACCACCCGCTCGATGGCGCCGTGCGCCAGCAAGCGCTCAATAGTGTGCTCCAGCACCGTTTTACCCGCCAGGGTCAGGTATTGTTTGGGAATGGCGCTGGCCATGCGTTTGCCGGCCCCCGCGGCCGGCACCACGGCGGTGCAGCTCAGTGCGCTCATGGCTTGTCCTGGCTCAGCAGTAACCGGTAGAAGGTTTCACCCGGCTTGATCATGCCCAGATCGTTGCGCGCCAGTTCTTCCACCGCCGCCAGCCCGTTGTTGAGATCCTCGATATCCCGATAGAGCAAGGCGTTCCTGTCGGCCAGGCGCTGATTATCTTCCAGCTGCCGGGACACATTGGCGGCGGCCTCATGGTATTCGCCGAGACCGTTTTTTCCCCACCACAGGTGGTATTGCAGGGTTCCCAGCAGGGCCAGCAGTATCAGCGTCAGGGTGCGCATTTATCCTCCTAAGTAAGCGGCTAGTTTCCCATATTCCCCGGCCGAACAAAAGAAACCCCGCACGAGGCGGGGCGTCAGAAAGACAACCAGCATGGTTTGTCATCACGGCCATGGGGCGGGTAAAGACAGTGCGCCGGTGAAAGGCCGCAAGCTTCCCTGCAGGTTGCGAATGAGTGCCACGAATTCCAACCCGCAGGTGGCGGTAAAACATGGTGAATTCGCCATCCTTCTCACCAAGCCATGGTTCGCCACTCTGGCTGCATTCACTCGCACCATAAACAAAAAAGCCCCGCACAGGGCGGGGCTTTTGGTTCAGTGCAAGGCAGGCATTACGCCTGGCCTTTTACCTCGGCCAGGCCACGGTAAGGAGCCTTGGCACCCAGTTCTTCCTCAATACGGATCAGCTGGTTGTACTTGGCGATACGGTCGGAGCGGCTCATGGAGCCGGTCTTGATCTGACCGGCGCAGGTGCCCACGGCCAGATCGGCGATGGTGGCGTCTTCGGTCTCGCCGGAACGGTGAGAGATAACGGCGGTGTAACCGGCGTCCTTGGCCATCTTGATGGCGTTCAGGGTTTCGGTCAGGGAGCCGATCTGGTTGAACTTGATCAGGATGGAGTTGGCAATGCCCTTGTCGATACCTTCCTTCAGGATACGGGTGTTGGTGACGAACAGATCGTCACCAACCAGCTGTACCTTGTCGCCCAGAATCTTGGTCTGGTAGGCGAAACCGTCCCAGTCGGACTCGTCCTGACCGTCTTCGATGGAAACGATCGGGTACTGCTCGCACAGCTCGGCCAGGTAGTCGGAGAACTGCTCGGAGGTGAACACCTTGCCTTCGCCCTTCATGTTGTACTTGCCGTCTTCATAGAATTCGGAAGAGGCGCAGTCCAGGGCCAGGGTGATGTCCTTGCCCAGGGTGTAGCCGGCTTTTTCCACGGCTTCCTTGATGGCGGCCAGGGCGGCAGCGTTGGATTCCAGGTTGGGCGCGAAGCCACCTTCGTCGCCCACGGCGGTGGACAGGCCCTTGGCCTTCAGTACCTTGGCCAGGTTGTGGAATACCTCGGCACCGATGCGCAGGGCTTCCTTGATGTTCTTGGCGCCCACCGGCTGAATCATGAACTCCTGAATGTCGACGTTGTTGTCGGCGTGCTCACCACCGTTGATGATGTTCATCATCGGCAGCGGCATGGAGTACTGACCCGGGGTGCCGTTCAGCTCGGCGATCCAGGCGTACAGGGGCTGGCCCTTGGCGGCGGCGGCGGCCTTGGCATTGGCCAGGGACACGGCCAGAATGGCGTTGGCGCCCAGGGTGGCCTTGTTGTCGGTGCCGTCCAGATCGATCATGATCTGGTCAATTTCGGCCTGCTGAGTTGCGTCCTTGCCTACCAGAGCGGCGGCAATGCGATCGTTGATGTTGGCCACGGCGGTCTGTACGCCCTTGCCCAGGAAGCGGGACTTGTCACCGTCACGCAGTTCCAGCGCTTCGCGAGAGCCGGTAGACGCACCGGACGGCGCGGCGGCACGGCCCATGAAGCCACCTTCCAGGTAAACGTCGGCTTCCACGGTGGGGTTGCCACGGGAGTCGATGATCTCACGACCGATCACTTTAACGATCTTAGCCATTCTCAGTTTCCTCTTGAGTTGAACGTAAAACCTAACTAACGCACGAAAAAATACGGCCGAACCCTGAGGTTCAGCCGCTGGTACTGGTTACTCCAGCTCTCCCTGCTGGTGCTGGCCGGCCGCCTTCACGAAACCGGCGAACAGGCCGTGGCCGTCGCGGGGGGTGGAGGTGAATTCGGGGTGGAACTGAGCCGCCACGAACCAGGGGTGATCCGGGTTCTCGATGATCTCCACCAGCTTCTTGTCGGCGGAGAGGCCGGTCACCTTCAGGCCCGCCGCCTCGATTTTGGGCAGCAGACGGTTGTTTACTTCATAACGGTGACGATGACGCTCGTAAATGGTGTCGGAGCCATAGAGGGCATGCACCTTGGAGCCCGGAGTCAGATGACAAAGCTGGGCGCCCAGACGCATGGTACCGCCCAGATCGGACTCTTCGTCACGCACTTCAACGTTGCCTTCCTCGTCGACCCACTCGGTGATCAGACCCACGACCGGGTAAGGGCTCTTGGGGTCAAACTCGGTGGAGTGGGCGCCTTCCAGGCCGGCCACGTTGCGGGCGTATTCGATCAGCGCCACCTGCATGCCCAGGCAGATGCCCAGGTAGGGCACGCGGTTTTCCCGAGCATAACGGGCGGCCATGATCTTGCCTTCCACGCCGCGCTCGCCAAAGCCACCGGGCACCAGGATGGCGTCCAGTCCTTCCAGCAGGGAAACGCCCTTGCTTTCCAGGTCCTGGGAGTCGATGTACTTGATATTGACGGTCAACCGGCTCTTCAGGCCGCCGTGCTTGAGCGCCTCGTTCACCGACTTGTAGGCGTCTGGCAGCTCAACGTATTTGCCCACCATGCCGATGGTGACTTCACCCACCGGGTTGGCTTCTTCGTAAATCACCTGTTCCCATTCGGACAGATCCGCCGCCGGGCAGCTCAGGCCAAAACGCTTGACCACCAGCTCGTCCAGGCCCTGAGACTTGAGCAGGGCCGGAATCTTGTAGATGGAATCTACGTCCTTCAGGGAGATGACCGCCTTGTCGGACACGTTGCAGAACAGGGCAATCTTGCCGCGCTCGTTGGCCGGAATGACCCGGTCGGAGCGGCAGATAAGAATGTCGGGCTGAATGCCGATGGACAGCAGCTCTTTCACCGAGTGCTGGGTCGGTTTGGTTTTCACCTCGCCGGCGGCGGCCATGTAGGGCACCAGGGTCAGGTGCATGAACAGGGTGTTTTCCCGGCCCACTTCCACCGCCAGCTGGCGAATGGCTTCCAGGAACGGCAGCGACTCGATGTCGCCCACGGTGCCGCCGATTTCCACGATGGCCACCTGATGGCCCTCGGCACCGGCGATCACCCTGTCCTTGATGGCGTTGGTAATGTGCGGAATCACCTGAATGGTGGCACCCAGATAGTCGCCGCGTCGTTCCTTGCGCAGCACATCCGCGTATACCCGGCCGGAGGTGAAGTTGTTGCGGCGAGTCATTTTGGTACGAATGAAACGCTCGTAGTGGCCCAGGTCCAGGTCGGTTTCGGCGCCGTCGTCGGTCACGAAGACTTCACCGTGCTGGGTGGGGCTCATGGTGCCCGGATCCACGTTGATGTAGGGATCCAGCTTCATGATGGTCACGTTAAGACCACGGGCTTCGAGGATGGCGGCCAATGAGGCGGCTGCAATGCCTTTGCCCAGGGAGGAGACCACCCCGCCAGTAACAAAAATATATTTAGTCGTCATGCTGAACCTGAAAAAGCTTGGGAACGAATGGAATGTGGAATTCAAGACGGGGTCACATTATACGCAAGAAGGCCGATTACGACAATGAAACAATACCGGCCTCGGGCCGGCCGCCGATCACTGCCCGCTTGTGGTGAATCATCGTCATTCGTTCCGTTAATGGCGATGACTATACCCTTTACCGTAGTTTTATTACAACAGAATAACATTCCCTTTCGGCTTGCCATTGTCGTCCGACAGGCCAGAATAGCAACAGCCGGCCTGGCGGTATGCCGGCCCCCATTATTCTCACCAATAAGGATATGAAATGAGTTTTACTTTCAGTGACTTGAAGAACGACAACGGAAACAACTGGCGTGCCTACCTGGAACACGACTTTGTGCGCCAGCTGGGTGAAGGCCGGCTGGCGCCGGAAGCCTTTCGCCATTACCTGAAACAGGATTACCTCTTTCTTATTCAGTTTGGCCGTGCCTTTGCCCTGGCCGCCTACAAGAGCCCGACCCTGGCCGATCTGCGCCATGCCAAGGCCGGCCTGGACGCCATTATCGATCTGGAACTGGGCCTGCATATCGACTACTGCACTCAGTGGGGCATCAGCGAGCAGGAACTGGCCGAGTTGCCGGAAGCCCGCGCCACCCTGGCCTACACCCGTTATGTGCTGGACACCGGCAACCGGGGGGATCTGCTGGATCTGCACGTGGCCCTGGCGCCCTGCCTGGTGGGCTATGCCGACATCGCCCGCTGGCTGGTGGAGCAGCCCGCCACCGTGCGCGGTGAGGCGAACCCCTATGAGCCTTGGATTGCCATGTATGAAAGCGCCGAGTTTCAGGCCGCCGCCCAGGCCGAAATCGCCTGGCTGAACCAGCGCCTGGCGGAAGTCTCCCCGTCCCGCTTCAGGCAGCTGTGCCGCATCTTTGACGACGCTACCCGGCTGGAAATCGACTTCTGGGACATGGGATTAGAACAAAGAATGTAATTGTTAAGGGACTAGGGACTAGGAAAATAGCAGAGACGTAGGTTGGCGATGAGCGCAGCGAATCCCAACATTTCACAGTCGACTTCGTGTTGGAATTCGCTGCGCTCATTCACAACCTACCCGGTCCCTATTCATCAATCCCTAATCCCTGCTGTTTACAGCTTCTCAATCAGCTTCGGCAGTGCCTCAAATAAATCCGCCACCAGGCCGTAGTCGGCCACCTCAAAGATGGGGGCCTCTTCGTCCTTGTTGATGGCGACGATGATTTTCGCGTCCTTGATGCCGGCAAGATGCTGAATGGCACCGGAAATACCCACGGCGATATACAACTCCGGAGCCACTATCTTGCCGGTCTGCCCCACCTGCTGATCGTTGTCGGCCAGGCCCGCGTCCACCGCCGCCCGGCTGGCGCCTACCGCCGCCCCCAGCTTGTCGGCCAGTTGCTCCAGCAGGGCGAACTGCTCCTTGCTGCCCAGGCCTCGGCCACCGGACACCACCACTCGGGCCGAGGTCAGCTCTGGGCGTTCACTCACGCTCAGCTCATCGCGGACAAAGCGGCTGGTGTTTTCCACCGCCACCGCAGACAGGGTTTCCACCGGAGCCGGCTCACAGCCCTCGGCAACGGGATCAAAGGCGGTGGCGCGAATGGTCAGCAGGGTCACCGGATCCAGCGACTGTACCCGGGCCAGGGCATTGCCGGCGTAAATGGGCCGAGTAAAGGTATCCTCACTTTCAATATCCACTACGTCCGCCACCAACCCCACCCCCAGCAAGGCAGCCGCCCGGGGCAGCACATCCTTGCCAAAAGTGGATGCCGGCGCCAGCACATAGCGATAATGGGTGGCCAGGCGTGACACCAGGGCCGCGCAGGGCTCGGCCAGCTGCTGGCGGTAAAGTGCATCATCGGCCAGCCGCACCTTGTTCACACCGGCCAGCACCCTGCCCTGTTCACTCACGGCGGCGCAGTCGTGCCCCATCACCAGCAGGTGCACCTCGGCATTCAGCCGGCTGGCCGCCCCCAGCACCTTGGCGGTGTTGGCGCTCAGGGTGAGGTTATCGTGTTCGGCTATCACCAGTATGCTCATGAAATCACCTTGGCTTCATTCTTCAGTTTGTCCACCAGCTCGTCCACATCGGCCACCCGAATCCCGGCCTTGCGTGCCGGCGGCTCAGTCACTCCCAGCAGGCGCACATGCTGTTCAAAGGTCACGCCCAGTTCGTCCGGGGTCAAGGTTTCCAGCGGTTTTTGCCGGGCCTTCATGATATTGGGCAGGGAGGCAAAGCGCGGCTCATTCAGGCGCAGATCCGTGGTGATCACCGCCGGCGGCGTCAGCCCTTGTGTACGCAGGCCGCCATCGACCTCACGGGTGACCAGCAGCTCGTCGCCGTCCCGCTCGATGGCCGAGGCAAAGGTGGCCTGGGGCCAGCCATTGAGGGCCGCCAGCATCTGCCCGGCCTGGTTGTGATCGGTGTCGATGGATTGCTTGCCCATCAACACCAGCTCGGGGTGTTCCCGTTCGCACAGCGCCGCCAGCAAGTGAGCCACGGTCAGCGGCTCGGCCGGCTCGCTGCTTTCCACCAGAATGGCCCGGTCGGCACCCAGTGCCAGGGCCGCGCGCAGCTGTTCACTGGCCTCGGTGCTTCCTATGCTGACCGCCACGATTTCCGACACCCACCCCTTTTCCTTCATGCGCACCGCCTCTTCCACCGCGATCTCGCAAAAGGGGTTGGCCGCCATCTTGACGTTGCCCAGATCCACGTCGCTGCCGTCGGCGCGCACGCGAACCCGAACGTGATAGTCAATCACCCGTTTAACCGTCACCAGTACTTTCATGGCCGCTCCCGGAATTGGTGAATTCGACTTAATACTAGTCGATTTCACCGCGCCGCCATGGGCCACGGCGGTTTGTTAAATATCGCCGCCAATACAATACTTTAGCCATGGCAAGCAGCGGGAGACGCGGCATGAAACGGGAGTCAATGGAGTTTGATGTGGTCATCGTGGGGGCCGGTCCGGCGGGGCTGGCCGCGGCCTGCGGCCTGATGCAACGTGCGCAGCAGGCCGGGCTGGAGCTGAACGTATGCGTGGTGGAAAAGGGCGCCGAGGTGGGCGCGCATCTGCTCTCCGGCGCCCTGCTTGACACTCAAGCCCTGAACGAGCTGTTTCCCGACTGGCGAGAGCGGGGTGCACCGATCACCACAGCGGTCACTCAGGAGCATTTCTACATGCTGAGCAGCCCTCAGGGCGGACTGGAGCTACCCGCCTGGATGACGCCGGCTTCACTGCATAACACCGGCAGCTATATCGTCAGCCTGGGCAAACTGTGCCGCTGGCTGGCGAAGCAGGCGGAGGGCCTGGGCGTGGCGGTATTTCCCGGCTTTGCCGCCAGTGAGGCGCTGTTCGACGACGCGGGTGCCGTGTGCGGCGTGCTTACCGGCGACATGGGGGTGGGGGCGAACGGCATTCCCAAGGCCGGCCATGTGCTGGGCATGGAGCTTCGCGCCCGCTACACCCTGTTCGCCGAAGGCAGTCGGGGCCATATCGGCAAGACCCTGATTGACCGCTTTGCCCTGGATCGAGGCAGGGATCCCCAGCATTACGCCATCGGCTTCAAGGAATTGTGGCGGCTGGCGCCGGAGCGCCATCATCCCGGGCTGGTGGTGCACGGTGGCGGCTGGCCGCTGGGTCGAAACGGCGGTGGCTTTTTTCTCTATCACGGCGACGACGGCCTGGCCGCGGTGGGGATGATTGTCGATCTCAACTATGACAATCCGCACCTGGATCCATTCAAGGAATGCCAGAGGCTCAAGCATCACCCGCTGCTGGCCCGGCACTTGTGGGGCGGCAAACGCCAGGCCTGGGGGGCCCGGGCGTTAACCAAGGGCGGGCTCAACTCCCTGCCGCAAATGATCCTGCCCGGCGCCCTGCTGCTGGGCTGCGATGCGGGCACCCTTAACGGCGCCCGCATCAAGGGCATTCACACCGCCATGAAGTCGGGCCTGCTGGCCGCCGAAGCACTGCTGCCGGCACTGGTGGCGGGCCGTGGCGGCGACAAGCTCACGGAGTTTACGCAACTGATGGAAGAAAGCTGGCTTCAAACCGAGCTGCAGCGCGCCCGGCACTTCGTTCCCGCACTGCACAAATTCGGGCCCTGGGCCGGAGGCGCGCTGAACTGGCTGAGCCAAACACTGCTAAGGGGCCGGCTGCCGTTTGCCCCCCATGACTCCATTCCGGATCACGCCACGCTGAAGCCGGCGGCGGCCTGCCCTTCCATCGCCTATCCGAAAGCCGATGGCGTGCTGGCCTTTGATCGCATGTCATCGGTGCACCTGGCCAGTACCGGCCACGACGAGGATCAGCCCTGTCACCTGCATCTGGCCGACAGGGCCCTGCCGCTGCGGGACAACCTGCCCCGCTTTGATGAGCCGGCCCAGCGCTACTGCCCCGCCGGCGTCTATGAAGTGGTGCAGCAGGCGGGCAAGCCGGTGTTTCGCATTAACGCCGCCAACTGTGTGCACTGCAAAACCTGCGACATCAAGGATCCGGCCCAGAACATTACCTGGGTGCCACCGGAAGGAGGCAGCGGGCCCAATTATTCGGGCATGTAATGCAAAAAAAACCCTGAATGCAGTGCTCCCTCGTAAGGGATCAATGCGTTCAGGGGTATGGCAGTATTATGGTTATATTGTAGTTTGGCTCTGTTAACGCAGGGGGCACGTTCCGTTGCTGTGCGTTGCAAAAAACAATACGCCTTTCCCCCTGCGCTCACAAGATAGACTTTAGTGTTACCCTGAGGGACACGGGTCACAAAATTCGGTGTTACAACCGCAAGCCACCGTCCATTTCCAGCAGGCGGCCGTGAAAATAGTCATTCTCAATCACATATTGCAGGCTGTGCACCAGCTCCTCCACCTCCGCCAACCGCCCCTGCGGAATGCGCCGAGTGATCCGTTCCATGGCGTCGGGCTTCATCTGGGCGGTCATTTCGGTGGCAATCATCCCGGGCGCTATGCCCGCCACGCGAATGCCAAAACGACACAGCTCGGCAGCCCAGCATACCACCAGCGCCGCCACCCCGGCCTTGCTGGCGGCATAGTTGCTCTGGCCCGCATTGCCGGCCCGAGCCACCGAGGAAATGTTGACAATCAACCCGCCTTCGCCGCGCTCGGCCATGATGGCCGCCGCCTCACGACCACAGAGAAAGCTGCCGGTCAGGTTGACGTCCATCACCTGCTGCCAGTCTGCCAGGCTCATTCTGCGGCTGACCTTGCCGTCTTCCAGCTTGACCAGCAGGGCATCGCGCAACAGGCCGGCATTGTTGACCAGCACATCCAGGCCTCCCAGCTCCCGTACGATATGGCCAAAGCTGTCAGTCACCTGCTGCTCATTGGCCACGTCGCACAGATGTACTGCCACGCGAGCGCCGGTGGCCGCCACCATCTCGCCGCTTTTGGCCAGATCCCGCTCGTGAGTGTCAATCAGTGCCAGTGCCGCCCCCTGCCGGGCCAGATGATGAGCCATGGCCCGGCCCAGGCCGCGACCGGCACCGGTAATCACCACCACCTTGTTCTTGATGTCCATTCACGCATCTCCTTCGGGCTGGCGATAGAGCCGAAACAGGCTGGAAAAGTCGAGCCCACCATGACCCGCGACCTGGTGCAGACTGAACAGGGCCCGGGCGGCCGAGCCCATGGGCACCGGCGAGCCGCTGCCCTGGCTCAGGCCCATGGCCAGGTTGAGATCCTTGCACATCAGGTTGACCTGAAAACCGCCCTGATAGCCATGGCTGGCAGGGACCTTTTCCATGACGCCGGGCACCGGATTGTAGTGCTCCATCACCCAGTTGTTACCCGAACTCTGATGAATAATCTCCGACAGCACCGCCGCGTCCAGGCCATGATTCAGCCCCAGGTTAAGGGCCTCGCAGCTGGCCGCCATCTGCGCCGCCAGCAGCAGGTTGTTGCAGGCCTTGGCCACCTGGCCGGCGCCGTGAGGGCCGGCATGCAGCACCTTTTTACCCATTTGCGCCAGCACGGGCCGGGCCCGGGTAAACTGATCCTCGCTGCCGCCCACAATAAAGGTCAGGGTGCCGGCCTCGGCTCCGGCCACGCCTCCGGACACGGGCGCATCCACAAAATCCAGGCCATGACCGGCGGCCACCTTGGCCATGCGTTGTGCGATCTCGGCTTCTATCGTCGAGCAGTCGATCACTAGGGCGCCCGGCGCCAGATGGCCAAAAAGACCATCGTCACCGCCATACAGCCCCGCCACCTGTTCACCACTTTGCAGCATGGAGATCACCACGGTCGCGTGCTTGACCGCGGCCACCGCCGTGGTCTCGGGAATGGCGCCAAGGGCCGCAGCCCGGCTGACCGCTTCCGGCTGCAGATCAAATACCTGCACGCGGCGCCCGGCCCTGACCAGATTGGCGGTCATGGGGATTCCCATGTTGCCGAGGCCGATAAATGCGATGGTTGCCATAGTGTGCCTCCTATTTGAGATCCGCGAGCGGGCTAAGGCCCCAGGGTGAAGTGAACAGGGTGTTCAGCAGCGCCGGTTCGACCTCACTCAGGCTGGCAAAGGTCCAGCCGGGAGTGTTGTCCTTGTCGATCAACCTGGCACGCACCCCTTCGGCAAACTCCCGAAAACGACACAGCTGCACCGACAGATCCAGCTCGGCCTGAAACACCTGCGCCAGCGACGAATACCGGCAACGGGTCAGTTGCCGGTGGATCACCGCCATGGCCAGGGGACTGCCTGCCGCCAGGGTTTGCTGAGCCCGAATAAACCAGGCATCGTGTGTGTCAGCCTCCAGTATGGCGGAAACCTTATCGGCCAGGCTGTCCTGGTCCATCAGCTTTCGAATCAGATCCTGATGCCGGCGCAGGGGCGAATCGAGCCCGGCAAGCTGTGCGGCCGATTCCGCTTCCAGCTCCCTTATTACCTCTGCAGCGCCACCGCTGTCCCGCTGCAATCGGGGCCACAGCTCATTCAGCCGCTCTTCGGCCACAAAGCGGTTGGCCAGGCCCAGCCAGAGGCTGTCGGCGGCATTGAGGGAGCAGCCGGTCAGGGCAATAAATTCCCCCAGTCCCGGCGGCAGCCGGTTGAGAAACCAGCTGCCGCCCACGTCCGGGTAGAGCGCTATGGTCACCTCGGGCATGGCCAGACGGCTATGTTCGGTCACCATGCGCTGGCTGGCCGCCATAAACAGCCCCATGCCGCCGCCCATGACAACACCGGCTCCCACACAGATCACCGGCTTGCCAAAGGTATGCAGCAGATGATCGAGCCGGTATTCCCGCTCAAAAAAACGCGCCGCCGCCGAGGGCACGGTGCCGAGTTCACGTTCGCCGCAGCCGGCCCGCACGGTGGCGATGGCCGAGATCAGCCCCACCACGTCCCCGCCGGCACAAAAGGCCCGGGACCCGGCCCCCTCCAGCACCACAGCCACCACACTGTCGTCATGCCGCCAGTCCCGCAACACCGCCGTCATGGCGTCAATCATGTCCAGGTTCAACGCATTTAACTGGGCTTCACGATCCAGCACCAGCCGACCGATATAACGGCCATCGGCAGTGGGCTGCTTGCCTGAAATTACACTCATGCCACCTCCTAACGGTTGCGCCACTGGGGCTCACGCTTTTTCAAAAAGGCATTTACCCCTTCCCGCTGATCCTCGGTATCGAACAGCGCCATAAAGGCGTCCCGCTCCCGTACGCGGCCTTCGTTCAGCGGCCGCCGCCGAGCCGACTGAATCAGCCGTTTGCAGGCGGCCACCGAGCCCGGGCTCTGCCCTTCAACCCGTTCGGCCAGGGCAAGGGCCCGGGTCAGCACCTCGCCATTGGACACCACCTCTTCCACCAGGCCGATGGCCTGCGCCTGGTCGGCGCCCAGCCGCTCCCCGCATAAAATCAACCGCTTGGCCCAGGCCTCTCCTACCAGATGGGGCAGCAGCTGAGTGCCGCCGGCACAGGGCAGCAGCCCCACCCGGGCCTCGGGCAGCCCCATCACCGCCCGCGCGGCGGCAATGCGCAGATCACAGGCCAGGGCCGCTTCCAGCCCGCCGCCCATGGCATAGCCGTTAATGGCCGCCACCGACAGCCCGCGAAATTCGCTCAGCGCCTCAAAGGCCCGGCCAAAGGCCTGGGCCATGGCATGAGCCTTGCCCTTGTCGCCATCGGCAAACACACTGAGCTCGGCCCCGGCACAGAAAAACTTCTCGCCCTCACCGGTGAGCACCAGGCTGCGAATGTCGTCGTCACCGTTCAGCTCATCCACCAACGTCGCCAGCCGGTTGAGGCTGTCCACCGTCCAGGTATTCGCCGGCGGGTTATTCATGGTTAACAGTGCCACCTGTCCTTGTTTTGTGAAGCAGATTTTTTGTGTCATTTTTGCTCCTTGGGCATGATCCTATAGTGCTGCTGATTACCATGGAGTTGTTCGGCATTAACACATTATTTTAAGGTCCCCAAAACCATGCATATGTGAAAAGCGCTAGCAATAAGCTAACAAAGCAGCCAACACCAAATCCGGCGTTTTCTTCGCCCAATATAGTCTTAAATAGCCACCCCAATGAGCTACCTACCACCAAGTAAATCAAGAGGAAGAGCACGCCGAATGCCGCCAACTTAAGGGAAAAAATAACAATCAGGTCTATTAGCTCTATCAAAGCTCTCCCCCTTCACCCAGCAGCCGGCGGGCGATCAGCAGTTTCATGATTTCGTTGGTGCCTTCCAGAATGCGGTGCACCCGGGTATCGCGCACATGGCGCTCCAGCGGGTACTCTCGAATGTAGCCATAGCCGCCGTAAAGCTGCAGCGCTCGATCGCAGACTCTAAAACCCACGTCGGTGGCAAAACGTTTGGCCATGGCGCAATAGGTAGTGGCGTCGGCATGTCCGGCATCCAGCCGGCTGGCGGCCAGCCGCACCAGCTGCCGTGCCGCCGTCAGCTCGGTGGCCATGTCGGCCAGGGTGAACTGCAGCGCCTGAAACTCCGCCAGCTTGCGGCCAAACTGACTGCGCTCCTGCAGGTAATTGCACGCCAGGTTCAGCGCCTGTTGCGCCGTGCCCAGCGAGCAGCTGGCGATATTGATACGGCCACCGTCCAGCCCTTTCATGGCGAGCTTGAAGCCCTCTCCTTCCCGCCCCAGCAGCTGACGGGCGGACACCCGCACACCGTCAAAGGTCACACTGCGGGTGGGCTGACTGTTCCAGCCCATCTTGTCTTCCGGCCGGCCGTATTCAATGCCGGGGCTGTCGGCATTCAGGGCAAAGGCGGAAATGCCGCCGGGACCCTCACCGCCGGTGCGGGCCATCACCACCAGCACCTGAGTGCTGCCCGCCCCCGAAATAAACATCTTGCTGCCGGTCAGTTCATAGTCTTCACCCACCTTCTTCGCCTGGGTTTTAAGGGACGCCGCATCGGAGCCGGCATTGGGTTCGGTGAGGCAATAGGAGCCCAGCAAACGGCCGCTGGTCATGCCTTCCCGCCACGGCTCCCAAACCGCTTTTTCTGCGGTGCTGGCAATCATCCAGGTGACCATATTGTGAATGGTGAGAAAGGCGGTGGTAGAGGTGCAGCCCATGGCCAGCCGTTCAAAAATAAGGCTGGCATCGAGCCGGGACAGACCCAGGCCACCGGCGGCCTCTGGGGTATACAGCGCGCAAAAGCCCAGCTCGCCGGCCTGTTGCAGGGTGTCCACCGGAAAGTGATGCTCTCTGTCCCACTGCGCCGCATGGGGCGCCAGCGCCTTGTCGGCAAAGTCTCCCGCCAGCGCCACAAAGGCCCGCTGATCCTCATTCAGTTCAAAATCCATGAGCCCTCCTGGCTGACAACCAAAAGCTGCAAAGTTGACTGTAAGTTCCTGCCCGCCTCCGGACAAAGGGCACTACTTCGCCGACACGCCGTAAACCCTTCCATGGGGGCTCCGCTGCGCATCTGACCGCCATGGATGGCGGGAATGCCGAAAATGCAGGAGCAATTCTCGGCCCTGCGCAGAGGGTACGGCGAAGCAGACACCCTTTGCCCTTCGGGAAAATGCCGAGTTGCCTGACGGCATTCATCAGGCGGCGCCGGCGTGAAGCGAAGAAGCTGCAGGGATTGCCGGAGCCGACCGTCAAATGCCAGGGATGGCATTTGCCGAGCGCTACATGGATGTACTCGCAGCGTGTCGGCGCAGGTAACCCTGCTGATTCATCGCTTGGCGGAACTCGCAGACAACAGACGCTCCGCCAGTCTCCCGCCGTATTCGTCATTTGAGGTGGATCGACAGATTGGGGCCGGCCACGACATCGTCGTCGAACCAGCGGGCGGTCACGGTTTTGGTTTCGGTGTAAAAGCGCACCGCCTGTTTACCGTAGGCGTGCAGATCGCCGTAAAAGGAGCCGCGCCAGCCGGTAAAGGAGAAAAACGGCAGCGGTACCGGAATGGGTACGTTAATGCCCACTTGCCCCACCTGTATGTCCATCTGGTATTTGCGCGCCGCCGCCCCCGAGGCGGTAAAAATGGAAGTGCCGTTGCCGTAAGGGTTGGCGTTGACCAGGGCAATGGCCTCATTCAAGGTGTCGGCTGTCATTAACAACAGCACGGGACCAAAGATTTCTTCGGTGTAAATGCGCATGGTGGGGGTGACGCCGGCAAACAGGGTGGGCCCCACCCAGTTGCCGTTAGGATGACCACTCACGGAGCACTGGCTTCCATCCAACAAACAGTCGGCCCCTTCCTGCTTGCCCGTCTCAATCAGCCCCAGCACTCGGGTTTTGGCGGCCTGGCTGATGAGCGGGCCATAGCCCGCCTCGGGGTCATTCCAGGCACCGGGCTGCACTTTCGCCAGTGCTTCTTTAATGTCGGGAATCCACGCCTGCGCCTCGCCCACCAGCACCCCCACCGAAATGGCCATGCAGCGCTGGCCGGCGGCGCCCACGGACGCGCCCACCAGATTGTTGATGGCCTGCTGCTTGTTGGCATCAGGCATCACCACCATGTGGTTTTTGGCGCCAGCAAACACCTGCGCTCGCTTTAACCGGTCGGTGGCGGTGCGATACACATGCCGGCCCACCGCCACCGAGCCCACAAAAGACACGGCGGCAATATCATCATGGGTCAGCAGCCGATCCACCACCTCGGCGCCGCCATGCACAATATTGAGCAGGCCATCCGGCGCTCCCGCTTCTCGAAACAGCTTGGCCAGCTCCATGGGCACCAAGGGATCCTGTTCGGACGGTTTCAGCACAAAGGTATTGCCACAGGCGATGGCCAGGGGAAACATCCACAGCGGGATCATGGCCGGAAAATTAAAGGGAGTGATGCCCAGGCACACCCCCAGGGGCTGGCTGAAGCTGTAACAGTCCACCCCGGACGCCACATCGGCCTGGGTTTCCCCCAGGGTCAGAGAGCTCACATTGGCGGCCTGCTCCACCACTTCTATACCCCGCCAGACATCACCTTTGGCATCTTCGAGGGTTTTACCCGTGTCCTGGCTGAGCAACTGCGCCAGCTCGTCATGCCGTTCCTTGAGCAGGGCCTGGTAGCGCAGCATCAGCCGGGCCCGCTCCGGCACCGACACTCGCCGCCACTGCGCAAAGGCGGCCTTCGCCGCCGCTACCGCCTCGATAACTTCGTCGTCGGTGGCGCAGGGCAGACGCGCAATCAGCTTCTGGCTGGCCGGGTTGGTTACTTCCAACCAGGTTTGAGTCTGGCTCTGCACCATGCTGCCGTTTATCAGCAGCGGAACCTGATAGGCCATGGGTCACCTCATTCACACAGTTCAATCGCCAGCGCCGTGGCTTCGCCACCGCCAATACACAGGGCCGCCACACCCTTGCTCAACCCGCGCCGGCGCAGGGCATGGAGCAGGGTTACCACAATGCGGGCGCCGCTGGCGCCGATGGGGTGACCGAGGGCACAGGCACCGCCGTTAACGTTCACCTTGTCCGCCCCCAGGCCCAGCTCCTTCATGGCCAGCAGGGTAACCACCGCAAAGGCCTCGTTGATTTCAAATAGATCCACTTCCTTCGCATTCCAGCCCTGTTGCTTCAGTAGCTTCTGAATGGCACCGATGGGCGCCAGGGTAAATTCGGCGGGCAATTGTGCGTGGGTGGCATGGCCCAACACGCGAGCCAGCGGCTTCAGGCCCAGTTCCTCCGCTTTGTCTTTCGTGGTCAGTATCAGAGCGGCGGCACCGTCGGAAATGGAGCTGGAGTTGGCGGCGGTCACGGTGCCGTCTTTGGCAAAGGCGGGTTTGAGGGTGGGTATTTTTTTCAGGTCTGCATTGCCTGGTTGCTCGTCGGTGTCGACCAGCGTGTTGCCTTTGCGCCCAGCCACGGTGACCGGGGCGATTTCCTCGCGAAAGTCTCCCTCGAGAATGGCCCGTTGCGCCCGATGCAATGAGGCGATGGCAAAGTCATCCATTTGTTGCCGGGTGATACCAAAATCGTCGGCGGTGCGCTGAGCAAAGCAGCCCATCAGGTCGCCCTCGAAGGCATCTTCCAGACCATCGAGAAACATGTGATCCTGCAACTGACCATGACCCAGGCGCAACCCGGCCCGGGCCTTGGGAAGCAGATAAGGGGCCAGGCTCATGCTCTCCATGCCGCCAGCCACCATGACCGAAGCGGAGCCCGCCATTAACTGGTCATAAGCCAGCATCAACGCCTTCATGCCCGAGCCGCACATCTTGTTGACCGTAGTGCAGGGCGCCGACACCGGCAGCCCCGCTCCCAGCGCTGCCTGTCGTGCCGGAGCCTGGCCCTGACCGGCAGGCAGCACACAGCCCATCACCACCTCGTCCACTTGCCCGGCATTTACTCCGCTTCGCGCCAGCGCGGCGCCAATGGCGACGGAGCCCAGCCGGTGGGCGGGTTCATTACCCAGCGCGCCCATCAGTCCGCCCATGGGGGTACGGGCGGCGGCAACAATCACAATCTGATTTCCTGTGCTCATGCTGGCCTCGTTGCTGAAAATGCCTTTGTCGGTTAAAGCTTAGCTGGCTCCCGCTGACTATAGTTAATGCATTCAAACGAACCCCAGCTTGCCTGGCGCTCAGGAGGTGACATGGCCCCTTACCCCACCCTGGATCTTGATCTGGGCGGAATGCATACCTTGCTCAGGGAGCAGGTAGCCGCCTTTGCCGGTAAGGAAATTGCCCCCCTGGCCGAGGCCATCGACCGGGACAACCGCTTTCCTGCCGAGCTATGGCCCAGGCTGGGCGACATGGGGCTGTTTGGCATTACCGTGTCAGAGGAAATGGGCGGCGTGAACATGGGCTATCTGGCTCATGTACTGGCCATGGAAGAGATCAGCCGGGCCTCGGCTTCGGTGGGGCTGTCTTACGGTGCCCACTCCAATCTGTGTGTGAATCAAATTCACCGCCATGGCAGTGAGGAGCAGCAACACAAATACCTGCCCGCCCTGCTCAGCGGAGAACATATCGGCGCCCTGGCCATGTCCGAGCCCGGGGCCGGCTCCGACGTGGTGGCCATGAAGCTCAGCGCCAGACAAGACGGCGATCACTTTGTGCTGAACGGTAACAAGATGTGGATCACCAACGGCCCGGATGCTCGAGTGTTTGTGGTGTATGCCAAGACCAATCCGCAGGCCGGGGCCAGGGGCATCAGCGCCTTTATTGTGGAAGCCGGCACCCCCGGGTTTTCCACGGCGCAGAAGCTCGACAAGCTTGGCATGCGCGGCTCCAACACCTGCGAACTGGTGTTTCAGGACTGCCGGGTGCCCGCCGCCAATCTGCTGGGGCCACTGAATGAAGGCGTGAGCGTACTGATGAGCGGCCTGGATACCGAGCGGCTGGTGCTCTCCGGCGGGCCGCTCGGCATTATGGCGGCGGCCATGGATCTGGTGGTGCCCTATGTGCGCGAGCGCAAGCAGTTTGGCCAGGCCATTGGCGAATTTCAGCTGGTGCAGGGCAAGCTTGCCGACATGTATACCCGCATGAACGCCGCCCGCTGTTATACCTACATGACCGCCATGGCCGCTGACAGAGGCAGGCTCAGCCGTCAGGACGCCGCCGGGGTCATTCTGCTCGCCGCCGAAACCGCCACCCAGGTCGCCCTCGACGCCATTCAGCTGCTCGGCGGCAACGGCTATATCAATGAGTACCCCGCCGGCCGCCTGCTGCGGGACGCCAAGCTCTATGAAATCGGTGCCGGCACCTCGGAGATTCGGCGCATGCTGATCGGCCGGGAACTGGTGCGCGAACCCTAAGGAGCCGTTATGACCCAGTTTGTCAGCCGGGTACAGCCGGCCTCAGCGGAGTTTATTGCCAACCACAGCACCATGGCCGCCGAGGTGACGGCCCTGCGTGAACAGGTGGCCGCCATTGCCGAGGGCGGCGGGGCCGAAAGCACAAAGCGCCACCGGGCCAGAGGCAAACTGCTGGCACGGGAGCGCATTGCCGCCTTGCTGGATGAGGGCGCGCCCTTTCTGGAGCTGTCGCAGCTGGCGGCGCTCAACGTGTATGACGAGCCGGTGCCGGCGGCGGGCATCATCACCGGCATTGGCCGGGTGCAGGGGGTGGAGTGCATGATTGTGGCCAACGACGCCACGGTCAAGGGCGGCACCTATTACCCACTCACGGTAAAAAAACACCTGCGGGCCCAGGCCATTGCCGAACGCTGTCGCCTGCCCTGCCTGTATCTGGTGGACTCCGGCGGCGCTCACCTGCCCAGCCAGGATGAAGTCTTTCCCGACAGAGAGCACTTTGGCCGCATTTTTTTTAATCAGGCACGCATGTCCGCCGCCGGTATTCCACAACTGGCGGTGGTCATGGGCCTGTGTACCGCCGGCGGCGCCTATGTCCCGGCCATGGCGGACGAGTCCATTATGGTGCGCAATCAGGCCACCATTTTTCTCGGTGGTCCGCCTCTGGTCAGGGCTGCCACCGGCGAGGTGGTCAGTGCCGAGGAGCTGGGCGGTGCCGGCGTGCACACACAACAGTCCGGGGTGGCGGATCATGCCGCCGATGACGATCACCAGGCGCTGGCCCAGGCCCGCCGGCTGGTGGCCAACCTCAACCATGCACCGGTGCCGCCACCGCCTCGCGAGCCTCGCCCTCCGCGCTACGCCATTGATGAACTCTACGGCATTGTCGGCACCAGTCTGCGCACCCCCTTTGAAGTGCGGGAGGTGATCGCCCGGCTGGTGGATGATTCTGTGCTGGACGAATTCAAGCGCGACTATGGCCCCACCCTGGTCACCGGCTTTGCGCACCTGCACGGCTACCCGGTGGGCATTATCGCCAACAACGGCATTCTGTTCAGCGAATCGGCCCAAAAGGGGGCCCACTTTATCGAGCTGTGCTGCCAGCGAAAGATTCCCCTGCTGTTTCTGCAGAACATCACCGGTTTTATGGTGGGCAAAAAATACGAGGCCGAAGGCATTGCCAAGCACGGTGCCAAGCTGGTGACGGCGGTGGCCTGTGCCAGCGTGCCCAAGGTGACACTTATCATCGGCGGCAGCTTTGGCGCCGGTAACTACGGCATGTGCGGCCGGGCCTATGATCCCGACTTTTTGTGGTGCTGGCCCAATGCCCGCATTTCGGTGATGGGCGGCGAGCAGGCCGCCAATGTTCTCGCCACTGTGCGCCGGGATGCCCTGGCAAAAGCCGGCAAGGACTGGTCCGCCGAAGAGGAGGCCGCCTTTAAAGACCCCATTATCGAGCGTTACGAGCAGCAGGGGCATCCTTGGTATGCCAGCGCCCGGCTGTGGGACGACGGCGTCATTGATCCCAAAGACAGCCGCGCCGTGTTGGCCATGAGCCTGGCGCTGGCAGGCAATCGCACCCAATCCCCCACCCGCTTCGGCGTGTTTCGCATGTAAGGAGGCGTAATGTCCGAACCCGTGCTGCTGCAACCCGCCGGCAGGGGAGTATGGGAGCTGGCACTGAACAACCCCGAGCGCCGCAATGCGCTTAACGAAGCCACCATAGCCGCCTTTCATGCTCGCCTGAATGAAGCCGAAGCCGAGCCGGCCCTGCGCCTGCTGGTGCTCAGGGCAGAGGGCAAGCACTTTTGCGCCGGGGCGGATCTGGGCTGGATGCAGCGGGCCGCCCGGTTAAGTCCGGAACATAACCGCGCCGATGCCGCCCGGCTGGCCGAGCTGCTGTGGCGGCTGGACCGTTTTGCCCACCCTACTGTTGCGTTGGTGCAGGGGGCGGCCTACGGCGGGGCGCTGGGGCTGGTATGCGCCTGTGATGTGGTTGTCGCCGCCGATGATGCCCGCTTTTGCCTGAGCGAGACTCGCCTCGGGCTAATTCCCGCCACCATCTCCCCCTATGTGCTGCGGGTGCTGGGCGCCCGTCAGGCCCGGCGCTATATGCTGAGTGCCGAGGTCATAGATGCCATCCGCGCCGAACGACTGGGGCTGGTGCATGAAGTAACTACGCAGCCCTTGCAGCAGGCCGCCGCGCCCGTGATTGAGTCGCTGCTGCGGGGCGGCCCTCGAGCACAGATCGCGGCCAAGGCGCTGATTCGGGACTATGCCGGCCGGCCGGTAAACAAGGCGCTGGTAACTGACAGCGCACAGCGACTGGCCGCCCTGCGCGTCACCGATGAAGCCCGGGAAGGGCTGGCCGCCTTTCTGGACAAGCGCACTCCGAACTGGGAGGACGACTCATGCTGACCAGACTGCTGGTGGCCAACCGGGGCGAGATTGCCTGCCGAGTGCTGCGCACCGCGCGCCGGCTGGGGCTGCATACCATGGCCGTGTATTCCGATGCCGACCGCCACGCCCTGCATGTGGACATGGCCGACGAGGCCTGGTGCATAGGCCCGGCACCGGCGGCGAAGAGTTACCTTAATCAGGCGGCGCTGCTGGAGATTGCCGGCGCCTGCGGTGCCGATGCGGTGCATCCGGGCTACGGCTTTCTCTCGGAAAATGCCGGCTTTGCGCAGGCCTGTGCCGACACCAACCTGGTGTTTGTGGGGCCGCCTCCATCCGCCATTGCCGCCATGGGCGACAAGGCCGCCGCCAAGGCGCTGATGGCGTCTGCCGGTGTGCCCCTGGTGCCCGGTTATCACGGCGAGGAGCAGAGCAATGAACGGCTGAAAACCGAGGCCGCTGCCTGCGGCTACCCGCTGTTGCTTAAAGCCGTGGCCGGCGGCGGCGGCAAGGGCATGCGCGTTGTGCATACCCCTGCCGAGTTCGATGAGGCGCTGGCCGCCGCCCGGCGGGAGGCTAGGGCCGCCTTTGGCAACGACGCCATGCTGCTGGAGCGCTACCTGCCCGCGGCCCGCCATGTGGAAGTGCAGGTGTTCTGCGACGCTCACGGCAACGGCCTCTACCTCTCGGAGCGGGACTGCTCGGTGCAGCGCCGCCATCAGAAAATTCTGGAAGAAGCCCCCGCCCCCGGACTAAGCCCGGCCACCCGCACCGCCATGGGGGAAGCGGCGGTGCGCGCCGCTCAGGCCATCGACTATCGCGGCGCCGGCACCGTAGAGTTTCTCTATACCGACGACGGCCACTTTTACTTTATGGAGATGAACACTCGATTGCAGGTGGAGCACCCGGTGACCGAGCTGATCACCGGACTGGATCTGGTGGAATGGCAGTTGCGGGTGGCGGCGGGCGAGCCCCTGCCACTTACTCAGGAGCAAGTAACCATTCGGGGACACGCGGTAGAAGCCCGCATCTACGCCGAAGACGCCGAGCACGGCTTTTTGCCCGCCGCCGGCACCCTGCATGTGCTGCGCGAGCCGGCTACCTCGGAACGAGTGCGCCTCGACACAGGGGTGCGTGAGGGCGACGAAGTCGGCATTTACTATGATCCGCTGATCGCCAAACTGATCGTGCATGATCAAACCCGTGACGCCGCCCTGGCCGGGCTGGCACAAGCACTGGGGCAGTACCGAATCGGCGGGGTGAAAACCAATATCGGCTTTTTGCACCGCCTGTGCCGTCACTCGGCCTTTATCAACGAAGAGCTGCACACTCAATTTATCGAGCAGCATGAATCCAGACTGTTTACAGCGCCGACTCTTGCCAGCGGCGAGGTGCTGGCGCTGGGGGCACTGGCTTATGCTCTGCTTCTGCCACCACGTGGCACCTCCCCCTTTGCTGCCGCCACCGGCTGGCGGCTGAACCAGCCCGCCATTCACTCACTGCGGCTGGACTATGCCGGCGATATTGATGCAATCACACTGACCGCCACCGAGTCCGGCTGGCGAGCAAAAGTGAGTGGACAAGAGTTTGATCTGCAGGGCGAGTTGGCCGGTGAGCAGCTAAGGGTGACCATGAATGAGCGCCGGCTCAGCCTGTATATAGCCGGGTACGGCTCTCAGCTTTGGCTGTTTTATCGGGGTCAGCGCTTTGATCTGCACAGAGTGAATGACGAAGCCGGCAGCACCCAGCACGGCGCCGGCGGCGGCCTCACCGCCCCCATGCCCGGACTGGTGAACGAACTGAAGGTGGTCGAAGGCGACCAGGTAACGGAAGGCCAGACCCTGCTGGTGCTGGAAGCCATGAAAATGGAGCATCCCATTCGCGCGCCCATGGCGGGCAAAGTGGCGGCCATCCACTTTCGCGCCGGGGAGCAGGTGAGTGAAGGAGACGAGCTACTACGGCTGGAGGCCGATGATGGATAGCGTCAGACTGGTGGAAATGGGCCCCCGGGACGGCCTGCAGAACGAGCCGGTACAAGTGCCCACCCATATCAAAATCGAGCTGGTGGAACGGCTGGCCGACTGCGGCCTGACGCATATCGAGGCCGCCAGTTTTGTCTCCCCCAAGTGGGTGCCGCAAATGGCGGACGGCAGTGAGGTATTAACCGCTATTCGCCGGCGGCAAGGGGTTATTTACTCGGCGCTGACTCCCAATGTTAAAGGCCTGGAAGCGGCGCTGGCCGCGGGTGCCGATGAAGTGGCAGTGTTTACCGCCGCTTCCGAAAGCTTTTGCCGAAAAAACATCAACTGCTCGGTAGCGCAAAGCCTTGAGCGCTTTACCCCGGTACTGCAGCTGGCCCACGAGCACGGCCTGCGGGTGCGCGGCTATGTCTCCACCGTGCTGGGCTGCCCCTATGAAGGCGACATTACCCCCGCCGCCGTGGCCCGGGTTGCCGGCGCGCTGTACCGCCTGGGCTGCGATGAAATCTCTTTGGGCGATACCATTGGCACGGGCACGCCGAAAAAGGCCATCGCCATGTTGTCTGCGGTACGCCAGGAAGTCCCCCTGGCGCGGCTGGCGGCCCATTTTCACGATACCTACGGCCAGGCCCTGGCCAACCTTTATGCGGTGCTGGAGCAGGGCCTGCGCATTATCGACAGCTCGGTGGCTGGCCTGGGAGGTTGCCCCTATGCGAAAGGGGCCACCGGCAATGTGGCCAGCGAAGACGTGGTCTATCTGCTGCACGGCCTGGGCCTGGAAACCGGCGTAAACCTTGACCGGCTGGTGCACACCGGCCGCTGGATCAGCCGGCGGCTGGGCCGGGTGAACGGGGCAAAAACGGGCCTTGCCTGGCACCCCAACAAGTAAGGAGTCAATTGACATCAGAAAACCTCGTAATGATAATGCCTCTCACTATGGAATATTCATGACAGCCTCATGCTCCAGCGAGCCCAGGATTACATAGACAACTTCACCCTTTACGATCTGGTGCAACACCGTCGCTTTGGTGCCGAGTATCAACCCATAGTGGAACTGAGCAGTGGCGATATCATGGGCTGGGAAGCCTTGGCGCGCTTTTATACCCCCAGCGGCGATACCTTGCGTCCGGATCGCGTATTTGAGGCTCTGCACAGCGATAACCTCAGCCTGTTCAGCGTTGAGCATCAAATGAAGTCGCTGCAAATTGCTCAAGCTCCCGGCCAGGGGGACTTGTTTCTGAACCTGGACCCTCATGCCTTTGCCCTGTTCGGCCGGGATCCCCGCAACCCTTTACTGGAACTCTTCGCAGATCGGGACCGGCTGGTGGTAGAAATCATCGAAAACAGTGACGCCAACGATGCCCTGTACAGCGCCAGCATGAGCGACGCCCTGCGCGGACTGGGATTAAAGCTGGCGCTGGATGATATTGGCGCGCCCGACAGTATGCTGTCCTTTGAGCTGCTGGTGGATATGGATTACCTGAAGCTGGATCGCTCCTGGCTGAAGCCCGGGCAGTCGGAGCAGCGTCAGCAGCTGCTGCTGGCCCTGTGCCGCTTTGCCAGAAATTGTGGCAAACCCATAGTACTGGAAGGGGTCGAGCGGCAGGAAGATCTGGAAGTGGCCCGCCGACTGGGGGTCGACTATGTGCAGGGCTTTCTTTACCGGTCCCTGTTTAAAACCATTAAGGTTTAACTCGAGTCCCCAGCCCCAGTCCTCTGAATAAAAAAGGGAGCCGAAGCTCCCTTTTTAGTGTTTTAATCCGCCAACCTTACTGGTTAACGAACTCCACACCTTTCTGAATGTCGCCACGCAGGGTTTCCAGCATGCCGTCCATTGCCGCCTGTTCAAAGGCGCTGATGTCACCGTAGGGCAGCACTTTTTCCACGCCGTTCTTGCCGAGCAGTACCGGCTGGGCGAAGAATTCAGCGTGCTCGCTGCCGCCGTCTACATAGGTGCACTCAACCACGTTGGCTTCACCCTGCATGGCCTTGACCAGAGACAGCGCGAAACGGCAAGCAGCCTGACCCATGGACAGGGTGGCGGAGCCGCCACCGGCCTTGGCTTCAACCACTTCGGTACCGGCGTTCTGAATGCGGTAGGTCAGCTTCTCGATTTCCTCGTCGGAGAAGGAAGCGCCTTCCACCTGGGACAGCAGCGGCAGAATGGTCACACCGCTGTGGCCACCGATAACCGGAACCTTGACTTCAGACACGTTCAGGCCCTTGGCTTCGGCCACGAAAGTCTCGGCGCGGATCACGTCCAGGGTAGTGATGCCGAACAGCTTGTTCTTGTCGTATACACCGGCCTTTTTCAGTACTTCGGCGGCAATCGGTACAGTGGTGTTCACCGGGTTGGTGATGATGCCGATGCAGGCCTGCGGGCAGGCGGCAGCGGCTTTTTCGATCAGGTTCTTGACGATGCCGGCGTTCACGTTGAACAGGTCGGCACGGTCCATGCCCGGCTTGCGGGCCACACCGGCGGAGATCAGCACGATGTCGGCGCCGGTCAGGGCCGGAGTGGGATCTTCACCACCAAAACCAACCACGCTTACGGCGGTGGGGATGTGGCTCAGATCGGCAGCAACGCCGGGAGTGACAGGAGCGATATCATACAGGCTCAGTTCAGAGCCGGCAGGCAGGTTGTTCTTCAACAGCAGGGCGAGAGCCTGGCCGATACCACCGGCAGCTCCGAGTACGGCAACTTTCATAGCTGAACTCCGTTTATTATTGAATAGTTATACGTTTCCTAGGCCTATGCAAAATAGCGAAACCGCCGTGCAAACACAATGCCCAGGCCCATCAAATGTAACAGTTCTGTGAGCCAGCCGGCTCATTCATCCCTGTTGCTGAAACGCCAGCGCACGCCGCTCCAGCAACCGGAACAGCCAGGTCAACAGGCTGTTCATCAGCAGGTAGATTACTCCGGCCACGCCGAATACCGTCAGGGTGTCGTAGGTCTGGCCGTTGATGCGCTGGGCCAAGCCCATAATGTCCATAATGGAGATGGTGCTGGCCAGGGAACTGCCCTTGAGCACCAGCACCACCTCGTTGGAATAGGCCGGAATCACTCGGCGCATGGCGTGGCGCAACTTCACACTCAGGGTCTGCCATTCGCTCATGCCGAGCGCGCGGCAGGCCAGGGTTTCGCCCTTGGGCACCGCGTCCAGTGCGCCCTTGAACAACCGGCAGGTGTAGGCGCCGGCATTCATGCCCAGGGCCAGAATGGCACAGAACATTGGCTCGCGCAGATACTGCCAGGCCCAGCTTTGCTTGATGCTGTCGAACTGGGCCGGGCCGTAGTAGATCAGAAAGATCTGCACCAGCAAGGGCGTTCCGGTGATCAGCAGCAAATAGCCTTCCGCCAGCCAGTTCAGCACCGGTACCCGCTTGTCCAGGATCCAGGTCAGCAACAGGGCGATCACCAGGCCCAGCAGCAGGCCGGTGGTGGTGATCAGCAAGGTGATCTGCAGGCCGTCCAGCAAGGCAAGGGAGTAATCGAGCAATTTAGTCATAGCGGGTCACCCTCGCCTGCAGTCGTTTCAGGCCCTGCTGGCTGATCAGGGTAATGGCCAAATAGATCAGCGCCGCCGAGGCATACCAGGTAAAGGGCTCATAGGTACTGGCCGCCGCGGTCTTGGCCTGATGCATAAGATCATGCACGCCAATCAACGACACCAGCGCGGTGTCTTTCAGCAACACCAGCCACTGGTTGCCGAGCCCCGGCAGGGCATGGCGCCAGGCCTGGGGCAGCACGATGCGAAAAAAGCTGTACAAGGGGGGCAAACCCAGTGCCAGGGCCGCCTGCCGCTGGCCGCGAGACACCGCATTGAGCGCCCCGCGCAGGGTTTGGGCGCCATAGGCGGCAAACAGCAACGACAGTGCGGTCACCCCGCACCAGAACGGGCTGAATTCAATGTATTCCCCGGTCAGCAAAAACAGCAAATGGGTGGAGCCAAAATAGATAAAGAACACCACCAGAATTTCCGGCAGGCCACGCAGCACGGTAGTGAGCGCGGACGCCGGCAGCCGCAACAGCCGCCAGCGGCTCATTTCCGCGCCGCAGAACAGCATGGCCAGCACCATGCCCACCACCAACGAGACCAATGCCAGCCCGAGGGTCATCAGGCCGGCATTAAACAGATGCGTCATCATCAGTGCGGGAAGTACTTGCCGTAGAGCCGATCATAGGTGCCGTTGGCCTTAAGTTCGGCCAGGCCCTGGTTGAGCTTGTCGAGCAGTTCCTGGTTGCCCTTGGTGACGGCAATGCCAAAGCCGGTGCCAAAGTAGTTGTCGTCGGTCACCGCCTCGCCTACGACGTCATAGCCTTCGGACTTGGCCAGCCAGTCACCCACCACGGCGGTGTCGGCAAACACGGCTTCAATGCGGCCGTTGGTCAGATCCAGCAGGGCGTCCTGCACGCTCGGGTAGGCACGGGGATCCAGGCCATCGCTTTCAAGGTTGTCCTGAATGTACTTCTGGTGCGAGGTGCCGTTCTGCACGCCCACGGTTTTGTCCTTGAGGGCCTCAATGGCATTGAACTGGCCGGCGGGTGCCACAAACACCGCAGAGTTCTCGTAGTAGATGTCGCTGAAGTCGACCTGCTCGGCCCGCTCCGGAGTAATGTCCATGGCGGCGATGGCGGCATGATAGCGCTTGAACTTGAGGCTGGGGATCAGGCTGTCAAAGGCCTGATTGTGAAAGCTGCACTCAAGCTCTGCCACTTCACACAGGGCCTTGGCCAGATCGATGTCAAACCCCTGCATTTCGTTGTTGTCGTCAACGAATTCAAAGGGAGGATAGGCGGCGTTGGTCACGAACTTTACTTCGTCGGCCTGGGCGGCGGTGCTGCCGGCGGCGGCCAGCAGGGCCAGGGACAACAGGGTCTTTTTCATGGGTATGTCCTTATCAATGAGTCAGAAATTCCGCCAGACGCTTGGTCTGGGGATGGTCAAGCAAAGCAGCGTCGCCGTATTCCACCAGCTTGCCCTGCTCCAGATAGGCGACCTTGGTCGCCACTCGGCGGGCAAAGCCGACTTCGTGGGTAACGATCACCTGGGTAATACCGGTTTTGCCCAGTTGTAAAATGATCTCCGCCACCTCCTTGGTGATCTCCGGATCCAGCGCCGCCGTGGGTTCGTCAAACAACAACACCTCGGGGTTCATCATCAGTGCCCGGGCGATGGCCACCCGCTGCTGCTGGCCACCGGACAAGGCACCGGGCCAGGCCTGACGCTTGTCGGCCAGCTTGAGCTGAGCCAACAGGCCGGCGGCCTTGTCTCTGGCCTCGGCCTTGTTCATGCCCAGCACCTTGAGCGGGGCTTCCAGCAAGTTTTGCTCCACGGTCAGATGGGGCCACAGATGGTATTGCTGAAACACCATGCCCACCTTGCGGCGCAACTCCTGCGCCCGTCTTGCCAGACGGCCGTTGTCGTCGGCGGGAAAGCTGAATTGCTCACCGGCCATGGCCAGGGTGCCGGCATCCGGCACATCCAGCAGGTTCATCAGCCTGAGCAAAGAACTTTTTCCTGCGCCACTGGGCCCAAGTAGCACTAATGTCTCTCCGGCGTCGCATTGCAGCGAAACCTGGCTTAAAATTTCCTGCCCGGCCCAGGACTTGCTTATGCCGCTGAATTCTATGCCCATGCGCTATGTTCACTTCATCTGTCAGAGTCTTTGGCTGATTTTATTTTGCATTATTGTTAATGCAAGCTAAATCTGCATCTTTATGCAAGATAAATGACTATTCCTTGATAAAACCCCATAACGGATAGACAATATGCCCCATTCACTCACGCTCGGTCGGCTGCAAAAAATGAACGAAAAACAGGAACAACTGGTCAAGGCATTCAAGGCGTTGCTTAAAGAGGAACGCTTTGGCTCCCAGGCGGAAATCGTTAATGCCCTGCAGGAGCTGGGGTTTGAAAACATCAACCAGTCCAAGGTGTCACGCATGCTGAGCAAATTCGGCGCCGTGCGTACCCGCAATGCCAAGATGGAAATGGTGTATTGCCTGCCGGTCGAACTGGGCGTGCCCACCAGCAGCAGCCAGCTCAAGAACCTGGTGCTGGACGTGGGTCACAACAGCGCGCTGATTGTCATTCATACCAGCCCGGGGGCGGCCCAGCTCATCGCCCGCATGCTCGACTCCCTTGGCCGGGCCGAAGGCATTCTCGGCACCATTGCCGGCGATGACACCATCTTTATTACCCCCACCAAGGAAACCCCCATCGAAGAGCTGTACCAGAGCGTACTGGAGCTGTTCGAACAATACGTGTAAGCGAACGCACCAAGAGGGGTGAAGAGTAAGGGGTGAGGCGCCCTGAGCGCCAGTGCGCAGTCCCCCTCACTCCTCTCCCCTCCCTTTTCACTCGGGGTTACGCATCCCCCTGCGATAACAGCCAGTTTTCCGATGGCGCGAAAAACGCGGCGCCGGTTTCCGCCCGGGTAAACAGTGTTAAATGATCAAAATTCCCCTGCTCGTCACGCCGGTACATGCTCTCCAGCATGCGGGTAAAGTGTAGTGGCGTACGGCAGCAGGAAATAAACACCAGTCCCTGCTCGGTGGCACTGCCCCAGGGCATGCTCTGGCGCAGAATTTCCATGCTGTTGCCGTTGGTGTCCTTCAGGCTGGTACGCCGGGTATGGGCGGTCATCGGTTTGTCGGCTGCAGCATACTCGATGTTATCGGCCTTGGTGCGGCCATAAATGTCTTCCTGCGTCTTCAGCGCCAGCTTTTGCCAGCGGGCCATGCGGTGATGGTAGCGCTGTACATGCACATAGCTGCCGCCGGCAAAGGGCCCCTCGGCCACCAGGGCAACGGTTGCCCTGTCTTCGCCTTGCGGGTTTTCGGTGCCGTCCACAAAGCCGGTCATGTCGCGGCTATCCAGGTAACGAAAGCCCTGGCGCTCGTCCTTGAGCTCCACCATTCCTGCCAGCAGCGCCATCACCTTCTGCACCGCGATATAGGCCACGTCGAGGCGATCGGCACGCAGCTGAAAGAACAGATCAAAGGGCGTTTCCGGCGCCGCGCGTTCGCCTTCTCCCTGGGCCGGAAAGGCACGCAGCTCGGCGGGGCGCTGCCGTGGATACAGCTCGTCCCAGGCCTGGTGACCGATGGCCACCAGGCCGGAAAAGGCGGCATTCGAATAAGTATCGGCCAGCTCCCGCCACAACGCGGGCACGGCCTTGAGCTTGTTTCTTACCTCGGACTGATGGCCGGGTAAAATATTGAAAAACAGGTAATGGGCGTGAAGATTGGGTTCGGCGCAAATGCCGGCTTGTGCTGTCATTCTTTGCTCTTCCATTGCTTCAAAAGAGGTCAGTATAACGGCAAACAGTGACACTGGGGATGGGGGATGATCAAGGCAGGCTGGAATTAAGCAGGACTCATTCCAACCTGGATGTTGCCCGCCTCACGCCACTTCCCGCCGGCGCTCGGCTTCGTCGGGAAAAAAGGTCAGGGCATGGGGTGCCACGGTCACCTGCACATTGGCCACTGCCGGCAGCGGCTCGTTGATGCTCACCTCCAGGGTCAACCCCTGGCATTCCACCAGACAGCGGGTATGGGCACCGAGAAACTGCTGCTCCAGCACCCGGCCATTGCCCTGCTCCGCTTCGCTCAGCAGCAGCTGACGCGGTCGCAGCAACAGCCGACCTTCACTGCCGGGCTCGGCACTAATGGCCGCCAGGCTGGCAATCCGGCCCAGGGGAGTCTGCAGGCTGTGGCTGTCGTGCACCGTGGCCGGCACATAGTTGCTCTGACCGAGAAAGTCGGCCACAAAGGGGGTCTGCGGATGCTGATACAGGGTTTGCGGCCGGCCCACCTGTTCGATGTGGCCCTGGCGAAACAGCGCCAGCTTGTCGGCAAAGGCAAAGGCCTCTTCCTTGCTGTGGGTCACAAAGATGGCGCTGATGCCCTGCTCCTTGAGCAGGCTGCGAATTTCACTGATCAGGCGCATGCGAACCTGAGTATCAATATTGGAAAAAGGCTCGTCCAGCAACATCAGCTGGGGCCGGCAGATCAGCGCCCGGGCAATGGCCACTCGCTGCTGCTGGCCACCGGAAAGCTGGTGCGGATAGCGCTCGCCCAGGCCGGCCAGGTTGACCAGCTCCAGCACCTCGTCGACCCGCGTCCGAATCACCGCCTTGTTGCTTTCCTTGCTCTGCAGGCCAAAGGCCACGTTTTGCGCCACGTTGAGGTGGGGAAACAGGGCATAATCCTGAAAAATCATGCCGATATTGCGCTCTTCCGGCACCACCGCCGCGCCGTTGCCGTTGACCTTGCGGCTGTTGATGCAAATGTCCCCGCCAGACACCGGCAGCAACCCGGCCACCGCCTTCAGCAGGGTGGTCTTGCCGCAGCCGCTGGCACCCAGCAGGCACATGATTTCATTGCTTTCTACCCGCAGCGACAGGCCATCCAGCACCGCCTTGCCGTTGTAACTGCAACAAATGTCGTCAATCGTGAGTGCCGCCATCAGTGATGTTGCTCCAGTGAACGGTTTAGAAAAATCAGAGGTATCAGCCCCACCAGCACAATCACGATGGCGGGCAGCGCCCCCAGCTCCAGTTGCTCGTCGGAAACAAACTGATACACATAGGTGGCCAGGGTCTGAAAGTTGAACGGCCGCAGCAGCAGCGCCGCCGGCAGTTCCTTCATGCATTCAATGAACACCAGCAGGGCCCCGGCCAGCATGCCCTTGCGAATCAGCGGCAGGTGCACTCGACGAATCATGGCCGCCGGGCCATAGCCCATGGTCTGGGTCACCATATCGAGGGATGGCGACACCTTGTTCAGGCTGCTTTCCACCGCCCCGATGGCCATGGCACCAAAACGCACCAAATAGCCAAAGGCGATGGCGGTCATGGTACCGGTCAGCAGCAGGCCAGGCTCGGGCAAGCTCAGCCACAGCGCCAGATCGTTGATGGCAAAGTCCATCATAGTCAGCGGCACCAGCACCCCAATGGCCAGCACGGTGCCGGGCAGGGCATAGCCCATGGCCGCCAGCCGCAACGGCAGCACGGTATGACGCTTGCCCTTGAGCCGGTGGGTCATGCCCAGCAGCAGGGCAATGGCCAGCCCCAGCACCGCCACCACCGCCGACAGCACCAGGCTGTTAAGGCTGTATTCAAAGAAGCGGGCATTCCAGGCCTGATCGAAATAGCGCACCGCGTGGTAGCACAGAATGACAAAAGGCAGCAGGAAGCCGAGACCGACCAGGCCCCAGCAGAACGCCAGCGCCGCCCATTTTCGGCCGCCGGTGAGCCGGTAGCCGGCCTCCTGCTCGTGGCCCATGCTCTTTTGAAACACCTGCTGGCGCTTGCGGCTCATGCGCTCCAGGCTCAGCAGCACCATCACCACCAGTAGCATGATGGCGGAGATCTTGGCCGCCGCCTGCAGGCTGCCATAGCCAAGCCAGGTGTCGTACACCGCCGTGGTCAGGGTGTTGACCGCAAAGAAATTGACGGTGCCGAACTCGGCCAGGGTTTCCATCGCCACCAGTGACAGCCCCACCGCAATGGCGGGACGGGCCAGGGGGAGGCTGACCCGGCAAAAGCTTTGCCAGGGCGTGCAGCCCAGCAGCCGGCTGGACTGAATTAGGCTGGTGGACTGTTCCAGAAAGGCGGTGCGCCCGAGCAGGTAGACGTAGGGGTAGAGCACCAGTCCCAGCACCAGGGCGGCGCCCCCGAGACTACGAATGGGAGGAAAATAGTAGTCGCCGGCAGACTGCCAGCCGAACCAGTCGCGCAGCGCCAGCTGCACCGGGCCGGAATAGTCGAGCAAGTCCGTATAGACAAAGGCGACAATGTAGGACGGCATGGCCAGGGGTAATATCAGTGCCCACTGCAACCAGCGGCGTCCGGGCAGCTCGCACATGGCCATCAGCCAGGCGGCGGGCAGGCCAAACAGCAGGCTCAAGCCCATCACCAGCGACACCAGCCAGAAGGTGTTGCCAATGTAGGCCGGAAGCACAGAAGCCCACAGATGACGGAAGATGTCTTCTGCGGGCAACAGGGCTTCGACTATCAGTGCCAGAATCGGCAAGGTCAGCACCAGGGCGATGCCCCAGCTGCTGACCGTCCAACCATATCTTTTCATGTACAACTCAAAACGGGGGACAGGCCCCCGTCTTTTTACAGATCGTATTTCACTTCGTCTACCAGCTTGATCGCTTCCTGGGCGTGTTTGGCCACGTCGGTCAGCGGCAGGGTATCGGACTTGAAGTCACCCCAGGCCTTCACCAGGTCGGACGGATCCACGCCCGGCTTGACCGGATATTCGTGGTTGGCGGACGCATACAGGTGCTGGGCTTCGTCGCCGGCCAGGAACTCCATCAGCTTGAGGGCCGCATCCTTGTTCTTGGCATGCTGAGTCATGGCCACGGCGGAGATATTGACGTGGGTGCCACGATCGCCCTGATTGGGGAAGTTGATGTAGACGGACTCGGCCGCTTCACGCTGATCGTCGTTGGTCAGCATCACGCCGTAGTAGTAGCTGTTGCCCAGGGCATAGTCACACACGCCGTCACGAATGGCCTTGATCTGATCCCGGTCGCCGCCCTGGGGCTTGCGCGCCAGGTTATCTTTCAGGCCCTGCAGCCAGTTTTTGGTGTACTCGCTGCCGTGCTCGGCAATCATGGAGGCGGTCAGCGCCACGTTGTAGGGATGCTTGCCGCTGCGGGTACAGATCTTGCCCTTGTACTTGGGATCCGCCAGCTCTTCATAGGTAATGTCGTCACGCTTGCCCACCCGGTCAACCGAGCTGTAAATGGCACGGGCGCGGGTGGTTACCGCGAACCACTTGCCGTCGGCATCGCGATATTGGGCCGGAATGTTTTGTTCCAGCACGTCGCTTTGCACCGGCTGGGTCAGATCCTTGTCCACCACGTCCATCAGGCGGCTGACGTCCACGGTCAGCACCAGATCGGCCGGAGAAAGACGACCTTCCCGCTCCAGACGTTCACCCATGCCGTCCTTGATAAAGACCACGTTCACATCGATACCGGTTTCCTTGGTAAAGGTGTCGAGCATGGGCTTGATCAGGAATTCCTGACGGTTGGAGTAGACGTTGACTTCTTCGGCTGCAGCCTGGGCGGTGAAGCTGGAAGCCAGCAGGGCAGCGGCGGCGGTGAGGAAAAACGGTCTGGTCATTATCCGGTTCCATTGGTTGACTGAGAATAATTAACGTTCAGCAGTATACCGGGCTCCAAGAGGGAATCAACCACCGGCGAACACTCAAATAATAAAAATTGTTATCTTCACTTCGGTGTTTTGAGGCGGATCAAAAAAAGAGGAGCACAAGGCTCCTCAAAACAAGACCCGGCGGCCTCGTGACGTAAGCGTGTTACTGGGCCGGCAATCAGCGCGGCTTGAGGGTAACGAACTCGGGATAGGCGTCGATGCCGCAGTCTATCTGGTCCATGCCCGACATCTCTTCTTCCTCACCCACACGAATACCCATGGTGCGCTTGAGCAGGTACCACACCAGCAGGCTGGCACCGAATACCCAGCAGCCAATAACCAGGATGCCGACCAGCTGGGCAAAGAAGGTGGCATCGGTGTTGGCCACCGGTACCAGCAGCAGGCCCAGAATGCCGCACACACCGTGTACCGAAATGGCACCCACAGGATCATCGATGCGCAGTTTGTCCAGGGCCACGATGGAGTACACCACCAACACGCCGGCCAGCAGACCAATGGCGGCAGACCACAGGTGGCTCGGTGACAGCGGGTCGGCAGTAATCGCCACCAGACCGGCCAGGGCACCGTTGAGAATCATGGTCAGATCTGCCTTGCCCCAGGTGATTTTGGTGACCAGCAGTGCGCCAATGGCACCGGTGGCAGCGGCGGCGTTGGTGTTAACGAAGATTTTGGATACGGCAGTGGCGTTTTCCACATCCGACAGCAGCAACTGAGAGCCGCCGTTAAAGCCGAACCAGCCCATCCACAGAATAAAGGTACCCAGGGTCGCCAGCGGCATGTTGGAGCCGGGAATCGGGTGAATGGCGCCGTTTTTGCCATATTTGCCCTTACGAGCCCCCAGCAGCAGCACACCGGCCAGGGCCGCGGCGGCACCGGTCATGTGCACAATGCCGGAGCCGGCGAAGTCACTGAAGCCCAGCTCGGACAGGAAACCACCGCCCCAGGTCCAATAGCCTTCCAGCGGATAGATAAAGCCGGTCAGCACCACGGAGAAGCCCAGGAAAGCCCACAGCTTCATACGTTCGGCCACGGCACCGGATACCACGGACATGGCGGTAGCCACGAATACCACCTGGAAGAAGAAATCGGACTCCAGGGAGTGATCCGCATCGGCACTGGGGCTGCCAATCAGGCTGCCCAGGCTCGGCAACCAGCCGCCTTCGGCATTATCCACATACATGATGTGGTAACCCACCAGCAGGTACATGGTGCAGGCGATGGCAAACAGCAAAATGTTCTTGGTCAGAATTTCGGTGGTGTTCTTGGCTCTAACCAGGCCGGCTTCCAGCATGGCAAAGCCGGCAGCCATCCACATTACCAGCACGCCCGACATCAAAAAGTAAAAGGTGTCGAGGGCAAATTTCACTTCGGTTAATGCATCCATGACATTGTTCTCCCTTAAATGGCTTCCACGTCCCGCTCACCGGTACGAATACGTACCGTTTGCAGCAGGTCAAATACGAAGATCTTGCCGTCTCCGATTTTGCCGGTTCCGGCAGCCTCGGTAATGGTCTCGATCACCCGCTCCACGTCTTCACTCTGGGCGGCGATCTCCAGCTTGATCTTGGGCAGAAAATCCACCTGGTATTCGGCACCCCGATACAACTCGGTGTGCCCCTTCTGGCGGCCAAATCCTTTGACTTCACTGACCGTCATACCATCTATACCCAGGCTGGACAGGGCCGAACGCACATCGTCGAGCTTGAAGGGTTTGATAATGGCGCAAATCATTTTCATGGGGGGCTCCTCGCGCAGAAAAGAAAGTCCCCCTGTTCTTTACAAGCTTCGTGCCAATTTTTTAAACCATTAAAATCAATAACTTAAAATCATTCCCTTGGATGGTGCAATGAGCATCATGTTATGCTGGTGCATCCATCCGACAGCGCGCACCAAAACAGTGCAAAGGAAAGTTACATGCTGGAAATTTCCGCCCGAGTAAGCATTCCGGAACGGGAACTGGAGTTTATTACCACTCGTGCCGGTGGCCCCGGAGGTCAACACGTCAACAAGACCGACTCCGCGGTGCAACTGCGCTTTGACTACGCCAGCAGCCCCAGCCTGCCTGAGGGTTACAAGGAGGCGCTGGCGAAAATGCGGGATCACCGCGTGCTGCCCAGCGGCTGGATATTAATCAGGGTGGAAAGCGAACGCAGTCAATTGATGAATCGGGAAGCGGCCAGGGAGGCCTTGGTGGCCCTGCTGCAAAAAGCCGGCAAGCCGGTCAAGGTGCGCCGCCCCACCAAGCCCAGCAGGGCGGCAAAGGCCAAACGCACCGACAGCAAGACCCACAGGGGCAAGATCAAAAGCTCTCGCGGAAAGGTAAAGTTCTAGGCTGTCGCCTGTGGCCGTAAGGGGGTAAGACGTAAGGAGAAATACAGGTCCGATATCAGACCCAGTCGCTGTGTTTATCACCCCTCACCGGCTCTGAATAAACTCCCGCCACTGGGTCAGCAGCCGGGCCAGATCGTCCAGGCCGCAGCCGGCGTAGTGGGCGTCGTCATAATAGCTCATGCCCTCTTCCAGCTCGCCGCCGTCAAAGGCCAGGCCGTGGCCGATAAGCTCGGCCTCGCCGTCGCCCAGGGCCAGGGTGAATTCGGCGTATTCCCGGCGAAGCTCGTCCTGCTGACGCGCATCCAGCCCGGCGATGGCGTCCAGCAGCCGCGTGGCTTCGGCGGCATCCACCTCGTCGGTCAGCCACTGGCCAAAGGCCTCATGGCCCATGTCACACCGGGCCCGGCAGCGGCCGTCCAGATCACGTAAAAAGTCGAATTCCATGGCCGCTCTCCCGGCGAAAAAGGCGCTATTCTAGCCGCCGCCTTCCGCTTCTCACAAGAGCCCGCGGCCAGCACTCGGTCAGGGCCCGCCACAGCTTGCCCCCGGTCACCCAGAATGGTCGTAGAATCAGGGTTGTCATGCGCTGGTAACGCAGGTTGTCTTTTTCCCCCACCCCAAACTCAAGCGGCTCCGGCGTTGAGGTGGTCACATACAGGGTGCCGAACATCCAGTCCCAGATCGACAGGTTGGTGCCATAGTTCAGGCTGAAGTGCTTTGGATCTTTGCTGTGATGGATCTGATGCTGGGCCGGACTGTTGAGCACATGCTCCACCACGGGGCCAAACGACAGCCACACATGGCTGTGGCGCAGGTTGGCCGCCAGCGAATTGAACAACAGCACCATATAGCTGACACCAAACAGGGTGTACTTGCTTACCTGGCCGCCGCTGAAATAGAAAAACAGCCCGGCAAACAGCGCCAGCGCCGTGCCCTTACACAGTTTTTCAATCAGCTTCTCCACAATATGAATGCGGCTGGCGGTGGGCGGCACCATCACGGTGGCGGAATGATGCACCTTGTGAAACTCCCACAACCAGCGACCATGAAAGGCCCTGTGCACCCAGTAATGCACAAAGTCCGACACCAGAAAGGCGCCCAGGCCATAGGCCAGCATCAGCGCGGTGCTTTCCCCCTGCCAGGGACGCTCACCCCACCACTGTGTTAACCGGGCACTGACATCCCCCGAGCGCAGCAGATAAGGATCCAGCCAGGCCAGCACCGGCACGACCAGGGCCGCGTGCAGCAATACCCGCAGAAAATAGTACTGGTAATCGATCAGGGCGGAGCGATGCAGCCAGACCCGCCGGCCACCGAGAAACTGGCCAAAGCTGCCCACGGCGCCTCGCCGCCGGTACAGCAGGAAGGCCACGGTAAAGGAAATGGCGAGAAACACCACGCCCAAGCGGCCATTCAGATCGAACAGGCCGGCAAAACGCCGCCAGAGGGGCAGCCAGATCTCGCTGTGAAGGACGTCGGCCAGCGCCGAAATCGGTTCCATGTTGTCTTGATTGCTCGTTCGAATCGCCAAAGGGGACGGAATTTTAAAAGAAAGTCAGTCTCAATACCATTCTGTCCCAAAAGACTGATTTTTGAGTCAAGTGAATGCATTCCATACAGAAACTGTACACATTACACACAAAACATGCGTTCAATTACTGGCCGTTTTATCCCATATCCAGTATTCTATGCGCCCTTCGGCGGTTCGGCCGCCAGCATAACCATAACAATGACAACCCAGTTGCAACACACCGGAAAAAATATGTCTAATCACACGCAGCAACCTTCAAACCAGAGCGAACTGGTATACCGGCTTCATGACAAGCCGCCCTTTTGGCAGTCCCTGTTTGCCGCCGTTCAGCACCTGCTGGCCCTGTTTGTGGCGGTGATCACGCCGCCGCTGATCATCTGCCAGGCCCTGGGCATTCCCGCCGCCGACACCGCCCACATCATCAGCATGTCGCTGTTTATTACCGGTGTAGCTTCCTTTATTCAGATGAAGCGGTTCGGCCCCATCGGTACCGGCCTGCTGTCGATTCAGGGCACCAGCTTTAACTTTCTCGGCCCCATCATCGCCAGCGGCCTGGCCATGAAGGACGGTGGCGTTACCACCGAAGCCATGCTGGCGGCCATTTTCGGCACCGCCCTGCTGGCCGCCCCCACCGAGATGATCATCTCCCGCTTTCTGCATCTGGCCCGACGCATCATCTCCCCCCTGGTCAGTGGCATTATCGTAACCCTGATCGGCCTGACCCTGATCCAGCTGGGCCTGACCTCCATCGGCGGCGGCTTTGGTGCCATGGAAGCCGGCGAGTTCGGCTCCCTGGAGAACCTGGCGCTGGCGGGTACCGTGCTCGGCATCATTATTCTGATGAACCGCAGCCGCAACCCCTATGTTCGCCTGTCCTCCATTCTGGTGGCCATGGTCGCCGGCACCCTGCTGGCCTGGCAGATGGGCAAGCTGGCGCCGCTGTCGGACAGTCTGCCCACCGTGGCCCTGCCCATTCCCATGCAATACGGCCTGGGATTTGACGCTTCCCTGTTTATTCCGCTGGTGCTGGTCTATGTGATCACCTCACTGGAAGCCATTGGCGACACCACCGCCACCTCTGAAGTGTCCGGCGAGCCGGTATCCGGTCCGGTGTACATGCGCCGGCTCAAGGGCTGCGTACTGGGTGACGGTGTGAACTCCTCGCTGGCCTCCATCTTCAACACCTTTCCGGTGTCCACCTTCAGCCAGAACAACGGCGTGATCCAGATGACCGGCGTGGCCAGCCGCCACGTGGGCTTCTTTGTGGCCGCCATTCTGGTGATCATGGGCCTGTTCCCGGCCATCAGCACCCTGGTGCAGCGCATTCCCGAGCCGGTACTGGGGGGCGCCACCCTGGTGATGTTCGGCTCCATCGCCGCCGCCGGCGTGCGCATTCTGTCCCGGGAAACACTGGATCGCCGCGCCCTGTTCATCATCGCCATTTCCTTTGGCATGGGCCTGGGCATTTCCCAGCGACCGGACATTCTGCAGTTTATGCCCGACATCATTAAGAACGTGTTTGCATCCGGCATCTCCGCCGGCGGCATCACCGCCATCGTGATGAACATCATCATGCCGATGAACAAGCCGCAAGCCGATGAGGCCACCGAGGCCGCGCACGCCGAGCAGGCCGGCTGACCCACGATCGCCCGAGGCCGGCACCGTCCTCAAACATAAAAAACGGGCGGCCAGTCAGACTGGCCGCCCGTTTTTGTCTGCGGCGTTATCACTCAGGAATAGGCTTTCGATGTTTCCAGGCAGCCTACCTTGCCGCTGGCCACGGCCTGCTCACGGTCCGCCTGGTGATCGGGAATATGTTCCAGGTTACCTTCTACCCCGGCCTGGGTCAGAAAGTGCAGGTGTTGCTGAAACTCATTCAGTATATCGTGTGCCACCTGCAGCCGGGTGTAACCATTGAGATCCTGCCCTACGCTACCATCGGCCAGATGCACATCAAGGCGAAGGTAATAGTCGTCATCCGCCAGCAAAAAACTCGGTGGCTGCATACGCCGCGTATGGATCTCGTAAATAAAGCTCGGGGCTCCCTCGAAATCCACCCGCAACATGGGACACGGCAGCCGTTCTTCATCGGTTTCCCGCTCAATCAGGCTGGCATGCTGGCCCCGCCGGGTCAGCTCCTCCACCAGCTCGGTCATGGCCGGACGAATCGCATGGCGTATGGTGGCGTCTGCACGATCATGGGTGGCACCATCCAGGGTACGATCGAGCCGCTCCCGCCAGTCAAGCACGGCACCGTTGCCGGTCACCACCTGCTGGCGCGCCTCCAGTTTGCCGGCTTCTATTCTTAACGAACGATAGAGACCGATCATGCTCAGCACGATGATTGCCGAGAATGGCAGGGCGGTGATCACCACCGCACTCTGCAGGGTTCTGAAGCCGCCGGCCATCAACAGCACCATGGTGATAAGGCCAATCAGCACCGACCAGAAGATACGCAGCCGAACCGGCGCATCATGATTGACGTCACGCAGTATATAGGTGAAGTTGGACAGCACCAGTGCCCCGGAGTCGGCCGAGGTTACAAAGAAAATGATGCTTAACAGCACCACGACACTGGCGGTGAGGCCAACCCAGGGCAGCTGCTCCAGCAGGGTATAGATGGTTGCCTGGGGCATATTGATGGCCTGCTCGCCCAGCACCACCAGCCCCTGCTCCACCATGTTGATGCCGCTGTTGCCCAGCACGGAAATCATCACCATCACAAAGATAAGCGGAATGAACAGAGCCCCGGCAACAAACTCGCGAATGGTACGGCCGCGGGAAATACGCGCCAGAAACAGGCCGACAAAGGGAGCCCAGGCAATCCAGAAGCCCCAGAAAAACACGGTCCAGCCACTGAACCAGCCCTTGGCGTCGGGGTGATAGGCATAGGTATCAAAGCTCTTGCCAACCAGGGCGGTCAGATAATCTCCCGTGTTCATCACCAGGGCATTGAGCAGCATCAGGGTGTCTCCCTGCAGCAGCACAAACAGCACCACGGCGGCCACCATCAGCAGGTTGAATTCCGACAGCCGGCGAATGCCCTTGTTGACCCCGCTCACCACCGACAGGGTCGCCAGGATAACCACCAGCAGGATCAGCAGCGTCTGGGTGGTCAGCCCTTCCGGCACGTCAAACAGGTAGGCCAGCCCGTAATTCATCTGCATCACACCAATGCCGAGGGCGGTGGCAATGCCGAACACGGTCGCCACGACGGAAGCAATGTCCACGGCATTGCCAATCGGACCGTAGATGCGCTTTCCCAGCAGGGGATACAGGGTTGAGCGAATGGCCAGCGGAAGGCGATGGCGATAGCTGAAATAGGCCAGTGCCATGCCCATCACCACAAACACTCCCCAGCCCGAAATGCCCCAGTGCATAAAGGTTTGCACCATGGCCCGGCGCTGGGCGTCGATATCGCCGCCGGCGCCGACGGGGGGCGTCAGGTAATGGGTCAGCGGCTCGGACACCACGAAGAATAAAATGGCGCCACCGATGCCGGCAGCAAACAGCATGGCCGACCAGGACAACAGTGAAAACTCCGGTCGCGAGTGATCCGGTCCAAGGCGGATCTTGCCGAAGCGCGAGACACCAATCACTCCCACGAAGACCAGGTAGGAGGTGATCACCAGCATGTAATACCAGCCAAAGGTCTGGCCAATCCAGTCCAGACCGGCGTTAAACAGCGCATTGGCATGTTCGGTATAGGCTATCGTATAGATCAAAAATATCAGTATTCCCGCCACCGAGCCGTGAAAGACGGCCAGGTTGAGGCGGCCTTCCTGCCCGTTGCCTGTATGTTGCTGTGTCATAGAGAATCCCTCTCATAGTGTGACTACCGTGAACCTTTGCTGATCAAGAGTACCGGCCCGTTGCAGGCGAGCCTGCACATCGGCCTTGGCCCTTGCCAGATACAACCTTCCTCCCCTGCTTCGACAACGGCTTGCCTGTTGCTGAAGCAGGTGAATACCACTGAGATCGATAAAATTGATGCCTTCCGCCAGGATCACCAGGTTGGGACGCTCATACGCCTCCAGCCGACGAGCAATCGAGTCACAGGCGCCGAAAAACAGGGAGCCGTCAATCCGCACCACCATGCAGGACGCTTCCTCGACCGCCAGACGAACTTCATCGGGGGCCTGAGACAGGGAACAGGGCACCACGGGTGGTCGTGTCGTTTTAAGCAAATAGAGTGCCAGTGAAGCCAGTACGCCAAGAAAGATCGCAAACTCCAGCGCCAGCAGCAGGGTGCTGGCAAAAGTGATCAGCAGCACCGTGGTTTCCGACCGGCTGACCGTCAGCGCTTCGCGAATACTGTGCCGATCGACCAGGTTGGCGGCGACCAGCAGCAACATGCCGGCCATGGCGGGCATAGGCACATAATCCAGTAACGGCGTCGCCAGCAGCACCATGGGCGCCAGAAACAGGGCGGCCATGACCGCCGCCAGTGGTGATTGGGCCCCGGCACTGGCATTGAGTCCCGAGCGGGTAAAAGAGCCCGAAGAGACATAGCTCGAAAAGAAGGCGCCTCCCAGGTTGGACAGCCCCTGACCAATAAACTCCTGATTGCTGCTGGTTCGCTGCCCGGAGCGAAGCGCCATGGCGCGAGAAATGGCCGATGCTTCCACCAGCCCCAACAGTCCCAGGGCCATGGCTCCCGGGATCAGCAGGCGCAGGGTATCCATGGACAAATCCGGCATCGAAAAGGGGGGCAGGCCTGACGGCACGGCGGCAATGCGCTGAATCACAACGCCCTGTGGATCGAGCCAGAACGCCAGCAAAGACGCCCCGGCCAGCGCCAGCAGCATGCCCGGCCAGCGGGGCAGCCAGTGGCGACAGGCCAGACTGACCACCAGGGTGAACCCGGCCACCAGCACGGCTTCAGGCCGAATGTCCTCAAGCCGTGCAAACAACCTGGACCAGGTATCAAAAAAGCCGCTGCCAGCCAGCGGGCCCAGCCCCAGGGCATGGGAAAGCTGACTGGTGGCAATGATCAGTGCGGCTCCGGCGGTAAAGCCGGTGACCACCGAATGCGACACCAGGTTGACCAGCGCCCCCAGCCGGGCCAGGCCCAGCACTAACTGGAACAGTCCGGTCAGAAAGGTCAGGGTCAGCACCAGTGCAACAAACTCTCCCATCCCCGCCTCAACAACCGGCTGCAGGGTGGCAAACAAGGCAATCGACAAGGCCGCCGTTGGTCCGCTGACCATTTGCCGGGACGAACCGAACAAGGCCGCCAGTATGGTTGGAATAATGGCGGTATACAGGCCGTATTCCGGGGGCAGTCCGGCCAGCAGGGCATAGGCCACCCCTTGCGGCACCACCAGCACGGCCCCGGTCAGGCCGGCCAGCATATCCGCCCGCAGCGAACGCGCGGTTTGCTGCGGCAACCAACCGGTAAAGGGCACCAGGCACTGCAACAGTGCCTGGTAACGCTGCGCCCTGCCCAGTACCGCCGTCATGAGTGCTGTTCGGAAGCTACCGGGAATCGCGCCCGCCGCTCCAGATCATCAAGATCAATGGTATTGCGCATATATTGGGTGCTGGCATCAAACAGCGGCTGATGATCCCAGGTGGTCACCTTGCCGGTGCTCAGCGCCCTGGATACCAGCCTGCGTCGGCGCTGGCTCGCGATCACTTCGCCATGCAGACGATCGTAGTCCCAGCGTGAGGCAATCTCGGTGCGGAATTCGCGGCAAAGGTCCTGATATGCCGAATCCTGAGCCAGGTTATTAAGCTCCAGAGGATCCGCTTCCAGATCAAACAACTGTTCCGGATCGGGCGCCGAATACACAAACTTGTAGCGGCCACGGCGAATCATCAGCAGCGGGGCAATGGCCCCTTCCCCCAGATACTCGCCAATCACCTCGTCGTGGCCACCGGTTCCATTGAGATGCGGCAGCAGGCTGCGGCCATCCAGAGGGGCCGCGTATTCAGGCGCCACATTGTTGTTTGCCAGCTCGGCAAAGGTGGGCAACAGATCCATGGTGGAGACCGACTCACTGACGCGCTTCGGTGCAAAGCGGACAGGGGCATGAACAATCATCGGCACCCGGGCCGAGCCTTCAAACCAGCTCATCTTGTACCAGAGGCCGCGCTCGCCCAGCATGTCGCCGTGATCGCCGGAGAACACGATAATGGTGTCCTGATCCAGGCCGGTTTCCTTCAATACGCTGAGCACAGAGCCAATTTGATCATCCACATAACTGATGGATCCGTAGTAGGCATGGCGCGCATTGCGGATCTGGGCGTCGGTAAGGGTGCGCTCGTCCAGCTGATAGACATGACGCAAACGACGGGAATGGGGATCCGCCAGTGCTTGGGAGAAAGGCACCTTGGGCATGTCGATCTCGTCGTGATCGTAACGATCCCAGTACTGCTGCGGAATGGTATAAGGGTCGTGGGGATGAGTCAGCGAGACCGTCAGACAGAACGGCCGCGGCTCGCCATTGCGCGCGTAGTCATACAGGAAGCGCCGAGCCCGAAAGCTGACCTCATCATCGAAGTCCAGCTGGTTGGAACGCACGCAGGGGCCGGCCTGGGTCACCGAAGACATGTTGTGGTAATAGCTGGGGCGGGTTTCAAAATCCTCCCAGTTGACGAACCAGCCATAGTCGGCCGGATAGATGTCAGTCGTCAGCCGCTGTTCAAAGCCGTGCAACTGATCCGGACCACAAAAATGCATCTTGCCGGACAGCGCGGTAAAGTAGCCGGCATCCCGCAGGTAATGAGCGAAAGTGGGAATATCGGCGGGAAAGTCGGCGGCGTTGTCATATCCACCGATGCGCGATGGCAGCTGGCCAGACATCAGGGTAAAGCGGGACGGTGCGCACAGCGGGCTGTTGCAGTAGGCCGAATCAAACACCACTCCTTCGTCCGCCAGGCGGGATAAATGGGGTGTTCTGACCAAAGGGTGACCGTAAAAGGGCAGTGACGAGGTGGCCATTTGGTCGGCCATAAGAAACAGAATATTGGGCTGCTTGGCAGTCATGAATGGGCTCTCCCTGAGTCGTTGACATCGCCGGACGTCGGCACTGTAGCCAGTCTCCCAGTCACCCCTCATGCTGTAAACTCGTTAAATTTTTATGTCTGCAATTAGCTCAGCTAATGTTATGAATGAATAACATCATGTCGTAAATCGGCATTCCTGCATCAACCGGGCGCCACTATAGTGGTCCTCTGATATAGCATGAACATCTACTGAGCTAATGTTGTTACTGAACAGAACCGTGTCCCCCAACAGCCTGCGGGTCTTCGAGGTTGCGGCCCGCCAGCTGAATTTTACCGCGGCGGCCAGAGAGCTGCGCTCAACCCAGTCGGCGGTCAGCCAGCACATTCGCACCCTGGAAGAGCAGCTGGGTCTGCCGTTATTTGAGCGGGTCTATCGTGGCGTCAGGCTCACCGACGCAGGCCAGGCACTGTTTGCCAGTGTACGAGAAGGGTTCAGCACCATGGAGCGCACCCTGGAGCGCCTTCAGCAACAGCACCGTCATCCCAGGGTCAATATTCTCACCGACTTCTCGTTTGCCGCTTACTGGCTGATGCCGCGACTGCCGCTGTTTCGCCGCCTTCACCCCCAGATTGACGTACGCATCATGACCAATCAGGGCGTACTGGACTGGAAAGACAAGGAAGTCGATGTTGCCATCGTGTTCTGTGACGAACAAACCCTGGCAAACGTGCCACGATTACTGCCCGAAGTCGTATTTCCGGTTTGCAGCCCCGCCTTTCTGCAGGAGCATGGTCCTTTTGATGATCTTGCTCAACTGGCCGATGCGCCGCTGCTGACGCTCACGGCCGATCAGGGCCAGAGCTGGATGGACTGGCCCGGCTACTTTCAGCAGCGGGCCGGCATCAACCACCTGCACCCTTCAGAGCTGACATTCAACAACTATACCCTGTTGTTACAGGCGGTTATCGCGGGCCAGGGCATTGGCATGGGTTGGCGGGGGCTGGTTGACGGCTTGCTGGAAAGCGGCATTCTGGTCGCCCTGGATACGCAACCGCTCCACTCTCGACGTGGCTATGGACTGATCGATATTCAGCCCGACGACAATAGCGAAGCCAAACAGGCACTGCAGCAATGGATACTGACCTGTGCCATACAAAGTACATCAATGACTCCCCACCGCCTTGCTGAGGGCAACCCTGCTTCCACCAGTTAACCCAGTCCGTTGTTCGGCTCACAACGCCCAGCGGCGCAGCAGGTTGTGATAGACCCCGGTGAGCTGAATGCTGGCTTCGCTGTCGCTGCCCAGTTGCTGGTTGAGGCTCTGAATGCCGGTATCCAGATCAAACAGCAGGCTGCGCTGGCCGTCGTCCCGTACCATGCTCTGAATCCAGAAAAAGGAGCTGATGCGCGCGCCCTGCGTCACCGGCAGCACCTTGTGCAGGCTGGAGGATGGGTACAAGATCAGATCGCCGGCGGGCAGCTTGACGCTGTGGGCACCATAGGTGTCTTCCACCACCAGCTCGCCCCCTTCGTATTCATCCGGGTCACAGAAAAACAGGGTGGCCGATAGGTCGGTGCGAATACGCTCGCCCGTAACCGGATTCATGCGAATGGCGTTATCCACATGAATGCCAAACGACTGGCCGCCCTGGTAACAGTTGAACAACGGCGGAAAAATTTTCTCCGGCAAGGCCGCGGCCACAAACAGCGGATGACGAGACAGTGCCTCGGTGATCAGCTTGCCGATGGCCCTGCCGGTGTCACTGTCTTCGGGTAATTGCAGGTTGTTCTTGGCCTGGGCCGACTGAAAGCCGGCGGTGGCATTGCCATCTACCCATTGTGCGGCCAATAGACGCTCACGGCATTCGGTCACCTGCTCGGCGCTCAATACGCCGGGTATATGCAGCATCATGGTGAAATTCTCTTTTCCTGATAATGAATAAAGCCCCATCAGGGGCTTTGTTTAAATATACGGCCATTGGAACGCAGGCGGCTCGACTGCATCAGCGCCCCAGGGACACCCGCGCCCCATTAAATCAGAACCGGTAGTTGGCAGACAGCACGGCGGAGCGGCCGTCACCCAGCTCAACAGCGGAGCTGCGAGTGTCGGTGCCCGGACGACCACGCACCCGTTCCACATATTCCTCGTCAAACAGGTTATTGACGTTCAGCTGAAGGCTGAAGGCGTCGGTGACCTGGTAAGACGCCATGGCATTATGCACCCAGTAGCTGTCGATCTTGGCATCCACATCAGACGCCACGTAGCGAGAGCCCACATAACGGGCGCCATAGCCCAGCTCCACGCCCGGCAGGATTTCATAGGTGGTCCACAGGTTGGCGCTGTTACGTGGTGTATTGCCCAGCGGCTGCCCCTCGGAATCGCGGCCACCCGCTTGTGGCGCCGCCACTGACTTCAGGGTTTCGCTGTCGAGGAAAGTGTAGTTGGCAAATACCTTCCATTGCTCGGTCAGCACACCGGTCAGGCCCACTTCCACGCCCTGCACCCGCTGCTCGCCGGCCAGTTCCAGCTCGTTGGTCAACTCATTGGTTTCACGGGCATTGGTCTTGTCGACCCGGAACAGGGCACCGTCCAGGCCCAGGCGGCCATCCAGTAGCTCCCACTTGGTACCCAGTTCCCAGGTCTCGTTTTTCTCGGGCTCAAGGTTTTCACCAGAGACCCTTCCCGAGGTGGCAAGAGCCTCTGCCGCCGGGTTAAAGGAAGTGCCATAGGCCAGATAAATACGGCCGTTCTCGGCAGGCTTGTAAACGATACCGGCGCGGCCACTGAACATCTGATCGCTGCTGGAGGCAGTATCGCCACTGACCTTGTTGGTGGTTTCGCCGGAAATCCAGTCGTGGCGCAGGCCCAGGCTCAGATCCCACTGCGGGGCAAGCGTAATGGTATCAAACACATAGAGGGCACGGGTATCAAGCTCGGCATCGGTACCGCCGGAATTGGCGTAGCTGGTGGGGCCGGTCCATTTACCCGGCGGGTTGTAAAGATCAAAGCCGCCGGCCGGGTAATTGCCGCTCAGGTTGTAACTGCCGGTGGTCAGATCATAGGTTTCCCGGGAGATCTCGCCGCCCACCAGCATATCGTGCTTAAAGGCACCGGTGTCGAACTCAAAGGCCAGACCGGTCTGGTTGATCCACATCTCGGTCTGGGCATCCCGGCGATAGGCCTGCGGGCCGGCGGGAAGGTAATTACCCTCGGGCACTCCGGCAGTGTTGACGTGAGACGCAGAAATGGTGGTATCCCGATCTACCCGGCTGTAACGGGTCTGGTTCTCGATGCGGGCGGTGTCGCTCAGTTCGTGTTCCAGCTTCAGGGTAACGGCGTCGGACTGAATCTTTTCCTCGTCCAGGTTGCGCCAGCCAAAGTAGCTCTCCCGATCCACGCCGGGCAGCACCTTGCCGTCCCGGGCCGGCAGGCCGTAGTCGGGCAGGTTGTCGTCCTGCTGGTGAAAATAGCTCAGGGTGGCCTGGGTCTGCTCGCTCAGGCCAATGGTCACGGACGGTGCAATGCCGAAGCGCTCACGGTCGATATTGTTGCGGCCGGGCACGTCGTTTTCGTGAACCATCAGGTTAATACGGGCGGCGCTGTTAACGCCTACGTCGTCCAGGGTGGTGTTGGCGTCCAGGGTCATACGACGGTATTCGTCGGTGCCCAGGCTGGCGCCGATTTCGGCGAAGTCACGCTGTTGGGGAGCCTTGCTCACCTGGTTGATGGCGCCTCCCGTGGTGCCGGCACCGCCAAACACCGAGTTGGGCCCCTTCAGCACTTCCACCTGCTCGATGTTGAAGGTGTCGGTACGGTTGTTCTGGCTGCTGTCGCGCAGGCCATCGATCTGCATGTTGGAGTTGGCACTGAACCCACGAATGTTGATCTTGTCGCCGGAGCCACCGCCGCCCTCGCCCGCATCAAAGGTAATGCCGGATACATTGGACAGCACCTGGCGCAGGCTCAGGGCCTGCTGCTCCTTGATCACTTCCTTCGGCACCACGGTCACGGTCTGGGGGGTGTCCAGCAACGGCTTCACATACTTGCTCGATGCCGACGCCTCGGTCTTGTAGCCCTGCTCGCGGGACTCCTTGACCAGTACGGTATCCAGACGGGTTACGTCTTCCTGGGCATGGGCCGGTACCGCCAGGCTGGCCACGGCCAAGCCGACCGCCGAGCCGATCATGGTTTTGGGGGGAAGTGCGGTTGAGCGAATAAAGGTGCGCACTGACAACTCCTCGATACAAGTTAATTATAAGAATTATTGCCACTTCAAAAAGGCGACTCATTCTCATTTATTGTTTAATCGAGATCAATGCAAAATGTGACTTTTGTTACAAATGTGTCAGCGGCGCGCATAAAAAAGCCAGCCCGAGGGCTGGCTTAGGTCTGACGTTATGACTAGATAGTCATTATTGCGTCTTAGATGGCCTGCTTAAAAATCACCGTATCGGCCTTCTGCACGTAGCTGTCCAGCTCGTCGAAGTTCAGGTAGCGATAGGTATCGGCGGCGGTGGCGTTCAGCTCCTGGGCGTATTCCAGGTACTCGGCCACGGTCGGCAGCTTGCCGTGAATGGCAGCCACGGCGGCCAGCTCGGCCGACGCCAGATACACGTTGGCACCCTTGCCCAGACGGTTGGGGAAGTTACGGGTGGAGGTCGACACTACGGTGGTGTTGTCGCCTACCCGCGCCTGGTTACCCATGCACAGGGAGCAGCCCGGGATCTCGATGCGGGCACCGACCCGGCCAAAGATGCCGTAGTAGCCTTCGGCGGTCAGCTGATCCTTGTCCATCTTGGTCGGCGGTGCCACCCACAGCCGGGTCGGCAGCTGGCCCTTGAACTTGTCGAGCAGCTTGCCGGCGGCACGGAAGTGACCGATGTTGGTCATGCAGGAGCCGATGAAGATCTCGTCGATGTGCTCACCGGTCACGTCGGACAGCAGGCGGGCATCGTCGGGATCGTTCGGGGCACACAGGATCGGCTCCTTGATCTCGCTCATGTCGATTTCCAGCACGTGGGCGTACTCGGCATCGGCATCGGCTTCCATCAGCTCGGGGTTGGCCAGCCACTCTTCCATGCCCTTGATGCGGCGCTCCAGGGTGCGCTGGTCACCGTAGCCTTCGGCGATCATCCACTTCAGCATCACGATGTTGGAGTTGAGGTATTCGATGATCGGCTCTTTATCCAGCTTGATGGTACAACCGGCGGCGGAGCGCTCGGCGGTGGCATCGGCCAGCTCAAACGCCTGCTCCACCTTCAGCTGGGGCAAGCCCTCGATTTCCAGCACCCGGCCGGAGAATTCGTTGATCTTGCCTTCCTTGGCCACGGTCAGCAGGCCGTGCTGAATGCCGTAGTAGGGAATGGCGTGCACCAGATCGCGCAGGGTGATGCCGGGCTGCATTTCGCCCTTGAAGCGCACCAGCACGGATTCCGGCATGTCCAGCGGCATCACGCCGGTGGCGGCGGCAAAGGCCACCAGGCCGGAGCCCGCCGGGAAGGAGATGCCGATGGGGAAACGGGTGTGGGAGTCACCGCCGGTGCCCACGGTATCGGGCAGCAGCATGCGGTTCAGCCAGGAGTGGATCACGCCGTCGCCCGGACGCAGCGACACGCCGCCCCGGTTCATGATGAAGTCGGGCAGGGTGTGGTGAGTAGTCACGTCCACCGGCTTGGGATAGGCGGCGGTGTGACAGAACGACTGCATGGTCAGATCGGCGGAGAAGCCCAGGCAGGCCAGATCCTTCAGCTCGTCCCGGGTCATCGGGCCGGTGGTGTCCTGGGAGCCGACGGTGGTCATTTTGGGCTCGCAGTACTGACCGGGGCGAACGCCGGTCACGCCGCAGGCCTTGCCCACCATCTTCTGGGCCAGGGTGTAGCCCTTGCCGGAGTCGGCCACCGGGGCCGGGCGCTTGAACACCTCGGAGGGTGCCAGACCCAGCGCTTCACGGGCCTTGTCGGTCAGGCCACGGCCGATGATCAGCGGAATACGGCCGCCGGCACGGACTTCGTCGAGCAGCACGTCGGTCTTCAGCTTGAAGGTGCTCAGCACCTCGTCGCTGCCGTGGCGGCAAATCTTGCCCTCGTAGGGGTAAATGTCGATCACGTCGCCGGTGTTCAGTTTGGTGACGTCGCACTCGATGGGCAGGGCGCCAGCATCTTCCATGGTGTTGAAGAAGATGGGGGCAATCTTGCCGCCAATGCAGATGCCGCCGGCGCGCTTGTTGGGCACGAACGGAATGTCGTCACCCATGTGCCAGAGCACGGAGTTGGTAGCGGACTTGCGGCTGGAGCCGGTGCCGACCACGTCGCCCACATAGGCCAGCGGATGCCCTTTTTCCTTCAGGGCGTCAATGGCCTTGATCGGACCAATGGTGCCGTCTTCATCGGGCTCAATGCCGGGACGGGCATTCTTCAGCATGGCCTGGGCGTGCAGCGGAATGTCGGGGCGGGACCAGGCGTCCTGGGCCGGAGACAGATCGTCGGTGTTGGTTTCGCCGGGCACCTTGAACACGGTCATGGTGATTTTGTCGGCCAGTTTGGGGCGCTCGAGGAACCACTCGGCGTCGGCCCAGGACTGCATCACCTGCTTGGCAAATTCGTTGCCGGCCTTGGCCTTCTCGTCCACATCGTGAAAGGCGTCGAACATCAGCAGGGTGTGGCTCAGGGCCTTGGCGGCGATGGGCGCCAGCGCGGCCACGTCCAGCAGCTCAATCAGCGGGGCGATGTTGTAACCGCCCTGCATGGTACCCAGCAGCTCGGTGGCCTGCTCGGCAGACACCACCGGCGAGCTCACCTCGCCCTTGGCCACGGCGGCGAGAAAACCGGCTTTTACATAAGCGGCTTCATCAACACCAGGGGGAATGCGGGTAGAAAGGAGTTCGTAGAGGAAGGCTTCTTCGCCGGCGGGCGGGTTTTTGAGTAATTCAACCAGGGCGGCTACTTGCTCTGCATCGAGTGGCTTGGCAACCACTCCCTCTGCGGCACGTTCTTCGACGTGTTTACGATAGGCTTCAAGCACGACTGTATCCTCTTATTATCATTCGCCACCGAGGGCGTAAATGTCCTTGTAGGGGGCCAGGGGCGTCCTTCAGAACGCCGCGAAAGTATATAAGTTTTAACCATGAATTAAAATCCGGCCCACCTCCCCTTTGCTCGAATATTTGACTAACGCCATGTTTTACATGACCTTTCCATACTCTTTTGAGCACGTTCGGGATCGAACCCGCCATTCACATCAGAAGCTGAACAGGTTGCCGAAGTAGAGGTAAATACTACTTTTATTTCCTTCACCCTGGCCGTAGGCCAGATAGAGCGGGCCCCAGTTGGTGTCGACGCCAACGAATATGCTGCCGGCGATGAGCGAGTTGCCCCAGCCCACCTCGCTTCCGGAGTTCCATACCCCGCCCCGCTCCAGTGAACCGCCCAGATAAACCGGTGAGCGAAAGGCACCAAAGTCGTTGTCGGCCCAGCGATAGTGATAAAGCACACCTGCCAGGCCGCTGTAGCGGCCGCTGAGCTGTTCGCTCTGGTAGCCGGACAGGTTGAACAGGCCGCCCAGGCTGCGGGCAAACACCGGCAGCGGCTGTTCGGCGGTGGAGCCGCCCAGCACCAGCTTGCCCACAAAGGTATGCCGGCCGGCATTCCAGGGGCGCAACCAGTCCAGCTCATAATCCAGCCCGGCTACCCGTTCGTCATCCTCCTGACCTTCCAGCCGGTTGCGGTAATACCCCAGGGTCAGCTCCGCCGCCTCGCCGTGGGTGGGGAAAAACACATTGTCCAGGGTATCGTGGGTAAAGCGCAGGTAGGGGCCTACCGAGCCAACGTCCAGGCTGTCATTGAAGTTGCGCGCCTCAATGTCGCCGGTCAACCCCTGCAGCCCCAGGGCCAACTCACTCCAGGGGTTGAGGTTGTAACCCAGCTCTCCCAGCAGCTGCCAGGTGGCGTAGTCGAAGTCCAGGGTCGTCAGCCGGCCAAACAACAGTAAGTCATCGTCACCCGGCTCGACAAAAAAGGTGCGCCGGCGCTTCTGGTATTCGGCCCTCGCCTTCATAAAGAAGTCGTAATCGGTGTCCAGGGGCGTGTAGTACTCGGTGGCCACCAGCTTGTTGCTGCCGAGGGTGGCCTCGGCCAGCCATTCGCCCCCGAGAGCGGTGATATTGGTGCGGCGAAACTGGGCACCAATCTCAAAGTTGGTGCGGCTGGAAAAGTCGTCTTCCAGGGCAAACTTGAGGTCGACAAAGCCCGGTCCCCAATCTTTTTCACGGGTGTGCACCGTGAGCACCTGCTCCTCGTCCTGCTCTTCGATGCGGTAACTGACCTGCTCAAAGGCGTCCAGGGCATAGAGCCGGCGCACCCCCTGCTCCAGATCCTCGGTTTGGTGGAACTGTCCAGGCCTGAGCCCCAGCGCGTCCAGAATCACCGCCTCGCTGAGACGGGAGTCGTTCTCCACCACCACCCGGTCGAGAAACACCGCATCGCTGCGCTGCAACCGTGCCCGCCGGTCGAGCTTGCGGTCTCTGTAGTCGGCATAGTCCTGCTCACTCAGGGCGAGCGCCAGCAGTTGCGGCAGCAGTGCCGTGGCCGCCGCCTCCCCCCGGGCAATGGCTTCGGGCATGCGGTTAAAGTCACCCACACCAATGCCAATAATATCCGGAGTGAGCAAGACATCGTCATCGGTGAGCAGGGCCTTCTGCCGCTCGGTGCCGGCCCGGGTCAGGTAGTTGGTGAGCTGGGTCACCATGGCCAGGGCGTTGTGTAGCTTGTCCCGGGGCAGCATGGCGTCGCCGATGTCCACGGCGATCACCACCTCGGCGCCCAACTCTCTGGCCACGTCCACCGGCAGGTTGTTGACCACGCCGCCATCCGCCAGCAGCCTGCCGTTGAGCTCCACCGGCTGCAGCACGCCGGGCACCGACATGGAGGCCTGCATGGCAGTAGCCAGGTGACCCCGCCCCAGCACCACGGGGGTCATGGTTTCCATGTCGGTGGCCACCGCCCGGTAGGGTATGGGCAGGTGATCGAAGTTTTTCAGTCGGGGAATGGTCAGGGTGCTGCGCCGAAGCAGGGCGCCCAGGGCTTGGCCCTGAAAAAAGCCGCCGGGCAGGCTGAGCTGCCAGTCTTCGTCAATGCCGATATCGGTTCGCAGCAGAAATTCGTCATTCTGCCGCTTGCGCCGCAACGACAACTCGTCCCGGCCCACCTTGTCCTGATAGCCCTGGTTCCAGTCCAGGGCCAGCAGTTGCCGCTCCAGCTCATCGGCGTCCAGCCCCAGGGCGTACATGCCCGCCACATAGGCTCCCATACTGGTGCCGGTAACAATATCCACGGGAATGCGATGTTGCTCCAGCACGCGAATCACCCCCACATGGGCGGCGCCCTTGGCCCCGCCGCCACTCAGCACCAGGGCCACGTGAGGACGCTCGGCCAGCGCCGGCAACGACAACAACAGGGTCAGCAACAGCAGGTAAGGACGCATGGCAATTCGACGGCAACGAGCACATTATGTTCGCATTGTATGCCGTCAAACGAAAAATGGGGAGTGCCGGCCAGGCCGCAAAAGACAACGGCAGGCACAGGATTCGGGAAGGAAACGCTCAAGTCCTTGTTCCTCAGCGCCTGCTCTCCAAACAAAAAACGCCCGGCCAGATGGCCGGGCGTTGCATTCCTCAGGCAAGAAGAAAACTTACTTCTTCTTCTTGGCCTTGGGGTTCGGCATGTCGGTGATGGAGCCTTCGAACACCTCGGCGGCCATGCCCACGGACTCGTGCAGAGTGGGGTGAGCATGAATGGTCAGCGCGATGTCTTCGGCGTCGGCGCCCATTTCAATGGCCAGGCCGATTTCACCCAGCAGTTCGCCGGCGTTGGTACCAATGGTGGCACCACCCAGTACGCGGTGAGTGTCCTTGTCGAAGATCAGCTTGGTCATGCCGTAGGAAGAGTCGGAGGCAATGGCCCGGCCGGAGGCCGCCCAGGGGAAAGAAGCCACTTCAAAGTTCAGGCCTTTTTCCTTGGCTTCCTTCTCGGTCACACCCACCCATGCCACTTCCGGCTCGGTGTAGGCGATGGACGGAATGACTTTGGGATCGAAGTAGTGCTTCATGCCGGCGATCACTTCGGCGGCCACGTGGCCTTCGTGCACCCCCTTGTGCGCCAGCATGGGCTGACCCACGATGTCGCCGATGGCGTAGATATGCGGCACATTGGTGCGCAGCTGCTTGTCGACGTTGATGAAACCACGCTCGTCCACGTTAACACCGGCTTTCTCGGCGTCCAGGGACTTGCCGTTGGGGGTACGGCCGATGGCCACCAGCACGGCGTCGTAAACGTTGGTGATGCTCTCGCCTTTCTTGTTTTCCATGGTGACGTGAATACCGTCATCCTTGGCGTCAACGGCGGTCACCTTGGTTTCCAGCATCATGTTGAACTTGCTCTTCACCTGTTTGGTGAAGATCTTGATGATGTCCTTGTCGGCCGCCGGAATCACCTGGTCGAACATTTCAACCACGTCGATCTTGGAGCCCAGGGAATGGTACACGGTACCCATTTCCAGGCCGATGATACCGCCACCCATGACCAGCAGCTTCTCGGGGACTTCCTTCAGCTCCAGCGCATCGGTAGAGTCCCATACGCGCGGGTCGTCGTGAGGAATGAAAGGCAGTTTGATCGGACGGGAGCCGGCGGCAATGATGGCGTTGTCAAAATTGACGGTGGTATTGCCGTTCTCGCCTTCCACGACCAGGGTGTTGGCACCGGTGAACTTGGCAAAGCCGTTCACTACCTTGACCTTGCGCATCTTGGCCATGCCACCCAGACCCTGGGTCAGCTGGCCAATTACTTTTTCCTTATGCGCGCGCACCTTGTCCAGATCGATCTGCGGCTCGCCAAAGGTCACACCGTGGCTGGCCATCATCTTGGATTCTTCAATCACCTTGGCGATGTGCAGCAGCGCCTTGGAGGGGATACAGCCCACGTTCAGGCAAACACCGCCCAGGGTGGAGTAGCGCTCGACAATAACGGTTTCCAGGCCCAGATCGGCGGCACGGAAAGCGGCAGAATAGCCGGCAGGGCCCGCGCCCAGAACCACAACCTGAGCTTTGACTTCTTGACTCATGGTGACCTCTATTATGATTTTTCAGCCCTGTTCAGGCAGTGACGGCCGGAGCACCAGACTCAAGACGGCCACTACATTGCAAACGGGCAAAAGTTTACTGTTCTGTTATTAAAAAGAAAGTAAAAAGGCAGGCTTATGCCTGCCTTGTCACATTAAAGGGCCAGGCGACGAAGGTCGCTCAGTACACCACTCAGCATGGTGATGAAGCGGGCGCCGTCGGCACCGTCAATCACTCGGTGGTCGTAGGACAGTGCCAGCGGCTGGATCAGGCGAGGTTCAAATTCCTTGCCGTTCCACACCGGCTTGATGCTGGACTTGGACACACCCAGAATGGCCACTTCCGGCGCATTCACGATGGGGGTGAACTGGGTGCCACCAATGCCGCCCAGAGACGATATGGTGAAGCAGCCGCCCTGCATGTCGGCCGCGGTCAGCTTGCCGGCGCGGGCCTTCTTGGAGATTTCACCCAGCTCCAGCGCCAGTTCGCGAATGCCTTTCTTGTTGACGTCGCGAACCACCGGAACCACCAGGCCGTTGGGAGTATCCACCGCCACACCGATGTGCACGTACTTCTTCATCACCAGGCTCTGGCCGTCTTCCGACAGGGAAGAGCAGAACTTGGGATAGGCTTCCAGTGCCTTGGCGGCGGCCTTCATGATGAAGATCAGCGGAGAGATCTTGTAACCCAGCTTCTGCTTCTCGGCGATGGCGTTCTCGGTCTTGCGGAACTCTTCCAGCTCGGTGATATCGGTCTCGTCGAACTGGGTAACGTGGGGAATTTTCACCCAGTTACGGTGCAGGTTCGGACCGGAGATCTTCTGAATGCGGGTCAGGGCCACTTCTTCCACTTCACCGAACTTGGCAAAGTCGACCTTGGGCCAGGCCAGCACTTCCAGACCGTTGCCGGCCACGGCCACACCCGCAGGCTGACCTTCCACGCGCTTGATGATGGACTTGACGTAGTTCTGCACGTCTTCCTTCAGAATGCGCTGTTTCGGGCCGGTGGCGGATACCTTGGACAGATCAACACCAAACTCGCGGGCCAGGCGGCGAACCACCGGGGTGGCGTGCACATAGGCATTGTTCTCAACGAACTCGCCCTTGGCAGCGGCCGGCGCAGCGGCGGTCGCGGCAGCCTTGGGCGCTGCAGCTTTCGGCGCCTCGGCCTTGGCCGGAGCGGCGGCGGCAGGGGCAGCAGCCGGAGCGGCACCTTCCACTTCAAACACCATCACCAGAGAGCCGGTGTTCACCTTGTCACCGGTGGCCACCTTGATTTCCTTGACCACACCGGCGAAGGGCGCGGGCACTTCCATGGAGGCCTTGTCGCCTTCCACGGTCAGGATGGACTGATCGGCGTCCACCTTGTCGCCCACGGCGACCATCACCTCGGTGACTTCCACTTCGTCACCGCCGATGTCCGGCACGTTCACGTCCTTGGCGGCGGCAGCGGCCGGGGCAGCAGCAGGCGCGGCTTCGGCCGGCGCGGCGGCAGCAGCCGGTGCGGCACCACCGGCTACTTCAAATACCATGATAAGGCTACCGGTGTTGACCTTGTCGCCCACGGCAATCTTGATCTCGGCGACCTTGCCGGCAAACGGCGCCGGTACTTCCATGGAAGCCTTGTCGCCTTCCACGGTGATCAGGGTCTGCTCTTCTTCAATGGTGTCACCTACGGCCACGGCGATTTCGGTCACTTCCACCTCGTCACCACCGATGTCCGGTACCTGCACCTCTTTCAGGGCGCTGGCGGCGGCAGCGGCCGGGGCCGCTTCGGCCTTGGGCGCTTCTTCGGCAGCAGCCGGGGCGGCAGCGCCGCCCTCTGCTTCAAATACCATGATAAGAGAACCGGTGTTGACCTTGTCGCCCACGGCAATCTTGATTTCCTTGACCACGCCGGCGGCGGGGGCAGGCACTTCCATGGAGGCCTTGTCGCCTTCCACGGTGATCAGAGACTGCTCTTCCTCGACCTTGTCGCCCACGGCAACCAGGATCTCGGTAACTTCAACCTCGTCCGCGCCGATATCCGGCACCAGAATATCTTTAGACATGTGTTACCCCTTATGCGTACAGCGGGTTGATCTTGTCGGCATCGATGCCGTACTTGGCGATGGCGTCGGCCACGACCTGCTTGTCGATGGTGCCCTGCTTGGCCAGCTCGGTCAGCGCGGCAATCACCACATAGTGCTTGTTCACTTCAAAGTGACGACGCAGGTTCTCACGGCTGTCGGAACGACCGAAACCGTCGGTACCCAGCACCTTGTAGCTCACGGACGGCATAAAGGCACGCACCTGTTCGGCGTAGTTCTTCATGTAGTCGGTGGCGGCGATGGCCGGCTCGGTGCCCATCACCTGAGCGATGTAAGGCACGCGGGCCTCTTCGGTCGGGTGCAGCATGTTCCAGCGCTCGGCGTCCTGACCGTCGCGGGTCAGTTCGTTGAAGGACGGTACGCTGTACACGTCGGAGCCGATGCCGTATTCCTCGGCCAGGATCTGGGCGGCTTCACGCACACCCACCAGGATGGTGCCGGAGCCCATCAGCTGAACCTTGCCCTTGCTGCCTTCTACGGTTTCGAGCTTGTAGATACCCTTGCGGATGCCTTCCTCGGCGCCTTCCGGCATGGCCGGCTGGTGGTAGTTCTCGTTCAGCGTGGTCAGGTAGTAGTACACGTTCTCGGGGTTGTCGCCGTACATGCGACGCAGACCGTCCTGCACGATAACCGCGACTTCATAGGCGTAAGTCGGATCGTAGGTGATACAGTTCGGAATGGTGCCCGCCAGAATGTGGCTGTGGCCATCTTCATGCTGCAGACCTTCACCGTTCAGGGTGGTACGACCGGAGGTGGCACCCAGCAGGAAACCGCGAGCCTGTTGGTCGCCGGCGGCCCAGCACAGATCGCCTACCCGCTGGAAACCGAACATCGAATAGTAGATGTAGAACGGAATCATGGGGCAGTCGTTGGTGCTGTAGGAGGTGGCAGCGGCCAGCCAGGACGACATGGCGCCCAGCTCGTTGATGCCTTCCTGCAGTACCTGGCCCTTCTTGTCTTCCTTGTAGTAGGCCACCTGCTCACGGTCCTGAGGAACGTACTTCTGGCCGTGCGGGTTGTAGATACCGATCTGACGGAACAGGCCTTCCATACCGAAGGTACGGGCTTCGTCGGCCAGGATGGGCACGATGCGCTTACCGATGGACTTGTCCTTCAGCATGATGTTCAGGGAACGCACGAACGCCATGGTGGTGGAGATTTCGCGCTTTTGCTCTTCCAGCAGCGGGGCGAAGTCTTCCAGCGCGGGAATGTCCAGCTTGACGGTGGTTTCCGGCAGGCGGGTCGGCAGGAAGCCCTTCAGGCTCTGACGACGGGCGTGCAGGTACTCGTGCTCGCGGGAACCTTCCTCGATCTTGATGTAGGGCAGGTTCGGCAGCTCTTCGTCGCTCACTTCAATGTTGAAACGATCGCGGAAGTGCTTGAGGGAAGACATGTCCATCTTCTTGACCTGGTGCGCGATGTTCTTGCCTTCGGCGGCATCGCCCATGCCGTAACCCTTGATGGTCTTGGCCAGAATAACGGTCGGCTTGTCCTTGGTGTCGGCGGCGTTCTTGTACGCGGCAAACATCTTGGCCGGATCGTGGCCACCCCGGTTCAGGGCAAAGATTTCCTCGTCGGTCCAGTCCTTCACCAGCTCGGCGGTCTCCGGATACTTGCCGAAGAAGTGCTCGCGCACGTAGGCACCGTCTTTGGACTTGAAAGTCTGGTAGTCGCCGTCCAGGGTCTCGTTCATCAGCTGAACCAGCTTGCCGGAGGTGTCCTTGGCGATCAGATCGTCCCAGCGACGACCCCAGATAACCTTGACCACGTTCCAGCCGGCACCGGTGAACAGGCCGTCGAGTTCGTTGATGATCTTGCCGTTACCCACCACCGGGCCGTCCAGGCGCTGCAGGTTACAGTTGATGATAAAGCACAGGTTATCCAGCTTCTCGCGGGCGGCGATGGTGATGGCACCCTTGGATTCCGGCTCGTCCATCTCGCCGTCGCCCAGATAGGCGTAAACGCGCTGCTCGGAGCAGTCTTTCAGGCCACGGTCGGTCAGGTACTTGAGGAAGCGGGCCTGATAGATGGCGTTGATCGGGCCCAGGCCCATGGAAACGGTCGGGAACTGCCAGAAGTCCGGCATCAGCTTGGGATGCGGATAGGACGGAATGCCCTTGCCGTCCACTTCCTGACGGAACATGTCGAGCTGGGCTTCGGTCAGGCGGCCTTCGGCAAAGGCGCGGGCGTAGATGCCGGGAGAGATGTGCCCTTGAAAGAACACCAGGTCGCCGCCGTCTTTCTCGTTGCGGGCGCGGAAGAAGTGGTTGAACGCCACTTCGTACATGGTGGCGCTCGAAGAGAAGGAAGACATGTGGCCGCCCAGATCCAGGTCTTTCTTGGAGCCGCGCAGTACGATCATGACTGAGTTCCAACGGATGATGGCGCGGATCCGCCGTTCCAGATCCCAGTTGCCCGGGTACTCAGGTTCTTCGTCGGTGGTGATGCTGTTGACGTAATCTGAGTGAGCATTGCGGGCCACGGCAACGCCATGCTTGATGGCTTTGGTGGTCAGGCGCTCGTAAATGTACTGCGCGCGCTCAGGTCCTTCTTGACGGATCAAAGACTCCAGGGCGTCAAGCCACTCTTGAGTCTCTATTGAATCCACATCATTTTTCAGGATATCAGACATGGCTGTTTCCTATCTCGTTTGGGGCTGACGCCCATGGGTTTCGTCGCTGCCGAAGGCATTATTATTCCTGTTGACGGGTTCGGCGCAGGGAGCGCTGAATACGGCTCTCTTCACGCTGAATGTCAAACAGGGTTTCTTCAATAAAGGCCAGGTGCTCATGACAAGCGTCCCTGGCCTGCTCCGGCTCGCGTGACAAAATGGTCTGGATCAGATTGGCGCGATGCTTGCGAATCTTCTCCACCATGCCGGCTCGCCGGTTAAGAATCTGAATGTTGCGCAGAATGCTGGACTCCAGCATGGGCTGAATGGCACGTAACAGGTGCAGCAGCACCACGTTGTGGGCCGCCGCCGCCACCGCCAGGTAGAACTCGGCGGCGTATTTGGCTTCTGCGGCCAGATCGCCCTTTCCCTGGGCCTGAATGATGGCCTGCTGGGCCGCGCGAATGGCGTCGAAGTCGGTTTCGGTACCGCGCATCGCCGCATAAAAGGCAGAAATACCTTCCATGGTGTGACGAAACTCCAGCAGGTCGTACTGGGACTCCGGGTGCTCCGCCAGCAGCTGGAACAACGGATCGGCCAGCCCCTTGGTCAGGGCGTTCTGCACATAGGTGCCGCCGCCCTGTTTGCGGGACACCAAACCGCGCACCTCCAGGTGCTGAATGGCCTCACGCACCGAGGGGCGTGACACCGCAAACTGCTCGGCCAGCTCCCGCTCCGGCGGCAGACGCTGCCCCGGCTGCAGGCTGCCTTCGACTATCATCTGCTCCAGTTTGGCGGCGATGGTTTCGGCAAGTTTGGGTTGTTTGATGCGCTGATAGGTCATTCGCTCGGCTTTTAAAATTGGTAATACCAATTAACACTGTTAAAAAAAGGTATCAGAGCAGGCAAGAATTGTCCATGGTTTTTGTGATCATTGCATACAAATGAAGGATATCGGCCGGTGTTTTTTCGAACCGGCTCATAAAACTAGCCCAGCCACAGTAAAACACAAGAAAATTGGTAATGGTCAGACCAACCGAAAACCGGGGAATGGGGATTAGGGATTGGGGGCTGGGGAATGGGGATGGCGTAGGTTGCGAATGAGCGCAGCGAATTCCAACATGGTGCCGCTGGCCACTCCCCTGTTGCGATTCGCTTCGCTCATCACAACCTACCACTTCTGTCAGCCATCAAAGCATGGCGCGAAACCGTTTCCAGTCAAACCCGGGGCCGGGGTCGGTTTTGCGGCCGGAGGCAATATCGCTGTGGCCGGTAATGCGTGTCGGCGTGATGGCGGGATAGGTGCACATCAGCATTCGGCTCACGTCGGCCAACCGCTGATACTGGGCGTTGGTGTAGTCGCCGGTGTCGGTGCCTTCCAGCTCAATGCCGATGGAAAAATCATTACACCTGTCACGGCCGTCAAAGCAGGACACCCCGGCATGCCAGGCCCGGCGGTGAAACGGCACATACTGTACCAGCTCGCCGTCGCGCCGTATCAGGCAGTGGGCCGACACTCGCAGTTGGTAAATATCCTCAAAATAGGGATGCGCCGCCGGCGCCAGCCGTCCCAGGAACAGATCATCGATATAAGGGCCACCAAAACGCCCCGGGGGCAGGCTGATGCAATGCACCACCAGCAGGGAAACTTCGGCATCGGGACGTTCGTCCTGGTGAGGCGATTCACAATGGCGGGCCGGGCTCAGCCAGCCCTGATTCAGGCTCAGGGGCATGATGGTTCCAGTAAAGAGTGACGGGCGCGCATATACTAACAGGTTAAGGGACCGAAGGCGGACAAGGAGCGAGGATGACGCAACCAAGGGATCCGGTCCGACGCACCGGGCGCATCATGTGGCTGCTGGCCTGGCTGCTCGCATTGATGCTGCTGACCTGGCACTTTCACCAGCGCCTGATGCTGCGCGCCGATACCGAACGCCAGGTGCAGGTCGTCGGTTCCGACAGCGTGGTGCTCCAGCAAAGCCGCCACGGCCACTACCTGGCCGACGGCGCCATCAACGGCCAGCCGGTGGTACTGCTGCTCGATACCGGCGCCACCCAAATGGCAGTGCCCCAGGCGGTCGCGGCACGGTTGACCCTGCCGGTGGGCGCGCCTCTGCGGCTTAGTACCGCCGCCGGGCATGTCACCGGCTACCGTACCCGCATTAAAACGTTGTCGCTCGGCCCCTTCACCCTGTACGATCTGGATGCTGTCATCATGCCCGGCACCAGCGACGAAGTGCTGCTGGGCATGAACGCCCTGCGCCGCTTTGAGCTGACCCAGCGGGGCTCGCAGCTGACCATGAAGTTCTTGCAGCAGGCCCCCTAGCCTTCGGCAAGCCACATTACATCTGCATATGTGACAAAAGGTAGACGCCATGCACAACGCCTCCCTGGCCCGGGAAATACGCTTTAACGTCACCGCCGCCCTCACCGAGGATCTGGGCGGCAATCTGGATCCCCGGCAGGATATTACCGCCATGCTGCTGCCCGAAGATCAGCAAGTGACCGCCCACCTGATCACCCGAGAAGACGGCGTGTTCTGCGGTCGGGACTTCGCCGAAGAGACCTTTGTGCAACTGGGCGGGCAAGTCAGCCTGCACTGGCTGGTCAAGGACGGTGATGCCATTACCGCCGGCCAGCGGCTTCTCACCCTCTCCGGTCCGGCCCGGGCCATCCTCACCGGCGAGCGCACCGCATTGAACTTTATTCAGACGCTGTCGGCGGTGGCCACCGCAACCCGGCGCTATGTGGATCTGCTGGCCGGCACCCACTGCCGCCTGCTCGACACGCGCAAGACCCTGCCCGGCCTGCGCCAAGCGCTGAAATACGCGGTGACCTGTGGCGGTGGCCACAACCATCGTATGGGCCTGTATGACGCCTACCTTATCAAGGAAAACCACATCTTCGCCTGTGGCGGCATCGACAAGGCGGTGAGAGAGGCCCGCCGGCTACAGCCGGAGAAACCGGTGGAAGTGGAAGTGGAATCCCTGGCCGAGCTGGTGCAGGCCCTGGCGGCCGGCGCCGATATCATCATGCTCGACAACTTCAGCGTGCCCGATATGCGCACCGCCGTGGCCACCACCGCCGGACGCGCCAAACTGGAAGTATCCGGCAACGTCACCCAGGAAACCATTGCCGGCTACGCCGCCACCGGAGTCGACTTTGTGTCGGTAGGCGCCCTCACCAAGCATGTACACGCCCTGGATCTGTCATTGCGGGTCGAAAGCTGAGCCCTTTTCTGCCGGTTACCATCCGTAAAATGCCGGGCTTGCCCGGCATTTTTTATGGCCGGCCACGGTTCGCTCACAAGCGCTAGCAAAACCTCAAAAAACATCCATATCAAAAAATCGCAAGGTTGAGCGAAAAAGAACGGGAGTTTGTCCCATTCCGTTAAACTGTTTGCTGGAAAAAAACACAACCGCTTGCTATCAATAAATGGCAGGCTTGAATGAAGCCGGAGATACCCCTCTTTTTTCTGCCACTCAAGGATGACGTTATGAAAAAGACCTCTCTTTCCCGCCAGGGCGGCTTTACCCTGATTGAACTGATGATAGTGGTGGCCATTGTGGCCATACTGGCGGCAGTGGCGCTGCCGGCCTACCAGACCTATACCAATCGTGCCAAATTCAGTGAAGTGATCGCTGCTACTGGAGCGGTTAAGACCACCATAGAAGTGTGCACACAATCCGGAAATGCAGGTGGTACCTGTGCAAACCGCGCAACCAGTGCCGCCGATGGAACAGTTGCTACGGATTTGGTCAACTCAGTCACAACTTCTTTTAGTGATCCAGATTTTACGGTTACAGCGACAGGAGCTGGTGATGTATCTGGCGCCACTTATACCATGACAGGGACTGTCAATAGCGGGCGTATTACTTGGGACAGCTCTTGTAGCCCTGCAGAATATTGCTAATTGATGAGTTCCCCTGCTAATACCACCATCAGCGGCCTGGCCCGTAGCCTGGCCGCTTCATCCATTCTGGATTCGGCCCAACTGGAGCAGGCCTGTGCCCGCGCCGTTCAGGAAGCCAAGCCCCTCAGTACCGTGCTGGTGGAAACCCGGCTGCTTTCCAGCGAGGAACTGGCTCGCTTCTGCGAGCGGGAATTCGGCCTGCCCCTGGTCAGTCTGGACGACTTTGATACTGAGGAAGTGCCGTCACAGTATCTGAGCATGGATCTGATCGAGCGCCATTACGCCATTCCCGTGCACCTGCGCGGCAAAGTGCTGTATCTGGCCATGTCGGATCCCACCAATGTGGCGGCGCTGGAAGACTTCGGCTTTCGTTTCAACCTGGTCACCGACACCCTGCTGGTGGAAGAGAGCAAACTGCAGCAGTTGCTGAGTAGCCTGCAGCAAAACACCGGCACCGGGCTGGATCTGGACAATATCGCCGACGACGACATCGCCGGCCTGGAACTAGGCGAAGATCCCTCGGAGCGGGACGACGAACCCGGCGGCCAGGAAGACGACGCCCCCATCGTGCGGTATATCAACAAAATCATGCTCGACGCGGTGCGCCGGGAAGCCTCGGATCTGCACTTTGAGCCCTACGAAACCTTCTTTCGCATTCGCTTTCGCATTGACGGTATACTGCACGAGGTGGCCTCGCCGCCGGTTAACCTGGCCTCCCGCTTTGCCGCCCGACTCAAGGTCATGGCCCGCCTCGACATTGCCGAACGCCGCCTGCCCCAGGATGGCCGCATCAAGCTCAAGCTCACCCGCAGCAAGTCGGTGGACATGCGGGTCAACACCCTGCCCACCATGTGGGGCGAAAAAATCGTCATTCGTATTCTCGACAGCTCTGCCGCCCGCCTTGACATTGAGCAGCTGGGTTACAGCGAAGTCCAGAAAGCCCTCTACCTCAATGCCCTGAACCGGCCACAGGGCATGATACTGGTCACCGGCCCCACCGGTTCGGGCAAGACGGTGTCGCTCTATACCGGCCTGAGTATTCTCAACAAGGTGTCGGCCAACATTTCCACCGCCGAAGATCCGATTGAAATCAATCTGCCCGGCATCAATCAGGTACAGATCAATCCCAAGGCGGGGCTGAGCTTTTCCCACGCCCTGCGCGCCTTTCTGCGCCAGGATCCCGATATCATCATGGTAGGGGAAATTCGGGATCTTGAAACCGCCGAAATCGCGGTCAAGGCGGCCCAGACCGGTCACCTGGTGCTGTCTACCCTGCATACCAACTCCGCCGCCGAAACCCTGACCCGACTCAGCAACATGGGGCTGCCGGCCTACAATATCGCGTCATCGGTCAGCCTGATTATCGCTCAACGGCTGGCACGCAAGCTGTGTACCCACTGCCGGGAACCCGAGCAGATGAGTGCCGAGCAACTGCAGGCCCTGGGCTTTACCCCGGCCCAGCAGGCCGAGGGTATTACCCTGTATCGCGCCGTGGGCTGCGCCCAGTGCACCGATGGCTACAAGGGCCGCACCGGCATTTACGAGGTACTGGCCATGAGTGAACGCCTGTCGAGCCTGATCATGAACGACGCAGGCTCCCTGGCGCTGGCCCGGGCCGCCGAGGAGGATGGCATGATGACCTTGCGCCAGTCGGCCCTGGCGAAGGCCCGCCTGGGCATTATCAGCCTGTCCGAGGTCAATCGGGTAACCGGCTAAGCCCCATTCGCCACAGGGAGGTCGCATGGCAACCACTAAAGAGCTGAAGGTCTACCCGTTCAAGTGGGAAGGCATTAACCGCAAGGGCAAGAAGGTGTCGGGCTTCGTGCAGGCCGCCGATACCAGAACCGCCAAGCGTGAACTGCAGCGCCAGGGCATTAATGCCATCAAGGTCAGGCGCAAGAGCCAGGGGGTGCTGGCCCGCTGGAAGGATGCCATCAAGCCGGCGGACATCGCCATTATTACTCGCCAGGTGGCCACCATGCTGGCGGCCGGGGTCCCCCTGGTACAAACCCTGCAAATCATCGCCCGCTCCAATGAGAAGAACAGCATTCGCGAGCTGACTGGCGGCATTGCCGCCGACGTAGAGGGTGGCACACCGCTGTCCCAGGCGCTGCAGAAGCATCCCAGATATTTTGATGAGCTTTACTGCGACCTGGTGCAGTCCGGCGAGCAGACCGGCTCGCTGGAGCATATATTCGACCAGATCGCGCTCTATCGTGAAAAGGCCGAGGCCATCAAGTCCAAAATCAGGAAGGCCATGTTCTACCCCATCATGGTACTGCTGGTCGCCTTTGCGGTGACCGCCATATTACTGCTGTTTGTGATCCCCCAGTTTGAAGAAATTTTCGCCGGTTTTGGCGCCACCCTGCCCGCTTTTACTCAATTGGTGATCAATCTGTCGCGCTGGCTGCAGCAATACTGGCTGTTTATTCTAATCGCTCTGGTAATCGGCGGCTGGCTCTATGTGCGGGCCTGGCGCAATTCGCAAAAGGTGCGGGACGCCACCGACCGCTTTATTCTGCGCCTGCCCGTCGTCGGCAAAATACTGCACAAGGCGGCCCTGGCCCGTTTTGCCCGCACCCTGGCCACCACCTTTTCCGCCGGCATTCCGCTGGTGGAAGGCCTGTTGTCTGCCGCCGGTGCGTCGGGCAATGTGGTATATCGCGAAGCGGTCAAACAGATGCGCGACGAAGTGATAGCCGGCATGCAGATGAACCTGGCCATGCGCGCCACCGGGCTGTTCCCGGACATGGTGGTGCAAATGGTGATGATCGGCGAAGAGTCCGGCGCCATAGACGACATGATGCACAAGGTGGCCGGCATTTACGAACGGGAGGTGGACGACGCCGTGGATGGGCTCACCAGCCTGATCGAACCCCTGATCATGGTGGTGCTGGGAGTTTTGGTTGGCGGTCTGGTCATTGCCATGTATCTTCCCATCTTTAATCTGGGCAGCGTGGTACGCTGAACTGCCTTGGGCGAAGCTGAAAGTCACACAATAATATGGCGGCCTGCCGTATCGATATTTTTCGGGAACTCCATGATTGCACTGCTCGACAATACCGCCCTGCTTTACCTTGTTATTCCCCTGCTGGGGCTGCTGGTGGGCAGCTTTCTTAACGTGGTGATCCATCGGCTGCCGCTGATAATGCAGCGGGAATGGCAACGGGAGTGCGCGGCCCTGCAGGACCAGCCGGTGACCGATGAAGCTCCCTTTAACCTCTGCGTGCCCCGCTCCCGCTGCCCTCACTGCGAACATACCCTGGCGGCCAGCGACAATATTCCCCTGTTGAGTTGGCTGTGGCTGAAAGGCCGCTGTCGTTACTGCCAGGCGCCGGTGTCACGGCGCTACCCCTTGGTGGAGCTGGCCTCGGCGCTGCTCGCCGCCATCACCCTGTGGCGCTTCGGTGCCGGCCCGCAGTTACTGGCGGCGCTGGTCTTCAGCTGGATGCTGCTGTGCATGACCCTGATCGACCTCGATCACTTGCTGCTGCCGGATCAACTCACCCTGCCGCTGCTGTGGCTGGGTCTGCTGCTCAATATCAATGAGCTGTTCGTACCGCTGCAGTCTGCGGTGATCGGCGCCGCCGCCGGCTATGGCATTCTGTGGAGTCTGTACTGGCTGTTCCGGCTTGCCACCGGCAAGGAAGGCATGGGCTATGGCGACTTCAAACTGCTGGCCGCCATCGGCGCCTGGTTTGGCTGGCAAAGCCTGTTGCCGGTGCTGCTGCTGGCGTCCTTTACCGGCGCAGCCCTGGGGCTTGGCCTGATGGCCCTGCGGCGCCTGGGGGAAGACCGGGTGCTGCCCTTTGGTCCGGCCCTGGCCCTGGGCGGCTGGAGCTACCTGATGTGGGGCACGGACGTGGTTAAACTGTACTGGAGACTGGCACTGTGAGTTATGTGGTAGGACTGACCGGCGGCATTGGCAGTGGCAAAAGCACCGTGGCTGAGCTGTTCGCCAAACAGGGCGTCGACATTGTCGACGCCGACATCATCGCCCGTGAGGTGGTGGCTCCAGGAGAGCCGGCGCTGGCAGCCATTGAGCAACATTTTGGATCCGAGGTAATCACCGCAAGCGGTGAGCTGGACCGGCGCGCCCTGCGCGCCCGGGTGTTTGATAACGCACAGGAAAAAGACTGGCTTAACGCCCTGCTGCATCCGGTTATTCGTGGTCGCATGGTGACCGCCTGTGCCGCCGGCACCTCCTCCTACTGCCTGCTGGTGGTGCCGTTACTGGTGGAAAACAACCTCACCGGCCTGTGCAACCGCGTGCTGGTAGTGGACGTCAGCCCCGAGACCCAGCTTGCGCGCACCGTTAAACGGGACAATGCCGATGAAGCACAAATTCGCGCCATCATGGCCGCCCAGGCCAGCCGCGAGCAGCGCCTGGCCGCCGCCGACGACGTCCTGAACAACAACAGCCCCGACCAGGCGGGGTTGCACGCGGAGGTGGCACGGCTGCACCGGGAGTATTTGGCCCTGGCAAAAGACGAAAACGGTGAGACGTGGAAGGAAAAACGTGAGGTGTGAGGCGTGAGGGGATAACTGCCAGACGGCGTCTATCCCCCCTTTTTTACCTCAGGCGGTGCGGGTAAAAATCAGATCCCAGACGCCGTGGCCCAGGCGGTGGCCGCGCTGTTCGAACTTGGTCAGCGGGCGGTAATCGGGGCGCGGCATATAGTCGCCCGGGCTACCGGAATGAGCGGCGGCATTGGCATAACCGGGAGCGGCATTCATCACTTCCAGCATGTGCTCGGCGTAGTTTTCCCAGTCGGTGGCCATGTGGAATTCGCCGCCGATTTTCAGCTTGCTGCGCACCATTTCCACAAATTCAGGTCGTACGATGCGGCGCTTGTGGTGACGCTTTTTGTGCCAGGGATCCGGGAAAAACAGCTGTACCCGGTCCAGGCTTTGCTCGGGCAGCATTTGCTCAAACACTTCCACCGCATCGTGACACATCACCCGCAGGTTGGTCAGGCCGGCTTCCGCCGCGCCCATCAGACAGGCACCCACGCCCGGGGTGTGCACCTCAATACCGATAAAGTCCTGCTCCGGGGCGGCGGCGGCCATTTCCACCAGCGAGCCGCCCATGCCAAAGCCGATTTCCAGCACGCGGGGGGCGGCGCGGCCAAATACCGCGTCCAGGCTCAGCAGCTCACCGGAAAAGTCGATGCCCATCACCGGCCACTGCTCCGCCATGGCCTTTTCCTGGCCCTTGGTCAGGCGGCCTTCCCGGCGCACAAAGCTGCGAATTTTGCGCTTGCGCAGGTCTTCTTCGGTCTGGGCGGGCGGCTTCTGTTCAGTCATCTCGTTTCTCCGGCTGGCAATGAAGTGCGAATTATCCAAAGTTAAGCCAAAGGTGCAAGCCGAAAACGCCGGCAGAAAAAATCCTCCATATTCACGCCATTTTCAAAAAGAACACGCCGTCATGCCCGCCAATACCAAAAAAAGTGTCATTCAGCCCCACCTAGACTGAAGGTCATCACCGGTCATTGAAGGAGTCTGCCCATGGCGCCCATGCATAACAACGGTAATAACAATGGCAAGGTGACCGACGCCCTGATGCCCTATCTGCAGGAACCGCGGCTGGTGCGTGAGCTGGCCTACCTCAACGGCCAGTGGGTGCACGGTCAGCGCGACTTGCCGGTATTCAATCCGGCCACCAATGATGTTATTGGCCATGTGCCCCGGCTCAACACCGAGCAGGCAGGGCTGGCCGTTACCGCCGCGCACACCGCCCTGGGTCCCTGGCGCAGCCTGCCGGCGGACGAGCGCGCTGCCCTGCTGCTGCGCTGGCACGATCTGATCCTTGAGCACAAACAGGATCTGGCCACCCTGATAGTACTGGAGCAGGGCAAGCCGCTGGCGGATGCGCTGGGCGAAATCGACTATGGCGCTTCCTTTGTACGCTGGTTTGCCGAAGAGGGCCGGCGCGCCGGCGGCGATACCCTGCCCAGCCATATTCCCGGCGCCGAGTTGCATACTCGGCGCGAGCCGGTGGGCGTGGCGGCCCTGATCACCCCCTGGAATTTTCCCCACGCCATGATCACCCGCAAGGCCGCGGCGGCCCTGGCCATTGGCTGCACAGTAGTGATCAAGCCCGCCAGCGAAACGCCGTTTTCCGCCCTGGCGCTGGCCGAGCTGGCGGAGCGGGCCGGCTTTGCACCTGGGGTGATTAACGTGATCACCGGCTCCGGTGCCGAGCTGGGTAACACCCTGTGCCGGGACGATCGCGTACGGGCACTGTCCTTTACCGGCTCCACCGCGGTGGGTAAGCAACTGCTGGCCGCCTGCGCCGATACGGTAAAGAAATGCGCCATGGAGCTGGGCGGAAATGCCCCCTTTATGGTGTTGCCCGACATGGATATTCAGATGGCGGCGCGGGCGGCGGTGGCTGCCAAATTCCAGACCGCCGGCCAGGACTGCCTGGCCGCCAACCGCATACTGGTGCCCCGCCCCCGCTACGAGGAGTTTCTCGACGCCTTTGCCGGCGAGATGGCTCGCCTTCGTGTCGGCAACGGCCTTGAAGCCGGTGTCACCATGGGGCCGCTTATCCACCGCCGGGCGGTGGACAACGCGCAAAGCCTGGTGGACGACGCCCTGGCCCACGGCGCCCGCCTGTTTGCCGGCAACCGGCAGCCCGGCCCCGGCGAAAACTTCTTTCTGCCGGTGCTGCTGGCCGACGTCACCCCCGCCATGCGGGTATACCGGGAAGAGAACTTCTGTCCGGTCGCGGCGGTGTTGGCCTATGAGGATCCCGCCGAATTGCTGGCGCTGGCCAACGACACCGAATACGGCCTGGCCGCTTACATCTTCGGACACGATCAGCGGCTGATCAGACCCCTGCTGGACAGGCTGGAGTTCGGCATGGTGGCGGTCAACTCGGTAAAAATGACCGGCCACTGCATTCCCTTTGGCGGCATCAAGCACTCGGGCCTGGGCCGGGAAGGCAGCCGTCATGGTTTTGATGATTTCAGCCAGCTCAAATACTGCTGCCTGGGCGGGCTTTGACGGTGCAGTTTATCAAGGAGGTTCACCATGACCCTGAACACGCAACAATGGCTTGAGGCCGACCGCAACACCGTGTTTCACGCCTCAACCCCCCTTGGACAATATGCCAGAGGCGAGATGGGCGGACGCATCATTGCCGGTGCCGAGGGCATTCGCATTTATGACTCTCAGGGCACCGAGCTGATTGACGCCTTTGCCGGCCTGTATTGCGTCAATATCGGTTATGGCCGCCCCGAGATGGCCGAGGCCATGTACGAACAGGCCAAAAAGCTGGCCTATTACCACACCTATGTGGGCCACAGTAACCAAGCGCTGATTGAATTGTCCCGGCGCATTCTCGACAAAGCGCCGGCAAACATGAGCAAGGTCTATTACGGCCTGTCGGGCAGTGACGCCAACGAAACCCAGATCAAGCTGGTGTGGTACTACAACAATGTGTTGGGCCGCCCCGAGAAGAAAAAGATCATCTCCCGGGAACGGGGCTACCACGGCTCCAGCGTGGCCGCCGGCTCCCTCACCGGGCTGCCGCTGTTTCATGCTCATTTCGATCTGCCGCTGGAACGTATTCATCACACGGTGGCACCCTATTATTATCGCCGGGGTGACGACAGCCTGAGCGAGCAGGCATTTTCCCGCTGGTGCGCCGAGCAGCTTGAAGCAAAAATTCTGGCCGAGGGCCCGGACACGGTGGCCGCCATGATCGCCGAGCCGGTGCTGGGCACCGGCGGCATCGTGCCGCCACCGCAAGGCTACTGGTCCGAAATACGCAAGGTGCTCGACAAATACGACATTTTGCTGATTGCCGACGAGGTGGTGTGCGGCTTTGGCCGGCTGGGCACCGAGTTTGGCTCGCTCCATTACGACATGCGGCCGGATCTGATGACGGTGGCCAAGGGCCTGACCTCGGCCTATCAGCCCCTGTCGGGCGTGATTGTCGGCGAAAATGTCTGGCAGACCCTGGAGCGGGGCACCGACGACTGGGGCGCCATCGGTCACGGCTATACCTACTCCGGCCACCCCATGGGCGCGGCGGCAGCGCTGTGCAACCTGGACATCATCGAGCGGGAAAACCTGGTGGCCAATGCCGAGCATACCGGTGCGCACCTGCAGCGGCGCATGAAAGAAACCTTTGGCGGCCACCCGCTGGTGGGGGAATGCCGGGGCATCGGCCTGCTGGCGGCACTGGAATTTTCCGCCGATCCGGCCAGCCGCACACCACTGGAGCCCGCCCTCAAGGTGGGTCCGCGCATTGCCGCCGCCTGCCTGCAGCAGGGGCTGATCGCCCGTGCCATGCCCCACGGCGACATTCTGGGCTTTGCCCCGCCCCTGGTGGTCACCCCGGACGACATTGACGACATCGTCGCCCGTACCCAAAAGGCGGTGAATACCGTTACCGACGAACTGGTGCGCAGCGGCGAGTGGCGCCCGGCCAGGGATTGAGATGTAAGACGTGTAGGTTGTGATGAGCGAAGCGAACCACAACACGAAGCCGTCGGTGGGTTGTTGGAATTCGCTGCGCTCATTGCCAACCTACGGTCTGGAATGAAAAAAGGGCCTGTCATCGACAGGCCCTTTTGCTGTGTGCACGATTTCCGCGATTAGCGCTGCGGACGCAGGGTCGGGAACAAGATCACGTCGCGAATGGTGTGGGAGTCGGTCAGCAGCATCACCAGACGGTCGATGCCAATACCCTGGCCGGCGGTGGGCGGCAGGCCGTGCTCCAGAGAGGTCACATAGTCCTCGTCGTAGAACATGGCTTCGTCGTCACCGGCGTCCTTCTGCTCCACCTGGTCGCGGAAACGCTGGGCCTGATCTTCGGCGTCATTCAGCTCGGAGAAGCCGTTGGCGATTTCGCGGCCACCGATAAAGAACTCGAAACGGTCGGTGATGCTCGGATCCTCGTCGTTACGACGGGCCAGCGGCGACACTTCGGCCGGGTACTCGGTGATAAAGGTCGGCTGGATCAGGCGGTGCTCGGCGGTCTCTTCAAAGATCTCGGTGATCACACGGCCCAGGCCCCAGGTCTTCTCGACCTTGATCTTGAGATCCTTGGCCACTTCACAGGCGCTCTCAAAGGTCGCCAGCTGGTCCTGGGTCACTTCCGGGTTGTACTTGAGGATGGCGTCCTTCATGCTCAGGCGCGCAAAGGGCTTGCCGAAGTCAAAGGTTTCTTCGCCGTACTGCACCTCGGCACTGCCCAGCACTTCGGTAGTGACGGTGCGCAGCATTTCCTCGGTGAAGTCCATCAGGTCACGGTAGTCGGCATAGGCCCAGTAGAATTCCATCATGGTGAATTCAGGGTTGTGCCGGGGCGACAGGCCTTCGTTACGGAAGTTGCGGTTGATCTCGAACACCTTCTCGAAACCGCCCACTACCAGCCGCTTCAGGTACAGCTCGGGGGCGATACGCAGGTACATGTCCAGATCCAGCGCATTGTGATGGGTAATGAACGGTCGGGCCGAGGCACCCCCCGGAATCACCTGCATCATGGGAGTTTCCACTTCCATAAAGCCGTGGCTATTCATAAAGCCGCGAATGGCGGCCATGACCCTGGAACGCACCACAAAGGTCTGGCGGGAGTCTTCGTTGGTGATCAGGTCCAGGTAGCGCTGGCGGTAGCGGGTTTCCTGGTCGGACAGGCCGTGGAATTTCTCCGGCAACGGGCGCAGGGCCTTGGTCAGCAGTTTGAAGCTGTCCATGTTGACGTAGAGGTCGCCCTTGCCGGATTTGTGCAGGGTGCCGGTCACGCCGATGATGTCACCAATGTCGAGGCCGTTATACTGATCCTTGATCAGCTTCTGGGCATCCTTGGTGGCATAGGCCTGAATACGGCCGGACATGTCCTGCAGGGCCAGGAAGGGGCCACGCTTGGCCATGATGCGGCCGGCCACGGAAGCCACCTTGCCGAGAGACTCGAGGGTGTCCTTGTCGTGCTCGCCAAACTCGGCCTGCAGATCGGCGGCCAGGTGTTCGCGGCGAAAATCGTTGGGGTGACCATTGGCCGGGCAGTCCTTGCGGATCTGCTCGAGCTTGGCCCGGCGCTCGGCAATGAGCTTGTTCTCGTCTAGTTGCTGCTCTGTCGTCATGATTAAGCCTTGTTTGAATCTTTTCTACGAAATAACCGAGTCCGCATTCCGCCACGTCGGTCGATACCACCCGCAGACTCGCCGTAAACCCTTCCATGGGGGCTCCACCGCGCCGTCCCTGGCGCGGAGGGTCTGCTCGGCGGCATTCGACCACCGTGGCTCGAAGCCGGTCTCCGTTACTTACAGCCCGGACTTGAGGCTGGCTTCAATAAACTTGTCCAGGCCGCCGTCCAGCACCGCCTGGGTATTGCGGGTTTCCACGCCGGTGCGCAGATCCTTGATACGGGCATCGTCCAGCACGTAGGAACGGATCTGGCTGCCCCAGCCGATGTCGGACTTGCTGTCTTCCAGCGCCTGCTTTTCGGCGTTCTGTTTTTGCAGCTCCAGCTCATAAAGCTTGGCCTTCAGCTGCTTCATGGCCTGGTCACGGTTCTTGTGCTGGGAGCGGTCGTTCTGACACTGCACCACAATGCCGGTGGGCTCGTGGGTAATACGCACCGCCGAGTCGGTCCGGTTAACGTGCTGACCACCGGCGCCGGAAGCGCGGTAGGTGTCGATGCGCAGGTCCGCCGGGTTGATCTCGATTTCGATATCGTCGTCGATTTCCGGGTAGACAAAGGCGGAGCAGAACGAGGTGTGGCGGCGGCCGCCAGAGTCGAACGGAGATTTCCGTACCAGGCGGTGTACGCCGGACTCGGTACGCAGCCAGCCAAAGGCGTATTCGCCGGTAAAGCGTACGGTAGCGGACTTGATGCCGGCCACTTCGCCTTCGGACAGTTCGATAATCTCGGTCTTGAAGCCGCGGGCTTCACCCCAGCGCAGGTACATACGCAACACCATGTTGCACCAGTCCTGGGCCTCGGTGCCGCCGGAGCCGGCCTGCAGATCCAGGTAGCAGTCGGACGCATCCTGTTCGCCGGAGAACATGCGGCGGAATTCCAGATCCTCGAGCTTTTTCTCAAGACCGTCCAGGTCGGACTTGGCTTCCTCGAAGGTATCTTCGTCTTCTTCTTCTACCGCCAGCTCAACCAGCTCGCCGATATCGGCGATGCCCTGGTCCATTTCTTCCAGGGTGTTCACCACGGTTTCCAGGGCGGATCTTTCCTTACCCAGTGCCTGGGCGCGCTCGGGCTGGTTCCATACATCCGGCTGTTCCAGCTCGGCGTTTACTTCTTCCAGACGCTCTTTTTTGGCGTCATAGTCAAAGGTACCCCCTAAGAAGCTGCGCCCGTTCAGACAGCTCCTTAAGTTTGTTGTACACAGGGTTTGTTTCAAACATGGACTGACAGACTCTCTGTTTACTGAGTGAGTGGTTTTGGCGCCTCGCCAAAATGAGGCGATCATTCTACCCAAAGCCGGCCCCGAACGCAGCAACAGGCGCGTATTTTCATGGAAGATCCCCCCCTGAATCCGACCCGAATGCGGCCGTTAATTTATGCCTTGCCTGCAGCCAACCCGGTTCTTTGTGCTAATACTCTAAGTGGCATCGCGGTTTTATGCCTTGAGTGAATAACGCTATTTTGCATCGCCATTCAAGAGGACGTGATTATGACAGGCAAAGGAAAAGCAGCCCTGCTGGTGGCCGCCAGCCTGATGGCCGGTACCCTTCAGGCCGCCACCCTGGACGAGGTAAAACAAAGAGGGGTACTTAAGTGCGGTGTTAACAGCGGCCTGCCGGGCTTCTCCAACCCCGACGACAAGGGCGTGTGGAAGGGGCTGGACGTGGATCTGTGCCGGGGCATTGCCGCCGCCGTCTTCAATGACGACGGCAAGGTGCAATATATTCCGCTCAACGCCAAGGAGCGCCTGACCGCGCTGCAGTCGGGCGAAATTGACGTGCTGTCACGCAATACTACCTGGACTTCCAGCCGGGATACCGAGCTCGGCGTCAATTTCGCCGGCATCAACTATTACGACGGCCAGGGATTTCTGATCAACAAGAGCCTGGGCGTCAGCAGTGCCAAGGAGCTGGATGGCGCCGCCATCTGCATTCAGTCGGGCACCACCACAGAGCTGAACGTGGCCGACTATTTCCGCCGCAACGGCATCGGCTACAGCGCCGTGGTGTTCGACACCTCGGAGCAAACCGTGCAGGGGCTGGAAGCGGGCCGCTGCGACGTGCTGACGTCGGACCTGTCCCAGCTGTATGCCCTGCGCATCAAGCTGTCCAAACCCGACGAGGCCGTGGCCCTGCCCGAGGTCATTTCCAAGGAGCCCCTGGGCCCCTCGGTGCGTCAGGGGGATGATCAGTGGTTCAACATTGTGAAATGGACCCATTTCGCCATGGTCAACGCCGAAGAGCTGGGGCTGACCAAAGACAATGTGGACGGCATGAAGAGCAGTGAAAACCCGGACGTACGCCGCCTGCTCGGCCTGGAAGCCGATTTCGGCAAGGGCATGGGGCTGGACAAGGACTGGGCTTATCGCATCATCAAACTGGTAGGTAACTACGGCGAAATCTTTGACGCCAACGTCGGCCAGGACTCCCCCCTGAAGATCGAACGGGGTCTCAACGCCCTGTGGACCGAGGGCGGCCTGCAATACGCCCCACCGGTACGCTGATGCCAGTCCGGGCTGCCTGCGGGCAGCCCGATGGCCTGTGGTGAAGCTGTTTGAGCCATATTCAAGGATGAAGCCATGTCGTCACCGGTTAAGCCTTCTGCCCCTCCAGTAAAGTTCTGGCGCGATCCGGCCAAACGGGCGCTGCTGTTTCAGTTGGTACTGCTATGCGCCGTGGCCGCCTTTATCGCCTTTATTGTCAACAACACCCTCAATAACCTCAGTACCCGCGGCATTACCACCGGCTTTGGTTTTCTTGACGATCCCGCCGGGTTTGCCATCGCCCAGTCCCTTATTCCTTATGCCGAGACCGACACCTATGGCCGCACTTTTGTGGTGGGCCTGCTCAATACCTTGCTGGTGTCCTTTCTCGGTATTATCGGCGCTACCCTGCTGGGTTTTGTCATCGGCGTGGCCCGGCTTTCACCCAACTGGCTGATCGCCCGGCTGGCGTCGGCCTACGTGGAGCTGTTTCGCAATATTCCACTGCTGCTACAGATGTTTTTCTGGTATTTCGCGGTGCTGCGCACCCTGCCCGGCCCCCGCGACAGCCTCAGCCTGAATGACAGCGTGTTTCTCAATGTGCGCGGCCTGTATCTGCCCGAGCCCATACCGGGCAGTGGCTTTATTTGGATCTGGCCGGCTCTGCTGCTGGCGCTGGTACTGGCATTCTGGCTGGTGCGCTTCAATCATCGTCGCCAGGACGCCACCGGCCAGCGCCTGCCGGTCTGGTCGATAAGCCTGGGGCTGGTTATTCTGCTGCCCGGCCTCACCTTTCTGGCGCTGGGAGCACCGCTGGAGTGGAACTACCCCGAGCTGCGCGGCTTCAACTTTCGCGGCGGCATGACCATCATTCCCGAATTTTTGGCGTTGTGGCTGTCGCTGACCGTGTATACCGCCGCCTTTATCGCCGAAATCGTGCGCTCCGGTATTCAGGCCATCTCCCACGGCCAGACCGAGGCGGCCCACGCCCTGGGCATCAAGGACAGCCTGACCCTGAGGCTGGTGATCATTCCCCAGGCGCTGCGGGTAATCATACCGCCGCTCACCAGCCAGTATCTCAACCTGACCAAAAACTCGTCGCTGGCCACCGCCATTGGCTATCCGGATCTGGTTTCGGTGTTTGCCGGCACCACCCTCAACCAGACCGGCCAGGCCATCGAGGTGATTGCCATTACCATGCTGGTATACCTCAGCATCAGCCTGGCGGTGTCCTTCTTCATGAACTGGTTCAACAGCCGTATGGCGCTGGTGGAGAGATAGCATGTACAAAGACACCCTGACGCCGGAACGTCCGGCGCCCGTTTCCCGCAAGGGGTTAACCGGCTGGCTCAGGACCAACCTGTTCTCCGGCCCCCTGAACTCGGCGGTCACCCTGCTGGGCCTGTACGGTCTCTATCTGATCCTGGTGCCCATTATCGACTGGGCCCTGCTCAGTGCCGACTGGACCGGTGTCAGCCGGGACGCCTGTACCAGCGGCGGCGCCTGCTGGGTCTTTATCACCAACCGGTTGCAACAGTTCACCTACGGCTTTTACCCAAGCGATGAACTGTGGCGCATCAACCTGACCTTTGTGCTCTTTGTGGCCCAGCTGCTGTGGCTGGCCCTGCCCCGGCTGCCGGGCAAAATGTGGCTGGGCCCCTTTATGGTGCTGGTATTTCCGCTCATTGCCTGGGTGTTGCTCTACGGCGGCTGGTTTGGCCTGACCGAAGTGCCCACTCACAACTGGGGCGGCCTGACCCTGACCCTGATACTGGCGGTGGTGGGCATTACCGCCGCCCTGCCCATCGGCACCCTGCTGGCCCTGGGCCGGCGCTCGCACATGCCGATAGTACGCAGCCTGTCGGTGGTGTTTATCGAGTTCTGGCGCGGCGTGCCCCTGATCACGGTACTGTTTATGTCGTCGGTGATGCTGCCGCTGTTCGTGCCCGAGGAGCTGACCCTCGACAAGCTGGTGCGGGCCATGATCGGCATCATCTTCTTTCAGTCTGCCTACATGGCCGAAGTGGTGCGTGGTGGCCTGCAGGCCATTCCTCGGGGCCAGTATGAGGCGGCCGCGGCACTGGGCCTGAACTACTGGAAAATGATGGTGCTGATCGTGCTGCCCCAGGCGCTGAAGCTGATGATTCCGGGCATCGTCAACACCTTTATTGCCCTGTTCAAGGATACCAGCCTGGTGCTGATCATCGGCCTGTTCGATCTGCTGGCCATCGTCCAGGCGGGGCTGGCCGATCCCAACTGGCTGGGGTATGCCACCGAAGGCTATGTGTTTGCCGGCCTGGTGTTCTGGGTGTTCTGCTATGGCATGTCGAAATACAGCCAATACCTGGAACGCAAGCTGCACACCGGTCACAAGAAACGTTAGTGGAGTAAGTACATGGAAGCACAACAACAGGAAGCCATGGTGACCCTGCGCGGCGTGAACAAGTGGTATGGCGACTTTCACGTGCTGCGCGACATCGATCTGACTGTGGCCAGGGGCGAGCGCATCGTCATCTGCGGGCCTTCGGGCTCGGGAAAGTCCACCCTGATCCGCTGTATCAACCGGCTCGAAGAGCACCAGCAGGGAGACATTCTGGTGCGCGATACGCCCCTCACCAATGACCTCAAGAACATCGAGACCATTCGCCGGGAAGTGGGCATGGTGTTTCAACACTTCAACCTGTTTCCCCACCTGACGGTGCTGGAAAATTGCACCCTGGCGCTGATCTGGGTACGCAAGACCCCAAAGAGGCAGGCCGAGGACATCGCCATGAAGCTGCTGACTCGGGTCAAGATAGAAAACCAGGCCAAAAAATACCCGGGGCAACTGTCGGGCGGTCAGCAACAGCGGGTAGCCATTGCTCGCAGCCTGTGCATGAACCCGGAGATCATGCTGTTTGACGAACCCACCTCGGCACTGGATCCGGAAATGATCAAGGAAGTGCTGGACGTCATGATAGAGCTGGCGGAAGAAGGCATGACCATGATGTGCGTCACCCACGAGATGGGCTTTGCCCGCACCGTGGCCGATCGGGTCATTTTTATGGATGCCGGCCAGATCATCGAGGAAAACGATCCCGAAACCTTTTTCCATCATCCCCAGTCGGAACGCACCAAGCTGTTCCTGAGCCAGATCCTGGGCAACTGATGCAACGGATTGCTCCGTGCCGGCGGGCAGCATGTCGCCGGCATCGAAAAACAGTATAAAGTTTCACTCAAGCTTTTCATAATGGCGGCCGATATAGCTGTTACCTCCCTTTCCCTTAATAGCGAATATGCAGAACCTTCAACTAAAGCACAAAATACTACTGAGCTTTATGGTAGCCATCGTGCTTACCGTGGCCGCCCTCAGCACCCTGAGCTTTCGGGATATGAAAGCCCAGCTGTATCTAGACAGCGAGCAACTGGTGGCCGGCCTGGCGGCACGGGAAACCGCCAAGGTGGCCGAATGGCTGCGTATTCGCCAGGCCATGCTCACCGCCGCCGGCCAGCAGCTGGAAGGTAACCCCCGGCCGGCGCTGCAACTCGTGGAGCAGGCGGGCGATTTTCAGCTGGCCTATCTGGGCACCACGGAAGGCGTGATGATCGACGCCCAGCCGCGGGATCGCAGCGGCTATGATCCCCGCACCCGTCCCTGGTACAAACAGGCCCTGCAGGCCAATACCGCCATGGTCACGCCTCCCTACGAAGATGTAGCCTTTGGTGTCACCGTGGTGACCCTGGCCCAACCGGTAACCACCTCCACCGGACAACTTTTGGGTATCATCGGTGCCGATGTGGCCATTTCCAGCCTGGTGAACGACGTCAACGCCATTCGCTTACCCGCTCAGGGCCAGGCCATGATGCTGAGCCGGGACGGAACCCTGATCGCCTATCAGGACGCCAGCCTGGCGCTGCAACCGGCCACTCGCCTGGCCGAGGAGCTGACCGCCGGCAACCTGTCCCGCTGGCAGGGCAGTGAGCGCCTCAACCCGGTCAGCATCAACGGTACCGACAAGCTGATCCATGTCAGCACCATTCCCGGCAGTGACTGGCAGCTATTGTTCATGCTCGACAAGGCGGCGCTGGAAGCCCCCCTCAGCACCCTGTTGTGGCGTCAGCTCGGCTTGTCGGCCCTGGTGATTCTTGCCGCCCTGGTATTGATTGGCCTGCTGCTGCAATTTCTGCTGGGTCCCCTGCTCAAGGTGTCCCGAGCCCTGGCCCAGATTGCCGATGGCCGGGGCGATCTGACCCAGCGCATTGAGCTGCATGGCCGCGACGAGGTCGGCCTGCTGGCCGCCAACTTCAACCGCTTTGTGGCCAGCCAGGCCGAGCTGATCCGACACATTCGCCAGCAGGCCGAATCCCTGGGCGGTAACGCCGAACAGGCCTCGGTGCGTGCCAACCAGACCGTGACCGAACTGGGCCGGGCCCAGCAGGAAGTCACCATGGTGGCCACCGCCGTGACCGAAATGGCCTCGGCCACTCAGGAGATCGCCCACAACGCCGAGCAGACCGCCACCGCGGCACAGCAGTCCAGCGCCAGCACCGAGCAGGGCAAGCAGCTGGTGCACAAGACCCGGGATTCCATCTTCAGCCTGGCCAGGGAAATGGAGCAGGCGGCGGCGGTGATCACCCGCCTCGACCAGCACGCCCACGATATTTCCAGCGTGCTGGCTACCATTCAGGGAGTCGCCGAGCAGACCAACCTGCTGGCACTGAACGCCGCCATTGAAGCGGCCCGGGCCGGTGAGCAGGGCCGGGGCTTTGCGGTGGTGGCCGACGAGGTGCGGGTGCTGTCCCAGCGCACGCATGCTTCCACCGAAGAAATTCAGGGCACCATAGACACCCTGCAACAGGCCACCGGCGAAGCGGTGAAACTGATGCAGGCCAGCCGCAACATGGCCGAACTGAGTGCGGAAGACGCCGAGGCCGCGGCCCAGGCACTGGAAGAGATCACCGCCGCCGTGGGGCTGATCTCCGATATGGCCAGCCAGATCGCCACCGCCGCCGAGGAGCAGAGCCAGGTGACCGGGGAAATTACCCAGAACACCACCGCCATCAAGGATGTGTCGGACGAGTTGGCGAGCGACGCCGAGCAGTCGTTGCAGCAGTCAAAGGATCTGCACCGCCAGGCCGGCGAGCTCAATGGCCTGGTCAGCGCCTTTACCCTGTAAACTCAAAAAGGGCTCAATGAGCCCTTTTTCTTTTCCGTCATTTCGGCTCGCAGGCCGAAGTCGCGAGCTTCACACCAGCGGCGCCAGCCGTTCCACCAGCAATTGCAGCTGGCGCCGCCCCTTCCATTCGTTCACATCCAGCTTGTATACCAGCTGCACTTTCTGAATGGCGGCATTGGGCCAGGTGCCCAGATCCACGTTAAAGGCGATGGCGTCGATGACGGTGCGGCCCTCGTCCGGGCTCAGCACCAGCTTGAGGTGTTTGTCGCCCACCAGCCGTTGCTGAATAATGCGAAACTCGCCGTCGAACAGCGGTTCGGGAAAGGCCTGGCCCCAGGGGCCGGCAAAACGCAATTGCTCGGCCAGTTCCAGGGTCAGCTCGGCAGCGGTGAGCTCGCCGTCACTGAGGATCTCGCCGGTGAGCAGCTCGGGACTGACCCACTCCTCCACCATGGATTCAAAAGCCGCCTTGAACGGCTCAAGCGCCCCCTTGGACAGCGACAGCCCGGCAGCCATGGCGTGACCGCCAAACTTGGTGATAAGACCCGGATGACGGCTGTTCACCGCTTCAAGCAGATCCCGCAGATGCACCCCGGGAATGGAGCGACCCGAGCCCTTGAGCTCGTCGTCGCCGGCTTCGGCAAAGGCGATAACCGGGCGGTAATACTGCTCCTTGATGCGTGAGGCCACCAGCCCCACCACCCCCTGATGCCAGTCGTCCTGGTGCAGCACCAGCCCCGACGGCAAGGCGCCGTCACTGATGCGCACCTTGGTGAGTGTTGCCAGGGCTTCCTGCTGCATGCTGGTCTCAATGGCCTTGCGCTCCCGGTTGAGCTCGTCCATCTGGGCCGCCAGCCGGCGGGCCTCGTTGATATCGTCGCAGAGCAGGCAGGCCACGCCCATGGACATATCATCGAGCCGGCCCACGGCATTGAGCCGCGGCCCCAGGGCAAAGCCCAGATCCGAGGCCACCAGCCGTTGCTGGTTGCGCCCGGAAATATCGATCAACGCCTGAATGCCGGGGCGCAACCGGCCGGCGCGCATGCGCTGCAGCCCCTGATGCACCAGCACCCGATTGTTACCGTCGAGCGCCACCACATCGGCCACGGTACCGAGCGCCACCAGATCGAGATAATCCGCCATATTGGGCGCACGAATGCCCTGTTGCTCAAACCAGCCCCGTTCGCTCAGGGCCGAGCGCAGCGCCAGCAGCAGGTAAAAGGCCACCCCCACCCCGGCCAGATTTTTGGATGGGAAGTCGCAGCCGCGCTGATTGGGGTTGACGATGGCATCGGCCGCAGGTATTTCGTCGCCGGGCAGGTGATGGTCGGTCACGATCACTCGCATGCCCGCGGCTTTTGCCGCCGCCACCCCGCTGATGCTGGAAATGCCGTTATCCACGGTGATCAGCAGCTCGGCCCCCAGTTCCACCGCTTCTTCCACTACTTGCGGACTCAGTCCGTAGCCATAATCAAAGCGGTTGGGCACCAGGTAGTTGACCCGCTGCGCGCCCATGGCGCGCAGGCCGTGCACCATCAACGCCGAGCTGGTGGCACCGTCGCAGTCAAAGTCACCCACGATCAGAATGCTGCGCTGCTCATTCAGCGCCTGCACCAGCAGTCGCACCGCCTCATCCATGCCGCGCAACGCCGGCTTGTGCAGGGCGTTGGCCTGCAGGTTGAGCTGCTCGGCCTCGATGACGCCACGGCTGGCATACAACCGCTGCAAAATGGCGGGAAGATCGGCGGGCAACCGGTGAGCCACCGGCTCACGCCGGCGAATGGGCAGGGAGGAAGACACTGACATAAAAATACTGGCTGTTTAAACAGGCGAACAACACTAACCGGGCAAGGTGAAATTTGCAACGCTCTCCCGAAGACGAAGCAGCAGCGCGGTTGCGCTACGCCGACACGCTTCAGGCCATGCCACTCACGATTTCAGCCAGCTGCAAACATTCACCGAATGTTCGGTCAGGCTGAAATCGCTCCTCCCGGCGAGCAAGCTCGCCCCATGAACGCTCGGCAAATGCATCTGACCGCCATGGATGGCGGGAATGCCGAAAATGCAGGAGCAACTTTTCGGCCCTGGCAGGTGACGGTCGGCGACGGCAATCCCCACTGCTGCTTCGTGCAGTACCGTAGTTGACTGTTAGTCAAAGTAGGTTGCGAATGAACGAAGCGAATTCCAACACTCGGCAGACGCCATTCATTGTTGCGATTCACTGCGTTCATCGGCAACCTACGGCCCACCTGTTGTCAGCCTTCATGTGAGCCCACAAGCACGGCGCAGTGCCTCCAGCCAAACGACTTAAAGCTTCAAGCTCCGCCGCAGGCGGTTACCCCCGAGGGTGATGCTCTTCGTGCAGGGCGTTGAGGCGGTGGGTGGCCACATGGGTGTAGATCTGGGTGGTAGACAGATCCGAGTGGCCCAGCAGCATTTGCACCACCCGCAGATCGGCACCGTGGTTAAGCAAATGAGTGGCAAAGGCATGGCGCAGGGTGTGGGGCGACAATTCCTGGGTTATGCCGGCGCGCAGGGCGTAATGCTTGATGCGGTGCCAGAAGGTCTGTCGGGTCATCTGCCGAGCCCGCCGGGACGGAAACACCACGTCCGACGCCTGCTCTCCCAATAGCGCCGCCCGCCCTTCCTTGAGAAACCGGCCCAGCCAGTACAGGGCTTCTTCCCCCATGGGCACCAGCCGCTCCTTGTTGCCCTTGCCGGTTACCCGCACCAGCCCCTGGCGCAGGCTGATGCTTTCCATCGACAGGCTCACCAGCTCGGTGACCCGCAAGCCGCTGGCATAGAGCAGCTCCAACATGGCCTTGTCGCGCAGCTCCAGGGGATCACCGGGCTCGGGGGCATCGAGCAACGCCGACACTTGCTGCTCGCTCAGATCCTTGGGCAGCCGCTTGGGCAGCTTGGGCCCGGCAATCAGCGCGCTGGGGTCGTCGTTGCGCAGTTGCTCCCGGTGCAGGTACTGAAAAAAACGCCGCAACACACTCAGCATGCGTGCCGTGCTGCTGGCCTTGAAACCGAGGTCAATGCGATGGGCCAGGTATTGCTGCAGGGTCAGGCTGTCCACCGCCAGCAGGCTGCCGCCCTCACCGTCCAGCCAGACGGCGAAGTGGCCCAGATCGCTGCGGTAGGAAGACAGGGTATTGTCGGACAGCCCCTTTTCCAGCCAGAGGGCGTCAATAAACTGCTCGACCAGCGGATGACTCATGTTGACTCCGTGCTCCGCCCGGCAGGCGGCTTCTGTTATGATGGCGCCATTCTGTGAAACAAGAACGGAGCCCCATGAATATCGGTTTGTTTTACGGCTCGACCACCTGCTACACCGAGATCGCGGCCGAGAAAATTCGCGACCAGCTCGGTGCCGAGCTGGTTGATCTGCATAATATCAGGGATGTGCCGCTGGCGCGTACTCAGGACTACCCCATTCTGATCCTTGGCATTTCCACCTGGGATTTTGGCGAACTGCAGGAAGATTGGGAGTCCCACTGGGACGATATCGATTCACTGGATCTGGACGGCCATGTGGTGGCGCTGTTTGGCATGGGCGATCAGCTGGGCTACGGCGAGTGGTTTCAGGACGCACTGGGCATGCTGCACGACCGAGTGGTGGCCCGGGGCGCCAGCGTGGTGGGCTACTGGCCCAATCAGGGTTACGAGTTCGAGGCCTCAAAGGCGCTCACCGAAGACGGCAAGTATTTTGTCGGCCTGTCGCTGGACGAAGCCAACCAGTATGACGACACCGACACCCGCATTGAAACCTGGGTGGCGCAGATCCTGGACGAGATTGCAGCGCTCTAATCTCCTCTTCCCTCAACGAAAAAAGCGGCCTAAGGCCGCTTTTTTGATTTAACCGGATCGCACTCAGGCGGTGGCGTGTTGCGGTGCCTTGCCGGCCACCAGGCCAACCACGGCGGCCAGGGCGGTGGGCAGGGTCCAGGCCATACCCACACCGAACAGCGGCATAAAGTCGAGCAGGCTCATGTCGAGGCCGGCGGCCTGCAGGCCGTCGAGCAGGCCAAAGAAAAAGGCCACGCTCATAATCAGGCGAAAGGCGAACACCGGGGCCCGCATCAACGGCCGCAGGAAGGTGGCCACCACCAGGGCGATGGCCACCGGATAGAGGGCCACCAGAATGGGCACAGACACACTGATCAGGGTGTTCAGGCCCACATTGGCCACCAGCATGCAGGCGGTGGCGATGCCGATCACCCAGCTTTTATAGCTGCCCTTGCCGGTCAGGTTATGGAAGTAATCGGCGCAGGAGGATACCAGGCCCACCGCCGTGGTCAGGCAGGCCAGGGTGACGATGGCCGAGAGGATCCACAGCCCCGGCTCACCAAACAGCGACAGCACGTAGGCACTGATGATCTCGCCGCCATTGCTGGCGTCCATCACCACGCCCTGGCTGGTGCCGCCCAGCACAAACAGGGAAATATACACAAAGCCCAAGCCGGCGGCGGCGATCAGCGCCGCGGCCATCAGGTAGCGGGACTGGGCACGGGTGTCGGTCACGCCCTTCTTGCGCAGCACGTCCAGGATCAGCATGGCGAACAACAGGGATGCAAATGTATCCATGGTGTTATAGCCCTCGATAAAGCCCTTCACAAAGGGCTGGGCCAGGTAGGCCTCGGTGACCGCCGGCTGTGTTCCCTGGGGATTCACGAACACCGCAATGGCCAGGGCCACCAGCAGCACCAGCAACAGCGGCGTCAGCAGCTTGCCCACCGCCTCCAGCAACCGGCCCTGACTCAGCGACAGCAGTAGCGCTACGCCGAAAAACACCAGGGTGTAAAGGGTCAGCGCGCCCTGGCCCGGGTTGTCGAGAAAGGGCTTCACGCCCATTTCATAGGCCACCAGGCCGGTGCGGGGCGCGGCAAAGGCCGGGCCGATGATGATGAAGATGGCACTGCCCATCAGGGTGATCACCAGGGGCGGCAGGTAACGCCCCATCACCGGCAGGCCGCCACCGGCCAGGGCCGCAGCCACCAGGCCGGCCAGGGGCAGGCCCACCGCCGTGGTCAGAAAGCCAAACATGGCGCTGGTCAGATGCTCACCGGCGAGAAAGCCGGCCAGGGGGGGGAAAATGATGTTTCCGGCCCCGAGAAAAAAGGCGAATGTCATGAAGCCAAGCCCCATAACATCAAAGGTGGACAGTGGTTTTTTCAAGACAAACCTCATGGCGGCGATGCGCAAAATGAAAGTTTCGTTTGGAAACTAAGCAATTAAACAAGACGATGCGCTGCCATTCCGGGTTTGTAAAATACTAAAAACTGGCAGCGCGCGAGCTGCCGAATAGCATAATGATGTGAAAATTATCTTCAATGCAAAATTTACATCTTAAGATAGAAGGGCGACACCATACCTTTGTATATATCGCCATATCCTCCATTCTCAGTATTTATGACGATATCACCCGCAATCAAACAGTTTTTGATCCTGCCAAAGCGCAGCAAAAAACGACCCGGACTTTTGCCTTCCCGCGTGATAACCGACTGCCGCTCCAGCAAAAACAACCCATTTGAATCCGCTTGTTGCAGGGCATCCTGCTGTGCCTGCCAGGGCAGCACCAGACATAACAGCCCGGTCGGGCTCAGCAACCGGCTGCAATGGGCAAACAGCTCAGCCAGACTCAGGCTGCCGCCATGACGAGCGCGGGCCCGGGCGGCACAGTCAAAGGCCTGCCCCGGGGCAAAATAGGGCGGATTGGACACGATCAGCTCAAAGGGTTCGGCCTCAAACTGCTGCAAGGCGCCCTGAACAATGCTGATCTGCCCGGGCCAGGGCGAAGCCGCCACGTTGTCGGCGGCCTGGCCGGCGGCCGCCTCATCCAGCTCGAGCCCGGTAATGTGTACCTCTTCGTCGCCACGCTGCGCCAGCATCAGCGCCACCAGCCCGGTGCCGGTGCCCACGTCCAGAATACGCCTGGCCCGGCCCAGGGGTGCCCAGGCCCCGAGCAGAATGCCGTCCGTGCCCACCTTCATGGCACAGCGGTCGTGATGAACATGAAATTGCTTGAGGGTAAAACCGCGGCCGGCCATGGTGATCCTGTGAGTATTTTGGTGGAAGTTCGCCTATAATACTCGGCCATTTTGGCTGACGGAATTGAACATGAGCAGTATGACCTTTGAGCAACTGGAGCTGGACCCCATTCTGGTTCGCGCCCTGGCCCGCATGGGCTATGCCAGACCCACCACCATTCAGAGCCAGGTCATACCCGAAGCCATGAGCGGCCGGGACATCATGGCCTCCGCCCCCACCGGCACCGGCAAGACCGCGGCCTTTCTGTTGCCCGCCTGCCAGCACCTGCTCGACTTTCCCCGGCGCCAGGCCGGCCCGGCCCGAGTGCTGGTGCTGACCCCCACTCGGGAGCTGGCCAAGCAGATTGCCGACGACGCCAAGGCCATGCTCAAGGAAACCGGCCTGCGGGTGGAAACCATCACCGGCGGCGTGAATGCCGAAAAGCACCTGCCGGCCCTGACCAAAACCACCGACATCGTCGTGGCCACCCCCGGAAGGCTGCTGCAATACATAGACGAAGAGTCGTTCGACAGCCGCGACATTGAAATGCTGATCCTGGACGAAGCCGACCGCATGCTCGACATGGGCTTTATTCAGGACGTGGATCGCATTGCCGCCGAGGCCCGCTGGCGCCGCCAGACCATGCTGTTTTCCGCCACCCTGGAAGGCCGTGGACTGACCAAATTTGCCGCCGACATTCTCAAGGAGCCGGTAGAGCTGTCTGCCGAGCCGCCCCGCAGCGAGCGCAAGAAGATCAACCAGTGGCTGCACCTGGCCGACGACCCCGAGCACAAGTTCGCCCTGCTCACCCACCTGCTGCGCCAGCCCGACGTCACCCGCAGTATCGTATTCGTCAAAACCCGGGACCGGCTGATGGAGCTGGCCAGCCGGCTGCAGCAGGAAGGCCTGGACAACGCCTGGCTGCGCGGCGAAATGGATCAGGACAAGCGTTTTGAAGCACTGCGCCGCTTTCGCAACGGCAAGGTCAACATTCTGGTGGCCACCGATGTCGCCGCCCGGGGCATCGATCTGCCCGAGGTCAGCCATGTGATCAACTACGACATGCCGCGCACCGCCGACGTCTATGTGCACCGCATCGGCCGCACCGGCCGGGCCGGCCGCAAGGGCACCGCCATCAGCCTGGTGGAGGCCCACGACATGGCCATGGTGGTCAAGGTGGAGCGTTACACCGATCAGAAGCTCAAACGCCGGGTCATCGACGAACTGCGCCCCAAGCACAAGGAAGCGGCGGTGGCGGTGCGCAAGAAAAAGGACACCGACGGCAAGGGCAAAAAGGCCGCCCAGCCCAAGAAAAAAGCCCGCCTGCGTGACCAAAAGGCCAAGGGACAGCCCCGCTGGCTGAAGGACAAGCAGGACAAGGAATAATCCTTTCCCGGCCTGAAGGCTATACTGGCGGTAACTCAGGCAAGGGAGCCAATGCCATGACCACCAGGCAAGAAAAGGAACGCCGCCGGCTGCAGCGCCGCAAAAACCTCGATCGCCGGGCCAGAATTCGCTGGGAGCCGGAAAAGGATCCCCTCGACCGGCGCGAACGGGGCGGTCGGCGCGAAGACGATATCACCGGCCCGAAATGGCTGAAATAAAAAAACCGGCCCAGTGGGCCGGTCGAAAAAACAAAAGAGAGAGTCAAAAAAGGGAATTGCTGAAATTCAGTAGACACATCCTTATAGAGGGGTGCCGTCCGGGAAAGGTTCCCGCCCTTTTTCATTTTTTTCAGGAATTTTGCTCTTCCCGCCGAAACACCAGCTCGGTGGCGGTCGATTCTTCTTCCACAAAATAGTAACCGGCGGTATCAAAGGCGGTCAGCTGGCTCACTTCAGTGAGCCGGTTTTCGATGATGTAACGGGCCATCATGCCCCTCGCCTTCTTGGCATAGAAACTGATGATCTTGTACTGACCGTTCTTGCAGTCCTTGAACACCGGCGTCACTATCTGGCCTTCCAGCCGCTTCGGCTTCACCGCCTTGAAATACTCGTTTGAGGCAAGGTTAATCAGCACGTTGTCCCCCTGCTCCGCCAGTGCCCGGTTCAGGGCATCGGTGATGATATCGCCCCAGAACGCATACAGATCCTTGCCCCGGGCGTTATCGAGCTTTGTTCCCATCTCCAGCCGGTAGGGCTGCATCAGATCCAGCGGCCGCAACAGGCCATACAGACCCGACAGCATACGCATGTGGGCCTGGGCAAAGGCAAAGTCGCCCGGACTCAGAGTGTCGGCGTCCAGGCCGGTATACACATCACCCTTAAAGGCCAGCAGCGCCTGTTTGGCATTTTTCGGTGTAAATTCCGGCTGCCAGTCGGCAAAGCGGGCGGCGTTCAGGCCCGCCAGCTTGTCACTGATCTTCATCAGCCTGCCAATGTCGGCCGGAGTCAGTTCACGGGCCCGCTCAATCAGCTCGGCGGAGTGCGCCAGCAGCTCGGGTCGAGTGTAATCGGCAATCACCGGCGGCGTGTCGTAGTCCAGGGTCTTGGCGGGGGACACCACTATCAGCATATGGTCCTCAGGGTTCTATGGTTACGTTATCAAGCAGATCGGAGTCGAGACCGCGCCCGCCCTGCAGCTTTATCATCAGCCGCAGATCATTGGGCGAGTCGGCGTAGGCCAGGGCTTCGGTGTAGCCTATATGCTGCTGGCTGTAGAGGTCAAACAGCGCCTGATCAAAGGTTTGCATGCCCGCTTCCCGGGACTTGGCCATGATGTCCTTGAGCCGGTGCATGTCGCCCTGACGAATCACGTCGGCCACCATGGGGGTGTTGAGCAGGATCTCAAAGGCGCCCCGGCGCTGCTTGCCGTCCCGGGTCGGGATCAGTTGCTGGGCCACAATGCCCCGCAGATTGAACGACAGATCAAACTGCAGCTGGCGGTGCTTATTCTCGGGCACCAGGTGCATGATGCGGTCAATGGCCTGGTTGGCGTTGTTGGCGTGCAGGGTGGCCATGCACAGGTGACCGGTTTCGGCAAAGGCCAGGGCATAGCCCATGGTTTCTTCGGAGCGAATTTCACCAATCAGAATGACATCGGGGGCCTGGCGCAGCGAGCTTTTCAGCGCGGCATCAAAGGACTCGGTGTCGATGCCCACTTCACGCTGGGTGACGATCGACTGCTCGTGCTGATGAATAAACTCCACCGGATCCTCAATGGTGAGAATATGGCCGCCGGCGTGGCGGTTGCGGTGGCCGATCATGGCCGCCTGGGTGGTGGACTTGCCCGAACCGGTTCCGCCGACAAACAGCACCAGCCCTTTCTTGGCCATGGCCACCTCGCGCAACACCTCGGGCAGATACAGCTCTTCAAAGGTGGGAATGCGGCTTTCGATGCGGCGAATGACCATGCCCGCCTTTTCCTGCTGCCAGAAGGCACTGACCCGAAACCGGCCGTGCTCGGGATGGTTAATGGCGAAGTTGGCTTCCTTCTCGGTGTGAAAACGCGCGCGCCACTCCTCGCTCATGCAGGACTCCACCAGCGCCAGGGCATCGGCCTCCGATAGAGCCACCTCAGCAATGGGCACCAGCCTGCCCTGGGACTTGACGGTGGGCGCCACCCCCACCGAGATATACATGTCCGATCCCTGCAGCTCGCGCATGTTTTTCAGTAATGAAGCCAGTTCCATCGTGTTCTCCGCTGGGTGATACAGGAAATGAAGGCCGGGCTCAGATCCCCTGGGGATCCACCGCCTTGATGCGGGCATCGGCGGGGGAGACCTCGCCGCTGGTCACCAGCCGCTTGAGGGACTGATCCATGGTTTGCATGCCGTGGGCCATGCTGGTCTGGATCACCGAATACATCTGCGCCACCTTGTCTTCCCGAATCAGGTTGCGAATGGCCGGGGTGCCCAGCATGATCTCGTGGGCCGCCGCCCGGCCGCCGTTGATCTTTTTCAGCAGGGTCTGGGAGATCACCGCCTTGAGCGATTCCGACAACATGGAGCGCACCATGTCCTTTTCCGCCCCGGGAAAGACGTCGATGATACGGTCTATGGTCTTGGCCGCCGAAGAGGTATGCAGGGTACCAAACACCAGGTGGCCGGTTTCGGCGGCGGTCAGTGCCAGCCGAATGGTTTCCAGATCCCGCAATTCCCCCACCAGAATAATGTCGGGGTCTTCCCGCAGCGCCGAGCGCAGGGCATTGCTGAACGACAGGGTATCCCGGTGCACTTCCCGCTGGTTGACCAGGCACTTCTTGTTGGCATGCACAAATTCAATCGGGTCTTCAATGGTGAGAATATGCTTGTTAAAGTTCTCGTTGACATGATTGACCATGGCCGCCAGGGTGGTGGACTTGCCCGAGCCGGTAGGGCCGGTGACCAGCACCAGGCCGCGGGGATATTCGGAAATGGTGCGAAAGATGTCCGGCGCATTGAGGTGCTCCAGGGTCCAGATTTCGCTCGGAATCACTCGGAACACTGCCGCCACGCCCCGGGCCTGGTGATAGGCGTTCACACGAAAACGGGCCAGCCCCGGCAGCTCAAAGGAGAAGTCCACTTCCAGGTGCTCTTCCAGTTCCTTGCGCTGGCGATCGTTCATGATGTCATATACCAGGCGATGCACTTCCCGGTGATCCTGTACCGGCAGGTTGATCTTGCGTACGTCGCCGTCCACCCGGATCAGCGGCTGCACCCCGGCGGAGAGGTGCAGATCCGAGGCGTTATGCTTTACACTGAACGCCAGTAATTCCGTAATATCCATATTCAGCCCCTGTCGTTTTTTTGGTTATCGAATGAATACTATCACACAGCATCTGCAAGACGTTTACGACAGAATAGCCGATGCCGCCCGCCATGCCGGCCGCGAGCCACACGAAACCGATTTACTGGCGGTCAGCAAGACCAAACCCGCCACCGACGTGGCCGCGGCCTGGGCCGCCGGCCAACGCCGCTTTGGCGAAAACTATGTGCAGGAAGCGGTGGACAAGATCACCGCCCTGAAAAAGACCTGCCCCGACATCGAGTGGCATCTTATCGGCCCGCTGCAATCCAACAAGAGCCGGCCGGTGGCCGAACATTTTGACTGGGTGCAGACCGTGGACCGACTCAAAATTGCACAGCGCCTCAATGATCAACGCCCGCCCCATATGCGCCCGCTCAATGTCTGCCTGCAGATCAACGTCAGCGGCGAGGCCAGCAAATCGGGACTGAGTCCCACCGAGGCCGAAGCCCTGGCCGAACAGGTGGCCGCCCTGCCCCGGCTGTGCCTGCGTGGCCTGATGGCAATTCCGGAGGCAACCGACAATTCCGACACCCTGCGGGCACAATTACTAGAGTTGAAACAACTCTTTGATAGAATGCAGAAAAAACACCCCCAGCTGGACACCCTGTCAATGGGGATGAGCAACGATTTGGAACTGGCAGTGGCCTGTGGCTCCACCCTGGTACGGGTGGGCACTGCCATCTTCGGCTCCCGCAACCCTTGAGTGATCATTGATGGAACACAGAAAACTCGCCTTTATCGGCGCGGGTAACATGTCCCGCAGCCTGATCTCCGGGCTGATCCAGTCCGGCTACCCGGCCGACCACATTATCGCCGCCAATCCGTCCCGACCCAAGCTGGATGCCCTGGCCGCCGACTTTGGCATTTGCACCACCCAGAACAACCTCGAGGCCATTGAGCAGGCCGAGGCGGTGGTACTAGCGGTCAAACCCCAGATGATGGCCGCCATGCTCGGCGAGCAGCTCGCCGCCGGCGCCCGCTTTGATGGCAAGCTGCTGATCTCCATCGCCGCCGGCATCAGCGTGGCCCGGCTGGAGCAAATGGCCGGTGGCCACAGCAACCTGGTGCGCACCATGCCCAATACCCCTTCACTGCTGGGGCTGGGCATGACCGGGCTTTACGCTCGCCCCCATGTGGCTCAGGCCGACCGGGACTACTGCCAGCACATGATGGAAGCGGTGGGCCAGGCACTGTGGGTGGCCGAGGAAGACGGCATCAATCAGGTGATCGCCGCTGCCGGCAGCGCCCCTGCCTATTTTTTCCTGTTTATGGAAGCCATGGCCAAAGAGGCCGAGCGCAACGGCTTCTCCGCCGATGAGGCCCGTCTACTGGTGCAGCAAACCGCCCTCGGCGCCGCCAACATGGTGGCCGCCAACCCGCAGTTGTCTCTGGGCCAGTTGCGTGAGCAGGTCACTTCCAAGGGCGGCACCACCGCCGAAGCCATTCGCAGCTTTAACGACAACGGCCTCGACCGTCTGGTGGCAGACGCCATGGCCGCCGCCGTGGCCCGTGCCCGGGAACTCGAGAGCCAGCTTTAAGGACCCATGATGAACACCGCTTATTACCTGATTAACACGGTTTTCGATCTCTACCTCATGGTGGTGCTGTTGCGTATCTGGCTGCAATTGGCCAGGGCCGACTTCTACAACCCCTTCAGCCAGTTCGTGGTCAAGGCCACCAACCCGGTACTCAAGCCCCTGCGCCGGCTGATCCCGGGCTTTTTCGGCATCGATATGGCGGCGGTGTTGCTGGCGCTGATAGTGGCCACCATCAAACTGGCCCTGTTCAAGGCCATGAACCTGCTGTACGCCGACTGGAGTACCGTGGTGCTGGTGGGGCTGATCACCGTGCTGAAAAAGGCCGGGGTTATGCTGTTCTGGATTCTGATCATTCGCGCCCTGCTGAGCTGGGTGAGCCAGGGCCGCAGCCAGATTGAATATGTCATGTACCAGCTCACCGAGCCCCTGCTGGCGCCGCTACGCCGTGTGATCCCACCCATGGGCGGGCTTGATTTGAGTATTCTGGTGGCCTTTATCGCGCTGCAGGCGCTGAACTGGCTGATGGGGGATCTGTTTGGCCCGCTGTGGTGGCAGCTGTAACCTTTCGGGCAATCACGGAGCGTGGCTGGAGAGCGGCGGCGCTCCTGACCTAAACTTTTGGTGACCGCCACTGGAAATAAGGAATCGTTATGTTCAAAGCAATGCTCACCGCGCTGGCCCTGCTGTTTGCCCTGCCGGCCTCGGCCGAGGAAACCCGCATCGGCGACTGGACGGTGCATTACAGCGCCTTCCCCTCCACCTTTCTTTCCCCTGAAGTGGCCCAGGGCAACAACATAGAGCGCAGCCGCTACAACGGCCTGCTCAACATTGCCGTGCTCGACGCCGACGGCAAGCCGGTACAGGTTTCCCTGAGCGGCCAGGGCAAGAACCTGCTCGGCAACGTACGCCGGCTGGAGTTTCAGACCATTCGCGAAGGGGAGGCCCTTTACTACATTGCCCAGTATCCCTACCGCAATGAAGACAATGTGCTGTTCACCATCGATATTCAGGGCGCCCGACAGGGCGGCGAACTGAGCTTTCGCCATACCTTCTATACCGATTGAGCTCTTGCGGGCCGGTGAGGGGTGAAGCGTAAGGGGTGAGGAGCAGGTCACGGCTGGCACCTCCCCACCTCACACCTCACCCCCTATCTCCTCACCCCTATCCCCTCACTCCTCACCCCACTCTCCTTCCCCCCTCACATCTTACGGTCACGGTGGTATCATGCCCGCTTGCGGTATTCCACAGGAGCGAAAGGTGACTCAACAAATCGTACTGGCCTCCGGCAACGCCAAAAAAGTAGCCGAACTGCAGAGCCTGCTGGGTGGACTGGGCATGACCGTGGTGCCCCAGACCGAGCTGGGCGTGACCGATGCCGATGAAACCGGCACCACCTTTGTGGAAAACGCCATTATCAAGGCCCGCCACGCCGCGCAAGTGACCGGCCTGCCAGCCATTGCCGACGACTCCGGCCTGGCGGTGGACGCCCTCGGCGGCCGCCCCGGCGTCTATTCCGCTCGCTTTGCCGGTGAGCATGCCACCGATCGGCAAAACCTCGAGCTGCTGCTGGAGCAAATGCGGGAGGTCCCGGCCGACAAGCGCCAGGCCACCTTCTGGTGTGTACTGGTATTTATGCGCCACGCCGACGATCCCACGCCGCTTATCTGTACCGGCCGCTGGCAGGGTGAAATCACCACATCGCCCGAAGGCGAGAACGGTTTTGGCTATGATCCGGTGTTTCTCGTGCCGGAAGCGGGCAAGACGTCCGCCGAGCTGACCCCGGCCGAAAAAAATCGCCACAGCCACCGCGCCAGCGCCCTGCATCAACTGCAGCAACTGCTGCAAGAAGCTATCTGATGCTGACACTGCCGCCGCTCAGTCTGTATGTGCACATTCCCTGGTGCGTGCAAAAGTGCCCCTATTGCGACTTTAACTCCCATGCCTTAAAGCACGACATTCCCGAGCAGGAATATATAGATGCCTTGCTGCAGGATCTGGATGCCGATCTGCATTTCGCCCAGGGACGCAAGCTGCACAGCATCTTTATCGGCGGCGGCACCCCCAGCCTGCTGAGCCCCGAGGCCATCGGCCGGCTGCTGGCCGGCGTGCGGGAGCACCTGCCCTTTGAAAACGACATCGAAATCACCCTGGAAGCCAACCCGGGCACGGTGGAAGCAGGGCGCTTTGGCGGCTTTCGCGAGGCCGGCGTCAACCGCATCTCCATTGGCGTGCAAAGCTTTCAGGGCGAAAAGCTCAAGCGCCTGGGCCGCATTCACGATCCCGAGCAGGCCCGCTTTGCCGCGCGGGAAGCCGCCGGGGTGGGCCTCAACAGCTTTAACATCGATCTGATGCACGGCCTGCCGGAGCAGCGCCTGGAAGACGCCCTGTTTGATCTGGAACAGGCGCTGGCGCTGGCGCCGCCGCACCTGTCCTGGTATCAGCTCACCATAGAGCCCAACACCCCCTTTGCCTCGCGCCCGCCGGCGCTGCCGGAAGACGACACCCTGGCGGAGATCTATGAGCGCGGCCACGAGCTGCTGCTGGCCCATGGCTATCGGCAATATGAAGTTTCCGCCTACGCCAGACCCGGTTTCGAGGCGAAGCACAACCTCAACTACTGGCGCTTTGGCGACTACCTGGGCATCGGCTGCGGCGCCCACGGCAAAATTACCCTGCCGCTACAGGGACGCATTCTGCGCACCGTCAAGGTCAAGCACCCCAGGGGCTATCTGGAGCCGTCGCGACCCTACCTGGATCAGCACTGGCACATAGCGGCGCAGGATCTGTCGCTGGAATACTTCATGAACCGGCTGCGCTTGTTCGAGCCCATTCCCAAGGACGAGTTCACCGTCCTCACCGGCCAGCCCCGAGAGCGGCTGCAAGCCCCGCTGGCCGAGGCGTTGCGGCTGGAGCTGCTGGAAGACAGTGGCACACACTGGCGGGTTACGCCGCTGGGGCGGCGCTTTCTCAACCGGTTGCTGGATTTGTTTCTTGAGGAGTGAAGCGGGTACACTTGCGGCTATTATTGCCCTGAACCACAGGCCAAGCGCGTTATGTCATCACTGGTTTACGAATTTCCGCTCAATGAAAAGTGCCGCAACTACCTGCGGCTGAACGAGCTGCTGCAACAGATTGAACAGTGCCGGGGGCTGAATGCGCCCGGCCAGGCCACCGCCCTGTTCAAAGCCCTGCTCGATACCCTGGAGTTGCTGGAGCGCTGCGATCTGCGCGCCGATCTGGCCAAGGATCTGGAGCTGCAAAAAGGCCGGCTGGAAGCCTGGGCCCAGGTGCCCGGGGTAGACGCCGCCGCCCTGGCCCAGTTTTCCCACAAGCTGGAGTCCCTCAGCCAGCAACTGCCCCGCAGCGCCCGTCTGGGCCAGACCCTGCGGGAAGACCGGCTGCTCTCGGCGGTGCGCAGCCGCTTTGCCATTCCCGGCGGCCTCTGCCCCTTTGACGTGCCCCAGCTGCATCACTGGCTGCACCAGCCGGTGGAACGCCAGCAGCAGGATCTGGATGGCTGGGTGGATCAGCTCGCCCTGCTCAAACAGGGCCTCAGCCTGCTGTTAACCCTGTGGCGGGAGAGCAGTCAGTTTCAGCCCCAGCGGGCCAATGCCGGCTTTTTCCAGGACAGTGCCGAGCATACCGACATGATTCGGCTGCGCCTGCCCGCCGAGCTGCCGGTATACCCTGTGGTCAGCGGCAACAAATACCGTTTTACCATTCGCTTCATGCCGGTGGGCAACACTGACATCGGCAACATCGACTTTGAACTGGCAAACATCAAATGAGCACGATCACGACTGTCCCCTGCCCCACCTGCGGCACCGCCGTGGAGTGGGGTAAACAAAGTCCCTTTCGCCCCTTCTGCAGTAAGCGCTGCCAGCTGATCGATCTGGGCGAATGGGCCGATGAGGAAAAACGCATTCCCGGCGAGCCCGCCTGGCTGCCCGAACAGGATGGCGAAAATGAGTTCTGAGGGTAAAAAATCGATACTGGTGGCGGTGGGCGTGGTGCAAAACGCCGCCGGCGAGATTTTTGTCTGCCGCCGCGGCGAGAGCCAGCACCAGGCCTTTAAGTGGGAGTTTCCCGGTGGCAAGGTGGAAAGCGGTGAAACCGTGGCCCAGGCCCTGGCCCGGGAGCTGGAAGAGGAAATTGGCATTCAGGTGAGCGTCTGCGAACCCTTGATGCGCCTTGAGCACGACTACGGCGACAAGCGGGTGACCCTCGATATTCGCCGAGTCACCGCCTTTACCGGCGAGCCCCACGGCCGCGAGGGCCAGCCCAGCCGTTGGGTGCCGGTGCCAGAGCTGCACCACTACGACTTTCCCGCCGCCAACCGCCCCATCCTAGACAAGCTGCTAGAACGCTGATCACAGCGGCAGGCTCGGCCCGTCGCAACCAGAATAAGTGACGACGGTGCCGGCTAAGCCTGCCGGCGCTGAAGACGTGACGCTATCGGTTTCGTAATCCACCCAGAACCGTTCATGCGCATACGACACAAACTGTTGCTGACCCTACTGCTGGCTAGCTTGCTTCCGACGGGTCTACTGTCCTACCTTACCCTGCACCAGACTTGGGATCAGGCCGAGCAGCGTCTGCAGGAGTTGAGCCTAGCCGAAATCCGCACCCTGGAGCAGGCCTTCGCCGACTATTTCGATCAAATCGGCCAGAACGTTGACTACCTCGCCTCCTCCCCCATGCTGGCCCGGGCCGACACCAGCCTGAGCCACTACCATCTGGGACCGGCCCAGCGTATGACACCGGACAAGAATGGCAACCTCGAAGCCGACATCTACCGGGAATTCGAGCGTTTTGCCAACACCCATCCGGGCCTGGCCTATGTCTACATGGGCACCAGGGAGGGCGGCTATGTACAGTGGCCCCTGGGCGAGGTTACCGCCGGTTACGATCCCCGCAAGCGTCACTGGTATCAACTGGCCAGACAGCGGCCCGGCGAGGTGATCCGCACGCCGGCCTACTACTGGGCGGCGGACGACAACACCATGGTCGGCATGGCCCGCAGTTTTCGCAACCAGGCCGGTGAGGAATACGGCGTCATGGCCATAGACATCTCGCTGAAGGCGCTGACCGAGATGGCCCGGCAGGCGCGCCTGGGCGAGCGCGGCTACCTGATGCTGGTGGAGGACGGCGGCACCGTGCTAGTGGATGCCGCCCGTCCGGAACACAACTTCAACCCCCTGGCCGAGCTGGAAAATCCGGCCTACCGCCGCCTGGCCGACGCCGACGACGGCATGCTCACCCTGGAACTCGAGGGCGAAACCTACCGGGCCCTGGTCTATCCCTCAGCCCGCCTGGGCTGGAAATTCATCGCCCTGATGCCGGAGCAGGAAATGCTGGCGCCGGCCCGGCAAATGCTGTGGACCACGCTGGCCACCAGCGCCCTGCTGGTGGCATTGGTATTGCTGCTGGCCTGGTGGCTGTCAGGCCTGGTGGTGAACCCCATTTTGCAGGTCAGCCGGGGGCTGAAGGACATCGCCCAGGGTGAAGGGGATCTGACCCGTCGCCTTGAGGTACTCAGCCGGGATGAAACCGGCGAGCTGGCGCGATGGTTCAATCAGTTCCTGGAATCTATCCAGCAGCTGGTGATCCGTATCAAGGACACCGCCCATCAGGTCGACACCGTGTCTGCCCTCGGCCGTGAGAACGCCACGGCGGTAGGCACCGCCAGCGGACATCAACTGGCGGAAGTGGAGCGCATGGTCACCGCCCTGACCGAGATGACGGCCTCCGCCAACGAGGTGGCCCAAAGCTGCACCCGCTCGGCCGAGGCGGCGGCCCGGGGCCAGCTCGCCAGTGATCAGGGCAAGGCCGTGATGCTGGACACGGAAGAAAGCGTACGAGCGTTGAGCGAGCAACTGGGCCAATCGGCACGGCATATTTGCCAGCTAGAAGCAGAAAGCGCTCGTATCAATTCAATTCTGGAAGTGATCCGCGGCATCGCCGAGCAGACCAACTTGCTGGCGCTCAACGCCGCCATTGAAGCGGCCCGGGCCGGCGAGCAAGGCCGGGGCTTTGCGGTGGTGGCCGACGAAGTACGCACCCTAGCCCAACGCACCCAGGTATCTACCGCCGAGATCGACAGCCTGCTGGCCGATCTCAACCAGCAAACCCGCCAGGCGGTAGACAACATGACCGCCAGCCAGCAACAGTCGGAGCTGGCGGTACTGCGCTCGAGCCAGGCACGGGAAGCATTTGAAGCGATCAAGATATCGGTCGACGAGATCACCGACATGACGACCCAGATCGCCAGCGCTGCCGAACAACAGCACCTGGTGGCGGAGAGCTTCAACGCCAATATCGGCGCTATTCACGGCGCCGCCGGTGAGGTTAACGAGGTGTCGACCCGGGTGGCCGAACATGCCGGTCGCCAGGCCCGGCTCGCCGGCGAGCTTGGGCAGCTGATGGCCCAGTTCCGCAGCTGACGCAACCGGAGAAACGGAAAGGCCGGGCATCCCCGGCCTTTCGCACTTACTCGGATTGTTCAATCTCAAGGCTGTCCACCCGTTGCAGGCCGCGGGGCAGCAGGGCGCCGCGGCGACCGCGCTCGCCCTGGTAGTGGGCCAGATCGGCGGGCTTCAGGGTCAGCTTGCGCTTGCCGGCGTGCAGGGTGACGCTGGCGTCTGCCGGCACCACCGCCAGCTGCTTGATAAAGTCTTCCCGCGCCTGCACCTTGGCACCGGTAATGCCAATGAGCTTGTTACCCTTGCCCTTGGCCAGCATGGGCAAGTCCTTCAGCGGGAACAGCAGCATGCGGCCCTCGTTGGTCACCACCAGGCACAGCTCGCTGTCCACCTGTGCCACCGGCACGGGTTTCAGCACCTCGCCGCCGGCGGGCACCGTCAGCAGCGCCTTACCGTTCTTGTTGCGGCTGACCATGTCACCGTAGCGGCAAACAAAGCCGTAACCGGCGTCGGACGCCAGCAGGTAGAGCCGATCTTCCTCGCCGGTGAGCACAAAGCGGGCCTGCTCCCCCGGGCTCAGGCTGCAACGGCCGGTCAGCGGCTCACCCTGGCCCCGGGCCGAGGGCAGGCTGTGGGCGTCCAGGCCATAGGCCCGGCCGGTGCTGGACAGAAACACCGCCATCTGGTTGCTGCGCCCGGGGGCGGCATCGAGAAAGCCGTCGCCGGCTTTGTAGCTGAGCCCGGCGCCGTCCACCTCATGGCCCTTGGCGGAGCGGACCCAGCCTTTTTCCGACAGCACGATAGTGACCGGCTCACTGGGGATCAGCTCTTTTTCACTCAGGGCCCTGGCCTCTTCCCGCTCCACCAGGGGCGAGCGGCGATCGTCGCCGTATTTCTCGGCGTCGGCCAGGATCTCTTTCTTGAGCAGGGTGCTGAGGCGGCGCTCGGAACCCAGAATCTGGGCCAGCTTGTCCCGCTCGGCGGCCAGCTCGTCCTGCTCGCCGCGAATCTTCATTTCTTCCAGTTTTGCCAGGTGGCGCAGTTTCAGCTCGAGAATGGCTTCGGCCTGAGTGTCGGTGAGGCCAAAGCGGGCCATCAGCACCGGCTTGGGCTCATCCTCGGTGCGAATGATCTCAATCACGTCATCGATATTGAGAAAGGCGATCAGCAAACCGGCGAGAATATGTAACCGGGCTTCCACCTTGTCGAGCCGGTATTGCAGCCGACTGCGCACGGTCTCCCGGCGAAATTGCAGCCATTCGCCGAGAATACGCTCCAGGCTCTTTACCTGGGGCCGGTTGTCCAGCCCCAGCATGTTGAGGTTGACCCGGTAGTTCTTCTCCAGATCCGTGCTGGCGAACAGGTGCTGCATCAGCTGCTCCACGTCCACTCGGTTGGAACGGGGAATGATCACCAGCCGGGTCGGGTTCTCGTGATCCGACTCGTCCCGCAGGTCCGCCACCATGGGCAGCTTCTTGGCCTGCATCTGACCGGCGATCTGCTCCAGGATCTTGGCGCCGCTGGCCTGATGGGGCAGCGCGGTAATGACGATATCCCCCTGTTCCTGATGGTAGACGGCGCGCATCTTGATGCTGCCCTTGCCGGTTTCATAGATCTTTTGAATATCGGCCCTGGGGGTAATGATCTCGGCCTGGGTCGGGTAATCGGGCCCGGCCACATGGGCCATCAACTCGCTGACCGTGGCCTTGGGGTGGTCCAGCAGATGCACACAGGCATTGGCCAGCTCCCGGGCGTTATGGGGCGGAATGTCGGTGGCCATGCCCACGGCAATGCCGGTAACGCCGTTCAGCAGTATGTGCGGCAGCCGGGCCGGCAGCATGCGCGGCTCCTTCATGGTGCCGTCGAAGTTCGGAATCCACTCCACCGTGCCCTGACCCAGTTCGGACAGCAGCAGCTCGGAGAAGCGCGACAGCCGCGCCTCGGTATAGCGCATGGCGGCGAAGGATTTGGGATCGTCCGGCGCCCCCCAGTTGCCCTGGCCGTCCACCAGCGGATAGCGGTAGGAAAAGGGTTGGGCCATCAACACCATGGCCTCGTAACAGGCGGAATCGCCGTGAGGATGGTATTTACCCAGCACGTCGCCCACGGTACGGGCAGATTTCTTGTGCTTGGACAGGGCCGACAGCCCCAGCTCGCTCATGGCGTAGATGATGCGGCGCTGAACCGGCTTGAGGCCGTCGCCAATGTGCGGCAGGGCCCGGTCCATGATCACGTACATGGAGTAATTCAGGTAGGCCTGCTCGGTAAAGGTGTGCAGCGGCAGGCGCTCCACCCCTTCCATGGTAAAATCTTGATTCATATTGTTTTATATCCTCAGGCCAGGGGGTCGACCATATTGCCCTTGGTTTCCAGCCATTCCCGGCGATCGCCGGCGCGCTTTTTGGCCAGCAGCATGTCCATCAGCTTTTCGGTGGCCTCGCTGTCGTCCACGGTCAGCTGCACCAGCCGGCGGGTGTTGGGATCCAGGGTGGTTTCCCGCAGTTGCTTGGGGTTCATCTCGCCCAGGCCTTTAAAGCGGGTGACCTGCACCTTGCCCTTTTTCTTCTCGGCGCGAATGCGCTCCAGCACGCCGTCGCGCTCGTCTTCATCCAGGGCGTAGAACACTTCCTTGCCCACATCGATGCGGTACAGCGGCGGCATGGCCACAAACACGTGTCCCGCCGCCACCAGATGGCGAAAATGGCGCACGAACAGGGCGCACAGCAGGGTGGCGATGTGCAGGCCGTCGGAATCGGCGTCGGCGAGAATACAGATTTTGCCGTAGCGCAGGCCGGACAGATCGTCCGAGTCCGGATCCAGGCCAATGGCTACAGAAATATCATGCACTTCCTGAGAGGCCAGCACCTGGCCGGATTCCACTTCCCAGGTATTCAGGATCTTGCCACGCAGCGGCATGATGGCCTGAAATTCCCGATCCCGAGCCTGCTTGGCACTGCCGCCGGCGGAGTCCCCTTCCACCAGAAACAGCTCGCCCTGCAGCGGATCGGAGCAGGCGCAATCGGTGAGCTTGCCGGGCAGCGCCGGCCCTTGCGTGACCTTCTTGCGCACCACCTTCTTGGCCTGACGCAGCCGGCGCTGGGCGCTGCTGATGCACAGCTCGGCCAGTTGCTCGGCCAGTTCGATATGCTGGTTCAGCCACAGGCTGAAGGCGTCCTTCACCACGCCGGAGACGAAGGCCGCGCACTGGCGGGACGACAGCCGTTCCTTGGTCTGGCCGGCAAACTGGGGATCCTGAATTTTCACCGACAGAATGTAGGCACAGCGCTCCCAGATATCGTCCGGGGTCAGCTTGACGCCCCGGGGCAGCAGGTTGCGGAATTCGCAGAACTCGCGCATGGCATCCAGCAGGCCCTGGCGCAGGCCATTAACGTGGGTGCCGCCTTGGGCCGTGGGGATCAGGTTGACGTAACTTTCCCCCAGGGTCTCGCCGCCCTCCGGCAGCCAGCACAGGGCCCAGTCCGCCGCCGAGTGTTCGGCGGAGAAGCTGCCGGTAAAGGGTGCTTCCGGCAGGCAGGGGGAGTCCTTGACCGCTTCCACCAGGTAGTCCTTAAGGCCGTCCTCATAGCACCACTCCAGGGTTTCGTTATTGGCCTTGTCGTCAAAGCGAATGGTGAGCCCCGGGCACAGCACCGCCTTGGCCCGCAGCAAATGCTTGAGCCGGGAGGCGGAGAAACGGGGCGAGTCGAAGTAGCTGCCATCGGGCCAGAACCGCACTCGGGTGCCGGTATTGCGCTGGCCGCAGGTGCCGGTGACCGCGAGTTCACTCACCTTGTTGCCATGTTCAAAGGCCATTTCAAACACCTGGCCGCCCCGGCGCACGGTGACCTCCACCCGCGAACTGAGGGCATTGACCACGGAAATGCCTACCCCGTGCAGGCCGCCGGAGAACTGGTAGTTCTTGTTGGAAAACTTGCCGCCGGCATGCAGTTTGCTGAAGATCAGCTCCACCCCGGAAATGCCCTCTTCCGGATGAATGTCCACCGGCATGCCGCGGCCGTCGTCGACCACCTCAAGGGACTGATCCTCGTGCAGGATCACCTCCACCTTGCGGGCATGGCCGGCCAGGGCTTCGTCCACGCTGTTGTCGATGACTTCCTGGCCAAGGTGGTTGGGGCGGGCGGTGTCCGTATACATGCCGGGGCGACGTCGCACCGGCTCCAGGCCATTGAGCACCTCAATGGCGTCGGCAGTATATTGACTCGATGTCATGTTGACCTTCGGTAATCTGGGGTTATTGCCGGATCTTACTACTCGAAGCCCATTGCGGGAAGAAGGAAGCAAAACCGCCGGAAGCCGGAAATAATATCGTTTGCAGGCCAGTGCACTGCCGTCGGCCAAAGGGCACAGCTTCGCCGGCACGCCGTAAACCCATCCATGGGGGCTCCGTTGCGCCATCCATGGCGCAAAGGGCACGGCAAAGCAGACACCCTTTGCCCTCCTAAGGACACTCGGCGTTGGCTGTCAGCTTACGGCAACGCCGGTGTTGCCCGAAGCAGCAGTGGGGATTACCGAAGCCGACCGTCAAATGTCATGGATGACATTTGACGAGCGTCCCACGGATGGGCTCGAAGCGTGTCGTGAAGTGTAACCGCGCTGCTGCTTCGCTTTGCAGCGGGCCAGACAGACGATATGCATTCCCACGCGGAGCGTGGGAACAAGAGACTGGTTTCCGGCTTTCAAGGCTTACAGCTGCAGAAAGCGGATGATCTGGGCGCAGTAGTGCTCAAAGCCGATAAAGGCGTGGTCACCGCCTTTCTGAATGCAGGTTCTGGCGAAGTGGTAGTAATCGAGGGCTTCCCGGTAGTCGAGCACCTCGTCCCCCTGCTGTTGCAGCAGCCAGATGCGGTCCAGGCAGGTGGGGGCATTTACCCTGAGCTCGGCCAGCTCGGCCATATGCCGCTCGGTCAATGTGTAGCGCTCGTGGGTGTAGGGATTCACCTGCTCGCCCAGCCAATCGGCCAGTAATACATGGGGGTTCACCGCCGGGTTCACCACCACGGCGCGCACGCCATACTGCTCCGCCACTCGGGTGGCCCAGAAGCCGCCCAGGGACGAGCCCACCACACCGAAAGGAACACTCTGTTGGTCACAAATGGACGCAATCTGTTCCCAGGCCGCCGCCGGGGTGGCCGCCAGCTGCGGGCAGATCAGCTCGATATCGGGCCTGTGCTGCTGCAGGTGCTCCCGCATCAGCCGGGCCTTGATGGAATTGGGCGACGAGTTGAAGCCGTGCAGATAAAGCAGGGTCGCCATGGTCAATACCCCCTGGCGCTGAAGTCGGGCACAAAGGCATTGGGTGGCAGTCGCCATACTCGGGTGCTGAGCCGGCCGTCAGGATAAAGCGACAGCTGGCGCCAGCCCGGGGCCATATAGTCCAGGGCAAAATCGTCAGACAGCGGCTTGAACTGAATGCAGGTAGAGGGGCTGGCCAGGTAGCGAATGCCGTCAAATACCTGATCAAAGCCCTGGTGTACATGGCCACACAGTACCACGCTGTTGGCCTGGTGACGGGCCAGTCTGACCTGCAGTTGCTCGGCGTTGCGCAGGTTGTGCTGATCCAGCCAGGCGCAGCCCACCGGCACCGCCTGATGATGCACCGCCAGCAGCAGGTGATGCTGCGGATAGTGCTCCAGGGCCGTATCCAGCAGCGTCAGCTGGGCCTCGCTCAGCCGGCCACAGGTTTCTCCCTGAGCCTGGGAGTCGAGCAACAACACCTGCCAGTGCTCTCCCAGCAAATGGTTGGCCTGGCTGACGCCGGCGGCATCCAGCTCCGCCTGCATCACCGGCGCCTCGTCGTGATTGCCGGGCAACCAGAACACCGGCGGGGTCAGCTCACTCATCATGGCCACGAAGTGACGATATGACTCGGCACTTTGATCCTGGGACAGATCACCGGTGGCCAGAATGGCATCGCAGCCGGCCAGCTCTTCCTTCATGGCATTCACCACCGCCCGGCAACTGTGCCAGGTGGCCACGCCCAGCAATTCTCCCTCCCGGTCGGCAAACAGGTGGGTATCGGTAATCTGGGAAAGTTCGGCCACACCATTCCGGGAATGGGTATCAAGGGGAACCGTGGAAAGGGTCATTGCCTCGCTCAAAGCTGTTTGATGGTACTGAATCCGTGTTGCAGGCAACATCTCAGCCATTCGGCGAGAAAGAAGTTTACCTGTTCCTTTTCGTTGCGGTGGTGCATGTTTTTATTGGGATAATCATAACTTGGCTGCAGGGTGGAAATCTGCTGACTGGCACACACTTCGGCCATTCTGACGTCGTGGTAGAGCCGCACCCGCACCTTCATGCGCATGAATACCGGCAATCCCGGGGTGCACTGCTCAATGGACACATGCCAGGTGTAGGGGGCCGTTTCCAGCACCCGCAACACAAACAGCACCCGCTCGCTGATGCCCACCGACAGGCTCTCCCCCACCTGCGCCTCGTTGGGCAGCAGGCGCATCAGGGCCATATAGTTGGTGTCGCAGGTGCGCTGCAATCCTCTCAGATCCGGCACATGCTTGCGGGCGGTAGTGAAAACCAAGTTCGTCTCCTCGTCTTGTGTGGGCCAGGCTATTTCCAGAGCCCGGACTCACGCTTCAATGCCAGCCACTGCAGGGCAATCACGCTGGCGGCGTTATCTATTCTACCATCCTCCAGCCATTGCATCGCCTGCTCCCTTGGCAGCCGGTGCACGCGAATGTCTTCCCCTTCGTCGGCCAGGCCGGCGTGGGTGGCGGCCTGGGCGGCATCCACCTCGCCCACAAACACGGTAATGCGCTCGCTGCAGCCCCCCGGGCTGGAGAAATACCCCAGCGCCCGGGTCAGCCGCCCAAGTGTCAGTCCGGCTTCTTCTTCCGCTTCCCGGCGCACCACGGCTTCTTCCGATTCGCCGGCCTCGACGATGCCCGCCACAATCTCCAGCAGCCAAGGGCTGTCCTGATGATGAATGGCTCCCACTCTGAACTGCTCCACCAGCACCACCTCATCACGCACCGGATCATAGGGCAGCACCGCCGCCGCATGGCCTCGGTCAAACAGCTCCCGCGTCAGCTCCGGGCCCCAGCCGCCACCAAACAGCCGGTGCCGCAGGCGCACTCTCAGCAAGCGAAAAAATCCTTTATAGCCGGTTTCCTCGGCCACAATCTGCATGTCCTGGCGCCCAAAACGGGCATCATTGTGCTTGCTCATGTGCGCTCCCCGCTTGACATTCCGGCGGCAAAATTTAGACTGAAACGCCGCCAATGAATGAACGTTCATTCTTGTTCGTCATGGGCTTTAGGGCCACCCATGCCAACGCATTTGCCGTGCCGCTGCCGGCATGGCCCGCCCATGTTACCGTTATACTGAACAGACGAAAACCGACTGCCTGCATGAGCAGGGTGATCATGGCTCCATCCGTTAACAAGGCCAACGCATGAAAAAAACACTGTTGTCGACCCTGGTACTGCTGTGCACGGCGGGCCAGGCGCAGGCCGAAAACCTGCTGGAAATCTACCAACAGGCCACGCAAAACGACCCTCAGGTACGCGAAGCCAAGGCGCGTCGCGACGCCGCCTTTGAGAAAATCAACGAGTCCCGCGCGCCCCTGCTGCCCCAGGTGGATCTGAGCGCCGGCGCCAACTACACCCAGAGCAATCAGACCGATTCCACGGTCACCAATGCCGGCGTCAACCTGAGCCAGGCGCTGTATCGCAGATCGAGCTGGGTCAGCCTCGACATCACCGAAAAACAGGCCGCCCAGAGCGAAGTCAGTTACAAGCAGGAACAGCAGGCATTAATCGTGCGCGCCACCCAGGCCTATTTCAACGTGCTCAACGCCGAAGATGCCCTGAGCTTTGTGCAGGCCAACAAGGAGGCGGTCAGCCGCCAGCTGGAGCAGACCAAACAGCGCTTTGAGGTGGGCCTGAGCGCCATGACCGATGTGCACGAGGCCCAGGCCCAGTTCGACCAGGCACTGGCGGACGAAATTCTGGCCCGCAACGCCCTCGACAACAGCAAGGAAGCCCTGCGCGAACTCACCGGCATGCACTACGACCAGCTGGCGCCGCTCAATACCGACAGCTTCAGCCCGCAGGCACCGGTCATTCGTGCCGATGGCTGGCTGGAGATCGCCCTGGAGCAGAACCTGGAGCTGCACGGCCAGCGCATCGCCAAGGACATTGCCAACGAGCAGATCGATCTGGCCCGGGCCGGCCACCACCCCACCCTGGATCTGAATGCCGGCCTCAACAGCCGTCGTACCGATTTCAGTGGCACTTCCACCGACAGCAATAACGCTCGCGACAATACCCTGAGCGAAGGCACCCTGGGCGTCAGCTTTAACCTGCCGCTCTATTCCGGTGGCGCCACCAGCTCGCAAGTGAGCCAGGCCCAGTACAACTATGTGGCGGCCAGTGAAGTGCTGGAAAAAAGCTTTCGCTCGGTGCAGAGCAGCGTCTATTCCTCCTATAACGACGTGACCGCAGCCCTTGGCTCCATCCGTGCCTTTGAGCAGCTGGTCATTTCCGCGGAGAGCGCCCTCAGTGCCACCGAGGCCGGCTACGAGGTGGGCACCCGCACCATCGTCGACGTGCTCAACGCCACTCAGCAGCTGTACGATGCCCGCCAGCAGCTGTCATCGGCCCGCTACAACTACATCGTCAGCCAGCTGCAGCTCAAACAGGCCGCCGGCAACCTGACCGAGCAGGATCTGATCGACATCAATAACGGCCTGCAGCGGTAACGTTGGATGTAAAGCGTAAGATGTAAAAACGTAAGACCCGGGGAAGGCATCTGCCTTCCCTGGTCGTTACCGGGACAAACTAAGGAATTCGCGTGTTTAAAATTATTCTGGGCCTCGCCCTGGTGGCACTGGTGGTGCTGTTTATCTATCGCTCTCAGGGCAACAAGCAGGCGGCGGCCGAGAACATTCGGGCCGGCGACGCCTTTCTGGCCGACAACCAGCAAAAGGAAGGGGTGCAAACCACCGAGTCCGGCCTGCAGTATCAGGTACTGAAAGCAGGTACCGGCACGGTACACCCCAAGGCCAGCGACAAGGTCACCGTGCACTACCATGGCACCCTGCTCGACGGCAGCGTGTTCGACAGCTCGGTGGAGCGGGGCGAGACCATACAGTTTGGCCTCAACCAGGTGATCAAGGGCTGGACCGAGGGCCTGCAACTGATGGTGGAGGGCGAAAAGACCCGCTTCTTCATTCCCGCCAGGCTGGCTTACGGCAACCGCGCCGTGGGCACCATTCCGCCGGGATCCGTGCTGATCTTTGAGGTCGAGCTGTTCAAGATCAACTGATCACCCTAGCCCGTTTTCGTGTTGGGAGCATCAACGCCGGCCCGGCGCATCAGCCAGCCGGCCATCATGCCCAGAAACACAATGCGCAGCACATGATGAAAGATCACCCATGACGGCTCCAGCCCGGTGACCAGGGCCAGGTAGATCATGGCTTCCACCGCCCCCGGGGCATAAGCCAGCCACACCTGAAACACCGGCAGCCCCAGCCACCAGCCGACCAGCCCCGCCCACAGCAGCGACACCAGCGAGCTCGACAGGCTCACCAGCAGCCCCGCTGCCAACAGGGTGGCCATTTCCCGCGCCGGCAGCGGCCGAAGCCGGCTGCCCACCAGGGCCCCCAACAACACCATGCTCACCGGGATCAGTCCGTCCACCGGCAGCGCCGGCTCACCCAGCCAGGCGGCGCAGGCACCGGCAACGAACACGCCGGAGAGGATATGGCTGGCGGGCACTCTGAACCGGGCCAGCAGTTCGCCACTTCCCCAGGCCAGTATCACCAGCGCCAGGCTGGCAACGGCCGACAGGGTCTGGCTGGCGGGCGTGGCCGCCAGCGGCACCCATTCCAGCACCATGGCGGTGCTGACCGTGGCCACCAGGGCAATGACCCGCACCGTTTGTGACAGGATGACGCGAATGGGATTGTCCAGCTGCGTGGCCAGGGCCGCCATCACCGACAACGCCCCCGGGGACGCGCCCATGGCCGCCTCCTGCCGGGACCAGCCGAGCCGGTGCAGCAGGTATTGGCCGAGGGGCATCTGGGTGGCCAGACACAGCAAAAGCCCCGCCACGCTGACCAACAGCGAGGCGGGGCCGGGCAGGTGCAAGTCCAGCCGCAGCCCCACGGCCACGCCCAGACAGGCCTGTATTGGCGGCATCAGCCGGCGGGGCAGCGCGACCCTGACGCCGAGCAACACGGCCACCGTGACCGCCAGCATGGAGCCCAGCAGCCAGTCGGAAGGAAAGCCGGCCCAGTGGGCCAGCCCGCCTCCTGCCGCGCCCAGCGCACCGGTACGCAGCCAGCTCATCATGCTTCGGCAGCCGCCTGCTTCTGGCGCAGTGCGCGGCGACGCTTCATCACCAGCGGCAGCACCAGCACCATGGCACTCAGGGTCCACAGGGTCAGGGTCACGCCGTTGTTAAACAGTATGCCCCAGTCACCGGCACTGATGGACAACGCCCGGCGCAGGTTGTCTTCCAGCACCTCACCCAGCACCAGGCCAAGGATCACCGGCGCCAGGGAGAAGCCCAGCTTGCGCAGCAGGAAACCAAACACACCCAGCAGTATCATAAAGAACAGATCAAAGCTGGCGCCGTGAATGGAGTAGATGCCCACAAAGGTCAGCATCACGATCACCGGCACCAGGTAGGCCTGACGCACGCTCAGCATGCGCACGAAGATACCGACCAGGGGCAGGTTCATCACCAGCAGCGCAATGTTACCCACGAACATGGAGGCGATCAGGCCCCAGGCAATGTCCGGCTTCTGGCTGAACAGCAACGGACCCGGGGTCACATCAAACAGCAGCAGGGCGCCCAACAGAATGGCGGTGGTGCCGGATCCGGGGATCCCCAGGGTCAGCATGGGCACCATGGAGCCCACCGCCGCCGAGTTGTTGGCCGCTTCGGGCGCCGCCAGGCCGCGCACATCGCCGTTACCAAACTCGTTGTTCTCGCCGGCCATGCGCTTTTCGGTGCCGTAGGCCACGGCGCTGGCCACGGAAGCACCGGTACCGGGCAGCACGCCGATCACAAAGCCCACCAGGGTCGAGCGCAGCACGGTCCAGCGTACCTGCACCAGATCCGCCGCCTTGACGAAGGACTTGCTGACCTTTTCCAGCCGGCCACCGCCACCGTAGTGATGCTCCACCAGCAGCAGAATTTCGCTGATGGCGAACATGCCGATCACCACCACCAGAAAGTCGATGCCGTCAAACAGGCTGGTCAGGCCAAAGGTAAAGCGCAGCACGCCGGTGCCGGAGTCCACTCCCACGGTGGCCATGGCCAGGCCGATAAGGGCGCCGATCACGGTTTTTACCGGACGCGAGCCCACCATGGACGCCAGGCAGCACAGCGCAAATACCATCAGCGCCACGAACTCCGCCGGGCCAAAGGTGACCGCCAGCCGGGTCAGCAGCGGGGTAAAGATCACCAGCAGGATCAATGCCCCCATGGAGCCGGCAAAGGACGACACCGCCGACAGCGCCAGCGCCCGGCCACCCTCGCCCCGCTTGGCCATGGGATGACCGTCCAGGGTGGTCATGATGGCGCCGGCATCCCCGGGCACGTTCAGCAGAATACTGGAAATACGACCGCCGTACTCGGCGCCGTAATAGACCCCCGCCAGCAGAATAATGGCCGACGCCGGCTCCAGGCCCATGGAATAGGCCAGGGGCAGCAGAATGGCGATGCCGTTGATGGGCCCGATGCCCGGCAGCGCCCCCATCAGGGTGCCGAAAAAGCAGCCGGCCAGCACCAGCCCCAGGTTCATGGGCGTCAGGGCCACGGCAAAGCCGCTGGCCAGGGTAGACAACACATCCATGACATTAACCTCCAAACACCGTGCCCACCGGCACATTCAGCTCCAGCAACCCGCTCATCACCAGGTGCCCCACGCCGCCCAGTGCCGCGGAGTAAACCAGGGCCCGGCCCCAGTCCAGCCCGAACAGGCGGGCAAACAGGGTGCCGACCAGCCAGGTGGACAGCACAAACCCCAGCAACTCAAAGCTCCAGGCATAGACCAGCAGGCACAGCACCACCACCACGTGGCGAACAAACAGGCTGCGGCCATAGGCCTCTTTCAGCCGGTCGGGCCGAATGGCCAGCCACAGCGCGGTGCCCAGCAGCAACACCGCCAAAATCAGCGGTATGGCCTTGGGCCCTACCGGCTCATACTGAAAAGGCACGTCCAGTTGCCAGGCGGCGCCCCCCAGGGCCACCGCCAGCACCATCAGCGCCAGCGAAAAACAACGATCCGCCATGACGCCACTCCTTATCTGAGCAGTCCCATTTCTCGGGACAGGTTCTGAAACTTCTCGATTTCCGCCTTCACATAGGCTTCATACTCGGCACCGGACATGGACAGCGGGAACAGCCCCTGATGGTCGCGCACCTGGGCAAAGGCATCGTTCTGATAGAGTTCGTTGAACTGCTGCACCCAGTAACCGTAGGCCTCGTCGGAGGCATCGGGTGCCATGTAGAAGCCGCGCATGATGGGCCATTCCATGTCGAAACCCTGCTCGGTGGCGGTGGGAATGCCGGCAAAGTCGCCCTCCAGCCGCTCCGGCGCCATCACCGCCAGCACCCGCACTATGCCGGCGTCCAGCTGGCCCTTGATCTCGGACACATCCCCCGGATACACCTGAATGTGGTTGCCCAGCACCGCCGCCATGGCGTCGCCGCCGCCCTCATAGGCCACATAGCGCATGGCGCGCGGATCCAGCCCCAGGCTGCGATACAGGAAGGCCGCCTTCATCCAGTCCTGACTGCCCACGGTGCCGCCGGCGCCAAACACCAGCTTGTTCGGGTTGGCCTTGAGATCCGCCGCCAGCTCCTCCAGGCTTTGCCAGGGCGCGTCGGCCTTGACGATAATGGCGCCATAGTCGGTGCCGATGGAGCCCACCCAGCGGGCGTCATCCACGTCCAGATCCCGGCCGAACTTGCTCAGGGCCAGGTTGAGGGAAGAGCCGGAGCTGAACGCCACCACGGCGTTGTTGTCTTCACGGCGGTTGCTGTTCATGTGGGTGTAGGCCACGGCGCCCACGCCACCGGGCATAAAGGTCACTCGCATCGGCTCATTGAGCAGGCCGGACTTGTCCAGGCCGTTGGTCAGAATGCGGCAGGTCAGGTCAAAACCACCGCCCGGCTTGGCCGGCGCAATGCACTCCGGCTTGTCGGGGGTAAATTCGGCACTGGCGGTACCCGTCATCATCAGCAGGCCGGCGCCCAACAGGGCTTTGGTCAGGGAATGCAGCTTCATAACAGTTCTCCTTGTTTGGGGTTCCATGGCACACTCTCGGCCAGGTGAAGCCAGCCGCTTGTCGCCAAACCGAAGGTTGTTAACAAGGGCTTTACATTTACCTATGCTACTGCCCAAAGCTGTCACCAGGCTGTCATGAGCAAGGAAGGGGCCACAATAAATGCGCATTCTCGTGATCGAAGATACCACCGTGCTGGGCGAGGCCATTGCCGAGCGGCTGCAGAAGCTGGGCCACGGCACCGATCTGATTGGCAATGGCCGCCAGGCCGCCGACTGGCTGCGCCACCAACAGGTGGATTTGATCATTCTCGATCTCAACCTGCCGGGCCTGGACGGCGACGCCCTGCTGACGGAGCTGCGCCAGCGCAAGAACAGCACGCCGGTGCTGATCCTGACCGCCCGGGACGGCATCAACGATCGCATCAAGCTGCTGGATTCTGGCGCCGACGACTACCTGGCCAAGCCCTTTGACTTTGGCGAGCTGGAAGCCCGGGTGCGGGCCCTGCTGCGCCGCCGCCAGGGTTATGCCTCGGACGTGAGCGAGCACGGCAACCTGGTGTTCAACCGCACCGCCAAGACGGTCACCATTGCGGGCGAGCCCTGCGGTCTGGTGAACCGGGAGTTCCGCCTGCTGGAGATCTTTCTCTCAGGGCTGGAACGGGTCATGAGCAAGGAAGAGCTCACCGACCGGCTGTTCAATGCCGACGAAACCCCTTCTGCCAACGCCATTGAGCTCTATGTGGCCCGGCTGCGCAAGAAACTGGCGGGCAGTTCGGTGCGCATTCAGACCCTGCGCGGCCTGGGTTATGTCGCCCATGTGCAGACGGAAAACAGCCAGCCATGACCCCGACGGACGACGTGCACCACCCGGCCCTGCGCCGCCGGCTGCTGGTGCTGAGCGGCGTGGTGCTGACGGTACTGGCACTGCTGGCACTGGCGCTGATGCACAATTATGCCCGCCGCACCGCCGATCGCAGTTACGACATGATGCTGAACAGCGCCATACTGCAACTGGGCCAGTCGGTGCGCCACACCGGCCAGGGCTTTGCCGTGGATCTGCCGGTGGCGGCCTTTGCCACCCTGGCCCAGGCCCCGCAGGACAGGGTGTTTTACCGCATCAGCGTCAACGGCGAGGTACTGACCGGCTACCCGGACCTGCCCGCCCCGCCGCCCCGCGCCCCGGAGGAGCAAGCCCTGACGCAAGCCAGGCCGGATTTTTTCAACCTCACGTATCAGGATGAGGCCATTCGTGTGGCCCGGCTGGTGCGACTCAACACCGAGCGCCTGCCCCAGGACGAAATCGTGATCGAGCTGGCCCAGACCCGGCTGGCCCGGGACGCCATGGCCGAGGCCATGCTGCATCCGGCCCTGGAGCTGATGCTGGCGGTACTGGCGGTGGCCCTGGGTCTGCTGTGGCTGGGCATCTATTACGCCTTTAGTCCGTTTCGGCAGTTGGCCCGGGCCCTGTCCCGGCGCTCGCCCCGGGATCTGACCCCCCTGGCGCTGCCGGTGCCGAAAGAAACCCTGCCCCTGCTCGACACCATCAACGACTTCATCGCCCGCCAGCAAGCCCTGCTGGAACGGGTGGAGTCCTATACCTCGGTGGCCGCCCATCAGCTGCGCACGCCCCTGGCCACCCTGCGGGCCCTGTGCGAAAACGCGCGGGACGAGGGCGATAACGGCCGTCGGCAACGACTGCTGGCGCAACTGGTGGAGCAATGCGATCAGCTGTCTTTAACGGTGCGTCACCTGCTCAATCAGGCGCTGCTCGATCACCGCTTTCACAGCCGCGAGCCGGAGCCGGTGGCGCTCAACGCCCTGGTACGGCAGGTGTGCATGGAGCTGGCAGTCCAGGCCCTGCATCGGGGCGTGGAGCTGGCCTTTGTGCCGGCGCCGGCGGAGCGGCAACTGCGCGGCGACGCCTTTGCCCTGACCCAGATGCTCAACAACCTGATCGAAAACGCCGTGGCCCACAGTCCGGCCGACGGCCTGGTGGAGATCGCCGTGGGTGCCGACGGCTGCATTTACATTCGGGATTCGGGCCCGGGCATTGCCGACCAGGAGAAAGAAAGGGTGTTTGAACGTTTTTACCGAGGCACCGCCAGCCGCCATCACGGCAGCGGCCTGGGCATGGCCATCGCTCGGGACGTGGCCGAGCACCATCATGCCCGCATTCGCCTCACCGATAACCACCCTCACGGCCTGACGGTGGAAATTCGTTTTGGCACGGAGGCCTGGCTGTGAACTGGCTGATCCTACTGCTGTTATGCCTGCTGCCGACGGCGTGGGCGGAACAAAGCATACGGCTGCCTGCCACCGGGGTGGAGCAAACGCAACTGGTGCTCTATAGCGCCACCGACTACCAGCACATGGCGCCCCTGCTGCAGGCCTTTCAGCGTCGCCGGCCCGACGTGGCCATTGTCTTTGTGGACTTCAATTCCCAGCAGCTGTATCAGCGCTTTCTGGAAGAAGGCAGGGACTCACCGGCCGATCTGTTGCTGAGCTCGGCCATGGATCTGCAGCTTAAACTGGTCAACGACGGCCATGCTCGGCCCTGGCACTCCGACCGCACCGATGCCCTGCCCGCCGGCGTGCACTGGCGGCATGAGCTGTTCGCCCTGACCGTGGAGCCGGTGGTCATGGTATTCAACCGCGATCTGTTGGGCCCTCATGCCCTGCCCCGCAGCCGCCAGGAGCTGCTGGCCCTGCTGCGCCGGGATCCCGCGCGTTTTCAGGGGCGTATTCGCGCCTATGACATCACCCAGAGCGGCGTGGGCTATTTGCTGGCCACCCAGGACAGCCAGCAGGGGGAAAGCTACGGCCGGCTGCTGGAAGCCTTTGGCGGCCTGTCGGTACGCCTGAGTGAAAGCAGCAACCAAATGCTCACCGAGCTGGCCGAAGGCCGGGCCGTGCTGGGCTATAACCTGCTGGGCTCTTATGTGGCCGCCGCCGTCGACAACCATCCCCAACTGGCGGCGGTGGCTCCCCGGGACTACAGCCTGCTGTTGATGCGCCTGGCGCTGATTTCCCGCTATGCCCGGCAGCCACAACTGGCGGGCGAGCTGCTCGACTTTATGCTGTCCCCCGTCGGCCAGGCGGCGCTGGCCGACGGTGGCCTGCTGCCGCTGTTTACCCCCGAAGCCGGGCTGACCGTGCGCCCCGAGGGGCCGGTCACCCCCATTCCCCTCACCCCGGCACTGCTGCCGGCACTGGATCCCCTCGACAAGCAGGGTTTTATACGCACCTGGACCGGCTCCATGGCGCCCTGAGCCGCTGCACCACGCCGGGCGCCTGCCTTGTATTGGTGCAGCACATCTTTCGCGCAGAAACATAAACAATTGATAAGTAAACATTTATAAAAATGGCACGGCCCTTGCCTGATGAGATGAACCATCTTTTTATGTTTTGCAGGGCCACGATGACAGCTTTCACTGAGACCACCTGTCCCTATTGCGGCGTTGGCTGCGGCATACGGGTCGACCAGCAAGGCGCCGTACAGGGCGATAAACGTCATCCCGCCAACCGGGGTGCCCTCTGTGTGAAGGGCACGGCACTGACGGAAAGCCAGCGCCTGCCCAGTCGCCTGCTCTACCCCAGGATCAAGGGAAAGGAAGTGGACTGGCCGGCGGCGATCGAACACATCGCCCTGCGCCTGAACGACATTATCGAGCAACACGGCCCAGAGGCGGTGGCCTTTTACGGCTCGGGCCAGATGCTGACCGAAGACTACTATGTGGCCAACAAGCTGATGAAGGGCTTTATCGGCTCGGCCAATATCGACACCAACTCCCGGCTGTGCATGTCGTCCGCCGTCGCCGCCCACCAGTACGCCTTTGGCGAGGATGCGGTGCCCGCCTGCTACGACGACATCGACGAGGCCGAGCTGGTGGTGATCGCCGGCGCCAATACCGCATGGACCCATCCGGTCCTGTTTCGCCGGCTGGAAGCCGCCCGGGCCGCCAAGCCGCGCCAGCAATGGGTCGTGATCGACCCCAGGGCAACCGCCACCGCCCGTCAGGCGGATCTGCACCTGGCCATCACCCCGGGCTCGGATCTGGCGTTGTTCAACGGTCTGGCCCGCTATCTGCTAGACCAGGGGGCCATCGATCGGGATTTCGTCACTCGGCATGTGGCGGGCCTGGACGAACTGCGGCAGCAGCTGTCCGCGCCCGAGTTCGCCCCCGAGCAAGTAGCCGACACCACCGGCCTGAGCCTGGAACGGCTGCTGCATTTCTATCGCCTGTTCCAGGCCCACCCCCAAACCCTGACCCTGTTCTGCATGGGCATCAACCAGTCGCTCCAGGGCACCCACAACGCCGGCGCCATCATCAATTGCCACCTGCTCACCGGCCGTATCGGCAAGCCGGGCGCGGCGCCCTTTTCACTGACCGGCCAGCCCAACGCCATGGGCGGACGCGAGGTGGGGGGGCTGGCCAATCAGCTGGCGGCCCACATGGACTTTGCCCCCGCCAACCGGGACAGGGTAGCCCGCTTCTGGGGCACCGAGCGCCTGGCCCAGGGGCCCGGGCACAAGGCCATGGACATGATGGCGGCGCTGGAGCGGGGTGAAATCAAGGCGTTGTGGGTGATGGGCACCAATCCGGCGGTGTCGCTGCCCGACAGTGCCCGGGCCCGTCGTGCCCTGGCCCGTTGCGAGTTGCTGATCGTCTCCGACATCAGCCCCGCCACCGACACCGCCCGGCTGGCCGACGTGCTGCTGCCCGCCGCCGGCTGGGGCGAAAAGGACGGCACCGTCACCAACTCGACACGCATCATCTCCCGCCAGCGCCCCTTTCGCGCGGCTCCGGGGGCCGCCAAACCGGACTGGTGGGCCCTGTGCCAGGTGGCACGCGCCATGGGCTTTACCGGTGCCTTTGACTTTGACTCCCCCGCCGCCATTTTTCGTGAACACGCCGCCCTTTCCGGTTTTGAAAACCGGGGCGAGCGGCTGTTCAACCTGGGGGCGCTCGGCACCCTGAGCGATGCCGACTACGACGCCCTGCACCCGTTGAGCTGGCCCCTGGCGGGTCAGCACGGCGGCCCGGCCCGACTGTTTGCCGATGGCCGCTTTGCCACTGCCGATGGCCGGGCGCGGCTGCGGACGGCGGCTCCGCAGGCCGGCCCCGGCACCCGGGCGTTACTGCTCAATACCGGCCGGCTGCGGGATCAGTGGCACACCATGAGCCGCACCGGCCATGTGGCACGGCTGATGGCGGCGGCCACCGAGCCTCGGGCCCACCTGCACCCCGACACCCTGGCCCGCCTCGGACTGGGCCAGAATGATCTGCTGGCCCTCAGCAACGCGCGAGCCAGCATACTGGTGCGCCCGGTGGCCGACGATGACATGGCCCGCGAACAGGTGTTTGTGCCCATGCACTGGAGCGGAGAGTTCAGTGCCGGTGGCCGGGTCAACGATCTGACCGAAGCCCGGGGCTGTGCCCTGTCCGGCCAGCCCGCCTTCAAGCAAAGCCAGGTGCAGGCCAGCCCGGTCAGGCCCGGCTGGCAGGCCAGCTGGATTGCCAGCGAGGCCCCGGCCTCGCTGCCGGCCTGGTGGAGCCGGCGGCCGCTGAGCCGGGGCGAATGCTGGAGCCTGGCCGGACTCGAGGGCTCCGCCGAGGAGCTGCGCGCCGGGCTGACCGTCACCGACAGCTGGCTGGACTGGCCCCTGCCCCAGGGCCGGCTGCTGATTCGACTGACGGCAGGCAAGGTCAATGCCCTGCTGCTGCTGGGGTTGTCACCCTGGCACATCGATGCAGAGCCGCTGGCCGCGCTGCTGGATGCCCCCCTGCAACCCAGTTTGTTACTTACCCGGCTGGGTCTGGCCCTGGCCGGCAACAGCCGGCTGGTGTGCAGCTGCTGGAGCGTCAGCGAGGCACAAATCCAGCGCACCATAGAGCAGCACGACCTCACAACGCTGGCGCAACTGCAGCAACAGCTCAAATGCGGCACCCGCTGCGGCTCCTGTGTGCCGGAGCTGAAACAGATTCTGGTCGCGTGCCGGTCCCAAACGCGGGAGACCAGCACCTGATCCCCAGGTTCCATTAACTCCGGTCTGCCCGGGGCGTTTCCTCCACTCCTGCCCGTTTGGCGACTCCCATGCTTGCATGGGAGTTTTTTTTTGCGCCCGGCACCGAGTGGAAACCTCTGCATCATTGTGGTGAAACGCCTGCCCGCAAACAGGCGCCCCTTGTTGGCAAGAAAAACAAAAAACCAACAAAATCAAAATCTTAAAATTGGCACATATCTTGATACTTAACCTGTAATCACCGGTTTTTCCGGCCAAGGAACCAACCTCACAGGGAGTATCATCATGACGTTATGGCAAACCACAGCAACGGCCTGCACCCTCGCCCTGAGTCTGGCCGCCCCCCTCGCGGCCCAGGACGGGCCCGGACCGGCGGAAAAGGACGAGCTGACCCTGGGCTTTATCAAGCTCACCGACATGGCCCCCCTGGCCATCGCCTACGAGAAGGGCTTTTTTGAGGATGAAGGGCTCTATGTCACCCTGGAAGCCCAGGCCAACTGGAAGGTGCTGCTGGACAGGGTCATTTCCGGCGAACTGGATGGCGCCCACATGCTGGCCGGCCAGCCTATCGGAGCCTCCCTCGGCATCGGTACCCAGGCCGACATCATCACCGCCTTCAGCATGGATCTGAACGGCAATGCCATTACCGTGGCCAACCAGGTGTGGTCAACCATGAAACCGCACCTCGAACATGATGCCGCCGGCAAGCCGCTGCACCCCATTTCCGCCTCCGCGCTCAGGCCGGTACTGGAGCAATATCAGCAGGATGGCAAAAGCCTGAACCTGGGCATGGTGTTTCCGGTGTCTAGCCACAACTACGAACTGCGTTACTGGCTGGCCGCCGGTGGCATTCATCCCGGCTACTACGCCCCTCATCAGGGCGACAACAGTGGTCAGCGCCAGGCCGAGGTACTGCTCTCGGTCACCCCGCCGCCCCAGATGCCGGCCACCCTGGAAGCCGGCACCATCGCCGGCTACAGCGTGGGCGAACCCTGGAACCAACAGGCGGTGCTGAAGCAGATCGGGGTGCCGGTGATCACCAACCACGACATCTGGCCCCACAACCCGGAAAAGGTATTCGGCGTCAGCCAGGCCTGGGCCGATGCCAACCCCAACACCCACCTGCGGCTGATCAAGGCCCTGCTGCGTGCCGCCCACTGGCTGGATCAGGGGGACAACGCCAACCGACCGGAAGCGGTGGAGATACTGTCACAGCCCTACTATGTGGGCGCCGATAAAAAGGTGATCGCCGCCAGCATGACCGGCTCCTTTGAGTACGAGCGCGGCGATGTACGCCCGGCCCCCGACTTCAACGTGTTCTTTCGCCACAACGCCACCTACCCCTGGTACAGCGATGCCATCTGGTTCATGACCCAAATGCGCCGCTGGGGCCAGATTGCCGACGCCAAGAGCGATGACTGGTACCTGGAGCAGGCCAGACGCATCTATCGCCCCGACATCTACGTGCAGGCTGCTCGCGCACTGATCGCCGAGGGCAAGCTGAATGCCGCCGACTTTCCCGATCTGGACCAGCGGGACGGTTTTCGCCCGGCCACCAGCGCCTTTGTCGACGGCGCCACCTTTGACGGCCGCAAGCCCAACGCCTACATCGACCAGTTCGCCATCGGCCTGACCGGCGACACCCGGCTGTAAGCAACGAGGAGAGTAAAATGAGCATCAACGTAATTTCACTGACCCACTGGTCACGGCTGACCTCGCCTCGAAGCTGGTCAAAGGCCATGACCCCTCTGCTCGGCCTCACCGTGTTCCTGCTGCTGTGGCACCTGCTGGCGGGCCAGGTGCAGACCTCCCTCGGCACCCTGCCCGGCCCGGTGCAGACCGGCCAGCAGCTGATGAACCTGGTGCAGGAGCACCAGCGGGAACGGGATCGGGAGCAACAGTTCTATCAGCGCCAGCTCGATCGCAATCAGGCCCTGTTGGCGAAAAACCCCGAGGCCGAGGTGCGCATGCGCACCTTTAACGGCCGCCCCACCTTTTTCGACCAGATAATGACCAGCCTGAAAACGGTGGCCGCCGGCTTTCTGCTGGCCACCGCCATCGCCATTCCGGCGGGCATTGCCCTGGGCCTGAATAAGACCCTGCACCAGGCGATAAACCCGCTGGTACAGCTGCTCAAGCCGGTGTCGCCCCTGGCCTGGCTGCCGCTGGTGACCATAGTGGTGAGCGCGCTTTATGTGAGCCCGGATCCGCTGTTGTCCAAGTCGTTCCTGATCTCGCTGTTCACCGTCACCCTGTGCTGCCTGTGGCCCACCCTGATCAACACCGCGGTGGGCGTGGCCAACCTGGACCAGGATCTGAACAACGTCAGCAAAATGCTGCGCCTGGGCAACCTGACCCACGTACGCAAAATCGTGCTGCCGAGCGCCATTCCGATGATTTTCACCGGCCTGCGGCTGTCACTGGGGGTGGCCTGGATGGTGCTGATCGCCGCCGAAATGCTGGCCCAGAACCCGGGACTGGGCAAGTTCGTGTGGGATGAGTTCCAGAACGGCAGCAGCGACTCCATGGCGCGCATCATGGTGGCGGTCGTGGTCATCGGCCTTATCGGCTACCTGCTGGACCGCCTGATGCTGGGCCTGCAGCAACGCCTGTCCTGGGACAAAAACAGCAACCACCGCTAAGGAGCACAACCATGAGCAAACATTACCTGGAACTGAGCGGTATCGACATGCGCTTTCGCACCGACAAGGGCGAATTCGAGGCGCTGAAAAACGTCAACCTGCGCCTGAAAAAGGGCGAATTCGTGTCGCTCATCGGCCATTCCGGCTGCGGCAAGAGTACCGTGCTCAACCTGGTGGCCGGGCTGCATGAGCCCAGCAGCGGCGGCGTGATCCTGGATGGCCGGGAAGTGGACGGCCCCGGCCCGGAGCGGGCGGTGGTGTTTCAGAACCACGCCCTGCTGCCCTGGCTGACGGTGGAGCAAAACATCGCCCTGGCGGTGGACAACACCTTTCCCCACCAGGGCAAGGCGGAGCGCCAGGAGCGGGTGCGGCACTTTCTGGAGCTGGTGCACATGGGGCACGCCGCCCATAAGCTGCCCGGCGAAATTTCCGGGGGCATGAAGCAGCGGGTCGGCATCGCCCGGGCGCTGTCGGTGGATCCCAAGGTGCTGTTGATGGACGAGCCCTTTGGCGCCCTCGATGCCCTCACTCGAGCCCACCTGCAGGACTCGCTGATGGAGATTCAGGCCGAGCTCGGTAATACCGTCATCATGATCACCCACGACGTGGACGAGGCGGTGCTGCTGTCGGATCGCATCGTGATGATGACCAATGGCCCGTCCGCCACCATCGGCGAGATCCTGCCCATCAGCCTGGCCCGCCCGCGCAACCGGGTGGCGCTCAGCGACGACGGCCATTATCACCAGTTGCGCCGACGTGTGCTGAGCTTCCTTTATGAAGGTCACAACAAGGTCAGCCCCCTGGATAAAAAGGCCAGGGTGGCCTGAGTCCGGCATCGTTACAGGGGCCCTCGGGCCCCGGGAGGAAACCATGACATCCCCTATTCATGTCACCCTGGTGGGCGCCGGCCCCGGCGATCCCGAGTTGCTGACCCTCAAGGCCCTGCGCGCCATCGAGCGGGCCGATGTGGTGGTCTACGACAGCCTGGTCAGCCCCGACATACTGGCGCTGATCCCGACCGGCGTGAAACGCATTGAAATGGGCAAACGCTGCGGCCGCGCCAGTGCCCGCCAGGAAGACATCTGCACCCTGCTGGTGCGCCTGGCCCGGGCCGGCAACCGGGTGGTGCGGCTCAAGGGCGGCGATCCCTTTATCTTCGGACGTGGCGGCGAAGAGGCGCTCGTCCTGCGCCGGCACCACATTCCCTTTAGCGTGGTGCCCGGCATTACCGCCGCCCTGGGCTGCGCCGCCTCGGCCCTGGTGCCCCTGACCCACAGGGGAGTGGCCCGGGCCGTCACCCTGGTGACCGGGCATCTGCAGCAGGGCGGTGAATTTAAAGGCTGGTCCGCCCTGGCCCAGGCCGGACAGACCCTGGTGTTTTACATGGGGCTGGAGCAGGCCGCCGTCATTCAGCAGCAGCTGCTGGCCGCAGACTGCCCGGACTCGCTGCCGGTGGCACTGATTGAATCCGGCACCACCGCCGCCCAGCACATTACCACCACGGAGCTGGGCCGGCTTGCGGCCACCGCTGCCGGCCTCCCCCCGAGCGGCCCGGTATTGATGATCATGGGCGAGGTAGTTCGGCTTCGCGCCGGACTCACCACCACCCTGGAGGCCCTCGCCGTCGCCTGACAGTTTCAAATGACCATAAAACCTGCCTCACGCTGGGGATGCGGCTGCTCATTAAACGGGCAAGAAGACACAACCGAAAATAAAAATATCTATATATCAGATAGTTAAATATTGGCATAAATATTGATGCTCCCTGTGCAGGCGCAAGCCGCACAAGGAAGGGGCCATACCAAGGCCACCACCCCATCAACCCGCAAGCAAGTCCTGGGTGGCTTAAGGATAGCAATGATGAAACAGACACTGATTGTCATCGGTAACGGCATGGTAGGGCATCACCTGCTGCAACAGCTGGTCGAGCAGAATGCCGGGGAACAGTACCAGATCACGGTATTCGGCGCCGAGCCACACCCCGCCTACGACAGGGTGCACCTGTCCGAGGTCTTTGGCGGCAAGGAGCCCGCTGAACTGCTGATGGCCGGTCCCGAGTGGTATGGCGACAACGGCATCGAACTACGCCTGAACGAGGCGGTCACCGCCATCGACCGGCATGCCCGCACCCTGACCACTACCACCGGTGCCGTGCTGGCCTACGACCGCCTGGTGCTGGCCACCGGATCCACCCCCTTTGTGCCCCCCATTCCCGGCCGGGAGCGGGAGCGCTGCTTTGTTTACCGCACCCTGGAGGATCTGGCCGCCATTCGGGACGCCTGCCAGGGGGCCCGTACCGGCGTGGTGATCGGCGGCGGCCTGCTCGGCCTGGAAGCCGCCAATGCCCTGCGCCTGCTCGGCCTGGAAACCCATGTGGTGGAATTCGCCCCCCGGTTGATGCCGGTGCAGCTGGACGAACGGGGCGGCGAACTGCTCAAGGAGAAAATCGAGCGGCTGGGGCTAACGGTGCATACCAGCAAGGCCACCCAGTGCATTATCGACGGTGAAGGCGCCAGCCACCGGCTCAAGTTCGACGATGGCGAGCAACTGGAAGCCGATGTGCTGGTGTTCAGCGCCGGCATTCGGCCCCAGGACAGCCTGGGTCGCGAGGCCGGCCTGGTGCTGGGCGAACGGGGCGGCATTTGCATCAACGACGGCTGCCAAACCTCGGATGCGAATATCTATGCCATCGGTGAATGTGCCCTGTGGCAGGGCAAGCTGTTTGGCCTGGTGGCCCCGGGCTACCAGATGGCCCGCACCGTGGCCGCCGGGTTGTTGGGCGGTGATGCCCGTTTTCAGGGCGCCGACATGAGCACCAAGCTCAAGCTGTTGGGGGTGGACGTGGGCGCCATCGGTGATGCCCATGGCCAGACCCCGGGCAGCCAGGAGGTGCTGTTGCTGGACCGCAGCAAGGATCTGTATAAAAAGCTGGTACTGAACGAGGCCGGCGATCACCTGCTGGGGGCCGTGCTGGTGGGCGATAACGGTGACTACGACAGCCTGCTGCAGACCTACCTCAACGACCTGCCGCTGCCGGCCCATCCCCTGGCCCTGCTGGTGCCGGAAGACGCCGCCGGTGGCGCTCCCAAGGCGGCCCTGCCGGCCAGCGCCACCGTCTGCTCCTGCCACAATGTAAGCAAGGGCGCCATTATGGCGGCGGTGCAGGACGGCGCCTGCGACCTGGCGGCGGTCAAGGCCTGTACCAAGGCCGGCACCGGCTGCGGCGGCTGTGCCGGGCTGCTCACCCAGGTGGTGAACCAAACCCTGGAGGAGCAGGGCATCAGCGCCGACAAGGGGCTGTGCGAGCACTTTGGCTACAGCCGCCAGGAACTGTTCCACCTGATCAAGGTCGGCAACATCAGGCAGTTCGACGAGCTGCTGCACCGGCATGGCAGCGGCCTGGGCTGCGATATCTGCAAACCGGCGGCGGCCTCCATTTTTGCTTCCCTGTGGAACGAACACGTGCTGTCGCCCGAGCACCAGCCGCTGCAGGACACCAACGACACCTTTCTCGCCAATATGCAAAAGAACGGCACCTATTCGGTGGTGCCACGAGTACCGGGCGGCGAGATCACGCCGGATCAACTGATCGTGCTGGGCCGGGTGGCCAAACGCCACGACCTCTACACCAAGGTGACCGGCGGCCAGCGTATCGACCTGTTCGGCGCCCGCCTGGAACAACTGCCGCTGATCTGGCAGGAGCTTATCGACGCCGGCTTTGAAACCGGCCACGCCTATGGCAAGTCGCTGCGCACCGTCAAGTCCTGCGTCGGCTCCAGCTGGTGCCGCTATGGCGTGCAGGACTCCCTGGATCTGGCGGTGGCCCTGGAGCACAGATACAAGGGCCTGCGCTCGCCTCACAAGCTGAAATTCGCAGTGTCCGGCTGCACTCGGGAATGCGCCGAGGCCCAGAGCAAGGACGTGGGCGTGATCGCCACCGACAAGGGCTGGAACCTCTATTTCGCCGGCAACGGCGGCATGCGCCCACGCCACGCCGATCTGTTCGCCACCGATCTGGATACCGACACCCTGATCCGCTATATCGACCGGCTGCTGATGTTTTACGTGGCCACCGCCGACCGGCTGCAGCGCACCTCGGTATGGATGGAGAACCTGGAAGGCGGCCTGGACTACCTGCGCCAGGTCATTATCGACGACTCCCTGCGCCTCGCCGACGAGCTGGAGGGGCGCATGGCCCATGTGATCGCCAGCTATCGGTGTGAATGGAAAGCCACCCTGGAAGATCCGGAAAAACTCAAGCGGTTCAGAAGCTTCGTCAACACCGACGACACCGACCACAGCATTGTCTTTGAGCGCAGGCGCGGCCAGATCCGCCCGGCCGATTCCATTGATATCAAGGAGGTATCATGAGTCTTGTTCGTCTTTGCCACGTCGGCGACATTCCCGAGCACAGCGGCGTGGCCGCCCTGGTGGCGGGCCGGCAACTGGCCCTGTTCAACCTGCCCGGACTCGGCTTTTTCGCCCTCGACAACTGGGATCCCATCGGCCGTGCCCAGGTGCTGGCCCGGGGCATAGTGGGCGACCTCAAGGGCGAGCCCTGCGTGGCCTCGCCCCTGTACAAGCATCATTATTCGCTGAAAGACGGCCGCTGCCTGGAACAGGAGGGGGTCAGGGTGCGGGTATGGCCGCTGATCACCCAGCAGGATCAGCTGTGGCTGGAGGCAGCCAGCCTGAAGGAATAAACAGCGGGGCCGACAGGCCCCGTTTTTGTGCCAACGCCCCTCAGCGGGTGCGAATGGCCTCGATAATGGCGGTGGTGGAGCAGCCGTCCTCGAAGTTGAGCACTTTCACCTCGCCGCCGTTGGCGGTCACTTCCTCAAAGCCGGCGATGTCTTCCGGCTTGTAGTCGCCGCCCTTGACCAGAATGTCCGGCAGCACCCCGGCGATCAGCCGCTGGGGGGTGTCTTCGGCAAAGGGCACCACCCAGTCCACCGCCCCCAGCGCCGCCAGCACCGCCATGCGGCGATCCACGGTATTCACCGGCCGGCCTTCGCCTTTCAGCGCCCGCACCGACTCATCGGTGTTCACCGCCACGATCAGCCGGTCACCCAGCTTGCGGGCATTGTTGAGGTAAGACACATGGCCGGCGTGCAGAATGTCGAAACAGCCGTTGGTCATCACGATTTTCTCGCCCCGGCGACGGGCCGCTTCCACCACGAACTTCAATTGTTGCTCGCTCACCACGCCCATGCCCGACTCGGGACCACCGTAGAGCTCATTGGCCAGCTCGATGGCGGAGACGGTGGAGGTACCCAGCTTGCCGACGACGATGCCGGCGGCCACGTTGGCCAGGGCGCAGGCTTCTTCCATTACCAGGCCGGCGGCCAGACTGGTGGCCAGGGTGGCGATGACGGTATCGCCGGCGCCGGTGACGTCATACACCTCGTGAGCCCGGGCCGGCAGGTGCAGCTCGTCTTCGTCCTTACGGATCAGGGTCATGCCGTGCTCGGAACGGGTCACCAGCAACGCCTGCAGTTCAAAGCGTGCGATCAGCTCCCGGCCCCGGGCCACCAGCTCCTGCTCGTCTTTCACCTTGCCCACCACGGCCTCAAATTCGCTCATGTTGGGGGTCAGCAGGGTGGCGCCGCGGTATTTCTCGAATTCGGTGCCTTTTGGATCGACCAGTACCGGCACCCCGGCCCGATTGGCGGCCCGAATCAGTTCCTGCACTCGGGCCAGGGCGCCCTTGGCATAGTCGGACAGCACCACTACCCCGGCTTCACCCAAAGCGGCATCATGCTTATCACTCAGGGGCGCGGCATCTTCGGCGTTAAAACCGTCCTCAAAGTCGAGCCGCAGCAATTGCTGGTTGCGACTCATGACCCTGAGTTTGGTGATGGTGGGGTGGGTAGCGTGGCGCACGAAATCGCAATCCACGCCGACCGCCTGCATGCGTTCCTGCAGGGCATTGGCGGCCTCGTCGTTGCCGGTCAGGCCCAGCAGGCGGGCGCCGGCGCCCAGGGCGGCCACGTTCAGCGCCACGTTGGCGGCCCCGCCCGGACGTTCCTCATTGTGTTCAACCTTGACCACAGGCACCGGGGCCTCGGGGGAGATGCGTCCGGTTGGGCCCGACCAGTAACGGTCCAGCATCACATCCCCGACCACCAGCACCCTGGCGCCATCAAATTCCGGCAGCTTGATCTTCATAGGTTCCGACTCTTTGACACATGGAAAGGCAGAATAATATCACAGCCTGAACGGCTTGAGTGCGCACGGGTGGTCATTGCCGCCGGAGTTATTTAGAATCCGGCCATTCACCTTAACTGGCGTCGTTCCATGCAAGACCACCGGCTTCCCCCTTTTCGCGCAGCCCTGCTGCACCCGCGCTTCTGGCCCGCCTGGCTGGGGCTGAGTGTGCTCTGGCTGCTGGTGACCCTGCTGCCCTGGCGCGCCCAGATGGCACTGGGTCGGGGGCTGGGGCGACTGTCGATGACGGTGCTCAAGTCCCGGGTGAAGGTGGCGCGGCGCAACCTGGAGCTGGCCTTGCCGGAACGTGAAAAAGCCGAGCGCGAGCGGTTGCTCAAGGCCAATTTTGAAAACGTGGGCTGCGCCATTTTTGAAACCGGCATGGCCTGGTTCTGGCCCCACTGGCGCATGCGTGCCCTGACCACCATGGACGGCACCGAGCACGTGGATGCCGCGGTGGAAAAAGGCAAAGGCATGCTGTTGCTGTCGGCGCACTTTCTCACCCTGGAACTCAACGCCCGCCAGTTTGGCCTGTACCGCCCCGGCGTGGGCGTGTATCGCCCCAACACCCATGCAGTGCTGGAATACGCCCAGGTACACGGCCGCTGCCGGTCCAACAAGTATCTGGTAGACCGGCTCGACATCAAGGGCATGCTCAAGGCGCTGCGCGCCGGCGATGCGCTCTGGTATGCGCCGGACCACGACTATGGCCGCCATGCCAGCGTATTTGTGCCCTTTTTCGCGGTAGACAAGGCCGCCACCATCACCGGCACCGCCACCCTGGCGCGGGTGAAAAACACCGTTACCCTGCCCTGCTTTACCCTGCGAGAGAAACACGGTTACCGACTGGTGATTCAGGCGCCGCTGGAGAGCTTCCCGGTGGGCGACGACGAGACCGACGCCATTACCGGCAACCGAGTGATTGAAGCCGCCATTCGCCGCGCCCCCGAGCAGTACATGTGGCTGCACCGCCGGTTCAAGACGCGGCCCGAAAGAGGCATGCCGTCGCGGTATTGATGCCACAAGGCGTTATCTGTGAGGGGTGGAGCACTGCAGGCGGTGTTTTCCCTCCCCCTTCACACCTCACTGCCTTTCAGCCATTTATTCCAGCTTGCCACCACCCACTCCCGCTCCTGGGTGAGCTCGGTATCGGCAACTCGACCGGGTTGATCCGACAGGCTGAGGCGATGGCCCCGGTCGCGAATGGCGCAGTAGGCCCGGCGCAGGCGCAGGGACTCGTCTTCGTCAAGCAGCCCCACCTCCACCGCGGTTTCCAGAATGCGCATATTGTCGGACCAGCGAGTAAGCCCGGCATGCTGCTCACTGTAGGCCAGGACCAGATACTGGGTCAGAAACTCGATGTCGGCCAGGCCACCCACCGATTGCTTGAGGTGAAACTCTCCCGGGCCGGCCTTGATCAGGTGGGCGCGCATTTTTTCTCGCATGGCCACCACCTCGCCGGCCAGCTCGGCATGATGGCGGGGTTTGGCCAGCATGCCGGCGCGAATGCGCGCGAACTCTTCGGCCAGGGCTGGCTCGCCCACTATCATGCGACTGCGCACCAGGGCCTGGTGTTCCCAGGTCCAGGCATCCTTCTCGAGGTAATGGCCGTAGGCGTCGAGGGGGGTCACCATCAGCCCGGCGTTGCCGCTGGGGCGCAGGCGCATGTCCAGCTCATAGAGCACACCACTGGCGGTGCGGGTGCTGAACAGGTGAATAATGCGCTGGGCCAGCCGCAGGTAGAACTGACGGCTGTCCAGGGGCTTGTCGCCGTTGGTCTGGCCGCCCATGCCGCTTTGATGCACAAACACCAGATCCAGATCCGAACTGTAGGCCAGCTCGATGCCACCCAGCTTGCCGTAGGCCACCACGCCAAAGCCCTTGTCACCACTGTCGGCTAGCTGGGCCGGCACGCCGTGACGGGCGCTGATCTGAGTCCAGGCCTGATTAACCACCTCTTCCACGATGGCTTCCGCCAGCCAAGTGAGGTGATCGCTCACTTTCATCAATGGCAGTGCACCGGCGATGTCGGCGGCGGCAATGCGCAGCAACTGAATCTGCTTGAACTGACGCAGGGCCTCCATCTGCTGCTCAACGTCCTCTTCCGGCACCCGCAACAGGAACTGGCGCAGCTCGTCCTTGTAAGCGTCCAGTGGAATGGGGTTATACAACACCTGAGGCACCAGCAGCTCGTCCAGCAGAATGGGAAAGCGCGCCAGCTGCTCGGCCACCAGTGAACTGGCCTCGCACAGTCGTATCAGCTGGGTCAGGGCCCCGGCGTTTTCCACCAGCAGCTGCAGGTAGGCGGTACGGGTGGCAATTTGCAGCAGCAGCTTCTGCAATCGGGCAAACAAAATGCCGGGGGTATCGGACTGGCTGACCCGCTCCAGCAGCACCGGCATCAGTTTTTCCAGCGCCTGCCGCCCCTGAGGGCCCATGGCCCGGCGCGGGCATTCGTCCTTGAAGGCATTCAGGGCGCCGGCCAGCCGTGCCGCCTTGTCGCCGGCCATGCCCTGCTCTGCCAGCAAGGCCGCCAGCTCACCCTCTTCTTCCCAATCGGTCTGCCAGATATCCGACCAGATCTGGGCCACACTCTCGTCTTCCGCCTCGGTGCTGTCGCCGATAAGCAGCTCAAACTGGCGGTGTACGCCGCTCATGGCGGCCTGCAGGGTAACCAGAAAGGCGTTCCAGTCGTCATGGCCGGTAAGCCAGGCCAGCCGGGTCTGGTTGAGCTCGTCCTGGGGCAACGTCTGGGTCTGCTGATCTGCAAAGGCTTGCAGGTAGTTCTCCACCTTGCGCAAAAAACGGTAACTGGCGTGCAGCTGCTCGGTCACCTCCGGTTCAAGCGCTCCCGACTCGCAGGCCGCCGCCAGCGCCTCGGGCAGATGGCGCACCTGCAGCGCCGGCTCCCGGCCGCCACGGATCAGCTGAAACACCTGGGCGATAAACTCCACCTCACGAATGCCGCCGGCACCCAGCTTGATGTTGTCTCTCAGGCCCTTGCGGCGCACCTCGGCGGCGATCATGGCCTTCATCTGACGCAGGGAGTCGATCACCCCGAAGTCGATATAGCGGCGAAACACAAAGGGCTTGAGCATGGCGCGCAACTCGGCGGTGTATTCGCCCTCGTCGTTGAGAATGCGCGCCTTGACCATGGCGTAGCGCTCCCAGGTGCGGCCATGATGCTGGTAATAGTCTTCCATGGCGGTAAAGCTCACCGCCAGCGGCCCCGACTCGCCAAAGGGCCGCAGGCGCATGTCCACCCGGTATACCTGGCCGTCTATGGTGGTCTGGTTAAGGGCATTGACCAGCTTCTGCCCCAGGCGAATAAAAAACTGCTGGTTGGCCAGCTCCCGCCGTCCGCCCCTGGTCACACCGTTGTGGGGAAAGGTGAAGATCAGATCGATATCGGAAGAAAAGTTGAGCTCGCCGCCGCCCAGCTTGCCCATCCCAAGAATCAGCAGGGGCACCGCATTGCCCTCGGCGTCGGTGGGCGTGCCCAGCTCGGCGCACTGGCGCCGGTACAGCCAGCGGTAACTTTCCACAATCAGGGCATCGGCCAGGGCCGAAATATGCACAAAACTTTCTTCCACCTCGGCCCCCAGCAGCATCTCCCGCCAGGCGATCAACAACAGCTCCCGCCGCCGAAACTGGCGCAGCAGCCGCATCATGGTAGCCTCGTCACTCACCTCTCCCAGCATGGCAGCCAGCTCGGGCCGATAGCGACCGGCCCGGTCGCCGTTGAACAGATCCCGCTCATCCTCCAGCTCCAGCGCCAGCTCGGGCTGACGGCACAGGCTGTCGGCGGCGAAGTCACTGCAGGCAAACAGCCGTTTCAGCCGCTCGATGCGCTCGGCATCGAGCCGGGGCAAAACCTCGGCAGCGCGCTCTTCAAAATGGGACCAGTGCTTGTCGGCCTGAGCGGCGAGCAGGGCGGGCAATGCAGACATGGGCAATTCCTTCTGTATCGGCGATAGGGCTCAGACTACCACCCTTGCCGGCACGGCACAGCGGGCCGAGCGCAAATTATCACGCACCACGCCGCACTTGCGAAGGCAAGGCCGGCTGAATTAGTCTTTAGCCGACTTATTATGTCAGGATACTTCATGGAACTATCAGTTATCGGCCGTCACCTGGAGCAGCTGGGTGAGGCTTCGACCACCGGTTTTGCCTTTCAGTGCTACCCCATTCCCGGCGAAGTGGAAGTACTGCGGGTCACGGTGGAAGGGCGGGAAGAGCTGCCCCTGTTTATTTCCGTGTCTGACGATCAGATTTTGTGCATAAGCTACCTGTGGGACGAGAGTCAGGTCAATCCGGCACGGCGCCAGGCCATGCTGGAAGCCATGCTCGACATGAACATTCCCATGCCGCTGTCGGCCTTTGCCCGGCTCGACGACTGGTATGTGGTGTTTGGCGCCCTGTCGCTCAACTCGGCCCTGACCGACATCGAACACGAGCTGGCGGTGCTGAGCGACAACTGTCTGGAAGTGATCGAAGACATGGCGGAATTTTTGTTGTGAGGGCGCCACGATGAGCGTATTGGGTCAGGTACTGCGCAGCCTGCAGGATGCCAAGGACGGCGGCCTGGATTCGGAACGGGTATGTGTGCAGCTGGTGCAGGACTGCCGCCATGCGGAGCAGCACATGACGGGGCTGGCGCGCCAGTGCGAACAACTGAGGACGGTGCTGGCCACCACCACCGACCGACGGCAGCGGCTGGGCGAGCGCCAGGCCGGGCTGGAGCAGGCCGTGCTGGCGGCGCTGGACGGCGATGACCAACAGGCCCACACCCTGGCCGAGACACTGGCGGAGCTGGAAAACGAGCAGGAAGGGCTGGCGGCGCAACAAGCCCATGACGAAAAGCGTCTGGCCCATTACCGCCGTCGCTGGCACGAGGCAGAACGCCACTATCACGATCTTTGCCGGCAGCTGGCCATGGCCAACACCACCCGCTGTGTGCGCCAGACCATGGCCGCCATTCGCGAGCATCCGGCGGTCACCCTGGTCAACGCCAAACAGGCACTGGCCGATATTCGCGCCCGTGAGCGGCAGCAACACACCGATGATGAACTCGCCCCCGCCGGCGGCGAGCCTCGCCGCCACAGTGCCGACGAGGTGCTGGCCCGGCTGCGGCAACAACGGAATACTCGCCCATGAATCAACGCAAGCTGCCCGATAAATGGCAGAGCTCGGTGCGCGCCGCCCGGGCGGTGCAGGTAGCCTTTGACATGGATGAACAACTGCAATACCGCATTCGCCGCGAGGCCCTGGACAACGGCCTCAGCCCCTCGGATCAGATCCGTCATATTCTGAGCCTGCCCACCTCGGCCAAGCCCAAGCGCCCCCGGCTGACGGTTTCCCTCAGCCCGGACGATTACGTACGTCTGGCCCAGCGTTACGGCCTGGAGCCGGAACAGCAACTGGAGATCAAGCACAGGGTGATGGACGAGCTGCTGGAATACAGCAAAACCAAGGCCCCTTCAAAGGGCTGAAGGCAGGAAGACAAATCCAGTTGCAAGTTGCCCGAGTGTATTCGGGCAACTTGCTTTCGGCCTGAAAAAATCAGCGCCAGTAAGGCGTCAACTCCAGGGCCTGGCGGCGGGACTGCTCCAGGGCTTCCAGCAAAAAGCCCTGCTTGCGATCCAGCCACTGTTCCAGTTCGTCGGCCTCCTCGGCCTCCAGCCGCTCCACCAGCTCCGGCAGGGGCGAAAGCATGTCCAGATCTTCAATGCCGCGCAATATATCGAGCCAGGGCATGCGAAAGCCCAGCCGATCCGCCTCCGGAAACAACGGGCTGAAACACAAGCCCACCATGAGGTTGCGGCGCAGCTTGCCCTTTTGCTGAATATACTGCTCCACACTCAACTCATCGGCCCCCAGCGCGCTGTGACGCAGGGTCTGCCAGCTGTCTTCCAGCAGTGGCGCGGCCAACTCATCCACCGGTGCCGACAACAGTGCCTGTTGCTCCCGGGTCAGCCCGGCACGCCAGTCCTGACGGTAAAGCCAGTGGGTCAGGCCCAACACCAGGCGGCCATAACGGGGGCCGTGCAGCAGTTCGCGCAGCCGCTCCTCGGCCGGCAGCCCCTGCTGTTGTTCACCCAGCAGCCTGAGCAGGCTTTTGCGGCAGTCGAGCCGGCGCAGGTAGTGGCCCTTGTCGGTCGTCAGGTGGGCCAGCATTTGGGCCCGATCCAGCCAGGACAGCTGCTGTTGCAGCCACAGCAAATCGTCGACCCAGCCGCTGTTAACCCTGAGTGACACCCGCTCGCCAAACATCAGCAATATCTGGTGCACCAGGGCGGCACCTTCCCGCAACTGTACCAACCAGTCGATGCCGGGCCGGGCCAGCCAGCCCTCCTCGTGATGTTGCCAGTGCGTCAGGGCCTGATGCAGCAGGGTCACCATTACCTGCTCACAGGATTCATTCGGCTGCAATACCGGCGGCTCCAGCGCCTGCAGTTCGGGCATGGGGCTGAGCCCCGCCAGCCGGTAGCCACGCTGGGCCTTGGACACCGCCCCCAGGCGCAACCCGCCCCGCTGCACCAGGGCATCGGCCAGCTCAAACAGCACCGAGGCGTCCCCCCGTACCAGCTCCAGCTCCAGCTCGTAAATGGGCTCGCGCAGCTCTCCTGCCTGCACCTCACCCTCGTCCAGGGCCAGCTCGATTTCGGTACCATTCAGCTCTATTAGCCAGCGATGGCGCATAAAATCGGTGCAAAACAGCGGCTGCAGCCCCTGCTGCAGGGCGTGCGGGTCGGCGCCGTCGGGCCAGATACTGGCGGGAAACAGCGACAGATCCGGATTGTGCACATCCAGGGGCACATTGTATTCGGGTCTTTGATGCAGGCCGCCCACCTGGCTGCCGGCGAGCTTGACGGTCTGTTCCAGCTCGCCGTTGCGGCTGCGAATGCGCAGCCCGGCGCCGAGTCGGCGCAATCCGAGCTCGGCGGTGTCGAAATAGGTATTGGCGAGGTGCTGGCGGTCGTGTTCAAGAATTCGACAGGGCGGCAGCAGATCGGGCAGGGTGTCGCCGAGGGGGCCCGAGACAAGAAACTTGATCTCGATTTCTGTATCCATAAGGGTGTCCGGAAAAACCAACCTTCTGTTTTGAAAGTGAAAGCAAAAAACCCCACCACAGTAGCATGACAGTTTTATGAAAAATGCTGTTTTCTTGCCTGGGGAGTTACGTTACCATTCGCGCCACATTGACGTATCGAGTGTTTTTTCACCGACACAGGGTTGGCTATGCCAGTTAATACTATTTTGGGACTCTTTGCCAAGTCTCCTATCAAGCCATTGCAGAAGCATGTGATGAAGGTCCATGAAGCTGCACAGCAGTTGGTTCCCTTCTTCGACGCCATGTGGGAGCAGGACTGGGAAAACGCCGAATTAATCCAGCGTCGCATCTCCCAGCTTGAACGGGAAGCCGATGCGCTGAAGCGGGAAATCCGCCTCAAACTCCCCCGCGGTCTCTTTATGCCGGTTGAACGTACCGACATGCTGGAACTGCTCACTCAGCAGGACAAAATCGCCAACAAGGCGAAGGACATCTCCGGCCGCATCGTGGGTCGCCAGATGGCCATTCCGGTCGAACTCAAGTCCGCCTTTATGGATTACCTCAACCGTTGCATTGATGCCACCGCCCAGGCGGCCAAGGCCATCGACGAGCTCGACGAACTGCTGGAAACCGGCTTCAAGGGCCGGGAAATGGATCTGGTGACCGACATGATCCATCAACTCGACCTCATCGAGGACGATACCGACGTCATGCAGGCCAAGCTGCGCAAACAGTTGCAGGCCATTGAAGACAGCTACAATCCCATCGACATCATGTTTCTCTACAAGATCCTTGAGTGGGTCGGCGATCTGGCAGACCAGGCCGAGCGGGTTGGTTCCCGCCTGGAACTGATGCTGTCTCGTTCCTGAGTGAAACAACCAAGGTAAATAAATGGATATCATTGCTAACTACGGCACCACGCTTATTCTGGTGGCGGCCGTCTTCGGCTTTTTCATGGCCTGGGGCATTGGCGCCAACGATGTGGCCAACGCCATGGGCACCTCAGTTGGTACCCGCTCACTGACCATCAAGCAGGCGATCATTATCGCCATGATCTTCGAATTTGCCGGTGCCTATCTGGCCGGCGGCGAGGTCACTTCCACCATTCGCAAGGGCATCATTGATGTGGGGGCCTTTGACGGCCATCCGGATCTGCTGGTGTTCGGCATGATTGCCTCGCTGCTGGCTGCCGGTGCCTGGCTGCTGCTGGCCTCCTGCTTCGGCTGGCCGGTGTCCACTACCCACTCCATTATCGGTGCCATTATCGGTTTTGCCCTGGTTTCTCTGGGCTCGGAAGCGATTCAGTGGACCATGGTGCTGGGTATCGTCGGCTCCTGGATCATTACTCCCGCGCTGTCGGGTCTGCTGGCCTACTTTACCTTTGTCAGCGTGCAGCGACTGATTTTCAACGCCGACAACCCCCTGGCGGCGGCCAAGAAGTACGTGCCGGCCTATATCTTCCTGACCGCCATGGTGATCTGCCTGGTGACCCTGAAGAAAGGCCTCAAGCACGTGGGCCTGGAACTGACCGATGTGCAGAGCTGGGGCCTGTCGGTACTGGCTTCCCTGGCCCTGGCGGTTCTGAGCGCCGTCTATATCAAGCGCCAGCGCTACAATCCCAACGATGACAAGGACATGCATTTCTCCAACGTGGAGAAGGTATTTGGCATTCTGATGGTGATTACCGCCTGTGCCATGGCTTTTGCCCATGGCTCCAACGACGTGGCCAATGCCATCGGTCCGCTGTCGGCCGTGGTCAGCACGGTGGAAAATGCCGGGCAGATTGCCGGCAAGGCGTCCATTGCCTGGTGGATACTGCCCCTGGGCGGCATCGGTATCGTCATTGGTCTGGCATCCCTTGGCCACAAGGTCATGGCCACCGTGGGCACCGGCATTACCCACCTTACTCCCAGCCGGGGCTTTGCGGCCCAGCTGGCTACCGCTGCGACAGTGGTGATCGCATCGGGTACCGGTCTGCCCATTTCCACCACCCAGACCCTGGTGGGGGCGGTGATCGGTGTCGGCATGGCCCGGGGCATCGCTGCCCTGAACCTCAATGTGGTGCGTAATATCGCCGTTTCCTGGGTAGTAACCCTGCCCGCCGGCGCCATACTGGCCATCGTATTCTTCTATGCCATTCAGTGGATGTTTACCTGATACCACTCGACAACAAGGGGGCTTCAGCCCCCTTGTTCTTGTTATGCCCTCTCGCCGCCATTACCATGGCCCCATCATCAACACCCAAGGATCTTCAGGTGAACGCAAAACTTCTGCTGCCGCTGCTGTGCGGCCTGCTGTGGGTGAGCCAGGCCAGCGCCGCCACCCGTTACATTTCCGATGACGTTTATGCCTTTATTCATGCCGGCCCGAGCAACCAGTACCGCATTATCGGTACCGTTAATGCCGGCGAGCCGGTGGACTACCTCAAACGCGACGCCGACACCGACTATGTGCAGATTAGGGATGCCGACGACCGTACCGGCTGGGTAGACGGCCGCTTTCTGCAGACCGAGGAAAGTTTTCGTTCCCGACTGCCGACGCTGGAAAACGAGCTTAGCGACGCCCGAGACAAGCTGGCCAACACCGACGAGCGCCATGCCCAGGACGTGGCCGACAAGGTCAACCTGATCGAGCGCCAGCGGCAGGAACTGACCACGCTCAAGGCCCGGCTGAGCGAGCTGAGTGCCAGCCACGAGCAGCTGTCCAGCGAGAACCAGCGGCTCTCCAGCCTGATGGATGACAAGGAGCACCGCATGCGCCTGGACTGGCTGGTGCACGGCGGCCTGGTGGCCGGTGTGGGCGCCCTGGTGGGCTTTGTGCTGCCGATGGTGCCCCTGCGTCGGCGCAAGCGCCAGGACAGATGGATGAACTGATTTTTCGAGTATTCGGGACCCGGAATATGGAACGGGTTCCGGGCATAAAAAAGCCGCCGGCATTGCCGGCGGCTTTTTTTGTCTGCGGCGCTTATTCCTCACTCAGCGCAAAGTGCCGGTTGGGCTTGCGGTAGACCACACCATCCTGCTGCAGCCAGTGAAAAATGTCTTCCACCTCTTCCCGGGACTTGTTCAGCAGTGCCGACACCGCGCCCTTGGCGCAGCGCAGCTCGCCGGCCTTCAGCCGCGCCACCAGCTCGTGGTAGTAATCCGGGCGTTGCATGGGTGTAACAGCGCCGGAAGGCTCATTCACCGGCTCGGTCACGGGCTGAACCGGGGCCGGCAGGGCGCCGTGCTGGCGATGATGACGGCGAAAACGAATCTCCTCGCCCAGCAGTGAAATAAAGAAGGCAGCAAAGAAGTCGAGCAGCATCGACAGCGCCGCCACTATACCGAACTGTACTCGGGACAACGGCCAGCCCAGGCCTTCGGCCAGACTGCTCATCAACCCCATCAGCGAGCTCTGGCTTTCCACCGCCACACGATCCCGCTCCCGACGCAGCTCATCCTGCTGGGCCATCAGCGCCTGATTGCGCTGCAGCATGCGGGTCATGCCGGTGGCAATGCGCTCCATCTCGATATAGGCCTGGGCCGCCTGCTCGTTGATTTCAATTTCCCGCCCCAGGGCGGCAATCTTGTCGTCATAGCTCTGCACCAGCGCCGCTTTGGCTTCGTCCCCCTGCAGCAGGGTATTGGTGGCGGCGTTGATGCCGCCCACGCTGCCGGCGATCGACAGCGCGGCCAGAATGCCGTAGAAACAGAACGCCTTGCCCGCCCCCCATCGATCCCGGCGATTGAGCCGCTCGCCCATTTCATACCAGATGTAGAACTTGCCCACCTCAAACACCAGCGCCAGGCCACCGAACATCGCCTTCATCAGCGGCCCCTGCTCCAGGGACAAAAACAGCAACAGGGAAAACACCATGGAGGCGGCGATGGAGGCGCCGGTAATGAGATAAATCACGAACAGGGCAAAGGGCCCCTTGGGAAGACGTTGATAATGCACGGACTGAATACCACAAACAAAACGAGCGGGCATTATAGGGTGCGCGGATCCTCAGGCAAGGGCTCGGTCACGGCGGTTTGAACTATATTCATTGCAGCAAGGCGCCTTCGCTTTACCACTCGTAACCTCAGGACTCTCGCCATGTTTACCGTCGCCAATGTCTTTGCCCCCGACTATCGCCCGTCCGATCTGGCCACGCTGCGCCAGGACATTACCCACAACTACGCCGTGGACGAAAATGCCTGGCTGGCCCGATTGCTGGAACAGGTGCCCGCCGGCCGCGATCAGCTGGCACGACTGGGCGAACGGGCGCGACGACTGGTGACCCGTGTACGGGAAGAAAGCGACGGCGGCGACGGCATCGACGCCTTTTTGCAGCAATACAGCCTGGACACCCAGGAAGGCATCATTCTGATGTGCCTGGCCGAGGCACTGCTGCGCATTCCCGACAGCCATACCGCCGACGAGCTGATCAAAGACAAGCTGTCCGGCGCCGACTGGGCCAGACACTTTCGCCAGAGCGACTCCACCCTGGTCAACGCCTCCACCTGGGGCCTGATGCTTACCGGGCGCATCGTACGCATGGACAAAACCCTGGACGGCAACCCGGCCAACGTACTCAGCCGCATGATCAACCGCCTGGGCGAGCCGGTGGTGCGCTCGGCCATGTACGCCGCCATGAAAATCATGGGCAAGCAGTTCGTGCTGGGGCGCACCATAGCCGAAGCCCTCAAGGCCAGCCGCAAGTCCCGGGAGCAGGGATACACCCATTCCTACGACATGCTCGGCGAGGCGGCCATGACCGCCGCCGATGCCGAGAAATACCGGGCCGACTACGCCAGCGCCATTGCCGCCGTGGGCAGTGAAAAGCTCAATAACCCCTCGGTGCCGCGGCCGTCCATCTCCATAAAGCTCTCCGCCCTGCACCCACGCTATGAAGAGGCTAGCCGCGAGAGGGTGCTTACCGAGCTGTATGCCACGGTCAACGATCTGCTGCATACCGCCCGCCGGCTCGATGTGTTTATCACCATAGACGCGGAAGAAATGGACCGGCTGGAGCTTTCCCTGGATCTGTTTGAAAAGCTCTATCGCAGCGAGGTGAACCGGGGCTGGGGCGGCCTGGGGCTGGTGGTGCAGGCCTACTCCAAACGGGCGCTGCCGGTGCTGTGCTGGCTCACCGCCCTGGCCCGGGAGCAGGGCGATGAAATTCCGCTGCGGCTGGTCAAGGGCGCCTACTGGGACAGCGAAATCAAGCACAGCCAGCAGGCCGGACTTGATGGCTATCCGGTTTATACCCGCAAGGCGGGCACCGATGTGGCCTACCTGGTGTGTGCCCGCTACCTGCTGAGCCAGGCCACCGAAGGCGCCATCTATCCGCAGTTTGCCACCCACAACGCCCACACCGTGGTGGCAGTGCTCGACATGGCCGGCGAACGCCACTTTGAATTTCAGCGCCTGCACGGCATGGGTGAGGAGCTGTACGACGCCGTGCTGACCGAAAACCCCAGCCTTAACTGCCGCATTTACGCCCCGGTGGGCGCCCACAAGGATCTGCTGCCCTACCTGGTGCGGCGACTGCTGGAAAACGGCGCCAACACCTCCTTTGTGCACAAGCTGGTGGATCCCGATACCCCCATCGATACCCTGATCAGCCACCCGGTCACCAGCCTGCGGGAAAGCCGCAGCCTGGCCAATGACAGAATTCCCCTGCCGCCGGCCATTTTTTCCGATCGTAAAAACTCCGCCGGCATTAACCTGAACATTGAGGCGGTGCGTGCCCCCCTGTTCCAGCGGCTGGAACAACTCGCGAGCAAGTCCTGGCAGGCCACGCCCCTGGTGGCCGGCAAGGCGGTGGCCGGTGAAAAACGCCCGGTACTGAGCCCCCAGCATCGGGAGCACAGGGTGGGTGAAGTGGTGTTCGCCGACAAGGCCACGGTAGAGCAGGCCATTGGCCATGCCGACAACGCCTTTCGTGACTGGCGCGATACCCCGGTCGAGGTCAGGGCGCAGGCCCTGGAAAAGCTGGCGGACCTGCTTGAAAGCCACAGCGCCGAGTTTATCTCGCTGTGCACCCGTGAAGCGGGCAAGCTGCTGCAGGACGGCATTGATGAAGTGCGCGAGGCGGTAGACTTCTGCCGTTATTACGCCGTTGAAGGCCGGCGGCTGATGGCCGAACCCACCAAGCTGCCCGGCTACACCGGTGAGCTAAACCTGCTGCAGGCTCAGGGGCGCGGCCCCTTCGTGTGCATCAGCCCCTGGAACTTTCCGCTGGCGATCTTTCTCGGTCAGGTCAGCGCCGCCCTGATCACCGGCAACACCGTGCTGGCCAAGCCCGCCGAGCAAACCAGCCTGATCGCCCATCTGGCAGTGACCCTGGCCCATGAAGCCGGTATTCCCGGTGATGTGCTGCAGCTGCTGCCCGGGGATGGCGCCGTTACCGGTGCGGCGCTCACTCAGGACTCGCGCATTGCCGGAATCTGCTTTACCGGCTCTACCGACACCGCCCGGCTGATTAACCAGACCCTGGCCAAACGCAGCGGCCCCATAGTGCCGCTGGTAGCGGAAACCGGAGGCCAGAACGCCATGATAGTGGACTCCACCGCCCTGCCCGAACAGGTGGTGCGGGACGTGCTGCGCGCCGCCTTTCAGAGCGCCGGCCAGCGTTGTTCGGCACTGCGGGTGCTGTATCTGCAGAGCGACATCGCCGACCGCGTGCTGGAGATACTTGAAGGGGCCATGCAGGAGCTGAGCGTGGCCGATCCGGCGCACTGGTCCACCGACGTGGGTCCGGTGATCGACGCCGATGCTCAAAAAGGGCTGCAGGCCCACCTGGACGCCATGAAGGCCGCCGGCAACAAAATCATTGCCGAAGCTCCCATGAGCGCGGATTGTGCCCACGGCTTTTACATTCGCCCCACGGCGCTGGAGGTCGGTAGCATAGGCGAACTCAAGAAGGAGCAATTCGGCCCCATATTGCACGTAGTGCGCTTCAAGGCGAAAGACATCGACCGCGTGCTCGACGACATTAACGCCACCGGCTACGGCCTGACCCTGGGTGTACACAGCCGTAACGAGTCATTCGCCGCCCATGTGGCCAAGCGCGCCGAGGTGGGCAACGTCTATATCAACCGGGATCAGATTGGTGCCATGGTGGGCGTGCAGCCCTTTGGTGGCCGCGGCCTGTCCGGCACCGGTCCCAAGGCCGGTGGCCCCCATTACCTGAGCCGCTTTATTACCGAGAAGACCATTACCAACAACACCACCGCCATCGGCGGCAACGCCACCTTGCTGTCGCTGGGTGAGGGGTAAAAAGCCGAAAGATGAAGGTAAACCAAGTCCGAACACACCACTTCGGCTCGCGGGCCGGAATGACGCATGAAAGTGTCACTGACACAACGCAAAATAGTGAAAATGCTTCTCAAAGGCGCCGAGGCGCCTTTTTCATTTTCAGCCGTTATAATGGCGGTTTTGCATACGGGGGAAGCGGGCCTTGAAAATCTATCTGGTGGGGGGCGCGGTCAGGGACACACTGCTGGGCCTGAACGTCAAAGAGCGGGACTACATGGTGGTGGGCGCCACGCCCGCACAGTTGCTCGACCTTGGCTACTCCCAGGTGGGCAAGGACTTTCCGGTTTTTCTGCACCCCAACAGCAAAGAGGAATATGCCCTCGCCCGCACCGAACGCAAGGCCGGCAGCGGCTACACCGGCTTTATCTGCGATTTCGGCCCCGAGGTCACCCTGGAGGAGGATCTGCGCCGACGGGACCTCACCATCAACGCCATTGCACAAAACGATGCGGGGGAGCTTATCGATCCCTACGGCGGTGTCGCCGATATCGAGGCGCGAGTGCTGCGCCATGTGTCCGAAGCCTTTGCCGAAGATCCGCTGCGAGTGCTGCGGGTGGCGCGCTTTGCCGCCCGTTTTCATCACCTGGGCTTTACGCTTGCCCGGGAAACACACGCCCTGATGCAGAACATGGCCGCCAGTGGCGAGCTCACCGCCCTGACGCCGGAACGAGTGTGGAAGGAAACCGAAAAGGCACTGGCCAGCGACAACCCTCAGGTATTTTTTGAGGTGCTGCGTGCCTGCGGCGCCCTGGCGGTACTGTTTCCGGAGGTGGACGCCCTCTTTGGTGTTCCCGGACCCAAAGACTGGCACCCGGAGATCGACACCGGCCTGCACACCATGATGGTGGTCAAACGGGCCGCCGAGCTGGGGGCCAGCCTGCCCTGCCGCTTCGCCGCCCTGTGCCACGATCTGGGCAAGGCCCTGACCCCGTCGGAAAAATGGCCCAGTCATCACGACCACGGCGAACTGGGCATCACCCCCATTCGCGCCCTGAGCGCACGGTTAAAGGTACCCACCGAACACAAGGAGCTGGCGATGCTGATGAGCCGCTGGCACATTTGCATGCACCGGCTGGCCGAGCCGGCGCCGCAGCAGGCCCACACCGTGCTGGAGCTGATGGACCACACCGACGCCTGGCGCAAGCCGGAACGCTTTGCCGAACTGCTGCTCTGCGCCCAGGCGGATCTGCAGGGCCGGGCCGGCTTTGAAAACCGCCCCTATCCTCAGCGGCAGCAATTATGGCAATGGCTGCAGGAGCTGAAGCGCATTACCGCCCAGCCCTTTGTGGCTCAGGGACTAAAAGGCCCCGCCATTGGCGAGGCCATTCGTGAAGCCAGGCTGGCACGACTCGAGCAATTGCTTCAGGCCTGAGTCAGTACCCCGATCAAGACGGCACCCAGGGCCAGCCGGTACAGCACAAAAGGCAGTACTCCCAGCCGGTTGAGCAGGTTCAGGAACAGGTGAATGCAGGCCAGGGCGCTGGCAAACGATACCAGCACCCCCAGGGAAACCGCCGGCCACGGCATGACGGCGCCACTTGCCACCAGGCCACTGGCCTGATGACTGCCCGCCAGCAATATCACCGGAATCGACATCAAAAAGGAAAAGCGCGCCGCCGCCTGCCGGGTCAGCCCCAGCATCAGGCCGGCGGTGAGGGTAATGCCACTGCGCGAGGTGCCGGGGATCAGCGCCAGTGCCTGGGCACAGCCCAGGATCAGGGCGCCCCGCCAGCCGGCCTGGTACTCATTCTTGCACTGGCGGGCCATGCGATCCGCCCACCACAGCAGCAGACCAAAGACGATGGTGGCCATGGCAATCACCCAGCCCGAACGCAAATAGGCACCGATAAGATCCCCCAGCAACAGCCCCGCCACACAGGCGGGCACCGTGGCCAGGATAATGCACCAGGCCAGTTTCGATTCGGCACTGTGACCGCCACCGCGCAGCGAAACCCACCAGCTCTGCGCCAGGGTCACCACCTCACGCCTAAAGTAGTAAAGCACCGCCAGCAGGCTGCCCAGGTGCACGGCCACGTCAAAAGCCATGCCCTGATCGGGCCAGCCCAGCAAGACGGAAGGTAACACCAGGTGAGCGGAGCTGGATACGGGGAGAAACTCGGTCAGACCCTGAATAAGGGCCAGCAGAATGGCATGAACTTCCATGACGCCGCGCTCTGAAACAAGAAGGATTCCAGTATAACGGCGCTCAATGACAATGGAATGACGTTAATCGCGCAGGTTGCGAGTGGCGAAACGCTCGATTTCCACGCCAACCCCGGCAGCATTGGGCACGGCGGCGGGTTTGGTGAGACGCACCTTTACCGACTGCACCGGGAATTCGGTCAGAATCAGTCGCGCGATGTGCTCGGCCATGGTTTCCACCAGTTCCACGTGGTTCTGCTCGGCATAGGCGGTCACTTTATGCGACAAGGCGGCATAGTCCAACGCCTTGCTGATGTCGTCACCCGCCGCCGCCGGACGATTGTCATAGCCCATCTCGAGATCGAAACGAATTTTCTGGCGAATGCCTTTTTCCCACTCGTAAACGCCTATGGTGGTCAACACTTCAAGGCCTTGCACAAACACTTTATCCATCGTCACTGTCTTCTGTTAAGCTGTGGCTGTCTTTGGCGAGCAGGCCCTGAGGCCCAATCAGCGCGCCATCATAACGGATTGACCCCGGGGTATAAACCACGAGATGACCGCCCTAACGCTGTTCATGATCATACTGGCTTACCTGGGAGGCTCGGTGTCCAGCGCCGTGCTGATCTCACGCCTCTACCGGCTGCCGGACCCCAGATCCCATGGCTCCGGCAACCCCGGCGCCACCAATGTACTGCGCACCGGCAACCGCAGCGCGGCGGTGTGGGTGCTGTTGCTCGACATTCTCAAGGGCACCCTGCCCGTGTACCTCGGCTGGTTTCTCGACATCAGCCCGCTCTACCTGGCGCTGATTGCCATGGCCGCCTGCCTGGGGCACATGTTTCCGTTATTCTTTCACTTTCGCGGCGGCAAGGGCGTGGCCACTGCCCTGGGCGCGCTGTTGCCCCTGGGCATGGACATGGCCGGCCTGCTGATGCTGACCTGGCTGGTCAGCCTGGGATTGTTTGGGTACTCGTCCCTGGCCTCGCTGATCACCGCATTGTTCGCGCCGCTGTTTGTGTATTTTATCAAGCCCGAATACACCCTGGCGGTGGCGCTGTTGTCCTGCCTGATCATCATTCGTCATCATCGCAATATCAGCCGGCTGTATCACCATGAGGAAACCCCCATCCTCAACCGGCTCAAGCGCAACCGAGAGAAGTGAACCGCGTGAGGGGTGAGGAGTGAGGCGTACGGTAAAACCCCGATACGCTCCTCACTCCTGTCTCCTCACCCCTCACCGTCAACAGGGGGCAGTTCGTCCAGTGGCCAGCGCGGCCGTGCGCGCACCAGCAGCGGTTCAACCTGATTGGCTTTTAACCGCTGCAGGCCGGCGTAGGCAATCATGGCGCCGTTGTCGGTGCAGTATTCATTACGCGGATAGAATACCTCGCCGTTCAGCTTGTTCATCAGCGCTTTCAGCTGCTCCCGCAGTGACACATTGGCGCTGACGCCGCCGGCCACCACCAGGCGATTGAGCCCGGTCTGCTCCAGCGCCCGCTTGCACTTGATGGCCAGAGTGTCGACCACCGCCTGCTGAAAGGCATGGGCAATGTCGGCCCGGGTCTGCTCATCATCGCCTTCGGCGGCGATAGTGGTAGCGGTGGCGGTCTTGAGCCCGGAAAAGCTGAAATCCAGTCCGGGTCTGTCGGTCATGGGCCGGGGAAACCTGAAGCGGCCGGGCACGCCTTGCTCTGCCAGCCTGGCCAGGCGCGGACCGCCCGGGTAGTCGAGCCCCATCAGCTTGGCGGTCTTGTCAAAGGCCTCGCCGGCGGCATCGTCGATGGACTCACCGAGGATCTCATAGCGGCCAATGCCATCCACCCGCACCAGCAGGGTGTGCCCACCGGACACCAGCAACGCCACAAAGGGAAAGGCCGGCATGCGCTCTTCCAGCATGGGGGCCAACAGGTGCCCTTCCATATGGTGCACCGCCACCGCCGGCTTGCCCCAGGCAAAGGCCAGGCTGCGACCTATGGTGGCGCCCACCAGCAACGCGCCCATCAATCCGGGGCCGGCGGTGTAGGCCACGCCGTCGATGTCGTCCTGGCTGCAACCCGCGTCTTTCAGTGCCGCCTCGATCAACGGAATGGTCTTGCGCACGTGATCCCGGCTGGCCAGTTCGGGCACCACACCGCCGTAGTCCGCATGAAGTTTCACCTGGCTGTAAAGCTGGTGAGAGAGAATGCCGAGCCGGTCGTCATAGATGGCGATGCCGGTTTCATCGCAGGAGGTTTCGATGCCAAGTACACGCATGGGAAAAATGAATAACGCTGTCGAAAAATAGGCAACCATGTTACCCTGCCCGCGCTTTTTTAACCAGTAAAGGGTTGCCGGTCTTTACATCCGGGCCCGGTTAATAGTAGAATTTCGCACCATTTTATTGTCATGCTGGTTGGTAACAGGCCAGTTAACCGAGGTGAGAGGCACATGCCAGTAATTAAAGTACGTGAAAACGAGCCCTTCGACGTAGCCCTGCGTCGCTTCAAGCGTTCCTGCGAAAAGGCCGGTATTCTGTCTGAAGTTCGTCGTCGCGAGCACTACGAGAAGCCGACTACCGAGCGCAAGCGCGCCAAGGCTGCCGCTGTTAAGCGTCACGCCAAGAAGCTGGCTCGCGAAAACGCACGTCGCACTCGTCTGTACTAAGGCGTTGTTGATCTCATGTCTTTGAAAGACCAGCTGTCAGCCCAGCAGAAAGATGCCATGCGCGCCCGAGACAAGGCTCGCCTGGGCACCCTGCGTATGCTGATGGCCGAGATCAAGCAAAAAGAGATCGACAGCCGCGAAACCCTGGACGATGACGGCATCATCGCGGTAATCACCAAAATGGTGAAACAACGCAAGGATGCCGCCAGCCAGTTCGAGCAGGCCGGTCGTCAGGAACTGGCCGACGGTGAACGCCAGGAAATTGCGGTGCTGCAGGAATTCCTGCCGCAACCCCTGACCGAAGACGAGCTGGACGCTTTGCTCACGCAGGCCATCGCCGACACCGGCGCCACCGGCATGCAGGACATGGGCAAGGTGATGGCGGCACTCAAGCCGCAAGTCCAGGGCCGTGCAGACATGGGCAAGCTCAGCGCCACTATCAAGGCCAAACTGGCCTGATTACCGCCGCTGAGCTGCCAACGGGCCGTGCTTCGAGAGAATGCACGGCTTTGTTTTTTGCTTTAACGGTGAATCATGGCTGGCAGAATCCCCCAACAATTTATTGATGACCTCCTCGCCCGTACCGACATAGTCGACCTTATCGATCAGCGGGTAAGACTCAAAAAAGCCGGCAAGAACTATCAGGCCTGCTGCCCCTTTCATAACGAAAAAAGCCCGTCCTTTACGGTCAGCCCGGATAAACAGTTCTATCACTGCTTCGGCTGTGGCGCCCACGGCACCGCCCTTGGCTTTTTGATGGAATATGACGGACTGGAATTTCTCGACGCCATTGACGAGCTCGCCGCAATGCACGGCCTTACCGTGCCCCGAGAAAGCACAGGTGGCAGTTCGCCCCAGCAACAGGCGGCGGCCCGGGCCGAGCGTCAGGATCTCTACGGTCTGCTGAATGACATTGCCCGTTTCTACCAGCAGCAGCTGCGCAACGCGCCGGCGGCCATTGACTACCTCAAGGGCCGAGGCCTGAGCGGCGAAGTGGTGAAGCGTTTTGGCATCGGCTATGTGCCCGACAGATGGGACGGGGTTAAGCGCCAGTTCGCCGGCAATCGCGACGCAGAACGCCAGCTCATCGACGGCGGCATGCTGCTGCAAAGCGACAACGGCCGGATCTATGACCGTTTTCGCGATCGAGTGATGTTCCCCATTCGGGACAGGCGCGGCCGTACCATCGGCTTTGGCGGCCGAGTGCTGGGCGACGGCACCCCCAAATACCTGAACTCACCGGAGACCCCGGTGTTTCACAAGGGCCGCGAGCTCTATGGCCTCTATGAAGTGCGCCAGGCCCACCGCAACCCGGAGCGGGTGCTGGTGGTGGAAGGCTATATGGATGTGGTGGCCCTGGCCCAGTTCGGCATTGATTATGGGGTGGCCAGCCTCGGCACCTCTACCACCCCCGATCAGCTGCAACTGTTGTATCGCACCACTCGCGAGGTGATCTGCTGCTACGACGGCGACCGCGCCGGCCGTGAGGCCGCCTGGCGGGCACTGGAAAACGCCCTGCCGCTGATGCAGGACGGCCGCAGCCTGCGCTTTGTGTTTTTGCCCGATGGTGAAGATCCCGACAGCCTGGTGCGCAGCCAGGGCAAGGACGCCTTTGAACGACTCCTGGGTAACGCCCAGGACTTCGGCGATTTTCTGTTTGAGCGCCTGGCGCAAGACAGCATGGAAGGCGACGCCGGACAGCATGAGCTGGCCCACAAGGCCGCCGAGGCCATTATGCGGGTGCCCGAGGGCTTTACTCGGGAAGGCCTGGTGACCCGGCTGTCGCGCCAGCTCAACTGGGGCGAGAACGAGCGCCGGGTAAAGGAGCTGTTTGCGCGGTTAAAGCCCGCCGACGACAAGGAAAAACCGGCACCGAGCCGGCCGCAAAAACTAAAACTGACGCCACTTCGACGGGCCATTGCCCTTGTGCTACAATATCCGGCTGCCGCAGCCCGGCTACCGGATATTCCGGCGCTGGAAGAGCTATCTCTTCCGGGCATGGAGCTGCTGCTGGCCCTGCTGGGCCAGGTGCGAGAGCAACCCGCCCTCAGCACCGCCCAGCTGCTGGAACACTGGCGTGGACACCCGTCCGAGCCAGCCCTGTCGCGGCTGGCCATGGCCGACAACGCGGTTGCCGGCGACCATATCGAGCAGGAATTGCAGGATATCTTCGTGGTGCTTATCAACGATTACCTGGCACAGCGCATTGAGCTGTTACAGCAAAAAAGCCGCAGCCGGGACGGACTGACGCCATCGGAAAAACAGGAATTGGTGCTGTTGCTGACCGAGAGCAAGGGCGGCACGGCCTGAAGCATTTGAAAAACGGGCACACTGCCCCAAAATTGTAATGAAGGCCCGGACCACGGGTAATTGAAGAAACCAATGCAGGCTGCAGCACGCTCGGCTCAAGGGCGAGGTGTTGGCAAGCTCGGATCAGTTAGTCAGACTGGTCAAATTTTGTTATAATCGGCCACTTGCGCGCCACAAAATGTGTGCCCCAGAGTGCTACACCCTCTTGCAACATCTAACCGGACGAGTTCTATGGAGCAAACCCCGCAGTCACAGCTTAAGCTTCTCGTTGCCAAAGGTAAAGAACAGGGCTACCTGACCTACGCCGAGGTAAATGATCATCTTCCTCAGGATATTGTCGACTCCGATCAGATCGAAGACATTATCCAGATGATCAACGACATGGGCATTCAGGTGGTGGAAAACGCCCCCGACGCCGATGACCTGATGATGTCGGAAACCAACACCGACGAAGACGCTGCCGAAGCCGCCGCCCAGGCGCTGGCGTCTGTTGAATCTGAAATTGGCCGTACCACCGACCCGGTGCGCATGTATATGCGTGAAATGGGTACCGTGGAGCTGCTCACCCGCGAAGGCGAAATCGACATCGCCAAGCGCATTGAAGACGGCATTAACCAGGTGCAGAGCTCGGTTTCCGAATATCCGGAAGCCATTACCTCGCTGCTGGATCAATTCGACCGCTTTGAAGCCGGCGACATCAAGCTGAGCGACATTATTTCCGGCTTTGTTGATCTGGATGAAGCCGACGACGTGGCCCCCACCGCCACTCACATTGGCTCCGAGCTGAGCGACAAGGACCTCGACGACGAAGACGACGACGAGGATGAAGACGAAGACGACGATGACGACTCCGACGGCGACAACGGCCCGGATCCGGAAGTGGCCCGGGAAAAATTCGGCCAGCTTCGCGTTCAGTACGAAGCCGTAAGAGACAGCATTGCCGCCCACGGTCGCACCTCCGCCGAGGCCGCCGAGCAGATCACCGCCCTGGCCGACCTGTTCCGTCAGTTCCGTCTGGTGCCCAAGCAGTTCGACCGTCTGGTGAACAGCATGCGCGACATGATGGAGCGAGTGCGGGTGCAGGAGCGCATCATCATGAAGCTCTGCGTTGAGCAGTGCAAGATGCCCAAGAAGACCTTCGTGCAGGCCTTTGCCCACCACGAAAGCGAGCAGGCCTGGTTTGACGCCCAGCTGGCCGCCGGCAAGACCTGGTCTGCCCGGCTGGAAGCCGTGGCCGAAGACGTGCAGCGCGCCATTGGCAAGCTCAAGGTGGTGGAAGAGGAAACCGGCCTCACCATCTCCCAGATCAAGGACATCAACCGCCGCATGAGCATTGGTGAGGCCAAGGCCCGCCGTGCCAAGAAGGAAATGGTGGAAGCCAACCTGCGTCTGGTTATCTCCATTGCCAAGAAATACACCAACCGCGGCCTGCAGTTCCTGGATCTGATCCAGGAGGGCAACATCGGCCTGATGAAGGCGGTAGACAAGTTCGAATATCGCCGAGGCTACAAGTTCTCGACCTACGCCACCTGGTGGATCCGTCAGGCCATCACCCGCTCTATTGCGGATCAGGCCCGTACCATTCGTATTCCGGTGCACATGATCGAGACCATCAACAAGCTCAACCGAATTTCCCGCCAGATGCTGCAGGAAATGGGCCGCGAGCCCACCCCGGAAGAGCTGGCGCACCGCATGGCCATGCCGGAAGACAAGATCCGCAAGGTGCTGAAAATCGCCAAGGAGCCGATCTCGATGGAAACCCCCATCGGTGACGACGAAGACTCCCATCTGGGCGATTTTATCGAGGACACCACCCTGTCGCTGCCGGCGGACTCCGCCACCAGCGAGAGCCTGCGTAACGCCACCAAGGACGTGCTGGCCGGCCTGACCGCCCGGGAAGCCAAGGTACTGCGCATGCGCTTTGGTATCGACATGAACACCGACCACACCCTTGAGGAAGTGGGCAAGCAGTTCGACGTTACCCGTGAGCGTATTCGCCAGATTGAAGCCAAGGCCCTGCGCAAACTGCGCCACCCCAGCCGCTCCGAAGTGCTGCGCAGCTTCCTCGACGAGTAAGCACAACCGCAACACAAGATTTAAAGGGCGCTTCGGCGCCCTTTTTCTTTGCCCTCCGCTCAAGTCGGGCAAAGGAATTGCTTCTCCGACACGCCGTGAACACCTCCCTGTGGGATCCGCTGCGGCATCCCTGCCGCAGCGGGTACGGTGAAGCAGCTCCCTTTGCCCACCTCTCTAATATCAGCATGCCTACCCCTCCAACCGCTTAAAAATCAAGCGCCTAAGCTTTCACACCGGCTGGACAGGCCCCCACCCGTTCCCCTATAATCAGCGCACTTTTGGCCCCTTAGCTCAGTTGGTTAGAGCACACGACTCATAATCGTTAGGTCCCCAGTTCAAGTCTGGGAGGGGCCACCATACAGACACAGCAAAAAGCCAGTAGCATCAATGCGCTGGCTTTTTTGTGCCGCCACTATGCTTCTGGCTCCTGAGCGCTCCCTGACTAAACAGCTTTCCGGCATTCAACCACTCGCCCTCAGAAACGCTATGCTCCCCCGCACAGGAACAGCCCATCATCGATCAGGGCCAGCTTATCACGCAGATTTTTCAGCATGACGTCCCGGCTTTGCCGGCCCTGCAGGCCGTTCAGTAACGTCATGAAGTAACAGTCCATCAACAGGTCGGCCGCAGCCCGGTTGTAACGGCTGCGGGAAAACAGGGTACATTTAAAGGCTTCCAGCTCGGCCTCCAGATCATGCCACTGCCAGATAAGCTCCCTGAACAGCTCGCGGCTGAACTCTCCTTGCTCAAGGTAAAAATGGTAGAGGTATGCCGCATAGTGCTGCAGCCTTTCTTTGGGATTGTGCTCCGTATCGGTTTCACCTGCATAAGCCAGGGTTTCATCCAGCTTGCTCTGTAAACCTGCTTTTAATAAGTCCAGTTTGGAGGGAAAGTGCGCAAACACGGTACCTGTCGCGACCTTCGCGGCAACGGCAATCTGCCGGGTACTGGTCTGCGCATACCCCTGGCCGGCAAAGAGCTGCCAGGCTGCTGCCAGGATCTGTGCACGGGTTTTCTGCTTCTTGTCCATCTTTCCTGTCGTCCTGCCTTTAGCGAATGGCACGATTCTAGTTGAAAATTGAGCGCGCTCAAAATATATTAATGAGCGCGCTCAATTTTTAAGGTGAGAATGATGAAATCTCTCTGTATTCGTGTACTTGGCTACGTCCTGTTTCTGCCATTTCTGTTCTTTTACAGCTACATCCTCGGGCCCGTGTTAAAAGTCATACTGGTCCCGGGTGGGCTGGCATTACTGTTCCTGATTCTGGGCTGGCGGGATGGGGTGAAGCCTTTTCTGCATCTCTGCCTGAAACCCGGACAGAAAAAAGAGTCCAAGTCCGTTTAAGACACAAGGGGCAGTGCAGAGAGTCATGCCGATGAAGAGCAAGGTATTGTTAAACGCAGGAGGAATGGCCAGTCTGCTCGCCGCCCTGTTACATCTGTCTGTTATTGCCGGTGGCCCGGACTGGTATCGTTTTTTCGGCGCGGGCGAACAAATGGCAAAACTGGCCGAGCAGAGCAGCTGGTATCCGGCATTACTCACCCTGATGATCAGCTCGCTCCTGGCCGCTGCCGCCATGTATGCTTTCTCGGGATCGGGGTTAATTGCCCGTTTACCCTGGCAACGCCCGGTGCTTTGCATCATTACCGGTGTTTACCTGTTTCGCGCCGTCTACGGTGTGTTATTCCTGCTGATAGCTGGTCGCTTTCCGCTATTACAACAGGCCACGGAAAGACCGGTATTTATGCTGGCCAGTTCACTGATCTGCCTGGCAATTTTTCTGGGAGTAAGAAGTCATTGGCATCGTTTGAGCTAATTGCAAAGCCATATAAACGATAAACGTGGGCAGGTCAGACAACCAGCCCACGTTACAGTGCTTATTGCATCAATCAGTCAATACGGTCTTCAAACACGCTGAGCGACTGGACCTTGGCATCGTCAACCTCGACTCCCAGCCCCGGGTTATCAGATAGCTCAATGTGTGTTTCGTTACCTGGCATAACGGCAACATCATCTGAAATCATCGCCGGGCCAACCATGTCATTGGCCACGATATTGCAATGCGCCATTGCCAGGTGAGCTCCCGCCAGAGTAGCCACACTCGACTCCACCATAGAGCCAATCTGACAAGGAATGTCTGCGGCCAGGCCAAGCTCGGCCATGGTACGGGCCGCATGCAGGCCTGCGGATTTCATCAGCTTGATATTCACCAGATCCGCCGCATTCAGCCTGATCACCTCGAGCATATCGCGTACGCCATGAATGGGCTCATCGGCCATGATCAATGCGTCGGTGGCGCCGGTGATCCGTGCCAGGGCTTCCAGATTTTCAATGGAGACCGGTTGCTCAAACCAGTCAACCCGATAAGGAGCCGCCTGACGGATCACCTGTAATGCCTGTTTGGCGCTCCATCCCTGATTGGCGTCCACCCTCAGCTTCACATTCGGCTTCATCGCCTCACGCACTTTCGCAATACGTTCAATATCCAGCTCCGGAGCATCACCCAGTTTTATCTTGATTGAGCTATAGCCTCGCTTGCAGGCATCCTGCGCCTGGCGCGCCATTTCTTCCGGATCCAGCATACTGATCACACAAGGCAGCTCAATACGGGTATGGTGACGGCCGCCCAGTAATGTGTAGAGCGGAACGTTACACTGCCTGGCCAGCAAGTCATGCAAGGCAATATCCAGTGCGGCTTTGGCTGAGGGGTTATGACGTATTCGGGTTTCAGCAACACGATGGAAATAACCGATGCTGTCTACCGGTTTTCCGATAAGCAGAGGAGCCAGCTCCCTGGCAATGATCTGCCGGGCCGACTGCCAGGTTTCACCCGACACATGCTGGTCAACAACGGCTTCTCCCCAGCCAACTTGTCCTGAGCTTGACTCAACCTTCACCAGAATGCTTTCAATATCTTCATAGGTATCGTAAGCAATCTTGAATGGCTGTTTGAGAGGCAGACGAATACCATAAACAGTGATTTGTTTAATTTTCATAGAAATATGTCCTTCAAGACCAGGAAATATAGTAAGCAAGGGTAACCATACTGATCGCAAGCGCCAGCTGTATCAGAAAAAGTGGCAGAATCCATTGAATCCATTTCCCCCAAGACACTCCCGCTACCGATAATCCCGCCATAAAGTAACCGGAAGTCGGTGTGATGATATTGGTAATGCCATCCCCCAGCTGAAAGGCAAGCACCGCGGTCTGCCGGGTAACTCCCACCAGGTCGGCGAGTGGCACCATCAAAGGCATGGTCAGCGCAGCCTGTCCGCTACCGGACGGCACCAGGCAATTAAGCACCAGCTGGACAAGAAACATACCGACAGCCGTCAGTACAGGAGGCATGCTCCCAATCACCTGCTCCAGCTGATAAAGAATGGTATCCAGTATATTGCCGTCCTTAAGTACAATAAGAATACCGAAGGCAAACCCCACCACCAGGGCGCCCATGGCAATTTCCTTAAGTCCGTTCACAAAATGCTCGGCGATTTCGTTCGGGCTCATCCGGGCAAATATCCCAACGGCCATGCCCATCATCAGGAAGACAGCGGATATCTCACCGATATACCAGCCATGACGTATCACGCCATATGCAATCAGCAGGATAGAGCCAGAAAACGCCGTCAGAATGAAACGGTCGGCGGTGCCGAGCGGAGCGAGATCGGATATTTCTTTATTCAGCTCAGCCGCAGAGCCTGGTGGTGACTTCACCCTGGCTGCATATAACGTGACAAACGCGATACTGACCCCGACAAATACAAACCAGTAGGCAACCCGCAAACCAAGGCCGGAGAACATGGGTAGCTGCGCAATATCCTGAGCCACACCAACCGTAAACGGGTTCATGAATGCAGCAGAAAATCCGGCACCGGCACCAACCAGCGGCACGGCAGCGGCCACCATGGCGTTATAGCCCAGCATTTTCATTATTGGCGCAAGAATAATGATGAAGGCAATACTTTCCTCCGCCATTCCAAATGTTGCACCGCCAATGGCAAACAGCAGCATCAGTAATGGAATAAGGATAAGATCATTACCCGAGAGGCTGCGGCTAATGCTGTTAACCAGTTTTTGCAGCACCCCCGTTGCCTTAAGAACACCGAATGCGCCACCGGAGATAAAAATAAAGAAGATAATACTACTGCCTTCTTTCATTCCGCTGAAAACAGCCATAAAGGGAGTTAGCAGTGTAGCTTGCTGCCCTTCCATAACGGAGTAGCTGCCGGGCACCACCACCGTTTTACCTTGCTCTGAAATAACACGTTCATAGCTGCCCGCATCAACCAGATAGGTCATTGCAGCCGCAATACAGATAAAGGTAAACAAGACCACAAAAATATGAGGAAAGGCAAATTGCCGACGCGATGTTGCCTCAAGCGTAACAGTCCTGTCCATCTGACTCATATAGCCTCCCTGGCTTACTGGTTATTGTCGAGAAAACGTCTGGCAACATGGGAAAGAAAACGGCTTCCCTTCTCCAGAATACTGTCGTTAAAGTCGTAATCCGGCTGATGGAGCTGGGGGGCATGGCAGCCGGCTCCATTACCAATCCATGCATACACACCGGGCACCTCTTCCAGAAACGCCCCCATATCGTCTGCTCCCATGCTAATGGGATGCTCAACCAGCCCCTCAGCGCCCCATAGCTCCTCTACCACGCTGCGGGACAGCACCGTCAGGTCAGGATCATTTGCTACCGGAGGCGTTGAACGCCGGTAATCAATGGTCTGAGTGCACCCTGTTGCCAGCGCCACTCCCTGTGCAATATCGTGAATCCGTTTTTCAATGTCCTGTCTGACCTCAGGCCTGAAACTGCGGGCCGTTCCCTTCAGACTGGCAGAAGTGGGGATCACGTTACTGGCAAAGCCACTTTGCAGGCTCCCGACACTGACCACCGCAATGTCTTCAGGATTAATATTGCGGCTGACTATCTGCTGCAGAGCCGTTACAAATAGCCCGGAAGCCAGTACCGGATCCGACGAAAGGTGAGGCATGGCGCCATGACCACCTTCTGCATGAAATTCGATTTCAAAGTCATCGCTAGATGCCATATGAGGCCGACCGTGTATCACAAAACGACCCGCTTCCACCCCGGGCCAGTTATGCAACCCAAACATGGCATCAACCGGGAAACGTGCCAGCAAGCCGTCCTCAAGCATCGCAGGGGCCCCGGTACCCAATTCTTCGGCGGGTTGGAAGATAAGTACAACACGGCCAGATGCCGGCCTGTTCTTTAGCAGAGACATCGCCGCCCCTATCAACATCGCCGCATGACCGTCATGGCCGCATGCATGCATCACTCCCTGATGCTCGGAAGCATGTCCGGTCACATTCGTCTCGGCGATCGGCAACGCATCCATGTCTGCTCTCAAACCAACACTGGCACCGGCGGTCAAACCATGGATAACGCCGACCACACCATGGCCACCAATGTTTTGGTAGATTTCATCCACGCCAATAGCACGTAACATGCAGACGATTCGTTCTGCCGTCTGCTGCTCGGCACCAGACAACTCCGGAAAGCGGTGCAACTCTTGTCGAAAAGCAATTATGCGCTCAATATCCTGCTTATTCATTAACCAGAACCCTCGATTTTCCGTCTTCAAAATTTCCCCAAACTACTGATTTTTTTAACAAATTCAGCGCATAAGAAGATGAAAACAACCACGGGATCTCAGCGTCCGTGAAGTTGCACTAAAAAGTGTTTTTCAGCATATTCAACGAATCAAAGGTGGAACAATACTTCTTCTCTATAGAGTCATGCCTTTCTGGTATGTCATGCAGGTCGCAGCACGTTATGGATATAAAGAAACTGAGGTACTTTTTGTCGGTCGTTAACGAAGGCTCTATCACCTCTGCGGCCAAAAAAATCCCTATCGCCCAGCCGGCCCTGACTCGTCAGATACGACTGCTGGAAGAAAGCCTGAACACCAGGTTACTGGACCGGAACTACAAAGGTGTCGCCTTAACGGCGGCAGGGGAGTTTCTGTATGAAAGCGCACGCCGGCTGGTGGATGAGTTCGACAGTATCATCATGCAGACCAAGGAAATTGCAGACGAAAACACCGAGAGTCTCGCCATTGGTATTACCACCATTCATCCCTACATACCCGGAATATCAGGACTGATCAGCAGGTTTCGCGCCCAGAACCCGAACATCAAGCTGTCACTTGAATCCATGCTGTCTGGCCCTCAGACCTCCGCCATTCTCGAAGGCCGCATAGACGCCGGTATATTATTTATGGAAGATGAGGATGAATCATTATTTGATACATTTACCATCAGTACCTATCCCATGGCCGTGATCAGCAGCCGTTATGCAGGCCTGCTGGTAACCCCTCCCAACTCGTTACATGATCTCGACGGTCTGCCCTTTATCCGCTTCAAGCGGACCTCTACTCCGGGCAGCTACGACCGTATAGACCAGCATTTTCGCGATGCCGGGATCACCCCCAATGTTATTCAGGAATGTCACGATGACATCACCATTCGCAGCCTGGTCGCGACAGGAATGGGATACGCCATCATGCCCGGCATACTCGCTGCTGGTGATGACAACCTGATTGCCTATCAACTGGATGATCTCGATATTGACTCATCACTGAAGCTGGCATGGCGTAAAGGAAGCACATCCGAAGAAGTTGAAACACTGTTGGCCATTGCCAAAAGTGAGTCAATCGCGGGCCCAGTTTCCTAGAGCAAGGAACAACAAGAACGGCAAGCCATCGGCCGGAGCGGAAACGAACCATATTAAAAACGACGGCTCTTTCAGCGCCGGTGGTCCCCAAACATGCGGACAGCCCCAAAATACATCGAAGAAAACGAGGAAGAATGGTAGCCATATAACCCCATATCCCTATCAGGCTATGCCCACCACCCAGGAGCCAGACAACATGTTTAGTGGTTTAAGCGCGTTTCCCCTTACCCCCATGAATGCGAAAGGACCGGACGAAGCGGCATTTGTGTGCCTGATTGAGCGCCTGGCCGAGGCAAAGGTGGACTCTATCGGTGCCCTGGGTTCCACCGGCAGCTATGCCTATCTGAACCGGGCCGAGCGGGCGAGAGTCGCCCGACTGGCGGTACAGCATGCCGGCCAGGTACCGGTGATGGTGGGCATAGGCGCGACGAGCACCCGAGAAGTGCTGCGCCTTGCCGAAGATGCCCAGCTGGCCGGTGCCAGTGCATTGTTGCTGGCACCTGTGTCCTATCAGCCATTGACCAGTGAAGAAGTGTACGAGCTGTATAGCAGCGTGAGTCACGAACTGTCGGTGCCGCTCTGTGTCTATGACAATCCCCGAACCACTCATTTTGAATTCAGTGACGAGCTGCATGGCCGTATCGCACGCTTGCCCGGCGTCGCTTCCATCAAAATTCCCGGTGTTCCCGCCGAACCAGAGGCCGCAAGGGAGCGAGTGGCACGTCTGCGTAAGCTGATACCGTCCCATGTATCCATCGGCATCAGCGGAGATCCCTGGGCTGCGACCGGCCTTAACGCCGGCTGTGAAATCTGGTATTCGGTGCTGGGAGGCCTCTTTCCCCAAGCCGCCCTTGCACTGACCAGGGCGGCGCAGCGGGGTGATGCCGCACTGGCCGAACAGCTATCAAGGCAACTGGCTCCGCTCTGGGCCATGTACAACCAGCATGGTAGCGCGCGAGTCACGGCTGCCGCAGCGGAATTGCTGGGGTATGTGAACGCTCCTTGCTTGCCGGCTCCTCTTCAAGCACTGAATAACACTGAGCGGACGACACTGGCCTCCTTGCTGACTAAGCTGGCGTTGTAACTGTCCTTTGCCCATGGTCATCGAGCATAAAAGGGCCAGGCCTTCAGTAAGGTTTAAATGAAAGACATTCCCCCTTGGCCTGTTCCGTCAATATATTGAATACTGTTCACTATGCCGATCAGAGAAGCCCGCACCATGACCGAAGCCCACGCCGAGCTGGTTGAGTTTATTCATCAATACCCTCGCCTGCTGGTGCTGACCGGTGCCGGCATCAGCACCGATTCGGGTATTCCCGACTACCGGGATCAACAGGGCCAGTGGAAGCGTCAGCAGCCGGTGCAGCACCCGGACTTTATGCGCTGCGAACACACCCGCAAGCGCTACTGGGGCCGCAGCCTGGTGGGCTGGCCGGTGATGCGCGACGCCCTGCCCAACCCGGCCCACAATGCCCTGGCACAACTGGAGCAACTGGGGCATGTCAGCCTGCTGGTCACTCAGAACGTCGACGGCCTGCACCAGCGCGCCGGCAGTCACCGAGTGGTTGACTTGCACGGCCGCTCCGATCGAGTGGTGTGCATGAGCTGCGACTACCGCTGCAGCCGGAACGACACCCACCGGCGCAGCGCCGAACTGAATCCGGACTTCACCCATTACACCGCCGCCACGGCGCCGGATGGCGATGCCGATCTGGAAGTGGACTTTAGCCGTTTTCGTATTCCCGAGTGCCACCGCTGTGGCGGCATTCTCAAGCCCGACGTGGTGTTCTTTGGCGACAATGTGCCCAAACAGCGTGTGGTGAATGCCCTGGACGCCCTTGAAGCTGCCGACGGTCTGCTGGTGATCGGCTCGTCGCTGATGGTCTATTCCGGCTTTCGCTTCTGCCGCAAGGCGCAGGAATGGAACAAGCCCATAGCAGCCCTCACGCTGGGTAAAACCCGCGCCGATGCGCTGCTCAGCCTCAAGCTGAATGCGTCCATCACCCCGCTGCTGCAGGCGGCATTGCACGGGCTGAATGCGCAATAACTCGCCTTTCTAAAAGCCGGTTCAAACCATTACGACAACGAGCTTGCCATTCCCCTTGGCCCATTCGGTATAATTTTCGGACGTGACCTCATGCGATCAGGCATGCACCTGACGCTCACGATGAAAAGTAAGTGTGACTATCAAACACGTCACCTCAGCCAGGAATGCGACGTACGACAAGGGAACGGTCTCAATATAGATACCCGCAGCGCGAAAAAGGTTCGCTGCCATGAGGAGGATGAATGACCACAAGACTGTTCGTTTACGGCACCCTGGGGCCGGGCAGGCCCAATGAGCATGTGCTGACCGCCATTGGCGGCTCCTGGGAAACCGCCACCATCACGGGAACGCTACGCCAGGAAGGCTGGGGGGCTGCCATGGGTTACCCCGGTATAGACCTGGATGACAACGGCGAGAAGATTGAAGGCTTTGTCTTTAGCTCGCAAAATTTGTCCGAGCACTGGGCCGCCCTGGATGAATTTGAAGGTGAGGGTTACGAGCGGGTCTTGACCAAGGTCACGCTGACGAATGGCAGCACGGTGGAAGCATACGTTTATACCTTGAGCAAAGCCTGACCGCTTTCTGAAGAACAACTCCCCGCGATTGCGGTTATCGCCGACCAGGGCCACCTGGCGGTTAGCATTGTCCTGATAAAAAGAGACATGGCGATCACCATGATTGCCATCACTCCGGTCGAACAAGTCATCACCTTGGTTAATGGGGTGACATTTTCATCAAGACAGCCCAAGCAATAAGGAATACGCCCTATTAGGCTCCAGCCCAGCCCGGTGTGTCTAAGCCCAAGACTATTGTAGAATCAGCGCCAGCCCTTCACTCCCAAGGAGCCGCCATGTCGCTCGTGCTGCTGCTTATTCAGCAGATGTCCCTGTACCTGGTCATTGTCTATCTGGTCAGCAAGACCCCCCTGTTCAGGCTGCTGACCGAACCCTCGACCCGGCTGCCCCATAAAGTCTTTATTTATCTGGTCTTTTCCGGCTTTTGCATCATGGCCACCTACTTTGGGGAGCAGACCCATGGCGCCATTGCCAATACTCGGGCCATGGGTGCGGTGCTGGGCGGCCTGCTGGGCGGCCCGGTTACCGGTACCCTGGTGGGCCTGACCGGGGGCCTGCACCGTTACAGCCTGGGCGGCTTTACCGATATGGCCTGCGCCGTGTCCACCACCCTGGAAGGCCTCTCCGCCGGCCTGGTCAGCCTTTACCTGCGTCGCACCGGCAGAAGCGAGCTGATCTTCAATCCGCTGCGGGTATGCCTGCTTACCCTGTTTGCCGAGCTGATGCAGATGGCCATTATTCTGCTGCTGGCCCGGCCCTTTGATGACGCCCTTGAACTGGTGCTGCAGATTGCACCGTCCATGCTGCTGGTCAACTCGGTGGGCGCGGCCCTGTTCATGAGCATGGTGCGCGATCAGAAAGCCATGCTCGACAAACAGTCCTCCGCCTTTTCCACCAAGGCGCTGAAAATCGCCGAGCGCAGCGTGGGTCTGCTCAGCAAGGGCTTTAATGAAGAAACCAGCGCCCAGGTGGCGCGCATTCTGATAGAAGAAACCCGGGTCGGCGCCGTGGCCATTACCGACAGGGAGAAACTGCTGGCCTTTATCGGCATCGGCGCCGATCACCATCTGCCCGGCGCCCCCATCTCTTCGCAAATGACCCTGGATGCAATTCAGCAAAACAAGGTCATGTTTGCCGACGGCGTGGATGTGCCCTACTCCTGCTCCATGTCACCCCACTGCCGCCTCGGCTCCAGCCTGGTGATTCCGCTGCGCAGTGACAACGAGGTGGTGGGCGCCATCAAGCTCTATGAGCCCAAGAACAAGCTGTTTCTCAATATCAACCGCACCCTGGGAGAAGGCATTGCCCGGCTGCTGTCCAGCCAGATCCTGTTTGGCCGATTTCTGGAGCAACGCAGCCTGCTCACCCAAACCGAACTCAAGTTGTTGCAGGCCCAGGTCAATCCGCATTTTCTGTTCAACGCCCTGGGCACCATAGGCGCCATTACTCGGCGAGATGCGAACAAGGCACGCCAGCTGTTGCAGCACCTCAGCCAGTTTCTGCGCATCAACCTCAAACGCACCACCGGCCTGGTCACCCTGGGAGACGAGCTGGAACACATTGATGCCTACCTGACCATTGAAAAGGCCCGCTTTGTCGACAAGTTGCAAGTGGAGCTGAATATTCCCGAGGCATTACACGGTTTGCGAGTGCCGGCCTTTACCCTGCAGCCCATTATCGAAAACGCGGTCAAACACGGCACCTCCCACCTGCTGGACACCGGTCATATTCGCGTCACCGCCACCCGTCAGGGCACCACCCTGCATCTGGAGGTCACCGACAACGCCGGGCTGTATCGGCCCGCAAAAGAGTCGGACGGCCTGGGCATGAACCTGGTGCACAAGCGCATTCAGAACCTGTTCGGGCCCGACTACGGCCTGAATGTCAGCTGCGAGCCCGGTGAACAGACCCGGGTTGACATTAGCCTGCCGATTACGGAGTCCTCACCATGATCACCTGCCTGATTGTTGACGACGAGCCCTTTGCCCGGGAGGAGCTGGCGGCCCAGCTGGCCGATGCCCCCGATATCGAGATTGTGGGCCAGTGCGGCAATGCCATTGAAGCCATGCAGGCCATCGGCAAGCTTCGGCCGCAACTGGTGTTTCTGGATATTCAGATGCCCCGCATCACCGGCATGGAGCTGCTCGCCATGCTGGATCCCGACACCATGCCCAGGGTGGTGTTCGTCACCGCCTACGACGAATTTGCGGTGCAGGCCTTTGAGCGCCACGCCTTTGACTATCTGCTCAAACCGGTGAACGAGCAGCGGCTGCAGCAAACCCTGGAAAAAGTACGCCGGGATCTGCGGCCGCAGCCGGTGGCAACGCTGGCCCCCGCCCGGCTCGAACACCTGCCCTGTTACAGCGGCCAGCGCCTCAAGGTGGTGCCGGTGCCAGAGGTGGAATACGTGTTCAGCGATATCGGCGGCGTGCACGTGGCCACCGCCGGCGAACAGGTGCACACCAACATGACCCTCAAGGTCATAGAAGAAAAAACCCCGCTGGTGCGCTGCCACCGGCAATACCTGGTCGCCCCCGGCGCCATAGCCGAAATTGAAATGCGCTCCGCCGGCGCCGAGATCCTTACCCGCACCGGCGCCCGCGTGCCGGTGTCACGGCGCTATCTCAAATCGCTGAAGCAGCTGCTGGGATTTCACTAGCCAACTGAGCGATCGTTCACTTTCGCTATCGACCGCTCACCCCACGGTTACGACCGCTTACCCATTTGCCGCTTTCGCCGGCGCCCCGGTTACATACACTGACAATCTTTTTACAAACCGGATACAAGAGGGATGATGTCATGACCTGGTTTCTGCTCTGTGTCGGGCTCCTGCTCGGCGGCTATTTCATTTATGGCACCTTTGTGGAAAAGGTGTTTGGCGTCAAAACCCAGAGACAGACGCCGGCGTTTACCCAGGGAGACGGGGTGGACTATGTGCCCATGTCCAAGGGCAAGGTGTATTTGATCCAGCTGCTCAACATTGCCGGCGTGGGCCCCATTTTCGGTCCCATCCTGGGGGCGCTCTACGGTCCCGCCGCCATGTTGTGGATTGTGCTGGGCTGCATTTTTGCCGGTGGCGTGCACGACTACTTCTCGGGCATGCTGTCGGTGCGTAACGGCGGGCAGTCGGTGCCCAACCTGGCCGGCAAGTACCTGGGCCGGGGCGCCAAAAACTTCATGAACGTGTTCGCCATTGTGCTGCTGCTGCTGGTGGGCGTGGTGTTTATCTCCGCCCCCGCCGGCCTGCTGGCCAAGATAACCGGCGTGAGCGTGTCGGTGTTTATCGGCGTGATCTTCGTATATTACCTGCTGGCCACCATAGTGCCGGTCGACAAGATCATCGGCCGCCTGTACCCCTTCTTTGGTGCCCTGCTGATCTTCATGTCGGTCGGCCTGACCCTGGCGCTGGTGGTCTCCAGCGAGCACAGCATGCTGCCGGGCTTTGAAGCCGGCGACTTCCTGCAAAACCTGAACCCCAACGACATGCCGCTGTGGCCGGCGTTGTTTATCACCATCGCCTGTGGCGCCGTATCGGGCTTTCACGCCACCCAGTCACCGCTGATGGCCCGCTGTGTGGAAAATGAAAGCAATGGCCGCTTCGTGTTCTACGGTGCCATGATCGGCGAAGGCATTATCGCCCTTATCTGGTGCGCCATTGCCCTGTCGTTCTTTGGTGGTGTGGACGGCCTGAACACCGGCATGGCCGGCAACCCGGCCAATGTGGTGTATGAAGCCTCTACCGGCCTGCTGGGTGTTGTGGGCGGATTTATGGCGGTGCTGGGCGTGATTGTGCTGCCCATTACCTCCGGCGATACCGCCTTCCGCTCCGCCCGCCTGATCCTGGCCGAGTATTTCAATATGCCGCAAACCCGACTGCCCAAGCGTCTGCTGCTGGCCATTCCGCTGTTTGTAATGGGTGCCGTGCTGACCCAGGTGGACTTCGGCGTGATCTGGCGCTACTTCGGTGTGGCCAACCAGGCCACCGCGGTAATGATGCTGTGGACCGCCGCCGCCTACCTGTTGCGCCACAACAAGCTGCACTGGATTGCCACCGTACCGGCCATGTTCATGACCACTGTGGTTATCAGCTTCCTGCTGAACTCCGCCACCCTGGGCGCGGGTCTGCCAATGACCCTGTCTACCGTGGCCGGCCTGGTGATTACCCTGGTGGTCACCGCCCTGCTCATCACCCGTATCAAGGGTCGTAACGAGGGCATGCTGGCCGACGAAGCCTGATAATGGTTGTCGCCAGGACCAAAAAGCCGGCCCCTGTGGGCCGGCTTTTTTTGTCTGACACACTCAGTCCAGGGTGACTTCGTAGCCGGTAAACTTGCGCAGGTTAATCACCCCGGTGTCGAGGATCAGATACTGCCCCTTGATGCCCAGCAGGGTGCCGGCCACCACGGGGTTCTTGTCAAAGTTGTGGCTGACAATCTTTGTCGGGTATTCCAGCACCGGGTAGCTGAGCTCCACCGGGGGTTCATCGAGCACGGTAATGGCCTCGTTGCCGTATTTGAGCGTGAGCTCGGCCAGCTTCTCTTTGATTTCCGGCAGCAGACGTTCGGCTTCGCCCTTGAGATCGATGGGCGTTTCATCGCCCTTCAGCATGGCGCGCCAGTTGGTCTTGTCGGCCACCATATCGGCCAGGGCCACTTCCACAAAACCGGACAACTGGCGGGTAGCCACGCTCAGAATCGGCAGCGCCTGGGTAGCACCCTGATCAATCCAGCGGGTGGGCACCTGGGTATGGCGGGTGATGCCCACCTTGATACCCGAGGTGTTGGCCAGATAGACGATGTGCTGCACCATGCAGTTGCGATCGCCCCACTCGGGCTCACGGCAGGTGCCCTCAAAATAGTGGCAGGTTTCCGGCTTCATCACGCACATGTCGCAGCGGGCCAGCTTCTTCATGCAGGGAAAGCAGTGGCCCTGAGAGTAGCTTTTTTTGGTTTTGCGGCCGCAGGCATCGCAATAGATATTGCCGCCGAAGGTCAGTTTCAGGGGCTGGCCCAGGCGGGCATTGAGGTCGATGCGGTGCTCGCCCAGGGCCAGTTCATAGGCCACGGGCGCATCCAGCCGCGCCGGCATCTTGATCAGGGTTCCGGTGAGGTTGCTCATGCTTGCTTCATCATTGTTATGGTATGAAGCCATTCTATCAGCCGAGTGAATGAGAGTCCCGGCGCCGGATCAGCGCTCGCCCGCGTCTCGCTGGCGGGACTGCTCAAAACGCGCCTTGAACTTCTCGCCGATCTCGCTAAAGGTGGTGATATTTTCTTTCGCCAGTCGTGACGCCAGCTCGGCGTTACCGGCACAGATGGCATCCACCAACGGCTGATGGCTGGCGGCAATCTCCGCCGGCTCATGGGTGACTAGATCAATGTTGAAATAAATCAGCATCTGGTTGGCCACGTTCTGGTATATGCCGTAAAGCCGCTGGTTCTCGCTCAGCTCCACAATCAGGCTGTGCAGGCTAAGCTCCATTCTGCTCAGCTCCTGACTATCCACCCCGGGGGTAGCGGCCTTCTCCAGAAACAAATTCATCATTTGCCGCAGCCGCTCGCGGCCTTCGGCACTCAGCCGCTCGGCCGCCAGCCAGGCGGAAATAGGCTCCAGAGCCACCCGCAAATGAAATAACTCCCACAGATCATGCTCATTCAGATCTATCACCTGCCAGCCCACATAGGGGGTCTGAACCACTATGCCTTCGTGGGCCAAAGTGTTCAGCGCCATGCGCACCGTGCTGCGCGACAGCTCCAGCTCCCGGGCCAGGGCACTTTCCACCAGCCTTTGCCCCATTCGGAAATGACCACTGAGGATCAGCTCGCGCAGATAATCGGCGGCTTGTTCCTCCAGGCTGCTTTTAATGATTTTTTTCATTACATATCAATCGTTAGAGTGAATCGAGCGAGAGCATTGTACCGGATTCCGCACCACGAAAGGCGTGCTGCCGGCATTCCGCCGCTCAAATATGTGTGATGAGCAGCCAAAAAATACACACATTTTACGCTGTTACTTGGTTTTAACATATGTATAATCGCCGACTGTAGATTGTAGGACAATCAACAAAAGGATAGTTCATATGACAGTTAAAGCCATTCGTCTGGCCCAACAGGACAACGTGGCCACCCTGCTGAGCGATGCGCTAAAGCATCAAGCAGTCGACGTTATCGACGATAAAAATCGGCTGGTTGGCCGCTATCAGGCACTCCAGGCCATTCCCTTTGGCAACAAGATGGCGCTGCACGCCATTGCTTCCGGGCAGCCCGTGAGCAAGGCAGGCCATGCCATTGGCGTTGCCATCTCCGCAATTCCAGCAGGTGAGCTGGTGCACGTCCAAAACGTGCGCAGCCAGCGGCTCGACATTCCGCCCGCCATTATCGGGCAGATCATTGACCAGATGCGGATCGAAACCGAATGAAACAGGAATTTCAGGGTTACCGGCGCCCCAATGGCCAGGTTGGCATTCGCAACCACATTTTGATCATCGCCATTGATGAATGTGCCGAGGGCATCGCCCAGGCCGTGCGTCAGCAGGTCAGCGAGTGCGTCATCGTCACCAATCACTACACCTGCATGTATGCCGGCAACGAAGAACTGGTCAATATCATGACCGGTGCCGCCCTTAATCCCAATGTGGCGGGAGTACTGCTACTCAACATGGGCTGCGGCAGCATAGACCCGACCCTGATCGCCACTCCGATAGAGCAGGCGGGCAAACCGGTCCGGCGGCTGTCGATCATCAGGAACAAGGGCACGCGTCAGAGCATTCGCGACGGTGTCGCCCTGGCAAAAGAGCTGGTGGCGCTGGCGGCGACAATCCCGATAGCACCGGTGGCCCTCAGCGAGCTGCTGGTGGGAGTGAAATGCGGCGGCTCCGATACCAGCTCCGGCATCGCATCCAACCCGGCGGTGGGTCGCGCAGTGGATGCCTTGGTAGATGCCGGTGCCAGCTGTGTGGCCGGCGAACTGATTGAGCTGATTGGCTGCGAAAGCATTCTGCGCCAGCGGGCGGTCAGCCCAGCGGTGGCCGACAAGCTGGAGCGGCTGATCCAGGAAGAAGAGCAGCGCTGGCACGTGCCCGGTACCGAGGTGGAAACCATGAGCATCGGCAACAGTGTCGGCGGCCTCACCACCCTGGAAGAAAAGGCTTTGGGCGCCCTGCACAAAACCGGCACCCGCCCCATTCAGGACGTGCTGCGCATTACCCCGCAAGGAATCGAAACACCTAAAGCGCCGGGTATGTACCTGTCGGAAACCACTCACCTGTGCGGTGGCTCGGGCATGCACTTTGCCGCCCTGGGGACCCAGGTCATTTTGTGGACCACCGGCGGGGCCGGCTTCAGCAACCCGATCGTGCCGGTGATTCGAGTGAGCGGCAATGCTTTGCTTATCACCGAAGACATCGACGTGGATGTAAGCGGCATCATGTCGGCTACCCAAAGCGTGGAGCAGGCGGCCGGCGACGTGCTCGACTGCCTGGGCCGGGTTATCGACGGAGAACAAACCGCCATTGAGGAAGTCGGCTTTGCCTACTGCTCGCTCTATCAGAAGGACCAGCGCCTGGAAACGCTGATCCATGCCCAACCGGTTTAAAAGAGGATTAAATGCATATAACCGATGTGGAAGTGATTTGCCTGCGGGTGCCGGCGGCGGATCAGGAGTGCGAGTGGGGCGAAGACGCGGTCATTGTGCGGGTGCACACCGACACCGGCCTGATTGGCGTGGGTGAAGCAGACAGCTCTCCCGCCGTGATCAAGGCCTGCATTGAAACGCCCCAGTCCAACCTCTATTGCCACGGTCTGCGCTCGCTGCTGATCGGTGAAAACCCGCTGGAGATAGAGCGGCTGTGGAACAAAATGTACTGGGCGTCCAACTACGTGGGCCGCCGGGGCGCCGGCATTCATGCCATCAGCGCGATCGACATAGCCCTGTGGGACATTGCCGGTCAGTTTTACCAGGTGCCGCTCCATACCCTGCTGGGCGGGCGGTACCGGAATCGCATCAAGGCCTACGGCACCTTTATTCCCGATGCCGACCCCGAGGCCAACGGTGCCATTGCCGCCGGACTGGTAGCCCAGGGCTTTACCAGCATCAAGTTTGGCGGCGGCGTGTTCGGCGACGATCCCGATACCGATGTGCGCATCGTCAAGGCGGTGCGTGAAGCCGTGGGCGAGCACATAGAAGTGCAGATCGATCTGGCGTCGAAGTGGCGCACCTCGGGGCACGCCGCCTGGATGGCCGAACGCCTGGCGCCCTTCAACCTGAACTGGATTGAAGAGCCGGTACTGGCCGACGATCTGGCCGGTTATCAGCGGCTGGCGGGAAAGCTCAAGGCCAAGCTGGCCGGGGGCGAATCGCTCACCACTCGTTACGAATTCAAACATTTTCTGGAGCATTCCGGGGTCGATATCGTACAGCCGGACATCACCCGCTGCGGCGGCATCACCGAAATGAGGAAGATCTACGATCTGGCTCAGTTGTATGGCGTGCAACTGGTACCCCACGGATTCAGTACCGGCATTTTGCTGGCCGCCTCGGTGCATTTCCTTGCCGCCAGTGAACACGGCACCCTGATGGAATACTCCCAGAGTCAAAGTCCGTTGTTCACCGAACTGGTGGCCAACCTCCTGCCTTTTGAACAGGGTCATGTTCCGGTCCCGAACTCACCCGGGTTGGGTGTGGAGCTCAACGAAGACATCCTCGACCGGTACCGTGTGTCATAAATGAAATGGAATCATTCAGCATGAAGCAAACAAGAAACACCATCGACAAACCGCTGATGCTGGTCAGTCTGACCACCATCTTTTTTATCGTGGCGGGTCTGTCTGTCTATCCCGAGCAGGGAAATGCCATTGCCAAGCGACTGTTTGGCATGCTCACCGAGCAGTTCGGTTCACTGTACCTGCTGTTTGGCTTTTTCAGCGTCATCGTGCTGGCCTGCATCGCCTTTGGCAAACACGGCAACATTCGCCTGGGTGAACACAAGCCCCAGTACAGCCTGTTTACCTATCTGGCCATGATGATCTGCGCCGGCCTGGGATCGGCCACCGTGTACTGGGCTTTTCTGGAATGGGGCTATTACTACATGAACCCGCCCTACGACATTGCCCCCCACTCCACCATGGCGGCAGAGTGGGCCACCAGCTACAACATGTTCCACTGGGGCATTTCGGCCTGGTCGCTGTACTGCATTGCCTCACTGCCGGTGGCCTATTCCTTTCACGTGCGCAAGAATTCCCAGCTTAAGCTGTCCGCCGTGTGTGAAAGCATCATGGGGCGTTTCTACAATGCCGCCGTGGGCCGAGTGATCGACACCATCTTCATCTTCAGCTGCGTCGGCGCCATGGGCATTACCCTTGGGCTGAGCGTGCCCATGGTGACCGAAGGCATCGCCTCGCTGCTGGGCACCGAAAACGGCTTTGGCATGAACCTGGGACTGATGCTGGCCATTACCGCCCTGTTTACCGTCAGCTCCTACGTGGGCATCGAAAAGGGCATGGCCAGGCTAAGCGACATGAACACCAAACTGGCGGTGCTGTTCGTACTGGCCATTCTGGTGCTGGGGCCGACTACCTTTATCATCGATCAGTCCGTCAACGGTTACGGCCTGATGCTGCAGAACTTTATTCGCATGAGCCTGTGGACCGATCCGGTGGCAGGTGGATCCTTCCCGACATCCTGGACCGTATTCTACTGGGCCTACTGGATGACCTATGTGCCCTTTATGGCGCTGTTCGTCACCAAGGTGTCGGCGGGCCGCACCCTGAAGGAAGTGATCCTCAGCATGGTCGTGGGTGGCAGCGCCGGCTGCTTTATCTTCTTTGGTGTACTGGGCAGCTACAGCATGAGTACCCATCTCCACGATCTGGTCAACGTCACCGAATCGCTCAACAGCATTGGCGGCTCGGCTACCGTAGTGGCAGTGCTTAAGACCCTGCCGTTCAGTACCCTGTTTATTCTGGTGTTTGCGGTGATGTCGGTGCTGTTCCTTGCCACCACCCTGGACTCGGCGTCTTTTACCCTGGCGGCCACCGCCTCCAACCAGCTCGACGAAAACGCCAACCCGCCTACGGCACTACGGCTGTTCTGGTGCCTGATCCTGGCGGCGGTGCCCCTGGCGATGATGTTTATCGACGCCCCCCTGAGCACGGTGCAGACCCTGGCCATCGTCACTTCACTGCCGCTGATGGTAGTGATCTTTATCATGCTGTACGGTTTCTTTCGCTGGCTTAATGGCAGGGAGACCCTGAGCCGGCAGGCTTCACATTCCGACGAACAACCGGCAGTCATCGCGGCCGATTGAGCCAGCTTGTAAACCGGAAAACTCAAAAGGGCGAAAGCGTGTGCTTTTGCCCTTTTTGCTTTTTGAGCCCCTGCTTCCATACTCAGCCTCACGCCCCCCTCAACTCATCAAGGAGCACGCCATGGCCCCCGTGCACTATCCGCGTCTGACTCACCTCGCCCTGCATGTGCGCAATCTCGACGCCTGCCTGCTGTTTTACCGGGACTTTTGCGGCATGACAGAAACCCACCGGCGGGAAAGCGGCCCCCAGACCATCGTGTGGCTGGCGGAGCCGGGCCGGGAGCAGGACTTTGTGTTTGTGCTGATGAACGGCGGCGAGGATCTGCACCTGGGTGAGCGGGACTACCGCCACTTCGGCTTTGCCCTGCCCAGCCGCGCGGCGGTGGACGCCCTGGCCGAGCAGGCCAGACGGGCGGGCTGCCTGCTGTGGCCGCCCCGGGACGAGCCCTTTCCGGTGGGCTATTACTGCGGGGTCAAGGATCCCAACGGCAACCAGGTGGAATTCAGCTTTGGTCAGCCTCTCGGTCCGGCCGCGCACTGAGCCCCGGCTTCAGGCTGTCCACCGGCTCAAGAAAGTCCACCACGCCCTCGTGGGTAATCTGCTGCACGCACACCGGCTCGCCCTGCTCGTTAAAACGCACATGGCCGATACCGGCGCGGTTGAGCAGCCGCTCGCCCTTAGACGCCGCCACCGGTGAGTGCGGGGTAATGCGCAGCCGACGCCGGCGGGTGAACCAGTTCAGCGGCGAGCGCGGCGCATAGAGCCAGCGGTTGAGCCGGTCGAGCACGTCCAGCAACCGGCGCGGAAACTCATTCTTGATGCCACTGCTGGTGATCTGCCAGATATGGGGCTCGCCCCCCCGGTGTCGCAGGCGAATGTCGTACATAAAGGAGTAGTGCACGTCGCCGGAGAGGATCACGTAGTTGGCCGGCGTGCGGGCATGACGAAAGATATTCAGGATCACGTTGGCGGTGCCCTTGTGGGCCATCCAGTTTTCCGCGTCCACCAGCAGCGGCTTGCCCAGCCAGGTAAAGATCTTCTGGATCACCTCGATCAGTTTCACCCCGAACACCGGTGTGGGCGACACCACCACCACCGACTCCTGGTGCAGCATCTCGCCCTGCAGCTCGGTGAGCGCCTCCCAGTCCATCAATCCGGACGGCCGGCTGAAATTGGACTCGGATCGCCAGCGCCGGGTACGGGTGTCGAGCACCAGCAGCCGGGGTTTTGTGTCGAGCTGATATTGCCAGCCGTCAAAGGCCAGCAGGCTGTCGATCAGCCGATCCTGGTACGCGCCGGTAGGATCCTGGCTCCAGGCCTGCAAGCGCTCCAGGGGCTCGCCGGCAAAGGCGTCGGGATCATTGCCCCAGCCCTGACAGATCAGGTAGCCCGCCAGGGCATTGCCAATGATCCGCCGGGAGAACGGATGGCCATAGGCGCTTTCCTCCCAGGCGGCGGTGAGATTCCAGTCGTCGGTCACGTCATGATCGTCAAAGATCATCAGGCTGGGCAGGTTGGCCAGCAGCCGGCGCACCGCCGGCAAGCCATCCACAAAGGCCGCAAGCCGGTCCCGCTCGTGCTGATAACGCTCGGCCAGCTTGCCGTCGAGCCGCGGCCGGTCATCGGGCAGCAGCCGCCAGGGCACCGGCGACCACACCAGCAGATACATGGCCAGCACCTCGGCCAGGGTGATCAGGTGGTTGGCGGCGCTGCTGGTGGTAAAGATGGGCTTGCGCGCCCCTTCAAAAAAACGCTTTTGCAGCGGCACGTTGGCCCGCGTGTCGGGCAGCAGCTCATTGCGCCGGTAATAGTTGAGGGGGCTGGCAAAGAGCTCGGCGCTGTCGGCCACCAGGGCCCCCTCCAGCTGCTCGTCGTACAGCCCCAGCACCTCAATCAACTGGTGAATGGCGGTCAGCATGGGGCCGGCCACGTCGTCGGCATAAATTTGGTCGCCACTCATCATCATCAGCGCCGGCCGCTGCCGAGGCTGCCGGTGGCGCTCGGCCAGCCAGTCATCCGCCGCCACCAGACCGTCGGGGGCGGCATGATGGGGCTTGCGGCAAGAGCCGTGCAGCAGGCTGTCGAGCCGCTCCCGAATCACCAGCGCCGGCAGGCTTTCCCCCTGGTAACACAGCTCCCCGCCCCAGTCGGCCATGCCCTGCCAGTGTGGTTCGTTCACTCGGCACCATTGCAGATCGTAGGGCAGATGGGTGTCGGTGGGCAGGGGGTCGTCCAGCCTCAGATCCAGCAACTGAATAAAGCACGACTCGCCCACCCGCAGTTGCCGGTGGCCGTCACCGGAAAATGGCAGCGGGTCGCGGCCGGGCAGACACAGCCGAAAGTTCAGGGCTTCGCGGCTGGCCAGCCAGAATACCAGGCGTTCACTGTTGGCGCGGCGCAGCAGGGGGCCGGCGAGAATGGTGGAATCCATGAAACATCCGATGGGTAAATCAACATGGCCATGATAACCACTGCCGCTCGAGCTTGAAAGAAAAGCCCCCTCAAGGCCGGACGACTTCTGCCGTTACCCTTGAAGACGCCACTCGGTGACGAAACGGTTATTTTGTATCATCTTTAATGACACTTATGAAACAAAATGATACAACCATGTAAACAACCAAATGGTGAGATCAAGGATGAAACGACTTTCCATCAGGCAAAAGATTTTGTTGCTGGCCCTGCTGCCCCTGTTGCTGCTGGCCGCGGTCAGCACCTGGGTCAATGTATCCCAATCCATGCGCCTCAAGGAGCTCAGCGGCGAAAGCCTGCATCGCTCCCTGCTGGAATCCCGCAAGCAACAACTGGCCAATTACATGGAGCTGGCCATCACCAGCATTCAGCCACTGCTGGCTCGGGGCGATACCGCCATTGCCCGGGATCAGCTGCGCCGGCTGCGCTTTGACAATGGCGCCGGCTATTTCTTCGTTTACGATCACCGGGGCGTACAGGTGGTCAGCGCCGACAACCCGGGCCGGGAAGGCAATAACTATCTCAATGCCACCAGCCCGGACGGCCGCCACCTGGTGCAGGAATACATCGAGCTGAGCCGGGACGGCGGCGGCTATGTGGAATATAGCTGGCCCAAGCCCAACAGCGACGAAGGCGCGCCCAAGTTGGCCCATATCATGCCCGTACCCGGCACCGACTGGCTGCTCGGCACCGGTTTTTACATCGACGATCTGCTGGCCACAGTGGCAACCCTGGAGCGGGAGCTGTCGTCCTCGGTACGCCAGGGCATGATCAATTCCGCCCTGTCGGCGGCCCTGCTGCTGGCACTGATTGCCGCCGTCGGCCTGGTCATCGCCCGGGGCATTCACGCCCCCATTCGCCAGGCGGTGGTCACCATGGAAAACATCGCTCAGGGGGAAGGGGATCTGACCCGCCGGCTCGATGCCGGCCAGCACAACGAGCTGGGCACCCTAGCCCGCTGCTTTAACCAGTTTGCCGGGCAAATAAGCGAGCTGGTGCAGAACACCCGCCACTCCGCCAACACCCTGCAGCAGGCCAGTGACGAACTGCAGCGCTTTATGCGGGAAACCGAAGCCGGCATTGATCGCCAGCACCACGAAAGCGATCAGCTGGCCACCGCAATGAACCAGATGTCGGCCACCGCCCAGGAAGTGGCCAGCAGCGCCGCCAACGCCGCCGAGGCCGCCGAACAGGCTGAACGCCTGGTGACCAATGCCCAGCATCAGCTGCAGGGCACCATAGCGGTGATTGACGGCCTGGAAAACCAAGTGGCGGCCGGGGTGGATATCATTCAGCGGCTGGGCAAGGAATCGGAGCAGATTGGCACCGTTCTTGACGTGATCCGCGGCGTGGCCGAACAAACCAACCTGCTGGCGCTGAACGCCGCCATCGAAGCGGCCCGGGCCGGCGAGCAGGGCCGGGGATTTGCGGTGGTGGCCGACGAGGTACGCACCCTGGCCGGCCGCACCCAGACCAGCACCGAGGAGATCCATACCATGATCACCCAGTTGCAGCAGGGAGCCAAGGAGGCGGTACAGGCCATTGAAAGCATTCGCGACGGCAGCAGTCACACCGTGGCCGAGGCCAGACGCATTGACGAGGCCCTGCTCGACATCGGCACCGCGGTAAACACCATCAACCTGATGAACGCCCAGATCGCCAGCGCCGCGGAAGAGCAAACCCAGGTGTCGGAAAGCATCAACACCAATGTGCACCAGATAGTGGCCATTGCCGAGCAGACCAACGCCGGCTCCCGGGCCGCCAGCGAAACCAGCCGTCAGGTGGGTGAGCTGGCCAGCAGCCTGCAACAATTGGTGGGTCGCTACCGCACCAGCTGAGTCTGAGCGGCAGTAACCAGCTGCAAGCTGAGTGCACATGCCGGCGGCCTCTGACCGCCGGCCCCCTTTAACCGCTGGCCAGTCCCACCGCCCTTCTTTACACTGGCTGTCCGTTTCTTTCGGATCCTTGCCAACATGCGCGAAAAACTCGAACAACGTTCCTTTCTGTTTACCCTGCTGCTGGTCAGCCTGCTGTTCGGCCTGGTGCTCAAACCCTTCTGGGGCGCCATTTTCTGGGCCTGCGCCATTACCGTGATCTTTTCGCCGCTGCAGCACCGTATTCTCGGACGCATTGGCCACAAGCCCAACCGCGCCGCCCTGCTGACCCTGCTGGTATGTGTGGTGATCGTGGTGCTGCCGGTGCTGTTTATCGCCACCTCCTTTATTCAGGAAGGACTGGCGCTGTATCAGCGTATCGATCAGGGCGAGGTCAGTCCGGGCAAGCTGCTGACCCAGGTGCGCAACGCCTTTCCGCTGCTGCCCGATCTGCTCGGCCAGCTGGGCATCAACCTGGACAGTGCCAAGCTCTCGGAAACCGCCCTGGCCGGCAGCAAGGTGCTGGCGGAAAAGGCGCTCACCGCCGGCCAGAGCACCTTTGGCTTTGTGGTGGACGTGGCGCTGATGCTGTATCTGGCGTTCTTCCTGCTGCGCGACGGCAACCAGCTCACCGAGCTGATGGTGCGGGCCCTGCCCCTGGGCGACGACCGCGAGCGCATGTTGTTTGCCAAGTTCTCGGAAGTGACCCGGGCCACGGTCAAGGGCAACATTCTGGTGGCCATGGCCCAGGGAGCCCTGGGCGGCTTTATTTTCTGGGTGCTGGGCATTCCCGGCCCGCTGCTGTGGGGGGTGGTGATGGCGTTTCTGTCGCTGATCCCGGCCATAGGCGCGGCCCTGGTGTGGTTGCCGGTGGCCATTTACCTGTTCGCCACCGGCGAGTGGCTGTCAGGCGCCGTGCTGGTGGCCTTTGGCGCCCTGGTCATCGGCCTGGCCGACAATGTGCTGCGGCCGCTGCTGGTGGGCCGGGACACCAAGCTGCCCGACTACCTGGTGCTGTTTTCCACGCTTGGGGGGATCAGCCTGATGGGGGTCAACGGTTTTGTCATCGGCCCCCTGGTGGCGGCACTGTTCCTGGTGTTCTGGGATATCTTTACGCGGGAGTTCAACGGCCGCTAAGCGGCGGCTTTCCCCGACAAAAAAGGCCCGCACGGTGTGCGGGCCTTTTCTTATTCGGCAATGCCGGTTCAGTCGAGCTCAATGCTCAGCTGAATCGACTCGTCGAAGTAAAATTCGTCACAGTTGTTGCCCGGACCGCTGCGATCCACCACCAGGAACTCGTCGTTGTCGCGCAGCGCCATGATCGGATGGTGCCATACGCCCCTGTGGTAGTTCACACCCTGGCGACCGGTGGCACGGAAGGCGCGCACGGTGGCCGGGTCGATATGCATGCTGCCGTCGCCAACCGGCGCCACCACCAGCAGGAAGTCATGACCGAACAGCGGAATGAACGACTGGGAACCAAAGGGATGGCGCTCCAGCATTTTCACCTGCAGCGGGTATTCCAGCATTTCGGCGCGGAAAATATTGATGATGCCCTGGCCCTGTTCGTCCAGCTGCACTTCGCCCAGCTTGTGATAACGCTGAGTGGAGCCGTTGTTGATCATGAAATAATCACGACCTTCGGATTCGATCACGTCGCCAAAGGGAGCAAAGGCTTCCTTGGTCAGCGGCTCGATCTTGAGAGTTTTGATCATTGCTGCCTCCTGCAGAGAAGAAAGAAAGGCGAGGCACGAACGCGCCTCGCCGGTTGGATTACATGTCGTTCAAACGGAACGCGGCAATCTTGTTGATTTCGGCAACGGCGCGATCAAACTCGGTGTCGTAGTCGTTGTGAATGCGCTCTTCAAAGGCCGCCAGGATCTGGTGACGATTGGAACCCTTCACCGCCATGATGAAAGGAAACTGGAATTTTTCCTTGTAGGCGTTGTTCAGGAAGGTGAAGCGCTCAAACTCTTCGGCGGTACACTCGCTGATGCCGGCACCGGCCTGCTCGTTGGTGGAGGCTTCGGTCAGCTCGCCCCGCTGGGCAGCCTTGCCGGCCAGATCCGGGTGAGCATTGATCAGGTCAAGCTGAGCCTGCTTGTCGGCGTTCAGCATCACACCGCTCATGCGGGCGTGCAGATGTTCAATCTCGTTGTCGGCCTCGGTCAGGCCCTGATCGAAGGTCTGCTCGGCCACCCAGGGAGAATGCTCATAGATGTCGGCGAAGGTCTTGACGAATTCGTCGCGGCCCAGGGTGCTGGGCTTGCAGGTCTTGAACAGGCTCATTACTTGTTTCCTTTGTAGGGGTGGTGCTCATGCCAGTGCTTGGCAATGTCGATGCGGCGGGTGAACCACACCTTGTCGTGGCTGCGGGCGTACTTGATGAAACGCTCCAGACCGGCCATGCGGCCCGGACGGCCCAGCAGGCGGCAGTGCATGCCGATAGACAGCATCTTGGGTGCTTCGGCACCTTCTTCATACAGTACGTCAAAGGCGTCTTTCAGGTACTGGTAGAATTCTTCACCGGTGTTGTAGCACCCCTGGCCAAAGCGCATGTCGTTGGTGTCCATGACATACGGAATCACCAGGTGGCCCTTGCCGTTGTTGTCTACCCAGTAAGGCAGGTCGTCACCGTAGGAGTCGGAGTCATACAGGAAACCGCCCTCTTCCATCACCAGCTTGCGGGTGTTGGGGCTGTCACGGCCGGTGTACCAGCCCAGCGGGCGCTCGCCACAAACACGCTCAAAGATGTCCAGCGCCTTGTACAGGTGCTCGCGCTCTTCTTCTTCGCTCATGAACTGGTAGGTGATCCACTTGTAGGCGTGGGAGCAGATCTCGTGGCCTTCGTCCATGAACGCCTTGGCGATTTCCGGATAACGCTCGATGGCGGTGGCCACGGCGAAGATGGTCAGCGGAATGTCGTAGCGCTTGAACAGGCGCAGCAGGCGCCAAACACCGGCACGGCTGCCATATTCATAGATGGATTCCATGCTCATGTGACGAGCGTCGGGGAAGGACACGGCCGCCGGCATTTCGGACAGGAAGGCTTCAGACTCACCATCGCCGTGCAGCACACAGCGTTCACCGCCTTCTTCATAGTTCAGTACGAAGTTGATGGCGATACGGGCATCACCGGGCCATTTGGGGTGAGGCGGGTTGGCGCCATACCCGACGAGGTCGCGCGGATAGTCTTTGTTTTGGCTCATCGGAAAACTCCTAAAAAACAACGGGTTATCTGCCGGCCGGGAGCAGCCGGATAAAGAGAGTTTGACGGTCGTCACAATCTTCCCATTGTATACAATAAAATCAACTTATGTAAATGACCGGTTTAGTTTTTGTATCGGAATGGTCCGGCAATTCTTGCTTTGCGGCGCCAAAGCAAAGACAATCGACAATGAATCAAGACCCCAGCGCTGAAAAATGTGAACTGGCGCGTCAAAAAAATATCTTTATGTTAAAATAATGTAGACTCGACAGTTGTCTTGATGTAAAAACACTTCTGCCGGCGAAGACCGTCGGCAGTACCTTGGACTTTGAAGACGCTTTACGCGCAAGGTAACTTGAAAATGGGAAGATTAACTACTCACGTACTCGATACTGCCAAGGGCCTGCCCGGCTCCGACATCAAGGTTGAACTGTACAAGGTGGATGGCGAGCAAACCACGCTGATCAACACCGTATACACCAACCATGACGGCCGTACCGATGCGCCCATCCTGGAAGGTGCAGACTATGTTTCCGGTAAATACCAGCTGGTCTTCCACACCTCTCCTTACTTCAAGAAACAAGGTATTGAACTGCTCGAGCCGGCGTTCCTGGATGACGTTGTTATCCGTTTCGGTATTGCCGAGGGCGAAGAGCACTATCACGTACCCCTGCTGATCGCGCCCTACAGCTACTCTACCTACCGCGGTAGCTAAAGGGTCGCAGACGGCTCCTGCCCATGCCGCCGGCTCAGGGAACGACTGGCGGCATGGGCAGTCTGCACACTACCCACGAGGATTTCCGGTTATGGAACACGCCAAGCACGAGCCAACCCCTCAGTCCCTTCCCACCTCTTCGGGATTTCTGGACAGGTTGTTCAAACTCAGCGCCCATGGCACTACGGTCAAAACCGAGCTGGTTGCCGGTCTGACCACCTTTATTACCATGGCGTACATTATTTTCGTCAACCCCACCATCATGGCCAGCTCCGGCATGGACGCGGGCGCCGTGTTCGTGGCCACCTGCCTTGGCGCCGCCGTGGCCACCCTGTTTATGGGGCTGTACGCCAACTGGCCGGTGGGGCTGGCACCAGGCATGGGCCTGAACGCCTTCTTTGCCTTTACCGTGGTCGGCGAGATGGGCTACAGCTGGGAAGTGGCCCTGGGCGCCGTGTTCTGGTCCGGCATCATCTTTACCGCCATGAGTTTCTGGAAGATTCGTGAATGGGTACTCGACGCCATTCCCGAGTCCTTGCGCTATGCCATGACCGCGGGCGTGGGCCTGTTCCTCGGCCTGATTGGCCTGAAAACCGCCGGCATAGTAGTGGACAACCCCGCCACCCTGGTGAGCATGGGGGACTTTACCAACCCCAACGCCTGGCTGGCCGCCGTCTGTTTCCTGATCATTGCCGCCCTGGCCCACCGCCGTGTGTTTGGTGCCGTGCTGATCGGCGTGCTTGGCACCACCCTGGTGGGCCTGGGCATGGGCCTGGTGGAATACAACGGCATTTTTGCCGCACCGCCCAGCATCACTCCCACCCTGTTCAAGCTGGACATCATGGGTGCGCTGGATGTGGCCATGGTGACCGTGATCCTGTCGTTCCTGTTTGTGAACATGTTTGACACCGCCGGCACCCTGATGGGCGTGGCCGAGCGTGCCAACCTGCGCCGCGCCGATGGCAGCATTGAAGGCCTGAAGAAATCCCTCAAGGCCGACAGCGCCTCTTCGGTTGTGGGCACCTTTATCGGTTGCCCGCCGGTCACCAGCTATGTGGAAAGCTCGGCCGGCGTGGCCGCCGGGGGTCGCACCGGCCTGACCGCCGTGACCATTGCCGCCCTGTTCCTGCTGTCCATCTTCCTGGCGCCGCTGGCCGGCATGGTGCCCGCCTACGCCACCGCGGGGGCGCTGATTTACGTGGCCTTTGCCATGATGAGCAGCCTGGCCAATATCGACTGGCAGGATTACACCGAAATGGCCCCGGCGGCGCTGACCGCGCTGATGATGCCGCTGACCTTCTCCATTGCCAACGGCATTGCCATGGGGTTTGTGGCCTACGCCGTGCTCAAGGTAGCCACCGGCCAGGCCAACAAGGTGTCGGTAGGTGTTTATGTACTGAGCGCCATCTTCGTGGCCAAGTTTATCTATATGTAAGCAGCCACTGCCGCATACAAAAAGCCACCGTTCGCGGTGGCTTTTTTGTTGGTTTGCAGGTCCCGGTTTATCGGGCCGCTGGCTGACTCGCCCGAGTGCAGTCGGGCCTGTAAAGCGGGCCTCACAACCGGATCTTGAACACTCACCCCGCCAGCCGGCTCATGCGCCGACGCAGCTCGCTCATCTTGTCATTCATCACCTGCTCAAAGCGGGCCAGCTCCTGCAGCAGCCGCTCCCGGGAACTTTGCCGGCCCAGCAGCCGCTCCAGCTCGTCAATGGCAGCATCCAGCGCCTGGGCCACTTCCCGGTTGATCACCTGGGGAAAACGAAACTTGAGGCTGGCGGGCAGGCAGGAGTCGGCATCGCGCTCGAACCAGACCTTCAGCTCCTTGTGGGTGTCGGCGTCACGCAGGCGAAAACGGCTGATACGGTCGATGTCTTCAATGCCCATGGCGGCCAGGGTGGGATAGGCCTGATTCATAACAACCTCCGGTTCGCGAACAACTCGCTTACATTGTGTTAACCAAAGGCTAGTCACTTGCGCAGACTGTGATTAGAGCCAGTTGCCGGCGGCCGCTGAGACCAGCTGGCTCCATTGATCGGCCCGTCCTGGTGCTAATGCCAAACCCTGGCCGCTCCTAGAGTGAAGGACACTACCTGTGCATATAACAAAACAAGACAAGGAGCCGTTATGGCAGCAACTACCCTCACCCTAGAACTGAGCCCGGAGCTCGCCGCGCTGTTTGAACAGTACGAAGCCCTGACTCGCGTCAGCGCCGAGCAATATGTGCAGCAACTGGTGGAAAAGACCCAGCCCACCCTGGAAGCCATGGTGGCGGCGCTGCAGGAAGCCGGCGACGACGAGGCCGCGGTCATGGAGCTATTTGGCAAAAAAATGGCCGAGTCCATGCTGCGCCAGCAGCAGGCGGTTCAGGCCTGAGGATCGAGTGATAGCGCAGGCTGAATGCCTGCGCTTCAGAACTTACTTCAGCGCCTCTATCTGTCGGCGCAATTCGTCCAGCTTGTCCTGCATCACCCGCTCCATGTGCTCCAGATCCGCCAGCAACTGCTGCTTGGTATCCAGGGTCGCCTCGTCGCTGTGCGTTTCGCCGCCCAGCAGCCGGTGCAACTCCAGCAGCGCCTGGCGCAGCACCGGGCTGGTGTCTTCCAGCCGGTGCCACTGCTCGGTTTTCTGAAATTCCATGGGGCCAAGGGAGCCAGGCCGGGCAAAGGTGAACTTCTTGCTGCGCGACAACAGCGAGCCCTTGGGCCTGTGGTAATAGATCTTGAGCACGTCGGCCCGGGCTTCACGCCTGAGCTGATAGCGGCTGATGTTGTCAAAAGAGGTAATACCCATCTGGGTGAGGGTCGAGTAGTGTTCGGTCATTGCTGCCCATCTCAAAAAATCGGTGTTCAACACATTTCGCCCGCCGGCGAAAAGGCTGTTGCTGACGGCGTTCTTCCTTGAGCAGCACCGGCGCGAAGGCCAAAAAAGCAACAGGGGCGGCAAGTCTGCCATGGCCGGCTGCCACCGGACAGGGCCAGTTAACCCGACTCACTGGAACCAGTCGGCCTGAGCTCGTCAGGCCGACTGGTTCAGGCAGACACCAGCACCGTTTTACTGCGACTGAAGCGTTTTAACGGCAGCCGCTGATCCGGGCTGGACTGCGGCGGCCAGTGGCTGTTGTGGTAAGGGTTCGGGTTGACCCGGCACAGATCAAAGGGCAACGACCGGGCCAGCTGCTCGCCCCGGGCCAGATCCCGTGTCCAGATGGAGGCGATACCATCGGGAGACATGGACCGGCACAAGGCCTGCATGCCGTGCTCGTCCGCCACCCGCAGCACACTGCTGACGGGGCCGGCGGGCCAGGCGGGAAACAGCGTCGTCGCCGGATCCTGCCCTTCGATCAGGGTGGCCGGGTAATACCAGCCTTCCTCGTCGGGCAGATAACCGCCACAACGAATGCGCCCGCCCTGGCGCTCGGCCTCACGCAGCTGACGCTCCAGCCACTCCCGCTGACCGCTTTTGGCCAGCGGTCCCAGCTCGGTGTCACTGTCGTCGGGCCGGCCCGAGCGCAGCGAAGCCAGCCGTTCACCCAGCCGCTCCAGAAACGCCTCCGCCAGGCCGGGGGTGATCAACACTCCGCCCTCGCTCTGGCGCCAGCTGGCCCGGTAACGAAAACAGCCATTCAACACCGACTCCACCGCCGGCTCCAGGTCGGCGTCGTCCAGGATCAACTGCAGATCCGCCTCGGCCAGCTCCAGGATCACCGGCTTGAGCCGGCCCCCCGCCAAGGCGGCCATGATGGCCCCGCCCTGGCGCTCACCACTGTAGGCCAGGCCGCCGATGCGCGCATCCGCCACCACTCCGGCCACCTGCTCCTTGGAGATGCGCAGGGGGGTGATCAGGCCTTCCGGCACCTCGGCCTCGGTCATCAACCGCGCCAGCAGCTCCACCAGCCGGGACAGGTGTTCCGCCGGCTTCAGCAACAGCCCATTACCGGCCATCAGCGCCGGCGCCAGCAACCGAACACATTGCCACAGCGGGGCCGGGCCGGCGGTAAGCGCCAGCATCAGTCCCAGCGGCCGCTGGCTGACCTGGCTGCGCGCCGCAGGCAGCATGGCCTGACCGTTGGCGGCGAAATGGGCGCACTCTTCGGCACAGCGTTCCACTTCCCGCAGGCAATCCTTCAGCAGGGTGCCGGTTTCCAGGCAGAGTTCCCGGGCCATGCGCTCACGGCCGGCCGACAGCGCCGATGCCAGCCGGTACAGCAGGGCGGCCCGTTCCGACGGCGCCTCGTGCTGCCATGCCTGCGCGGCCTGATAGGCCTGGTGCAGCCGCTGCTCCAGCCGGTCTTCACTCAGGCAGGCATGGTGGGCCAGCACACGGCCCGAACTGGGATCAAAGGAAACAAAAGTCATCGCAAGGCTCCTTGGGCCGGGCTGTCCGCACCCTCATCGATGATATCGGCTGGTATACTCAAGGCTATGGTGACACTCGACACCAGATTTTCATCGACGTTATTGACTTGTTAACTGGCCGGCAATGGCCAGTTTCCCCTGTTTAATGGAACCAGGGAGGATTTCCATGCCCGAGCCGAAAGCCGGCCAGGCTTCTCGCTGGCAGCGCCTGCTGCCCTTTCTTGGCTGGTGGCCTATGGTCAATGGCGCCAGCCTGCGGGCCGACGCCCAGTCCGGCCTGACCAACGCCATTGTGGTGCTGCCCCAGGGGGTGGCCTATGCCCTGATCGCCGGCCTGCCGCCGGAGTACGGCCTCTACGCCGCCATTATTCCCGCGGTGATTGCCGCCCTGTTCGGCTCCTCCTGGCATTTGATCTCCGGGCCCACCGCCGCCATGTCGGTGGTGGTGTTTACCTCGGTGAGCCCGCTGGCCGAACCCGGCACCGCCGCCTTTATTGCCCTGGCCCTGACGCTGACGCTGATGAAGGGGGTGTTTCAGCTGGTGCTGGCCCTGGCCCGGCTCGGGGTGCTGGTGAATTTCGTGTCCCAGTCGGTGGTGATCGGCTTTACCGCCGGGGCCGCCGTGGTGATCGCCTCCAGTCAGCTACCCACCCTGCTGGGGATCAGCGTCGACAATGACGGCAGCGTCACCGGCACCTGGTGGCAGCTGCTGCATCATTTGAAGGAAGTGGACTATTACACCCTGTCGCTGGCGCTGTTCACCGTGCTGGCCTGTGTGCTCATCAAGCGCTGGCGGCCGCGCTGGCCCAACATGCTGCTCGCCCTGGCGCTGGCCAGCGGCCTGGCGGTGTTGATGGATCCTGGCCATGAACATATCGCCCTGGTGGGTGCCATTCCTTCAGGCCTGCCGCCGCTCAGCCTGCCCGATTTCAACCTGGCCAGCATCAGTGCGCTGGCGCCGGGCGCACTGGCCATCAGCCTGCTGGGGCTGGTGGAGGCCGCCGCCATTTCCCGGGCCATCGCCAGCCGCTCGCACCAGCGCCTCGACGACAATCAGGAGTTTGTCGGCCAGGGGCTGTCGAACATCGTCGGCGCCTTTTTCTCCTGTTACGCCTCGTCAGGCTCCTTCAGCCGCTCCGGCATCAACTACACCTCGGGCGCCCGCACCCCCATGGCGGGTATCTTTGCTTCCGGGTTTTTACTGCTGATTATTCTGCTGATCCCGGGCATCACCACCTGGCTGCCACGCCCGGCCATGGCCGGTCTGCTGCTGGTGGTGGCCTGGAACCTGATCGACTTTCGCCATATTCGCATGATCATTCGCGGCTCCCGCTCCGAAGCCACGGTGCTCACCGCCACCTTTGGCGCCACCCTGCTGGTAGAGCTGGAATTCGCCATTTATACCGGGGTGATACTGTCGCTGGTGTTTTATCTCAAGCGCACCTCCACTCCCAGGGTGGTGTCGATATTGCCCGATCCGGACAGCAAGCATCCGTTTTTCGTCAACGCCGAGCGCCGCCGCCTGCCCTATTGCCCCCAACTCAGAGTGATTCGCATTGAGGGCTCGCTGTTCTTTGGTGCGGTCAACCATGTGCAGGAATATCTGCAGGCCATTCGCGAGCCCCGGCTGCTGATCGTGGCCAACGGCATCAACTTCGTCGACATGGTCGGCGCCGACATGCTGGTGCAGGAGGCCGAACGCCGTCGGGAGCTGGGCGGCGATCTGTATCTGTGCAACCTGCGGGAAGGGGTGCTGCGCTTTCTATTGCGCAACAACCGCCTCGACGAAATTCGCCGGGATCATGTATTTATCAACAAGGGCCAGGCCATACACCGCATTTATGATCAATTGAATGCGGATATTTGCCGCACCTGCACCGCCCGCATTTTCAGGGAGTGTCATATTCGGCCGCCGGGCCAGCAACTCGACGTAAAGCAGGCAGACTAAGGAAGGAAGACTAAGGAAGGAAGACTAAGGAAGGCACTGGCCATATGGCCGGTGTCTAACTGGCCCTGTTCCGGGCGAGGGTGAAGGTTAGAGTGGGTTAACACTTTTTTTACTTTCAGCCGTTGCCAGTGAGGCCAGTGCCATGACCGATCTTCTTCACGACCACCCCAGCCAGTTGCGCCCGGTGCGCGAACTGTTCAACCTCGACGTGGACATGCAGGTGCCGGTGTTCGAACACAGGGACGAGCACGTGCCCGATATCGATCCCAACTACTGCTTCAACCCGGACGTCACCCTGGCCATTCTGGCCGGCTTTACCCGCAACCGCCGAGTACTGCTGCAGGGCCTGCATGGTACCGGCAAATCCACCCATATCGAGCAGGTGGCGGCTCGCCTCAACTGGCCCTGCGTGCGGGTCAACCTGGACGGCCACATCAGCCGTCTGGATCTGGTGGGCAAGGACACCATAGTGCTGGAGGAAGGCAAGCAGATCACCCGCTTTCAGGAAGGCATAGTGCCCTGGGCGCTGCGCCGGCCGGTGGCGCTGATCTTTGACGAATTCGACGCCGGCCGCCCGGACGTGATGTTCGTCATTCAGCGCATTCTGGAGCAGGACGGCAAGTTCACCCTGCTCGATCAGAACCAGGTGATCACCCCCAACCCGCATTTTCGGCTGTTTGCCACCGCCAATACCGTGGGGCTCGGCAACGTCACCGGCCTGTATCACGGCACCCAGCAAATAAACCAGGCCCAGATGGATCGCTGGAACATCGTCGCCAAGCTCGACTACCTGCCTCGGGAAGACGAAATCAGCATCATTCAGGGCAAGGTGCCCCGCTACAACGACGCCCGCGGCTTTGAACTGATCAGCAGCATGGTGGCGGTGGCCGAGCTGACCCGGGCCGGTTTTGCCGCCGGGGATCTGTCCACCCTGATGTCGCCCCGCACCCTGATCGCCTGGGCCGAAAACACCGAGATCTTCGGGGATGCGGCGCTGGCGTTCCGGCTGTCGTTTCTCAACAAGTGTGACGAGGCCGAACGCCCGCTGGTGGCCGAATACTACCAGCGCTGTTTTGACCAGGAGCTGGTCGAGCCACAAGCCCTGCAACTGACGGCCATTTAATCATGGCTGCCTCATCCCACACGCCTCAGGATGCCGCCGCCGAAGCCCGCCGTCAGCAGCGGCTGGAAGAGCTGTGCGCGGCACTGATACGGGCCCAGTCGGCCGAGTCCGAGGTTCGCTACCGGGGGCACCGGCTGGAATGGCGGGGCAAGGCCTATCCGCTGCGCGCGCCGCACCTGCAGCTGGACTCCCAGCAGGACGACTGGGGTTCCTGCCGGGGGGTGGCCGACGCCATTGCCCTGCGCCTGCGCCACCACGACGGCGATCTTCACCGCCACTGGCTGCCCGCACCGCCGGTGGCCCGGCTGGTGTTTGAACTGCTGGAGCAGCTCAGGGTGGAATCCCTGGTACCCGCCCATCAGCCGGGCAGCCGCCGCAACCTGCACCACAGGTTCAGTGCCTGGAGCAACCGCTTTCTGGCCTCGGGCCAGACCGAAAGCCACCTGGGGTTGCTGCTGTTTAGCCTGTCGATGATGAGCTGGGTGCAACTGGGTGGAGGCCCCATCGACGAAGGCACCGAGCACCTGATCGAGTCGACCCGCATGTTCCTGTTGCGGGAGATCGGCCAGCCCTTTGGCCGCATTCGCCGTCACCGCGAGGAGCAGGCCGCCTTTGCCGAGCAGGCACAGGCCATTGCCCTCACCGTGAGTGAGCTGGTGGACGATCTGCAGCAACAGCTGGCCGACGGTGAACAGGACAAGGAGGCCCTGGAGCAGGTGGGCAAAAGCTTTGGCCTGCTGCTGGATCTAAACGGTGACGGCGACGAAGGTGGCGGCGAGGCCGGTGGCGCTGTCGCCCGGTTCAGTGACGGTGAAGCCGCCTATCGTGTGTTCACCAATCACTTTGACAAGGAGTGGCAGGCAGACAAAAAGGTGCGTCCCGAACTGCTGGAGCGGCTGCGTGAGCAGCTGGACCTGCGCATTCGCGAGCAGGGCCTCAACCTCAACGGCCTGACCAAAAAGCTGCGCCGGCTGCTGGCCCGGCCGCAGAACGACGGCTGGCGCTTTGGCGAGGAAGAGGGCCAACTCGACGGTCGCCGGCTGTCGACCCTGGTCACCAGCCATGCCGACCGCCGCGTGTTCAAGCAACCCAGGGACGAATGGCATGCCAATGCCACCGTGACCATTTTGGTGGACAACTCCGGATCCATGCGTACCCACATGGGGCACATCGCCATGCTGATTGACCTGCTGGTGCGAGCCCTGGAACGCACCGGAGCACGTACCGAGGTGCTGGGCTTTACCACCGGCCACTGGAATGGCGGTAAACCCCTGAAAGAATGGCAACGCCGAGGCCGGCCAGCCAATCCCGGCCGGCTTAACGAGCGCTGCCATCTGGTATACAAGGGTGCCGATACCTCCTGGCGCCGTGCCCGGCGCAGCCTGGCCGCCCTGCTCAAGGGCGACATGTTCCGGGAAGGACTGGATGGTGAGGCATTGCTGTGGGCGGAGCAGCGGCTGCTGGCCGAGGACACCGACGAGCGCCTGCTGCTGGTGATCTCCGACGGCTGCCCCATGGACACCGCCACTCGCCAGTACAACAACCAGGACATTCTCGACAGCCACCTGATCGCCGTAGCCGACCGGCTGGAGCGCGAGCAGCGCATTCGGCTGTGTGCCCTGGGGGTGGGTCTGGATCTCAGCCGCTATTACCGGCACAACCAGTTGCTCGACCTGGAGCACAGCCCCGACAACCGGATTTTTGATGAGATCCTGGCGCTGCTGGGCCGCACCCTGCGCGGCCCGCATGCCGGTTGACAAGGGCATGGAAAGACACAGAAAATTAACATTAAATTTACAACAAAGAGTTTTAAGCAACTGATATTTAAGGATTTACATTCTGGACCCAGCCCGCCAATCCAAGTGGTCCTAACCAATTTAACCGCCACATTCAAAGATGGTGTCAGGCTTTTGAACAAGCCGAACACCATCGCCAGCCGTCCTGGCAGTCCCTTCAGGGCAGGACGACCAGCATTGAGCCAGTCTCGCGCAGTGTTCGCACCGCGCGCTATCACGGAAGGTAAGGGCCCGCTTACACCCGGGCCGTACAACTGGAGCAAGCAACCATGATCTTCAAGCAACGTTTTGTGAAATCCCTGTCTCTCGCCCTTTGCCTGGGCGCCGCCATGGCCAGCCCGCAACTGCTGGCCAAGACCTTCCGCATTGCGGTGGGCGACGGCGCCGGCGGTACCCAGCACGAGCTGGGCAAGGCCTTTTCCGAGGAGCTGAAGCAACGCACCGGCGGCAAGCACGACACTCAGCTGTTCCTCAACGGCCAGCTGGGCAGCGAACAGGCCACCGTCAACGACGCGTCAATGGGGCTGCTCGATTTCTCCATTCTGGCCATCAACAACGTCACCCCCTTCTCCCCCACCGTGGGCGTACTGACCCTGCCCTACATGGTGCAGAGCGTGGATGACGCCGTGACCCTGACTCAAGGAGAAGTGGGCCAGCAGCTGATTGACAACACCCTGCGTGACGCCGGCGTGCGTATTGTGGGCTGGGCCTATTCCGGTTTTCGCGTGCTGACCAACTCCAAGCAGCCGGTGTCCAGCCTGTCCGATCTGCAAGGCCTCAAGATTCGCGTTCCCAATAACGAAATCATGATCGATACCTACCGCGCCTGGGGTATCACCCCCACTCCCATGGCCTGGTCCGAAACCTTTACCGGCCTGCAGATGGGCGTGGTGGACGGTCAGGACAACCCCTATATCACGGTGTCGGCCATGAAGTTCGACGAGGTGCAGAAGTACATCACCAACATTCGCTACCTGTTCTCTATTGAGCCCCTGATTATGTCGGAAGCCGTATTCCAGGAGCAGCCGGAAGACGTGCAGCAGGCCATTCTGGCCGCCGGCCAGGCCGCTACCGAGCACAGCGCTCAGTGGCTGGTAGCTCAGGAAGATCGCATCAAGGCCGAGCTGGCTGAAAAAGGCATGCAGATCAGCGAGCCCGAAGGCGGTGAGCAGGAGTGGATCGACAAGGCCGTGAGCCAGGTGTGGCCCAAGTATTACGACATGGTGGGTGGCAAGGAAAAGCTGAACCAAATCCTGCAATCCCTGGGTCGTGACACCATTTAATCTCGTCACTTGGTCTGCCCCCGCCACGCGGGGGCAGCGTTCGTCAGGGAGGAAACGGCCATGTCCGCCGGCACCATCATCTACCGCATCGTAGATAATATCGAAAGGGTGATCTGCAGCACCCTGCTCGCCACCTTTGTGGTGATCCTGTTTATGCAGATATTGTTACGGCAATTGTTTGACCACTCCCTCGCCTGGAGCGAGGAACTCTCCACCTACATGTTTGTGTGGTTTGTGTATTTCGGCGCCAGCTACGCCACCAAACTGGCGGCCCACAACAGGGTCACCTTTCAGTTCAAGCTGTTCCCGCCTCGAGTGGCGGTGTGGAGCGAGGCCCTGGCCGATCTGATCTGGGTGGGCTTCAACAGCTACTTCGTGTGGCTCAGCTATGACTTCGTGTTCAACAAAATGAACCTGTTCTGGAAGTCCCAGACCCTGGGGGTTCCGATGAAATACATTTACATGATACTGCCGATCGCCTTTGCCCTGATGACCTTTCGCATTCTGCAGGTAAATTACTACAAGCTGATCAGGGGCATCGACATTCGCGATCCCGAGTCGCTGGAAGTGGAAAAACTCATGGATTCTGCCCAGCAAACCAAAGGTAGTCCGGCTGCTGAACATGCCCAAGAGGCAGACGCTAAAACTAAAACCTCCTCTCAGAATCAGATGAAGGCAGGAGTCCATCATGGTTGAATCATCCGTCGTGCTGATCCTGTTCGGCAGCTTTCTGGCGCTGCTGCTGCTGGGGGCCCCCATCAGCGTGTCCCTCGGCGTATCGGCGCTGGCGTCGTTTTTGTATCTGGGTGAAAACCCCATCAAGTTCGTGCAAATCGCCTTTACCTCGGTGGGCTCGTTTCCGCTGATGGCGCTGCCCGCCTTTATTCTGGCGGGCGCCCTGATGGAGGCCGCCGGCATCTCCAAGCGGCTGGTGGATCTGGCGGAGAGCTTTGCCGGCCCCTTTACCGGCGGCATGTCGGCCGCCACCGTCATGGCCTGCATGTTCTTTGGCGCCATTTCCGGCTCCGGCCCCGCCACTACCGCCGCCGTGGGCATGCTGATGATTCCGGCCATGGTCGATCGGGGCTACGGCAAGGGCTATGCCTCCGCCATTACCGCCTCGTCCGGCGGGCTGGGGGTAGTGATTCCGCCGTCCATTCCCATGGTGATTTTCGGCATTTCCGCCATTGGCCTGATGGCCCCCCCGGAGGCGGTGGCCGAGCACGGCCAGTTTCAGTCGGTGTCGATTCCCAAGCTGTTTATCGCCGGCGTGCTGCCCGGACTGGTGCTGTCCTGCGGCCTGCTGACCATGAACTATTTCCTGTGCAAGAAGCAGAATTACACCGGCACCACAGATGGCTGGTCCGGCGCCAATATTCTCACCGCCCTGCGCAAGGGCACCTGGTCGGTGCTGGCCCCCATCGTGATTCTCGGCGGCATTTACAGCGGCCTGTTCACCCCCACGGAGTCGGCCATTGTCGCCATTTTCTACACCCTGGTGATCGGTTTTTTCGTGCACCGGGAACTGAAGGTGAAAGACGTGCTGCGCTCGCTGGAAACCACCACCTGGCTCACCGGGCGGGTACTGCTGATCCTGTTTACCGCCACCGTGTTCGGGCGGCTGCTGGTGGAGAACCAGATTCCGGCGATCGTGGCCGCCTCCATGCTGGAGCTGACCACCAATATCTATCTGATCTGGGCGCTGATCATCTTCTTCCTGCTGTTTGTGGGCATGTTTATGGAGACCCTGGCGGCCATTTTGATCCTCACCCCGGTGCTGCTGCCGGTGGGCTACAGCCTAGGAATAGATCCGGTGCACTTCGGCATCGTGGTGGTGTGCTGCCTGTCCATCGGCTTTCAGACCCCGCCCCTGGGCGAAAACCTGTTTATCGCCTCGGGGGTATCGGGCAGCTCCATTGAGGAGATTTCCCTGCGGGCCCTGCCCTTTGCCCTGACCTCGGTGCTGGCGGTGTTCATTATCGCCTACATACCGGAGATCACCCTGTTCCTGCCCAGATTGCTAGGGTACTAGCCAGGGTAACAAACGCCGCCGGCGTGATCGGGATCAAGGCCCGTTCGCGCCGGCGGCATCATGATCAGTTGCTCGATCGGCCGGCCGGCTGATCGTGTTTCGTTTCAGCCAGGAGGACATGGCCATGCTGCCGCAAGTCAAAAAAATCCTGTATTGCACCGATCTGTCCAAGAACGCTTCTTACGCCTTTCAGTATGCCGTGTATCTGGCCCGGGAAACCAGCGCCGACATTCATGTGCTCAAGGTGGTGGAACGGTTGTCGAGCGACGAAAAGCTCACCCTGCAGTCCTATGTTCTCAACCAGAGCAGCCGCGAGGAATTTCTGCACCAGCGCCTGAACCATGCCCGGGAACGGCTGCGGCAACGCCAGGATTACTTCTGGGAGCACATCGCGCCAGAAGAGCGGGCCCTGCGCACCAAAATTGTGGGCTGCGAGGTGGTGGAAGGTTATCCGGAGCAGACCATTCTGGCCCGCTCCAGGGAGCTGGAGTGCGATCTCATCATCATGGGCGCCCACGAGAAAGGCTGGTTTCACACCCTGCTGGGCAGCGTGGCCAAGAACGTGCTGCGGGAATCACGCATTCCCACCCTGATCGTGCCCCGCCCGGAAAAGCAAACGGCCTGAGCCGTCTTTCCCTGTTCCCTCTCCCTTGCACCGGCGGGGCCCTCGTCCCTGGTCGTGGCATTCGTGCTCATGGTTCTTATCTGTCGGCCAACCCGGCGACCACCAACCAAAAACGGCCCCGCAAGGCGGGGCCGTTAACACTAACGGCAAGATCCGTGTGGGTTCCGGTTAGTAGGAACGATCCGGCCGGCCATCCAGCCCGGGATAGGGAGAACGAAATGGCACCACCACGTGGCCATTGGAGATCACCATCATGGGATTATGAAGGTTCATCGGCACTTCAAGCGGGTTGCGTTCCACCACCACCAGATCCGCTTCCTTGCCCGCTTCCAGCGAGCCGGTGTCATCGTCCATGCCAAACACTTCTGCCGGAATAATGGTGGCCGCCCGAATCGCATCCAGCGGGGTCATGCCCCCGTGTTCAATAAAGGCGTTAATCTCGCCGGCAATGCGCGACACGCTGTCGGGCGCATACTCGGTATCCACTCCGGTAATCATGGTCACGCCCATCTCATGGGCCCTGGCCAGCATCTGTTGCTGGTTTTCCAGGATCCAGGGAGCCACACGCCGGGCCGTGGGAGTGTTGTAGTCGTCATGAGGCAGTAAGAAGCCTTCGGTGGAAATGTAGGTAGGCGTCCAGACCGCGCCGGCCTCCTTGATCGCCTGCAATCCCTTTTCGGTAATGTACTGACCGTGTTCAATGGTGCCACAACCAGCCCGGGCCGCGACTATGGCCGCCTCTTCCCCCTGAATGTGGCACATGATCTTGCCACCGTGCTTGCCGGCCTCATCGGCAATGGCCGCGATTTCCTTTTCACTGTAATAAAGCCAGAAAGCATCGGCAGTGCCCCCGGCGGTATTGCCACCCACCCGGGTCTTGATCCAGTCGGCCCCCCGATCAAAGTTGATCCTGACGGCCTCACGCAGGTTTTCCTCTCCCTGCAGCTCCACATTCATAAACCTGAACAGACGCGGATCCTCGAGGGCATCATCCTTGAGGTGGCGCTTTACGTATACGCCGGTAGCCACCATGTCGGGGCCGGGAAAATAGTCATTGTCGACGGCATCACGAAAGGCCATGTCCTTCATGCCCATGGCTCCGGCAGAGCGAATGGTGGTAACGCCCGACTCCAGCGCATACCAGGCGGCGTCCTGGCCGTGCCCGTGGTAATGACTGTCAAAAAAACCCGGCAGCACGTAATAGCCATTAACATCCTGAACATCCAGCTCTGCCGGAGGCGCCTTCGTGCTGATGGACTCTATTTTGCCGTCCTTCAGCAAAATGGTGCGGTTCTTCAGCAGCTCACCCTTTTTTACATCCAGCACATTGGCATTGGTCAGCGCCAGACGTACCGGCTCCAGCCGCTCGGGCGCATTGGGTTGCGCCTTGCCGCTGTAATGAATGGACTGGGCCTGCAGGCCGGCCGATACCAGCAGGGAAACCAGCGTCAGCCCCTGAGCGCTTCTGAGCAGCGTGTTGTGCATCTTGTATGTCCTTATGAAGATGGAGTGATTACATTTCCGCCAACGGAAACGATTCGGCGCTCAAGCTGATGATTATCAACTCGAGACATTGCTAACAATAAATAAATTTAAAATTAACAACCAATAAAAATAACAGTCTAATTCAGTAACTGTGATGTCAACTGACAATAAAACCGCATCAAAACAAGGGGAAAATACGATAGCTTGAAAGCATTCGAATGAAAAAATAAAAGATAATAAAATCAAAACCTAAAATAATATTTCCCGATGACAAGCAGAAGCCGGAACAGCATATAACAGCAGGTACGCTGGCAAGATGGCCGTAACACGACAAGAACAATAAACTGTTAACAAAAACATAAAAAACACTTCATTATGAGTAATCAAGTGCCCAAATGGCCAGGTAACACCGCCGTCTTTATGCTGCGACTCGTCGCAAGGCCAATGACACCGATATCGGTTTTACCCTGCTTTTGCTACCCAGTCTTGCAAACAAAAGAACCGGGCCTGAGCCCGGTTAAAAAGGAGTGAGTATAAGTACGTATTAAAAAGGATCAGCCCCAGTGGATCCGGTCCTGATCCTCCGGACGATGGGTCGCGCGCCCCAGGGGCACATGATCATTGATCGCAGCGCGGATCGCCGCTTCTTCTTCGGCGGTGAAGCCGCCGCACAGCTCGATCAGTTCGATGCGGCGGGTCAGCATTTCCTGGGCGGCCATAATGGCTTCGTCCAGGGTGCTGACACCGGACACCGCCAGATCAAAGGCGTCGCTCTTGATGCGGCCATGATGCTTGAACAGCTCCAGATCGGCGGCCTTGACGATAAATCCGTAACGGCTGAGGGTCATATCGGGTCTCCTTGTTCAGGCGGTCACGCGTGCCGCCGCGGCGGCACGGGCCGCAACCGGGGTCTGGCGGTTGTGATGGACGATGCTGGCCAGGGCACAGGACGCCAGCCTGGCCTCGGGCGGATCGGCGCGGGAGGTGAGGATGATCGGCACTCTGGCCCCCAGCACCAGGCCGGCGGCGGTGGCCCCCATAAAATACACCATCTGCTTGAACAGAAAGTTGCCCGACTCCAGGTTAGGTACCAGCAGAATATCCGCCTCGCCGGGCACCCTGCCGGCAATGCCCTTGATCGCCGCGGCCTCCCGGGATACGGCATTGTCAAAGGCCAGCGGCCCTTCCACCACGGCACCGGGCAGCGCGCCCATGGCCGCCAGCTTGACCAGCTCGGCGGCGTCCTGGCTCGACGGCATGCTTCTGCTTACTTCTTCGGTGCCCGACAACACGGCCACCTTGGGCTCGTCGCAGCCCAGGGCATGTAAAAACTCAATGGCATTGCGGGCGATATGCAGCTTATCGAGTACCCCGGGCTGCACATTGATCACCGCATCGGTAATGCACAACGCCTTGCAGCTGCCCGGCACCGTCATATAGAACACATGGCTCAGGCGGCTGTCGGTGCGCAGCCCGGCGGCACGGTTGAGCACCGCCCGCAGCAGCACGTCGGTGTGCACATGGCCCTTCATGATGGCGTCGGCCTCGCCTTGGCTGACCAGGGCCACGCCGGCCTGGGCCGCCGCCGCTTCATCGGCGGCATGCACCAGCCGCACGCCGGCCAGATCCCAGCCCAGGGTTTCGGCCTCATGACGAATACGGCTTTCATCGCCTACCAGGATGGGTTCGATCAACCCCTCATCCTGTGCCATGCGAGCACTGGCCAGGGACACCTGATTGACCGGATTGATCACCACAGTGGTCACGGCCGCGTATTGCCGGGCCTGCGCCAGCAGGTGGGCGGGGCACTCCTTTGGATTGGTATTAAGCATCACTGAATTCCCTTTGATGACGGCCAGTAGACAACCGAATACCGCTTGGCAAACGGGATTGGGTTGGCTTTTGAAAAGACCCGGCCGCGCGCGGCCGGGTAAAAGGGCTGCTCTCGCGAGCAGCCGTACCTGTCAGCAATAGTCTTTGTACTTATCCAGGTGGCGCACCGGCTTGGACAGGGCGTCACGACGGAAGGGGTCGCCCAGCTCGCGGGTACACATGATTTCAATAACGGTGGTCTTGCCTTCTTCCATCTGGCGGGTGATGGCGGTTTGCAGCGCCGGGCCCACGTCTTCCAGCTTGTCGACGGTCACACCCTCGGCCCCCATGGCACGGGCGATGTCGGCAAAGCTCGGGTTTTCCAGATCGCCGGCCACAAAGCGGCGGTTGTAGAAGTCGACCTGGTTCTTCTTCTCGGCGCCCCACTGGCGGTTGTGGAACACGATGGAGGTCACCGGAATGTTTTCCCGTACGCAGGTCATGATTTCCATCATCGACATGCCCCAGGCGCCGTCACCGGCGTAGGACACGGCCGGGCGCTCGGGCGCGGCGGTCTTGGCACCGATAATGGTGGGCAGGGCATAACCGCAGTTGCCGAAGCTCATGGCGGCAAAGAAGGAGCGCGGCTTTTCAAAGCGCAGGTAGCTGTTGGCCACGGAGTTGATGTTGCCGATATCGGTAGACACCATCACGTTCTCGGGCATGGCCTTTTCCAGCTCACGCAGTACCTGACGGGGGTGCAGGTAGCTGCCTTGTTCTTCCGACTGCTCGGCGATCATGTCGAGGGAATAATCGTCCTTCTCGTGGATCCACTGGTCCAGTTCGGCTTCCCAGGCCTGCTTCTCGGAGGCGATTTCGGTGGCGCGGGCACCCTTGTTTTCCAGGCAGGAAACGTTGAGGTTCTGCAAGCGATCCAGAATGGTCACGGCAGCGGCCTTGGCATCGCCGCACACGCCCACGGAGATCTTCTTCACCAGACCCAGCATCTTGGCGTCGCAGTCCACCTGAATGATCTTGGCTTCCTTCGGCCAGTAGTCCAGGCCGTGCTGCGGCAGGGTGCCGAACGGACCAAGACGGGTGCCCAGCGCCAGTACCACGTCGGCGCGGGACAGCAGCTTCATGCCGGCCTTGGAGCCCTGATAGCCCAGGGGACCACACCACAGCGGGTGGCTGGCGGGGAAGGAGTCGTTATGCAGGTAGCTGTTGACCACGGGGGCACCCAGGTACTCGGCCAGCGCCTTGCACTCTTCCACCGCGTCGGCCATGACCACACCGCCACCGGAGATGATCACCGGGAACTGGGCTTCGGCCAGCAGGGCGGCGGCCTGTTGCAGGCTCTGCTCACCACCGGCGCCACGCTCAATGCGGATCGGCTCGGGAATTTCTACATTGATGTCGCCGTAGAAGAAGTCCCGGGGAATGTTGAGCTGGGTCGGACCGTTGTCGAGCATGGCACGGTCGAAACAGCGGGCGGTGAACTCGGCCATGCGCGCCGGGTTGGCCACGTGGCCCTGGTACTTGGTGATGGTTTCAAAGAAGGGCAGCTGCTGCGCTTCCTGAAAGCCGCCCAGACCCTGAGTCATGGAACCGGTTTCCGGGGTAATGCACACCACCGGGCTGTGGGCCCAGTAGGCCGCGGCGATGGCGGTCACGAAGTTGGTGATGCCGGGGCCGTTCTGGGCGATACAGACGCCGTGACGGCCACTGACCCGGGCATAACCGTCGGCCATGTGGCCGGCGCCCTGCTCGTGCACGGTAGGGATCAGGCGAATGCCGGCCGGGGCAAAAATGTCCATGGCATCCATAAAGGCCGAGCCCATGATACCGAACACATCGGTAACACCGTTGGCCGCCAGGGTTTCGACCAAAGCTTCACTGGGAGTCATACGTGGCATAGCTGTCTTCCTTTTGCTGTTTCCCGTCGGTGGCGGCCTGTCGCCATCTCCTGGGTTGGGTTGAGTCAAATAATCCGTTTTCTGTTCAAACAGGTTTGCGTTTGTTGTTCTCGTTATGAATGACGGGTGAACAACGCTGGCTGACAAGAGCCCGAGGTCACTCGCTTGGGGAACAGCTTAGGAAGGGGGGGCCGGGTAACATAGGGCCAGATTTGCCAACCATGTTACGCCAGCGTTAAAAAATGGGGCCAGGCCGGTTCAGCCGCTGGCCAGCAAGGCGCTTTGTTGCCAGAAACGGGCGGCCAGTTCGGAACGGGGGGCACCCAACCGGCACAGTTCAATGTCGAGATTCAGGGCGCGCACGCCCGGCAGTAGTGCCACCCGGCCGCTGGCAAGTTCGTCGCGTACCAGGCTTTCCGGCAGAAAGGCCGCACCCTCGCCCTGCAGCAACTGGGCCTTGAGCCCTTCCCCCAGGGCATTTTCACACACCGGTCGCCAGGGCAACTCCCCCAGGGCCGGCAGGCACTGCTGCTGCACCAGGGCACCGAGAAAGGCATCCCTGGGATAGAGCAGCAGGGGCAGTGGCCGCTGTTCTTCCAGCCGGAACAGCGGTGTCCCCTGCGCATCGGTGGCCGCCACCAGCACCAGCCGATCCCGGCCCAGGCACAGCCGCTCCACGTCCGGTCGCTGCGGTGCCTCGGCGCCGTCGGGGCCGGAAAAGCACAGCAAAAAGTCCACCGCTCCGGCCATGAACTGCTCCATGGCTTCGTGGTAATGGCCGGTGTTGAGCCGCACCAGGCCCTCGCCCAAGGCCGGCCGCAACCGGTGCAGCCAGGCGGGAAAAAAGGTCACCGCCAGCGCCGGCTGGGTGATCAGGCTCAACCCCGGCGTGTGCTGCTGGCTTTGGCGCAGCTGGCTGCGTACTCCATAAATCTGGGCCAGCAACTGGCGCGCCTGCTCCAGAAAGGCCTCGCCGGCGGGGGTCAGCTCCAGCGGATAGCGATTGCGGCACACCAGCGCCACCCCCAGCCAGTTTTCCAGCGAGCGAATACGCCGGCTGAAGGCGGGCTGGGTCACAAAGCGGCTTTCCGCCGCCCGTGAAAAGCTGCCCTGCTCGCTCAGTGCGATAAAATCATGCAGCCACTTGGTTTCCATGACGTTGTCCTTGTTGTTGGAATTCACACCTATGCAAAAAAGTAATCGCCCTGGCCGAAAACGGCATTGGCTCGCCGGCCTGGTCCGTCAATAACATTAAAGCAACATTCATTCTTGATTACGGAGGGGCCATGGCCGCCGACACTCATTCCCCGGTTCTGGGCCTGGTGCAGCGCATCGAGGAAATCCGCAAACGTTATTTTCCCGGCATCTGCGTGGCCGCCACCATCGGCATTGCCGCCAGCTTTCTGTCTCAGCACTACGGTGCCCCCGCCATGCTGATGGCCCTGCTGCTGGGGCTGGCATTCAATTTTCTCAGTCATGAACCCCAATGTGCCCCGGGCCTGGAGCTGTCGGCCAAGACCCTGCTGCGCCTGGGCGTGGCCCTGCTGGGCCTGCGCATCACCTTTGGCGACGTGCTCACGCTGGGTTGGCAGCCCATGCTGATGGTGTGCTCCGCGGTGGTGCTGACCATCTGCTTTGGCGTGGTCATGGCCCGCTGGCTGGGCTTTTCCAAGGAGTTTGGCACCCTTACCGGCGGCTCGGTGGCCATTTGCGGCGCCTCGGCGGCCATGGCCATCAGCAGCGTGCTGCCCCAGAGCGAGCAGGCCAAGCGCGACACCCTGTTTACCGTGATCAGCGTCACCACCCTCAGCACCCTGGCGATGATCTTCTACCCCATGATCAGCGAAGCCCTGGGGCTGTCGGATCAGGAAGCCGGCCTCTTTATCGGCGCCACCATTCATGACGTGGCCCAGGTGGTGGGCGCCGGCTACAGCATGTCGGCCGAGGTGGGTGATCTCAGTACCTTCGTCAAGCTGCTGCGGGTGGCCATGCTGGTGCCCATCGTGATGACCATCGGCATTCTGATCCGCCGTGCCGCCAGCAAGCAGGGTCAGGCCGGCGGCGGCAGCCGAGTGGCCATTCCCGGGTTTCTGATCGGCTTCGTGGTCCTGTTTGTACTCAACAGCCTGGGCTGGATTCCGCAGGATCTGAGCGCCCCTCTGGCCAACAGCTCATCCTGGCTGCTGCTCACCGCCATCGCCGCCCTGGGCGTGCGCACCCAGCTCAAGGACATTCTCTCGGTGGGCTGGAAGCCGGTGCTGCTGGTGGTGCTGGAGACCGCCTTTATCGCCCTGCTGGTTATCGCCTATCTGCTGCTGATGGGGTAACCCCGCCCCCGTTATTCCCCTGGCGAACAAGGCCCCGTACTGGCGGGGCCTTTTTGTCAGGTCATGTCCTTGATCAGTGCCACCAGGGCTTCGATGCCGGGACGTATACGCTCGGCGGCAATGGAGGAATAGCCCAGCCGAAAATAATTGAGCGGCACTGTTTCACCCTGAAAATGAATATCGCCGGGCTCGATCAGTATGCCCCTGTCCGCCGCCTCCTTGCGCAATATGCGGCTGTCGAGACCTTCGGGGCCCTGCACCCAGTAGCAGGAGCCGCCAAAGCCGGGCTGGCGGCTGGAGCTGGGCAACAACTCGTCTAGCGCCGCGCCCATCTCCCGCCAGCGTTCTTCGTAAGCCCGGGCCAGGTTCATGATCAGGGCGTCGTGATAGCCCCGCTCCAGAAACAGTGCCACCGAGCGCTGGTTGTTGGCGGCCGGGTGGCGCAGCATCAGCCGGCGCAGGGCGCGGGCCTCGCGAATCAGCTCCGCCGGCCCCACCAGGTAGCCCAGCCGGAGTCCCGGCGCCAGGGTCTTGGACAGGCTGCCCACGTAGAGCACCCGGTCATTCTTGTCCAGGCTCTTTAACGCCGGCGTGGGATTGGTCTTGAAGTTGGTCTCGCTTTCGTAATCGTCCTCGATGATCAGAAAGTCCTGCTCGCTGGCCTGCTTCAGCAATTCAAAGCGCCGCTCCAGGGGCATGGTCACCGTGGTCGGGCACTGGTGGCTGGGAGTGGTGTACACCAGGTCACAGCCGGACAACCGCTCATCGACGATCAGTCCCTGCTCATCCACCGGCAGCGGGCGAACCTTTGAGGGGTTCATGGTGGCGATATTGCGAATGTCGACATACCCCGGATCCTCAATGCCGATGGTGCTGTCCTTGTCGAGCAGCAACTTGGCCAGCAGATAGAGGGCCTGCTGGGCCCCTACCGTCACCAGGATCTGGTCCGCTGAGGCCCAGACGCCGCGCCGGGGCAACAGCCGGGTCCGGATCTGCTCGATCAGCAGGGGATCATCGTTGTCAAAGCTGTCGGACGCCCAGTCGCGAATGGCGGGAATGCTCACCGCGTCGCGACAGCACTCACGCCAGTTGTTGCTGGGGAACAGGCTGGGATCGAACTGGCCGTAGATAAAGGAATAAGGGTATTTCTGCCAGTCTCTGGGCTTGCTGATATTGTGCTGGTCGCTGGGGCGCACCTTGAGTTTACGGCTCCAGTCCGGCGGCGTGCCCGCTGTGGTGGGCGCCTTGGCTTCGGGCAGCTCCGGGCGCTTTGACAATATCTCCGGGTTCACAAAATATCCGCTGCGCTCCCTGGCCAGCAGGTAGCCGTCGTCGAGCAGGTGCTCATAGGCCAACACCACGGTATTGCGGGCAATGCTGAGCTGCTTGGCCAGCTTGCGGCTGGACGGCAGCGGGCTGTCGACGGGAATGTTGCCGTTAAGAATGGCGGCGGCGATTTGTTCGCGCAGCTGCTGCTGCAGGCTGGTGTTTTTTTCCGTGGAAAGGTGGAACAGCTGAAACATGAAAAGGCTTACCTTTCAGTGAGTTGAATTCTATGGCGAAACCACGCACTACGCCCTCTGAGTCGAACCTTGTAACTCAGAGGGCAAAAAAGTAAAACCCTTGTTAACAATCAAATGCAAATTTACAGATGCTCGTCACGCAAATGGTACCAGTGATAGAGCATGCGCTGGCCCAGGCGGCGGAAGGGCGCAAACAAATGCCCCGGCAGCGGCGAGTTGTAAATGGGCAGCTCAAAACCTTCCTGAATGCCGGCAATGCGCTGGGCCATGCGCCGGCCGGCATGGGCCGAGAACATGACACCGTTGCCGCCGTAGCCCAGGGCATAGTAGATCTGCTCCTTGTCATCGGGCTGATAGATGCGCGGCATCATGTCGTGGCTGACGTCCACCCAGCCCCACCAGGAGTAGTCGATCTGAATGCCGGTGAGCGGCGGAAACTTGCGATGCAGGCCGTCAATCAGCATTTGCAGGTGCTTGGGGTTGCTGGCATCGGCCCCGGTAATGGAGCTGCGGCTGCCGATCTGCACGCGGTTGTCGGGCAGCTTGCGATAGTAGTAACGCAGGGTACGGGTGTCGGTGATCACCTCGTTGGTCCTGAAGTTACAGGCATCCAGCTCCTGCTCGGTCAGCGGCCGGGTTACCAGGGAGTTGGACAGTATTGGCATGATCTTGCTGTTCAGGCTGCCGTGCAGGCCCTGGGAGGTGTAGCCCCCGGTAGCCACGCCCACCGCCCGTGCGCGCACCGTGCCGCCCGGGGTCTTGATGTGGTGCACACCATTGATGGTTTCCCAGCCCAGCACCGGACTGGAGGGATGTATGGTCACACCCAGGCTGCGGGCCCAGCGGTGATAGCCGTGCGCCAGCTTGAGCGGGTGCACACCGATGCCGTCGGGCTCGTGCATGGCACCCACCGCCTCGGCCTCGTTGACGTAGTTGCGGCTGAGGGTGGCCTTGTCGAGCATCTCGGTTTCATAGCCGAACTGCTCGCGCAGCACCTTGGCTTCCGCTTCCAGCTTGCGCATCGCCTTGTCGCGGTGGGCAATATAAAGGTGGCCGCCATCCTGGGGATCGCAGTCGATATTGCCGTCCCGAATCAGGCCCTTGAAGGTGTCAAAGCCTTCCCGCACTTCTTCGTGCATTTTACGCGCGGTGCTCAGCCCCCAACGCTTGACCCACTGGGAGCGGGTCAAGCGGCCCGAGGCATTCTGGGCCTGGCCGCCGTTGCGGCTGGTGCAGCCCCAGCTGACCTGGTTGGCCTCGAGAATGGTAGCCTTGATGCCGTGATCCCGAGCCAGGTGCAGGGCCGCAGACAGGCCGGTAAAGCCGCTGCCGATAATCACCACGTCGACATCCATGTCAGCGGTTACGGGGCCATCATCCTCCGGCGGTGTGCCGGCAGTGGCAACCCAGTAGGTGGGGGCGTACTGCTGACCCCGGCCGGGGTTGGGCGCCACCAGGGGATCATAGCCGGGATCGTAACGATCCAGCACGGTGTCGGCCTGTGCCGGCTGGCGGTAATCCGCCCGAGTGTTGTTGACCATATCCATATTTGTGATTCCCGTTAACTGAGTGTGGCTGCCGTGGCTTAGCGCGGATCCAGCAGTGGACGATCCTTGCGGAAGGCCTGTTTCAGCGCCAGCTTGCCGCCCTTGAGGGTGAACAGATCCACGCCGTCGGCCTCAATGCGACGGCCGTCCGGCGTAGTGGCACAGAAGGTCCACTGAGACACGCCCCGATCGCCTACCGCAAAGTGGCTGGTGTTGTTCCACTGCACATCCGGCATGCTGGTCCATACATTGATAAACGCGGCGGCAACGGCATCGGCGCCCTCAAAACGGTTGCCGTGGGCATCGGGGCCGGCGGCGCCTTCAAACACAACATCATCGGTCATGCAGGCCATGACACCGTCGATATCGTGACGGTTAAAGGCGGCGAACAGCTGCTCCAGCAGGGCGATGGTTTTCTGGTTTTCGGTGGACATATCAATTCTCCCTTGGCCATTGAAGTGGCGATGAACCCTGACCCGACGACGCCGGGCCGTTTACATGCTCATAACATTAGGGGGAAAGGGGGCGAGGCCGGTAGCGCCAGTTGTCCGTGTCGGCTTGGACCACCCTCCATCACGAGAAAGAATGACGGCAGGAAAAGGGCAAAGAGAGAGAAAGGAAAGAGGAATACGGCAAGGCCGGGGTGGAGTGCCACCCCAGATACACGATATGAGAAATCAGCGACCGCGGCGCTTTTTGGCGACGCCGGAAAACACCACGTGCAGGTCGGTGGAGGCGGAGTCGCCGTCCAGATTGAGCTTGGCTTCGATGTGATTCAGGTGCTCGGTCATTTGTTGCATGGCCGTGTCCTTGTCGCCGGACTCAATGGCATTCAACAGGATTTCGTGCTCATTAAAGGAGCAATGGGCCTGATGACCGACTTCGTACTGGGCAATAATCAACGAGGTCTGGGACACCACGCTGCGCTGAAAGTTGAGCAGCGGCGTATTATTGGCCATGTGCGCCAGCTCCAGGTGAAATTCACCGGACAGGCGAATGCCGCTGCCCCGGTCGCCCCGGGCAAAGGCGTCCTGCTCTTCCTTGACCATGGCGCGCATGCGGGCCAGGCTCTCGGGTGTGGCGTTCTGCACCGCCAGCTCGGTAACCGCCAGCTCCACCACGCGGCGGGCGGCAAAGATCTGCCGGGCTTCTTCAACGCTGGGTGCGGCCACCACGGCGCCCCGGTTGGGACGAATGATCACCACCTGCTCATGAGACAGGCGCAGCAGGGCGCGCCGAATAATGGTACGGCTGACCCCGAAGATGTCTCCCAAGGCTTCCTCGCTGAGCTTGGTGCCGGGCGCCAGGCGTTGCTCCAGAATAGCGTCAAAGATATGCTCGTAGACGATATCGTCCTGGGTGTTTGAGCTCGACTTGACAGGTCTTGGCTCCAGTTGACTGAGTGAACTCATGCTTTGGTTTCCGTTTGCGATCCTGGCTCGGCGGCATTGGCATGCCGTCTCCACCATTATCAGTTAAAAAATTGTTACATTACACGTATACAATCTAACGCGGTTTTTGCCGTTACGACAGCCGCAATGTCCAAGTCTGTGACTGAACACAAAAAACGCCCGGCCCGGGCGTTTTTTCGTGCTCGAATCACCCGTATGCGCTAGTTGGCGACATCCCGTCTGTGCCGGCATTCGCCGTAAACATGGGTTTCGGCAATGGCCCTGTCATCGCCCAGCATCATCAGCACAAACAGCTTTTCAAACAAAGTCTGCGCATTTTGTATACGTGCCTTCATCAGCGGAGTCGCGTGCAGGTCGATCACCAGGAAGTCGGCCTCCTTGCCCGGCTGCAGGTTGCCCAGCCGGTCGTCCAGGCGCAGCGACTCTGCCCCGCCGAGGGTAGCCAGGTAAAAGGCCTTGAGCGGATGCAGCTTCTGCTGCTGCAGCTGCTGAATCTTGTAGGCTTCGTTGATGGTCTGCAGCATCGAAAAGCTGGTGCCGGCGCCCACGTCGGTGCCCAGGCCCACGCGAATGCGGTGTTGCTCGGCCGAGGTCAGGTCGAACAGGCCGGAGCCCAGGAACAGGTTGGAAGTCGGGCAAAAGGAAATCACCGAGTCCGTTTCCCCCATGCGCTCGCTCTCTTCCTGCTCCAGGTGTACCGCATGGGCAAACACCGAGCGCTCGCCGAGCAGGCCGAAGTGGTCATAGACGTCCAGGTAACCCTTTTGTTCGGGGAACAGCGACTTGACCCATTCGATCTCCTGCTTGTTTTCCGACAGGTGGGTCTGCATGTAGAGATCGTCATACTCGCTCATCAGCCGCCCGGCCACGGTCAGCTGCTCGGCGGTGCTGGTCGGGGCGAAGCGCGGCGTTACCGCATAGAGCTGGCGTCCGTTCTTGTGCCAACGCTCGATCAGCGCCTTGCTGTCGGCGTAGGACGATTCGGGGGTGTCCAGCAGGTAGTCGGGGGCGTGGCGGTCCATCATCACCTTGCCGGCGATCATGCGGGTATTGCGCCGGGACGATTCGGTGAAAAAGGCATCCACCGCCTGCGGGTGCACGGTACCGAACACCATGGCGGTAGTGGTGCCGTTGCGCAGCAGCTCGTCGAGAAACAGCCCGGCCACACGGGCGGCGTGGGCCGGCTCGGCAAACTTGCGCTCCTCCGGAAAGGTGTAGTTATTGAGCCAGTCGAGCAGCTGGTCGCCGTATGAAGCGATCATCTCGGTCTGGGGAAAATGAATATGGGTATCGATAAAGCCCGGCGTGATCAGCCGATTTTCCAGCGTAATCACTTGCGTACCGGCGGGCAGCCGGTCCAGCACTTCCGGTGCCGGTCCCACATCCTGAACATGGCCGTCGGCCACCACCAGCACACCATCTTCGTGCCAGACGAAGGAATCATCGAGGCCGACCCTGGCCGGGTCACCCAGGCTGTACAAAATGGCGGCGCGGTAGGCTACGGGTTGCGTCATCTCTGCGCGTCTCCTTGAAATCAATAAAATCAGGCGTGCTCGGCCTGAATGGCGGCGGGGCTCGCCTCAGCAATGGCGGCCGCGTCACCGGCCTGATAGGCGGCGATCAGCTGACCGGCCACAGACACGGCGATCTCCGCCGGGTGTTTGCCGGCCACCTCGGGCAGGCCGATGGGGCAGATCATGCCGGCCAGGGCGGCGTCGTCAAAGCCCCGCTCCTTCAGCCGGTAATCAAAGCGCTTACGCTTGGTGCGCGAGCCGATCACGCCGAAATAGCGGGCATCCTTGCGCTTGAGAATGCGGGCGCACAGTTCAAGATCAAGCTGGTGGTTGTGGGTCATCACCAGGTAGTAACTGCCGGTTGGCTGATCATCCACCTCGTCCACCGGATCCTCGCTGACCAGGGCGGTCACCCCTTCGGGCAGCTCGGCGGGAAACTCCTCGGCCCGTGAGTCCACCCAGGTAATGCGAAACGGCAGCGTCGCCAGTACATGTACCAGTGCCTTGGCCACATGGCCGGCGCCGAACAGCACCAGGTGATGACGCGGCCGCACCACCGGCTCCAGCATGATGGTGGCCATGCCGCCGCAGCACTGGCCCAGGCTGGCGCCCAGGTTGAAGCGCTCGATGCGCATGTGCTGTTCGCCACCGGCCAGCATTTGCCGTGCCAGCTCCAGCGCCTTGTATTCCAGGTGGCCGCCGCCGATGGTGGCGTAACAGCCCTCTTCGGTCACCAGCATTTTGGTACCGCTGTCACGGGGGGTGGAGCCCTTGTGCTCCACCACGGTGACCATGACGCAGGGTTCGCCCCGCTGCTCCAGCTCGGCCAGGGTTCGAATCCAGTTGTCCTTGAACATGTGTCGCTCCCGGGGCGGCGCACCGCCCCTCTGGTATGCAGATTGCCGGCCGGTTACTTGATGGAAACCGCGTCAGTGGCAGCGGCCTCTTCCTGCTCCACCAGCCCTCGCATTTGCTCCACCGCCCACAGCACCCGCTCGGGCGTGGCCGGCGCGTCGATGTGGGGGTAACGCAGGTAACCGGACACGCTGGCCACGGCGTCTTTCAGCGCACACCACACCGCCATGCCCAGCATGAAGGGTGGCTCGCCCACGGCCTTGGAGTGGAACACGGTGTCTTCCGGGTTCTTGCGGTTTTCCACCAGCTTGACGCGGAATTCCGTCGGCATGTCGGCCACCGCCGGAATCTTGTAGCTGGCGGGGCCACTGGTCATCAGCCGGCCCTGCTCGTTCCATACCAGCTCCTCGGTGGTCAGCCAGCCGGCGCCCTGAATAAAGGCACCTTCCACCTGGCCGATGTCGATGGCCGGGTTCAGGGAGTCACCCACGTCGTGCAGAATGTCGGTGCGCAGCAGCTTGTATTCGCCGGTGAGGGTATCCACCACCACTTCCGAACAGGCGGCGCCATAGGCGAAGTAGTAGAACGGGCGGCCCGAGCCGGTGGCGTGATCGTAGTAGATCTTCGGGGTCTTGTAGAACCCGGTGCTCGACAGCGATACCTGGTTGAAGTAGGCCAGCTGCACGAACTCCTGAAACGACATCAGGGTGTGGCGAATCTGCACAAAGTTGTTCTTGAACACCACTTCTTCCGGACTGACCTGGAAGTGGCCCGCCGCCCAGTCAATCAGTCGCTGCTTGATGGTCTGGGCCGCATTCTGGGCCGCCTTGCCGTTCAGATCGGCACCACTCGACGCCGCGGTGGGTGAGGTGTTGGGCACCTTGTCGGTGTTGGTGGCGGTGATCTGAATGCGATCGATGTCCACCTGGAACTCTTCCGCCACCACCTGGGCCACCTTGATGTTGAGGCCCTGCCCCATCTCGGTGCCACCATGGTTGAGGTGAATACTGCCGTCGGTGTAGACGTGGATCAGTGCACCGGCCTGGTTGAGGAAGGTGGCGGTAAAGGAAATACCGAACTTCACCGGCGTGATGGCAATCCCTCTCTTCAGGATGGGACTGTTGGCGTTGAAGGTACGAATTTCCTCGCGGCGCTTGGCGTATTCCGACGACAACTCCAGATCCGCCACCAACTCGTGAATGATGTTGTGCTCCACCGGCTGATGGTAATGGGTGACGTTGCGCTCGGCCTTGCCATAGAAGTTAATCTTGCGGATCTCCAGGGGATCCTTGCCAAGGTGTGAGGCAATTTCGTCCATCACGTGCTCTATGGTCATCATGCCCTGAGGACCGCCAAAGCCGCGATAGGCAGTGTTGGATGCGGTGTTGGTCTTGCAGCGATGGCCGATCACGGTGGCATCGCCCAGGTAGTAGGCATTGTCGGAATGGAACATGGCCCGATCGACAATGGACGATGACAGATCCGGCGAATAACCGCAGTTACCGGCCACGGTGATTTCTGCCGCCTGAATGCGGCCATGATCATCAAAGCCGATTTTGTACTGGTTGTAGAAGGGATGACGCTTGCCGGTCATGATCATGTCTTCCATGCGCGGCAGCCGCATCTTGGCCGGGCGACCGGTGAGACGGGCCACCACGGCAGCCATGCAGGCAGGGCCGGCGGCCTGGGTTTCCTTGCCGCCGAAGCCGCCACCCATGCGGCGCATGTCGATCACCACCTTGTTCATGGGTACGCCCAGCACACTGGCCACCAGCTTCTGAACCTCGGTGGGGTTCTGGCTGGAGGTAAACACCATCATGCCGCCGTCTTCGGTGGGCACCACGGAGCTTATCTGGGTTTCCAGATAAAAATGCTCCTGACCGCCGATATGCAGGCTGCCCTCGATCACGTGCTTGGCCTTTTTCAGGCCGGCGGCGGAGTCGCCCCGCTGCTGCTTGTGGCTTTCGGTCACAAACAGCTCTTTTTCCAGGGCCTCTTCCACCGACAGCACCGCCGGCAGCTCTTCGTATTCCACAATGGCCGCCATGGCCGCCTTGCGTGCAGTTTCCAGATCATTAGCGGCTACCGCCAGCACCGGCTGGCCGTAATATTCCACCTTGCCATCGGCCAGCAGCGGATCACCGGCCAGCACCGGGCCGATGTCGAGCTCGCCGGGCACGTCTTCGGCGGTAATGGCAATGGCCACGCCGGGGAACTGGTAACAGGGGCTTACGTCCAGTTTGGTGATGCGGGCATGGGCCTTGTCGGACAGCCGGGCATACACATGCAACTGATTGGGGAATTCCAGCCGATCGTCAATGTACTGGGCTTCACCGGATACCTGCCGGGCGGCGCTGTCGTGGGGCACGCTCTTGCCCACGCCGGTTTGCAGTTCCTGTTTCATCTTCGCCATCATTTCATCGATGGTGAGCGTGTTCTGCGGTTTGTTAGACATAAGACGTCACCCTGGTTTCCAGTTTCAGATCCTGTTGCTCGATAAAGCACTTGTACAGCAGGTTGGCTGCGGTGCGAGTGCGGTATTCCTTGCTGGCACGAAAATCCGACAGCGGCTCAAAGTCGGCTTCCAGGGCCTTCATGGCGGCCTTGACCGTGGCCATGTTCCAGCTTTGGCCCAGCAGCGCCTGTTCACAGCCGGAGGCCCGCTTGGGAGTGGCGGCCATGCCGCCAAAGCCGATGCGGGCGTCGGTGACGGTGCCATTCTCGATGATCAGGTTGAAGGCACCACACACCGCGGAAATGTCGTCGTCTATCCGTTTGGACAGCTTGTACACCCTGAAGTGCTGATTGGCGGCGGGCTTGGGCACGATAATGCGCTCGATAAACTCGCCCTGCTCCTGGGCCGTCACCTTGTAGCTGAGGAAGTAGTCTTCCACCGGCAGTTCGCGCACGCGCTCACCCTTGCGCAACACCAGGGTGGCGTTCAGCGCAATCAGTACCGGCGGCGCATCGCCGATGGGCGAGGCGTTGCCGACGTTACCCCCAAGAGTGCCCTGGTTACGGATTTGCAGGGACGCAAAGCGGTGCAGCAGCTCACCGAAGTCGGGATAGTAGCGGTTCAGCGCCTCGTAGCTGTCACTCAAGGAGCGGGCGGCACCAATCACCAGGCCATCGTCGGTCTCTTCCAGGGTTTTCATGTCGGCCACGTTGCCCACATAAATCATGGTGGGCAGCTCGCGGTGGAACTGGGTCACTTCCAGCGCCAGATCGGTGCCGCCGGCCAGCAGCCGGGCATCCGGGTGCTGCTCCAGCAGGGTGGCCAGTTCGGCGCTGCTGGTGGGCGAGAAGCACACCTTGTCGTCACCGCTCAGGGTCACCAGGGTGTCGGTCTCAATTTGCGCCAGTTGCTCCACCAGCTGCTGCTCGTAGCGGGAAAAGTCATCGGCCAGTTGCGGTTGTTCGGCAATGGCCTTGGCGGCGTCCACTATGGGGCGATAGCCGGTACAGCGGCACAGGTTACCGGCCAGGGCCTCAAAGATGTCGTGCTGTCCGGCCGCCGGCTTGTTCTTGCTCAGCGCAAACATCGACATGATAAAGCCCGGGGTGCAGAAGCCGCACTGGGAGCCGTGAAAGTCGACCATGGCCTGTTGCACCGGGTGCAGGCGGCCATCCTTGGACTTGAGATCTTCCACGGTGAGCAATTGCTTGCCGTGCAGTGCCGACACAAAGGTCAGGCAAGAGTTGACCGAGCGATAACGCATGCGGTCACCGTCACGCTCGCCCAGCACCACGGTGCAGGCGCCGCAGTCACCGGAGCCGCAGCCTTCCTTGGTGCCGGTCTTGCCAACGCGGGTGCGCAGATAATTGAGCACCGTCATATTGGGGGACAGGTCCTGCTCCTGTCGCAGCTCCTGATTTAACAGAAAGGTGATCACGGCTTGCCTCCTTCAGGGTTCTGGCGCCTGGCCGAACAAATGAGTTGTTAATATCTTCACATCTAATTAAATTAAAATCTGACTCATGGGTCAACAATTATTTTACACTCAAGTTGCCGGTGCCCGCCACTTCATAGTTAACTGCCTGTTGGCACGACGGTTTCGGGCAAGCCATGAAAGGCCCGGCCTGTTTTCTTTAAGTGTAGTGGGAGCCCTGTTTATCATGTTTGAGACATCCCCAGACCGGCAGGCACACCGCGTCTTTGCCGGTGTAGCCCTGGCCATCATGCTGGGCGCGCTGGAAATCACCCTGCTGATGCCGGCCATTTCCAGCCTGGGGCGCACCTTTGACGCCCCAGCCCTGGCGCCGCTGCTGGTCAGCGGCTATCTGTTCACCATGACCCTGACCATGCCGGTATATGGCCGGCTGAGCGATCGTTTCGGCCGCCTGCCCTGCCTGCTGACGGCCATTGCCCTTTTTATATTGGGTTCGATGACCAGTGTCCTGGCCGACAGCCTGGCGCAGCTGCTGGCCACCCGGTTACTCACCGGTCTCGGTGGCGGTGGCCTGATTGCACTGTCGTTTGCGGTGATTGCCGATGTAATACCGCCTCGTCAGGTGGGCCGCTATCAGGGACTGATCTCCACCCTGTTCGCGGTATCCAGCGTGGCCGGGCCGCTGCTGGGCGCCGCCCTGATCGCCCGCTTTGACTGGCGCTGGCTATTTCTGTTCAAGCTACCCCTGGGCGTACTCGCCATGGGGCTGTGCTGGTGGGCACTGCAGGGCCTGGGACACAGGGGTACCCGCAGCAGGCCCGACCACACCGGCATGGTGCTGCTGGTGCTGGCGGGGGTGGCTTGGGGACTGTCCACCAACACCGCCGAGCTGCTGCCGGCACTGGCGCCGTGGCAGCCGCTCCTGATCGGTTCGGCCCTGCTGCTCAGCCTGTTGCTGCTGGTGCAGCAGTGGCGGCATCCTCACCCCGTGCTGCCGTTGCGGCTGCTGGGCGAGCGTCTGATGGCCATGGCAGTGCTGCTGCTGGCCTTGTCGGAAGCGGTGCGGTTGGGGTTGCTGGTGTATCTGCCCCTGGCGCTGGAGCAGCAGGGGCAGCGGCCGGAAGACACCAGCCGAGTATTGCTGTGGTTTATTCTAAGTGTCACCGCCGGCACCTTTGTCAGCGGCAAGCGCATTGCCCATGTGGGCTACTGCCGTCCCTTTCCCTGGGCCGGTGGCCTGCTGCTGGGACTGGGCTGTGGCCTGCTGTGGGGCTTGGTGAACCATGGCCTGAGCGGCCTCTGGCTGTATGGTGGTTTAATTGCCGCCGGCGTGGGCATCGGCTTTCTGATCGTGGCCTGCTCCATCGCGGTGCAGAACGCCCTGCCCGCCAGCCAGCTGGGGGCTGGGCTGGCGCTGATGAACTTCTGCCGCTCGCTGGGCGGCACCCTGGGAGTGATCTGGCTGGGCTGGCAGTATCAGCAGCAACAGGCCGACTGGTCGGCGCCGGTCTACCTGTCACTGGCCGGCTATGGCCTGGGATGTCTGCTGCTGGGTTTTATCATGCCCGACCGGGAGCTGGGCAACCAGGCCAAGAACCCCTCGAGCTGACTGTCAGGCTTCGGCCAGGGGGCTGACCCGGCAGCCTTCGATCACCATGCGGGTGATCACCTCGGCGGCCTGATCAAAGTCGGTCTCGTCGAGCTCGTCCTTGCCCAGGGCCATGGTGATCTGCCAGTTGAAGTCGGCGTAGGTCTGGGTGGATGCCCAGATGGCAAACAGCAGGTGCTTGGGCTCCAGCCGGGCCATCAGCCCCTGCTCCATCCACTGACTCAGGCGCTCGCTTAGAAAACGGGTCTGGCCGCTCAGGCGTTGAATGATGTCTTCCGGCAGGTGGGGAGCACCGTGCATGATCTCGCTGGCGAACACCTTGGAGGCATAGGGGTAATCCCGGGAGATGAGCAGCTTGGCGCGAATGTAGGCGGTCAGCGCCGTCAGCGGATCCTGATGTTCTTCAAAGGGCGCCGAGGCCGCCAGCAACGGTTCGGTGACGCTTTCCAGCACGGCCCGGTACAGGTTTTCCTTGCTGCCAAAGTAATAGTAGATATTGGGCTTGGGCAACTGCGCCAACTCGGCGATATCGGCGGTCTTGGTGGCGGCATAGCCGTGCTCGGCAAACACCCGGCTGGCTGCGCGAATAATCTTCTCTTCGTTCCTTGCTCTTATCCGTGACATAGTTATTTTTTGGCTCCGTCCACAAAATGCGGGCTTTGTTTTTGCCAACCATACCGGAATACGGTAAAAATTCATAAAAAAAACGCCCACCACAAGGTGAGCGTGAAAAAAGAGTAACCAAGGTTACCCCTCGACCAAAACAACATGTTATCCCAGCGGGGAGACAGCTCCCTCAGCTGCAATCCGCCTGCAGGCCGGCATGCTCGACGCCGGCTACCGCGCAGGCTTCATCCACATCGGACAGATCGCCGGTAATGCCGACGGCGCCGATGATGCGCTTGTTTTCATCACGAATAAGTACCCCGCCCGGCGCCGGCAGAATTTTGCCTTCGCCCAGGGTATTGAGTGACTGCATAAAGCCCGGCCGGGCTGCGGCCATTTCCGCCAGCCCGCGAGAGCTGCGTCCCAGGGCGATGGAGCCCCAGGCCTTGGCAATGGCGATATCGGGGCGCATCAGACTGGAATTGTCCTGCCGCTGCAGGGCCACCAATACGCCTGCATTGTCCAGCACAGCCACGGTCAGCGGCGCGGCCGAGACTTCCTTCGCCCGGTTCAGTGCGCCCTGAATGATCACCAGTGCCTGTTCAAGTGAAACTGTATTCATTACTTAATGACTCCCTGTCTAGCCATACTAAAGTATTACCAACTGGGCCCTAATAAAACATAAAACCGGGACAAAGTTAACAGATTTTTGTATACGTTTAATATAAAGATAATTATCTTATTACCTTTCCCACCATCCTGCGCTCGGTGTTAACATTCCCTCAGTGTGGCCTCACTGGCACATATTTTGCCTGAACTGTGCCATGGACTTTCGGGCCTGCCTGGCCCTTCCTCGGAGAGACGAACAATGCCGGAGTTGCGACAGGTTTCCACGCTGAACTGGTTGATGTGCTGGTTGATGCTCAGCTGCCTGATGATCACCCTGCTGCCCGAGCGGCTGTTTGCCGGCGCCCTGGGTACCTGGCTGGCAGATTACCGCCTGCTGTTTGTGCTGATGATGGTACTGTCGGCCACCTACTTTTTATCCATCGCGGCCATCATGCTGTTTCAGCACGTCTTTTACCGCAAGCAACGGCTGACCCGACAAAAGCTGCTGAAGGAACTGCTGGATTATCTGGACGCCAGTGAAAAGGCGGTGCTGCGGGAGTTCGTCATTCAGCGCAGAAACGTCATAAAACTGCCGGTAACCGAGCCCGCCGTCAAAAATCTGCTACAGCAGGGTATTCTCAGCCATGCCTATGGCGAGCCCGGCGACACCGTCCTGCAGGGGATTCGGCCACTGATGGTAACCCTGGAGGCCAGGCCGCTGCTCACCTTTCGCGTGCTGGGACTGAACCCGGCCAGCATGACCGACGAGCAAAAAAGTCAGATCATGAGCAACCGACCCCGCTATGCCAGCAGGCAGCTGGGCCGGGGCTGAGCCGGCACTTCAGTCGCCGGTTCTTTCCTTCAGGTAACCTTCATAATCGGGAATGCAAATGCTGAAGTCGGCGCTCATCTGAGCGCTGTTAATCAGCATGTCGGCGGTGGCGGCATTGGTGGCTACCGGAATATTCCATACCGAGGCCAGCCGCAACAACGCCTTGACGTCCGGATCATGAGGTACGGCGTTGAGCGGGTCCCAGAAGAAAATCAGCACGTCGATCTTGCCCTCGGCGATCAGCGCGCCCAGTTGCTGATCGCCGCCCATGGGGCCCGACAGCAGGCACTCGACCGGCAGCCCGACCCGACGACCGAGCATGGTGCCGGTGGTGCCGGTGGCATACAGGCGGTGGGGGCGCAGCGCCTCGGCGTGGGTGGATACCCAGTCCAGTAACTGGGATTTCTTGTGATCGTGGGCCACCAGGGCCACGTTCTTGCGGGCGGAAAGGGTTCGTTGCGTCTCTTTCATGGCTACGGCATCCTTAATGATAACTGCCCCCATGGTAGCCAAAGCTGCCTCAAATAAGCAGCCCTGCAAAACACAAAAAGCCCCCTTTCGGGGGCTTTTTCAATGATCGTGAGCTCCGGACTCAGGCCACCTCGTAATAGACGGCGTTTTTGGCGGTCTCCTCGGCCAGAATGGCTAGGGCCACGGGTATGCACTTGCCACACTGGGCACCCACACCCAACTCGCGCTTGAGATCCATAAACTCGCTATGACCCTCGGCAATGGCCTCTTTCAGCTGGCGCTCTGTAATACCCTTGCACAAACACACATACATGGAAATGTCCTCCGCTCTCAGGACAAATCTAAATGATATCAGTTATCAGTGCAAGTCAATTTTGTTGAAAAAAACGACGTCGATCACGGCGTTTTTGCCGGGTTCAGTTTCGCTGCCTGGCGGCAAGGGCATCGACTTGAGCCGACAAATCATAGCCGGCGGCGGCGCACTGCTGCAGCAGCTCGGCCACCGGCTGCCGGGAAGCCTGTGACAGCGCCCACAGGGTGATGGAACGCGTACCGCTGCGGCAAAATGCCAGCGCCGGTTGCGGGTGTGCCTGCAGTGCCTGGTCAAAACGCGCAATGGCGCCCTCGGTAAACTGACCGGAGCTGATAGGTATCCACTCCCAGGCAAAGCCCCGGGCCCTCGCCTGCTCGGCCAGTGCCTCGGCCGCCGGCTGGCCGGCGGCTTCACCGTCGGGGCGGTTGCAGATCAGGGTGCGGTAGCCCAGGGCCTGTAACCGGGGCAAATCCTCGGTGGTCACCTGATCCGCCACCGCAAAATTCGCTGTGACCGGCTTGATATCCATGCTGGCTTCCTCATGCTGTGTTCGGCGCGGACTGCCCGCAGGCCTTTAGATTAGAAGCTACTAACGTAAAGGACTGCACGCAAGCCATAAACGAAAAAAGGAGGCCGAAGCCTCCTTTTTTACAGCGCGGGTTGCGCCAGTCATCAATTACTTGATGATCTTGGCTACAACGCCGGCGCCTACGGTGCGGCCACCTTCACGGATAGCGAAGCGCAGACCGTCTTCCATCGCGATGGGAGCGATCAGGCTTACAACCATCTTGATGTTGTCGCCAGGCATTACCATTTCAACGCCTTCCGGCAGTTCGATGGTACCGGTCACGTCAGTGGTACGGAAGTAGAACTGCGGACGGTAGCCCTTGAAGAACGGAGTGTGACGGCCGCCTTCGTCTTTGGACAGTACGTATACTTCGGATTCGAAGTCGGTGTGCGGGGTGATGGAGCCCGGCTTGGCCAGAACCTGACCACGCTCAACGTCTTCACGCTTGGTACCACGCAGCAGAACACCAACGTTCTCACCAGCACGGCCTTCGTCCAGCAGCTTGCGGAACATTTCAACGCCGGTACAGGTGGTCTTGGTGGTGTCTTTGATACCAACGATTTCCACTTCTTCACCAACGCGAACGATACCACGCTCTACACGACCGG